>DATARR010000146.1:0-33347 GCA_036264085.1 Thermoanaerobaculia bacterium | reverse complement strand
GCGTGGACGCGGGCCCCGGCGCCGCCTCCGGCCGCATCGCCCTCACCGCCGAGCGCGCCGCGGAGATGGCCGCCAAGGGTCCGGTGGTTCTGGTGCGGGCCGAGACTTCGCCCGAGGACATCGTGGGCATGTTCGCCTCCGCCGGCATCCTCACCGCGCGTGGCGGCAGGGCCTCCCACGCGGCCCTGGTGGCCCGCAGCTACGGCAAGCCCTGCATCGTGGGGGCAGGCGAGCTCGACGTGGACGAGCACGCCGGCGAGCTGCGGGTGGCCGGCAAGGTCTTCCATGAGGGGGATGAGCTGTCCATGGACGGCACCACGGGCGAGGTGATCGCCGGCGGCATCGCCACCCGCCAGTCCGAGGTGCTGCGCGTGCTCCTCGACGGCGTCGAGCCGTCGCCGGCCTCCAGAGGCTTCGTCAAGCTCCTGACGTGGGCCGATGGCGAGCGGCGCCTGCGCATCCGCGCCAACGCCGACACGCCCCACGACGCCACCGTGGCCAACGCCCTGGGCGCCCAGGGGATCGGCCTCTGCCGCACCGAGCACATGTTCTTCGACGACGAGCGCATCGCCTGGGTGCGGCAGATGATCCTGGCCGAGGACGAGGCCACGCGCACCGCCGCCCTCTCCCGCCTCCTGCCCATGCAGCAGAAGGATTTCGAGGGGATCTTCGCCGCGCTGTCCGGGCTGCCCATCACCATCCGCCTCCTCGATCCGCCGCTCCACGAGTTCCTGCCCAAGGAGGAGAAGCTGCTCAAGGGGCTGGCCGAGCAGATGGGGATCGATGCCGTCGCCGTCAAGGCGCGCGCCGAGGCCCTGGCCGAGACCAACCCCATGCTCGGCCTGCGTGGCTGCCGCCTGGGGATCACCGTCCCCGGGATCTACGAGATGCAGGTCGAGGCCATTGTCCGCGCCGCCTGCGTGCGGGCCAAGGCCGGCGAGAAGGTGCGGCCGGAGATCATGGTCCCCCTGGTGGGCACCGTGCAGGAGATGGTGCTCCTGCGGGAGATGACGGCCGGCATCATCGCCCGCATCCTCAAGGAGGAGGGTCTCCAGCTCGAGATCGAAATCGGCACTATGATCGAGGTGCCGCGGGCGGCCC
This sequence comes from Thermoanaerobaculia bacterium, assembly GCA_036264085.1. Taxonomy (GTDB): domain Bacteria; phylum Acidobacteriota; class Thermoanaerobaculia; order Multivoradales; family UBA5704; genus DATARR01. Next base: position 32,246 of record DATARR010000146.1, on the reverse strand, counting down.
TGGTGGCCGGCAAGATCGCCGAGCATGCCGACTTCTTCTCCTTCGGCACCAACGACCTCACCCAGATGACCTACGGCTACTCCCGCGACGACGCCGGCCGCTTCCTCCCCCAGTACGTGGAGCAGAAGGTGCTGCCGTGGGACCCCTTCCAGAGCATCGACGTCGAGGGGGTGGGGCAGCTCGTCCGCCTCTCCTGCGAGCGGGGCCGGGCGACGCGTCCGGACCTGCACCTCGGCGTCTGCGGCGAGCACGGCGGCGATCCGCAGTCCATCGACTTCTTCGAAGAGGTGGGCCTCGACTACGTCTCCTGCTCGCCCTATCGCGTGCCCATCGCCCGCCTCGCCGCCGCCCAGGCCGTCCTCGCACGGCGGACGAGCGCGCGCCCGAAGCCATCGCTGGCCACGGCGGTGGCCGCCGCCGGCAGTGCCCTGGCCGAGGCCGTGGCCTCCCTCGCCGGAGCGGCCAAGGCCGTCTGAGACCGATCCTCCCATAGCCTTCGCGCGCCCCGGGACTTCCGGGGCGCGCGTCTTTCCGGCCCGGTCCTTGCAGACTTCTTCCAGGACAAAGGAGGTCGCCATGGACGACTCGGAACGGACCTACGGATACAGCGAGGACATCTACCACGGCAGCCGGCACGGCCGGGACGCCGAGAAGAGCTACGAATACGGACCGGAAAATCGAGGAGGCGAGGCGGAGGGCAGCGAGCTGAGCCCTGAGGAGGAGGCGATCCACATCGAGGGTCCCCGCGACGAGGAGCCCGTCCCAGCGGCCGAGGCGAGGGAGTACGACTACGGGCGGGAGGGCGGCAGCGACGGCGCCGCAGTGGAGTCCTTCACCTGGGACCTCGAGCCGGAGGAGGCTCATGCCGGGACGGAAAAGGATCGAAAGCCCTGACGTGGACGCCGTTCCTCTAGAAGCTCGCCGGTTCACCCCTGATATCATCGCGGCTCGTTCCTTCGAGACGCGACATGTCCCGCATCCACCTCCTCCCCGACCACCTGGTGAGCCAGATCGCCGCCGGCGAGGTGGTGGAGCGCCCGGCGTCGGTGGTCAAGGAGCTGGTGGAGAACTCTCTCGATGCCGGGGCGCAGCTCGTGGAGATCCAGCTCGACGGGGGCGGCAAGGCGCGGATCGAGGTGGCGGACGATGGTTTTGGCATGGGGCGGGATGACGCTCTCTCGGCCTTCGACCGTCACGCCACCAGCAAGATCGCCAGCTTCGAGGATCTGGAGCGGGTGGCCACCCTCGGCTTCCGCGGCGAGGCCCTGGCCACCATCGCCGCCGTCGCCCGGGTGGAGCTGACCACGGCCGAGCAGCCGGGGGAGGGTCAGCGGGTGGCCATCGAGGGCGGACGGGTGCGGGTGGCCGAGCCGTTCTCGCGTCCACGGGGCACGACGATCGAGGTCCGGTCGCTGTTCTTCAACGTCCCCGCCCGGCGCAAGTTCCTCAAGGCGCCGCAGACCGAGCTGCGCCGCTGCCTGGAGGTGGTCCAGGGGTATGCCCTGGCGCGGCCGGACGTCCGTTTCCAGGTCTCCCACGAAGGCCGCGAGCTGCTGGACGCCCTGCCGGCTCCGGGAACGCCGGCGGGCTCCCGGGAGCGCATTGGCCAGATCTTCGGCGCCACCTTCGCCTCGCAGCTTGCGGAGATTCCAGACGGCGCAACGGAGGGGGAGGAGGCCATCCGCGGCTTCGTGGGGACTCCCGAGACGGCCCGGGGACGCCGCTACTTCGTCTACGTCAACGGGCGGCTCGTCCGCGACCGGGCGGTGATGGCCAACTTTTACCGGGCGGTCCGCGACGAGTGGAAGAGCGAGGATTTTCCGTCCCTCTTCCTCTTCCTGGAGCTGCCGCCGGAGGAGGTGGACGTCAACGTCCATCCGCAGAAGGCCGAGGTCCGTTTTCGCGATCCCGGCCTGCTCGACCGGATCTACGCCGCTCTGCGTGGCGCCCTGGAGCGGGCCCGCGGCGAGGAGGCCGCTCCGCTGCGGCCGCCGGCGGCGGAGCCCTACGTCCAGTTCGCCTGGCAGGGGCTCGGGGAGAACCGGACTCCTCCTGCAGCCGCAGGCCCCCGCGACGAGCCTGGATCGGCCGGGGTCGCCTCGCCGCCTCCCGCTCTCGTGGAGCTGCCCGTGACGCCCACGCGGCTCGCGACCCCGTCCTACGCGCCCATCGAGCGTCCCATCGTCCCCCTCTCCGGCCGGCGGGGAGAGGCGCGTCCCTTCCGCCTCCTCGGCCAGTACAAGGGGACGCTGATCCTCCTCGAAGGGCCGGACGGCCTGTACCTCATCGATCAGCACGTGGCCCACGAGCGCATCCTCTACGAGCGGCTGCGCCGAGCCATGGCGGCCGAGCGGGCCCCCGTACAGCACCTGCTGACGCCCATCCTCCTCGATCTCGCCCCGGCCGAGCGCCTCCGCCTGCTGGAGCTCGTCCCGGGTCTCGAAGAGCACGGCTTCGGCGTCACCGGCCTCTCCGGCAACACCCTGGCCCTGACCTCCGTGCCCGGCGTGCTCTCCGCCGATGCCGCCGAAGCCCTCCTGCGCAGCCTGGCCGCGGACTCGGGCGACGGCGCCGGCGGCCCGGCCGACCTCTCGCGACGCATCCTCGAATCCCTCGCCGCCAGCATGGCCTGCAAGGCGGCGATCAAGATGCACCACCCCCTCTCGGCGCCGGAGATGGAAGCCCTCATGGCCGAGCTCTTCGCCGCCGAGCAGCCCTACGCCTGCCCCCACGGCCGGCCGATCGTGCTCCAGATGACGGACTCGGACCTGGAACGGCGGTTCGGGCGGCGGTAGGGACGCTGGAAGGGGCCGTCCTCTCTATCCAGCTAGAATTCGCCCACGAACGAGATCTCCGGCTCCAGCCGGTAACCCGTCTGACTCTCGACGACCTCCTGGACATGGGCGATGAGCGCCCGCACGTCCGCCGCCGTGGCGCCGCCGGCGTTGACGAAGATGTTGGCGTGACGGCGGGTGACCATCGCGCCGCCGATCCGCACCCCCTTGAGGCCGCACTCGTCGATCAGCCGGCCGGCGCCGATCCCCTCGATCTTCTTGAAGATGGAGCCGGCGCTCGGCTCGGTATCGAGCGGCGGGTGCCGTTCGCGCCGCCATTCGAGGTTCTCCGCAGCGATCCGCCGCAGCCGCTCGGGGTCCTCCGGCGCGAGTTGGAAGGTCGCCGCGAGCACGACGTCCGGCCGGTGGTGGAGGACCGAGGTGTCATAGCCGAACTCGAACCAGCCGGCATCCACGCTCCGGCGCTCCCCCCCGGCGGTGAGGACCTCCGCCTCCCGGGTCACCTCGGCGATGAACATCGTCCGCTCCCGCGCCGGGGCCGGCGAGAGGAAGTGGAGGTTCTGCCAGAGGGCGCCGCCGACCGTCGAGGGGATGCCCACGTAGTGCTCCAGCCCGGAGAGCCCGCGGTCGATGGTGGCCGTGATGAGGTCGGGGTAGACGACGGCGCCGCTCTCGGCGCGGACTTGGCCTGTTGCCGGAAAAATCTCGATGCCGCGCGCCTGGTTGCGGATCACCAGCCCCCGGAACCCCTTGTCTCCGACGAGGATATTGGCCCCCAGGCCGAGCAGGAAGAACGGGACGCCGAGCCGCCGGGCGGCGAGGATGGCGTCCGTCAGCTCGTCCGCGCTTCGCGGCTCGAAGAAGAGGTCGGCCGGGCCGCCGATGCGGAAGGTGGTGTAGGGGGCCAGGACCTCGCCGGTCCGGGCCCGGGCCCCCAGGGCGTGGCGCAGCGCCTCCAGGCTCACGGCGTGCCGGGGGAGGGCTCGTCGATCATCTGGATGCGGCGGACGTGGCGCCCGCCCTCGAAGGGGGTGTCGAGCCAGATCTGCACCAGCGTCAAGGCGATCTCCAGGGAGATCATCCGCTGTCCCAGGGAGATCACGTTGGCGTCGTTGTGCTGGCGGCCGAAGCGCGCCGACTCGTCGTTCCAGCACAGGGCGCAGCGCACGCCGCGCACGCGGTTGGCGACCATGGCCTCGCCGTTGCCCGAGCCGCCGAGCACGACCCCGCGCTCCACCTCGCCGCGGGCCACGGCCTCGGCCACCGGGCGGATGAAGGCGGGATAGTCGACCGTCATCTCGGAGTTGGTGCCGAAGTCCTTCACCTCGTGGCCGAGCTTCGTCAGGTACTTCTTGATCTCCTCCTTGTAGCGATACCCGGCGTGGTCGGAGCCGATGCCGATCTTCATCCTCTTCCTCCTGGGACGGGGCTGCCTTGGCGGCCGATTCTATCCCGACAGGCGCCCCTGCGGGGCGGGCCCTCAACCCCTTATCCTCTCCCGCCCCTCCCACTCGCCTCAGCAGCTCTTGCAGACGCAGGAGGACTTACCCGTGTTCTCGTCGCAGGTGAAGGATTTGATCCCGCACCGTGCGCAGGTGAACCGCTGGCACTCGCACTGCTTGTTGACACAGACGAAGGCGGTCGGTGGGCTGCACAGCGCGGCGCGCGGCTGCGCGCCGGCGAGGGGCGAGTCGACCGCCGCCTGGAGCTGCTGGAGGAGCGGGGTCTTGGTGTCCGACTCGGTCTGCGGCGGGGCCGTGATGGCGGCAGGCAACTCGCCCGGCAGCATGGAGGCGGGGGCCTGGGCCAGGGCGGCGCCGCAGGCGAGGAGCCCGAGGAGCAGGGCGGTACACAGCGGGAGTGTCTTGCGCATGGGGTTTCTCCTTCAGGGGGCGGCCAACGGCCGCAGCGGCATGCCCCGGTCGTGCGCGCCCTCTACAAGGGTAGGTGCTCCGGCTCCCGCCTGGGGCGACAAGCCCCGCCCCACGGTGTGGGGCACGCGGGGCCGACCTCTGGTAAGATTCGCCCCGATGCATTTCCCGGTAGGTCCCGTACGAAACGAGAGACCTGGCATGAACGCCCGGCCTTTTCTGTTCTCATTCTTGGAAAAGAGAGGATCATGAGCACCACGGTCGCAGAAAAAGAGAGACGAGAGATCTCCCCCGAGAAGCTCGACGAGGTCGTCATCCGCTTCGCCGGCGACTCGGGGGACGGCATGCAGTTGACGGGCAGCCAGTTCACCAACACCTCGGCGATGTTCGGCAACGACCTGTCCACCCTGCCGGACTTTCCGGCGGAGATCCGCGCGCCCGCCGGCACCCTGCCCGGCGTGTCGGCCTTCCAGGTCCGGATCGCCGACTATGACATTCACACCCCGGGCGATGCTCCCGACGTGCTGGTGGCGATGAATCCGGCCGCCCTCAAGAAGGAGCTGAAGGACCTGAAGCAGAATGGCATCGTCATCGTCAACACCGACGAGTTCAACGCCCGCAACTTCGCCAAGGCCGGCTACGCCAGCAACCCGCTGGAGGACCACAGCCTGGACAAGTACCGCGTCTTCCAGGCGGCGATCACCACCATGACTCGGCGGACCCTCGACGGCAGCGGCCTGGAGTCGAAGTCGGTGGAGCGGTGCAAGAACATGTTCGCCCTGGGGATGTGCTACTGGCTGTTCTCGCGGCCGATGGACAACACCATCACCTTCCTCCAGCGGCAGTTCGCCAAGAAGCCGCTGCTGGCCGAGGCCAACATCAAGGTCCTCAAGGCGGGCTGGAACTTCTGCGACATCACCGAGCTGTTCCACGACCGCTACGAGATTCCGGCGGCGACCCTGGAGCCGGGCCTGTATCGCAACATCACGGGCAACACCGCCCTGGCCTTGGGTCTGATCGCGGCGAGCCGGCGCAGCGGGCTGCCGCTGTTCCTCGGCGCCTACCCCATCACACCGGCCTCGGAGGTGCTGCACGAGCTGTCGCACTTCAAGAACTTCGGCGTCACCACCTTCCAGGCGGAGGACGAGATCGCGGCCGTCTGCGCGGCCATCGGCGCCTCCTTCGGCGGCGCGCTCGGCATTACCGCCTCCTCCGGGCCGGGCATTGCCCTCAAATCCGAGGCCATGAACCTGGCGGTGATGACCGAGCTGCCGCTGGTCGTCTGCGACATCCAGCGCGGCGGCCCGTCGACCGGCCTGCCCACCAAGACCGAGCAGGCGGACCTGCTGCAGGTGATGTTCGGACGCAACAGCGACTCGCCCATGCCCATCGTGGCCGCCTCCTCGCCCAAGGACTGCTTCGACGTCGCCCTGGAGGCGGTGCGGATCGCCACCCGGTACATGACGCCGGTGGTCCTGCTCTCCGACGGCTACATCGCCAACGGCTCCGAGCCCTGGAAGCTCCCCGAAGTCGAGAACCTGCCGGACCTGCGCTTCGAGTTCCGCACCAACCCGGAGGGGTTCCAGCCCTACGCCCGCGACCCCGAGACGCTGGCGCGGCCGTGGGCCATCCCGGGCACCCCGGGGCTGGAGCACCGGATCGGCGGCCTGGAGAAGGAGGACGTCACCGGCAACGTCTCCTACGATCCCGCCAACCACGAGAAGATGATCCACCTGCGGGCCGAGAAGGTGGAGCGCATCGCCAACGACATCCCGGACCTGGAGGTCCACGGCGACGCCGAGGGCGAGCTCCTGGTGCTGGGCTGGGGCTCCACCTCCGGCGCCATCACCGGCGCGGTGAACGACGCGCGCAAGCAGGGCCTGTCGGTCTCCCGCACCCATCTGCGGCACCTCAATCCGTTCCCGAAGAACCTCGGGGACGTGCTCGCCCGCTTCCGCCAGGTGCTGATCCCCGAGATGAACCTGGGCCAGCTCGCCCTGCTGGTGCGGGCCCGCTATCTCAAGGACGTGATCACCCTGTCCAAGGTCCAAGGCCAGCCGTTCGCGCGGCACGAGATCCTCAACAAGATTCAACAGATCCTGGAGTCGAACGCCCATGCTCACTGAGACGACCCTGCCGACCCTTACCAAGAAGGACTTCCAGACCGACCAGGAGGTGCGCTGGTGCCCCGGCTGCGGCGACTACGCCATCCTCTCGGCCGTACAGCAGGTCTTCCCCGAGCTGGGCATTCCCCGCGAGAAGTTCGTGGTGGTCTCCGGGATCGGCTGCTCGAGCCGCTTCCCGTACTACATGAACACCTTCGGGTTCCACTCCATCCACGGCCGGGCGCCGGCGGTGGCCACCGGCCTGAAGCTGTCGCGACCGGAGCTGGAGGTGTGGATCGCCACCGGCGACGGCGACGCCATGTCGATCGGCGGCAACCACCTGATCCACACCCTTCGGAGGAACGTCGGGGTCAAGATCCTGATGTTCAACAACCGCATCTACGGCCTCACCAAGGGGCAGTACTCGCCGACCTCGGAGCTGGGCAAGAAGACCAAGTCGACCCCCGCGGGCTCGGTGGACTATCCGTTCAACCCGCTGTCGCTGGCCCTCGGCTCCGGCGCCACCTTCGTGGCTCGCAGCGTCGACATCTTCCAGGCCCATTTGCGCGACACGTTGCGGCGGGCGGCGGCGCACAAGGGGACGGCCTTCGTCGAGATCTACCAGAACTGTAACATCTTCAACGACAAGGCCTTCACCTACATGACGGACAAGGAGGCCAAGGACGACAACGTCCTTTACCTGGAGCACGGCAAGCCCCTGGTCTACGGCAAGAACAAGGACAAGGGGATCCGGATGCGGGGAACCGAGATGGAGGTCGTCCAGCTCGGCGACGGCGTCGGCCCCGACGACTGCGTGGTGTGGGACGAGTCGCTGGACAACCCCGCCACGGCCTTCCTCGCCGCCCAGCTCCTGCCGCCGCACTTCCCGACGGCCCTCGGCGTCTTCCGCCAGGTCACCCAGCCGGCGTATGAGGAGCGGGTGGTGGAGCAGATGCAGCAGGAAACCGACCGCCTGGGCCTCGGCAAGCTGGACGCGTTGCTCAAGGCGGGGGATACGTGGACGGTGGGCGGGGCGGTGAGCTGACGAGGGTTATCAGAGTCGGGGCGGCCCGTGAGGTCTGCGTGGCCGTCCCGGCCCCACTCGATAGAGGTGGAATGGGAGAGAGATCGGACCCACCGGATGCTGCACCTCCGTTCGAACGCTTGCGCGCAAAGCACTCGAAGGAATGGCCGGCGATCGCGAGTGCCCGTGAGCTGACGGCTCGGCGTTTCCGCGAGTTGGAGCCTCTGGGCCGGCTGACCTCGGATAATACCGCCTTGGTGGTGTTCGGGTCGTTCGCCCGAAGTGAGATGACCCCGGGAAGCGATGTCGACTGGTCTTTGCTGATCGATGGTCCGTCGGATCCCGAGCACTTTCGTGTTGCCCAGGAGGTGCGTCGGTTTCTGACAGGTCTGCAGCTTGCTGAACCTGGTACGACCGAGACCTTCGGGACGCTGGCGAGCAGCCACGAATTGATTCATCACATCGGTGGGGTGCGCGATACCAACCAGAACATGACGCGCCGTATCCTGCTGCTGCTGGAATCGCGTGCGGTCACCAATCAACTCGTCCTCGACCGCGTGATCCGAGGCATCCTGAACCGATACATCGTGGCAGAGGTCAGCGTCTCCTGGCGCACCGAGCCAACCGTCGTGGTCCCACGGTTTCTGCTGAACGACATCGTGCGCTTCTGGCGCACAATGGCGGTTGATTACGCGGCGAAGCGATGGGAGCAGTCTGATAAGAAGTGGGCGCTGAGGAATGCCAAGCTGCGGATGTCCCGGAAGCTGCTCTTCGTAGCCGGCCTGCTGATTTGCTTCAATTTCGAGCTGAATCCACCTGGAGACCGGGACTCGATCGTCTCAGACTTCGCGACCCTGCCGCTGCAATTGACTGACTACCTGCTGAAGCAGATGCGGCTTACTCCCATTGACCTGTTGTCGCAGGCGTTGCTGAAGACGGGCCGACCGGATGTTGTCGCGGACATCATGGATTCCTATGACGATTTCCTTGGCTTGCTCGCCGACGAAACGGAGCGCCGGCGCCTGGAGGACTTGAAGTTCGAAGCGGCGGGGGAGGACGAGCTTTTCGGACGTATCCGTGCTCTCAGCCGGAGCTTTCAACGAGGATTGACAGGCCTGTTCTTTTATGGGGACGATACCCTGCGAGAGCTGGTCACCAAATATGGGGTGTTCTGATGCGGCCACTGGGCTTTTCGACGGGCGCTCTCGCCAAAGGGGATTTTCGGGCCGGGATCGACATGCAGCGGTCGCTGGGAACTACGGCGATTGAGCTCTCGGCGCTTCGTGACAGCGAGCTGCCGCTGCTTCTCGCGTCGCTCGGAGACCTCGACCTGGGAGCTTTCGCCCATGTCTCGCTGCATGCTCCGAGCGCCTTGAGCCGGATGAGCGAACAGGAGCTCATCTCGGCTCTGGTGGACGTGCCAGCGGCGTGGCCGATCATCGTCCACCCGGACGTCATCACGACTCCGGAGCGCTGGCGGTTCCTGGGTGCGCGCTTGTGCTTGGAAAACATGGACCAGAGGAAGGCCACAGGGCGGACCTTGCCCGAGATGGAGGCGGTCTTCCAGGAGCTTCCGGATGCGAGCTTCTGCTTCGACATCGGCCATGCCCGGCAGGTGGACACTACGATGGCCGTTGCGGTCTCGCTCCTCCGAAGATTCCGGCAGCGGTTGCGGCAGGTCCATCTCAGCGAGGTCGATCCCTACGGGAAGCATATCCCCATTGGCTTTACGGCACTTTGTGGTTTCCGCCGCATCGCCAAGCTCCTCCCAGAGGACTGCCCCGTAATCATCGAATCGATGGTCACTGCCGATCAGGCGCGCCACGAGCTCGAAGTAGCTGTGCTCTCCTTGTCAGAAGAAGACGACTCCCAGGACTTCCCAAGAACAGGCCAAGCCCAGATGGGCTCGTGGTAAGAGAGCCCGGACGCCTGCTGCGCGGTACACCTGGGTCATGAGGAGAAATGGGGGGTGCTCCCGTGGGGGGCCCCTCGCGAGCGGCACTGCCCAGGCGGCAGGCGATGGGGACCATAGTATCCTTCAGTCATGGAGAGCATGCCGATCTCTAAGTTCAGGACTGTTTGTGTCGCAGTGCTCGAGAGGGTGCATCGCACGGGGCAGCCTGTTCGGATCACGCGCTCGGGCGAGCCTCTGGCTGAGATCGTTCCTGTCTCACCTCTCAAGCCGAGGAACTGGCTTGGGTCTTTTCGCTCTAGCGGGACGATCGTTGGCGACATCGTCTCTCCAACCTTGGACGCAACAGTCTTCGGTGAGTGGAGCTCACCCGAGGACGAAGACGCCTTTCGCGATCTGTAGAGACCATGGCCGACCTCCTCATCCTAGCCCACGGCGGCTCGTGGGACATGCGGTTCCAGATCACGTCGCTGGCGGCGAGCGTGGCGGCGGTGGGGGAGCGGGTGGACGTGGCGCTGTTCTTCGGGGCGCTCGATGCCTGGGCCCGGGGACGATGGGATGAGCTCGATCCCCAGCCTCCCGTGTCGGCCGAGCGGCTGGAGGCGCTCGCCATGCCGCCGCTCTCCGCGATGCTGGCCCCCGGCCGCGCCGACGGCCTGATCCGCCTCTATGCGTGCAGCGCCTCCGTCCGCCTGCTGGGACTCGATCCCGCCGCCGTTCAGGCTGCGGTCGATGCCCTCCTGGGATGGCAGAGCTTCGCGCGGATGATCCGGGACTCCGGCCGGGTGGTGACGCTTTAGCTTTTCCTCTAGAATCCTCCCTCTTTCGAGGAACGGTGCGAGGGAAGGAGCGAGGATGGAAAAACCACGGATCGCGTTCATCGGCTCGGGGGTCATGGCGGAGGTCATGATCAGCGGGCTTGTCTCCCGAGACATGACGGCGCCCGAGAGGATCTGGGCGGCCGGTCCTCGCCAGGAGCGCGCGGACCAGCTCTTTACGAGCTATGGCGTGCGGGGCACCACGGACACCCTGGAGGCGGTGGACAACGCCGACCTGATCGTCCTCTCGGTCAAGCCCCAGACGCTGGCCAAGGTGCTGAAGCAGATCAAGCCGAGGGTCCGCCAGGAGCAACTGGTGATGTCGGTCATCGCCGGCGCGCGCATGGCCACCGTCGGCCGGGCCCTGGATCACCCCGCGATCGTCCGCTGCATGCCGAACCTCCCTTGCCAGATCCACCGGGGCATGACCATCTGGACGGCGACGCCCGAGGTCTCCGAGCCGGTACGCGGCACGGTGCGGAGCATCCTCCAGACCATGGGCCAGGAGATCTACGTCCCGGACGAGGCGGACGTGGACCGTGCCACCGCCGTCCACGGCACGGGCCCGGCCCTGATCGCCCTGTTCGTCAAGTCGATCGAGGACGGTGCCAATTTCATCGGCGAGTCGCGCAGCCTCGCCCGGCGGTCGGTGCTGGAGACGATCCTCGGCACGGCGGAGATGATTCTCGCCTCGGATCGCCACGTCTCGGAGCTGATCGACGGCGTGGCCTCACCCGGCGGCACCACCTCCCGCGCTCTCCACGTCCTCCAGCACGGCCGCTTCTCGGCGGTGCTCACCGATGCCATCGACGCCGCCTACCGCCGGACGCTCGAAATGGGCGCCAAACTGGACGAGCAGGTGGAGGCCGCGAAGGCCGGGGGTTGATCCGGTTGATCCCTTAGACCAGGAAAGGCCGCCAGACCAGCGCGGCCTCGTGGGCCAAACCGCTTCGCGCCGGACCGCATCGAGATGGCGGGAGCCATCTCTGCCGCGGCAGGAGTCACCGCCGCCGTGGCGCGAGTCACCGCCGCCGTGGCGCGAGCCATCGCCGCCGTGGCAGGAGCCACCGCTGCCGCGGCGCAAGTCACCGCTGCCGTGGCGCGAGTCACCGCTGCCGTGGCGCGAGTCATCGCCGCCACGGCGTGAGCCATCGCTACCGCGGCGCGAGTCGCTGGTGTCGTGGCGCGAGTCACCGCCGCCGCGGCGCGAGGCATTGTTAGAGAGGCGAACCAGGTTGTTCCAAAGGGAGGACACGATGGTCTGCCTCTGGGAGAGTGGCTGAGAAGTGGCGATTCCGCCCGGTCCCACTGTAGAGACGCCCCGCGGGGCGTCTCTACAGTGGGGGGTATCCCTTTCGAGACACCCTCTTAGGGCTCGGCGGCGGCGCGGAGGAGGAAAGTCTCCTCGCCGACCACCTGCGGGTCGAGCGAGAACTCGTAGAGCTCCAGGCCGCCGAACAGGGCCTTCACCCGCGGCCAGCCGGCAGCCTGCATGTGACGGGCACCGTCCAGCGCGACGGTGCCATCGTCGTCGAAGAGCACCACGTCGCGGTCCGCGGGCGGCGACCACTCCGGGCCGGGGTAGGGGACGGCTCCCGCCAGGGTGAGCGCGCCCGGCCCCTGCCGCACGTCGATCAGTATCGGTCCCTGGCCTTCTTTCAGCCGCCGGAACAGGACGAAGGGCGACACTTCGAGCTGGGGATCGAATTGGATGACAGGGGTCGAGTCCTCCAGGTAGCGGGTGGGCACAGGGGGATGGTAGCGCATCGGACGGCCTGGAGCTCGCCGGCTACAGAGACGGCGAGGTCATGCAGGTTTCCTTTTCTTGCGGGTAGAGGTTCCAGGGGTGGACCGGGTCTGTCCCAGCGCTCCGTACAGCCCTTCGAAGAGGGCCACGCCGTGGCGCTCGAGCTCGGCGTCGGGCCAGCCGGCGGCGGACCAGCCGCGCAGGATGCCGTCGACGCCAGGGACCTCGGGGCGGGCCGAGGTGCCGTCGCGCAGGTCGATTTCGTGGACGATCTCGGCCAGGGCGGCGAGGGCAGGGTCGCCGCCCAGCCCGAAGGCGGCCAGCATCGTCTCGAAGGTGCAGAGGTTGCCGCGATGGCCGAAGTCGGCGTCCCGCAGGTCGAAGGAGACCTCGCCCTCCGCCGGAGCGTCGGCATAGCGGATCTCGGCCTGCGGATCGACGAAGCGACGGATCAGCCAGGCGCAGGCCAGGCGGTCGACGTGGGGATGGGGACGGGTCACCCAGCGCCGCCCCTGGTAGCGCTCCCGGGCGGCGGCGGGGACTTCCTGCGCGAGGCTTTCGCGGCCCAGGGCGGCTTCGATCCGCGCCAGCGCCGCGGCGGCCCGGGGGCCTTCGGACGCCTGGAAGAAGTCGAGGCGCGCCGCCTCGGCGAAACGCCGGCGCAGCTTCTCCAGGCGCTCCCGCAGGCCCTCCTGGCCGGCCGGCTCCAGCGCCTCCCCGGCCTCAGCCGCGATTTTCCGGTACTCCTCGTCGCGAGCGGCCTGGAACGTTTCGATCAGCTTCGTCTCCGCCTTGCGCTCGAAGCGATCGACGCGCAGCAACAGGGCCTCGCCGCCGCCGTCCTCGATCTCCTGGGCGAGCCAGTCGAAGGCTTCGGCCGTCTCCTCGCTCTCCGGCAGCAGGTAGAGCGAGCCCGTGGGCGACACCGCCCCGAGCTGACGCAGACGCCGCCAGACGGCGACCCGCCTGCTCGAAGCGGCGGCCGAGGAGAGGGTGTAGGTGAGGCCGAGCCAGCGCACGGCTATAAGGATACGGCAGAGACCGGCGGGGGCGCCGGCGCTCCCAGGCGCGCTCTGCAATACGCATACAGCGCGTCGTAGACGATCCACTCCGCGCGGTTGATCTCGTGGTCGTCCGCGAAGCCGAGGTGCCGGAAGCCTTCGGCGATGGCCTGGAGGCCGGGGCCTTCGGGCTGGTGCCAGAGGGAGTTGTCGGTGTCGGCGCCGTTGACGATCTTCCCCAGCAGGACGAGGACGGGATCGCCGTCCAGCCCGTGCTTGTGGAGGATGGCCTCGAAGGAGCACTCGCCGCCGTGGTGGCCGAGCTCGACCCCTTCGACGTCGTAGGGAATCGCGCCCTCGCGGGCGGCGATCTCCAGCACCCGGGCCGCGGGGACGAAGAGGAATTCAGCGTCCGGGTCAACGAATTTCCTGATCAGCCAGGGGCAGGCCACGCGGTCCACCTTCACGCGCTCGCGGGTGATCCATTTCATGACGGTCTCCTTTCGGGAAGGCCCTGCACGTCTCCCGGTCCCCACCGGGCATGGGCCAAAAAGCCGGCGGCTCCCACTCCGAAAGCGACGTAGAAGGGGAGCCGCCGGTCGAGAGTCCAAAGCCATCCCCCCACCAGGGGAGCGGCGAACACGGCGAGGCCGCGGATCAGGTAGTAGAGGCCCACGGCCCGGCCCCGCGCCCCCGCCGCAGCGAGGTCGACGATCAGCGCCTTGCGCGCCGGCTCGCCCGTCTCGCGCAGGCCCGCGACGACGAACGCCGCCGCCAGCCAGGCCGGGCCGTGAGCGGTCACCAGCACCAGGGGGAAGAGGGCGAAGAAGGCGAAGGTGAGCAGCACGAACGGCTTGCGGTTCATGCGGTCGGCGAGCCGCGCCACCGGAATGTAGACCAGGGTGGAGGCGATCGTCTGCACGCTGGTCAGAGCCCCGAACTCCAGAGCGCTGCCGCCCAGCACGTCGAGCACGAAGAAGAGGATGAAGACCTTGGGAATGCCCTCGGCCCAGCGCGCCAGCACGTCCGCCACCAGCAGCCGCTTCAGCCCCGGGTCCATCCGCCGCCAGAGGCCGGGCAGGCTCTCCTGGTCCGGCGCCGGCACGGCCGTTTCCACGTAGGAGCGCCTGAGGACGGCGATCCCCGCCAGGGCCAGGAGGAGAGTCGCGGCGAGCCCCGCCCGCACGCCGCCTTGGAACCCGAACCGGGCGATGAGCCATCCGCCCAGAGGCGGTGCCAGGATGATGGGCACTCGCTTGAGGATGGCCTGAATCCCGAACCCCGTGGCCCGCCGCCCCGGCGGCAGGTGGTCGCCGAGCACGGCGAAGATCGCTGGCAGCGTCAGGCTGCTCCAGGCCATCACCAGCACCGTGCCGGCCAGGATCCACGGCCAACTCGGCGCCGCCAGGTAGATCGCATAGCCGCCCATCGCCAGCACCGCGAAGGTCACCAGCGACGCCCGCCGGCCCACGCGGTCCGCCAGCCAGCCGCCAGGATACGGGTAGAGGGCGTCGAGGAGGTCCCGCAGCGTGCCATAGAACGCCACCGCCCAGGCGCCCGCTCCCAGCAGCTCCAGATACTTGGGCACGAAGCGCGTCCACAGCTCCTCGCCCATCCCCAGCACGAGGAACATCGCCAGCATGGACACGACGTTGCGCTCCAGTCCGAGCGTGGAGCGGACGCGGGTGAGAGGGAGGGATGCCATGCAACGATGATTACAACGCAATGGAACGAAAATTACAAGACAGAGGTGTGGAGACAGCGGGAGCGGGCTCGAACGGTGCTGCTCTGCGTCTGCGATCCGTCAGCAGAGCTACTTCAGCACCACCACCTCGAGCTCCCCCTCCCGGCGCTCGATGTGGAGGGCCACATCCCCGGCGTAGCGCTGCAGCACGACGTCCACCGCGGCGTCGCCGGCCCGGAGATTGCGCAGCGCCAGGCGGTCGAGAGACTCGGGCAGCTCGGGGCGATCGAAGGTGACGCGCCGGCGGGCGCCGTCGATCTCCAACCCCAGGCAGGCCTGAAGGATGAGGAAGACAGCGCCCGCGGATGCGGCCTGGGGAGCGCAGGCCAGCGGATAGAGGGTCGGCCCCTCGTGGCCCCGGCGATGGAAGCCGCAGAACAGCTCGGGCATGCGGCGCAGGTCGAGCCAGGTGCTGGCGTCGAAGAGGCCGGAGAGGATCTTCACCGCGCCGTCCTTGCGGCCACAGCGCGACATGCCGAGGGCGATCAGGGCGTTGTCGTGGGGCCAGACCGAGCCGTTGTGGTAGGACATCGGGTTGTAGCGGGCCTCGCCGGAGTCGAGCGTGCGCACTCCCCAGCCGGAGAAGGACGACTCGTTGAGCAGCGTGTGGGCGACGCGCCAGGCGCGGTTCGGGCTGGCGATGCCGGTGAAGAGGACGTGGCCGGCGTTGGAGGAGCGCACCTCGCACGAGCGCTTGGCACCGTCGAGCGCCAGGCAGTAGGTGGAGATCTCCTCACACCAGAAGGTCCGCTCGAAGCGCTCCCGCAGCTCCTCGGCCTGCCGGTCCAGATCCGCGGCCCGGCCCTCGCGGCCCAGGAGCCGGGCGAGGCGCGCCGCCTCCCGCCGCGCCGCGTAGACGTAGCCCTGGACCTCGCACAGGGCGATGGGACCCTCGGCGAGGGCGCCGCCGCGGTGGAAGATCGCGTCCGCCGAGTCCTTCCACCCCTGGGCGGCGAGGCCGTTGGGAGCCCGCCGGGAGTGCTCCACGAAGCCGTCGCCATCCTGGTCGCCGTGATCGTCGATCCAGGAGAGGGCGCGCTCGACGTTGGGCCAGATCGATTCCAGGAAGGCGAGGTCGCCCGTGCGCTGCTGGTAGGCTCCCGCCAGGATGACGAAGAGGGGCGTGGCGTCGACGCTGCCGTAGTAGCGGCCGAAGGGGACCTCGCCCAGGGCGGCCATCTCGCCGTGGCGCATCTCGTGGACGATCTTGCCCGGCTCTGCCTCCTGCCCGGGAATGACCTCCCGGGCCTGGGTGGCGGCAAGGAAGGAGAGCACGCCGCGGGCCACTCCCGGGTCGAGCCACAGGATCTCGTGGGCCGTGAGAATGCCGTCGCGGCCGAAGACGGTGCTGAACCAGGGGATGCCCGCATAGGGGTAGAGACCGTGCCGAGTCTCGGTGATCAGCATCTGAAGATCGGAGAGGGAGCGGTCGAGCCACTCGTCGAACTGTCCGTTCGAGGTCTCGATCGCCGGCCAGCCGGAGCGGCGCTCCTCCAGCGCGGCGGTGGAGCGGTCGAGGGCCGGGCCGAAGCTCAGCGTGCGCGGCGCCTCTCGGCCCGCCTCGCAGGCGACAGTGACGGTCAGCGTCTCCTCGCCGCGCGGTGCGAGGCTCACCCGGAAATCGGCGAGGGAGTCCGTCAGCTCCGCGGGCTCCAGGGAGAAGGTGATGCGAGTGTGGCGCCGGCGGCCGTCGAGACCCTCGTAGCCCAGGACCGCGGTCGTCCCGCCGATCACCGGATCGAGCCTGTGCCCGCGCCGCGGGCGGGGGGTGCCGCGGACCTCGAAGACGTCGGCGTAGTCGGCGGCGAAGCGCAGAGAGAAGCGCAGGTCGAGCTCCCGCATTCCATAGTTGTGGAGCCGGAAGCGGGAGTAGAAGACGCCGTCCCAGAGGAAGCCCAGGCCGAAGACGTGGACGGTGTGGCGGGGCAGCAGACCGCCGGGGAAGCGGTCGAAGTCCGGATGGGTGAGGTCGGTGATCAGCACGTTGTCGGGCCGCACCGTCGAGCTCAGGGGCTGTGGCCGCTGCTCCTCCAGGAGCGGCTCGAAGGTGCTGAGGAACCGGGTCCCCTCGTGGAACAGGCCCAACTCGCCCAGACCCTCGGGCCGGATGGCGCCGGCACGATCGAAGACGGCGAAGCTCTCGCCGTGCTTGAGCACGCGGGTGTGGTCGTCAGCCCGCGGGCTGGTGG
This sequence comes from Thermoanaerobaculia bacterium, assembly GCA_036264085.1. GTDB lineage: Bacteria > Acidobacteriota > Thermoanaerobaculia > Multivoradales > UBA5704 > DATARR01. The sequence continues at coordinate 15,040 of DATARR010000146.1, read as the reverse complement.
CAAGGATGTAGAACTGCTCGCTCGTCCCGGTGTCTTCCTGTGTCGTCTGCGAGTCGTCTCTCATGGAGCCTCGCCAACGCAAGGGATGTACCAGGGAACCGGCCGCAAAAAAAGAGGGGCGGGCTCTGTCCGTGGCCCGTCCCCTGAAGGAGGCGCCGCCGTTGAAGGCGGTCGTCGTGACGCCCTTCTCCAGCGCAAGGGTGATGCCTGCCCTCCCCAGTTTCAGCTCTGATCCTCAACTCTTTGCTGCTTAAGGGTTTGCAGCTCTCCGCGAACCTGGTCGCGGTTGCGAAAGGGGTGGACTATCTGGGGCGACAATGCCAGACTTCGGGTGAGGAAGCCATAGAAATGCTCGAACGCCTCCTGGAGTTGGGCAAGAGGGTGCTCGCCGAGAGCGACCTGGACCGCGTGCTCACCGCGGCGCTCGACGGCGTCATCGAGCTGTGCGGCGCCGAGCGGGGGATGATCCTGCTCTTCGACCCGCCAGGGCCGGAGGGCGAGGTGGTGGTGGAGACGGCCCGCAATCTCGCCCGCGAGGACATCGAGCGTCCCGAGTTCGAGGTCAGCCGCGGCATCCTGCGCCAGGTCCAATCCTCGGGGGAGCCCTTCTGGCATCCCAACGTGCTGGACGATCCCGCCCTGGGGAACCGGGCGAGCGTGCTGCGGCTGCTGATCCTGTCGGTGATCTGCCATCCCATCCGGGACGGCGGCCAGATCCTCGGCGTCGTCTATCTGGACAACCGCAGCTTCGAGGGGGTGTTCTCGGCGGAGACGGCCGGGCTGGTGGCGAGCTTCTCGGAATTCATCTCGCTGGCGGCCCGCAACGCGCTCGAGCGGCGGCGTTTGCAGCAGCACATCGGCGCCCTGGCCGAGGAGCTGCGGGGGCGCTACGACTTCGGGGCCATCGTCGGGCAGGACCCGGCGCTGCTGGCGGTGCTCAAGCTGATCTCGCAGGTGGCGGACTCGGACGCCACCATCCTCATCCAGGGCGAGAGCGGCACGGGCAAGGAGCTGGTGGCCCGCGCCCTCCATTTCAACAGCCGGCGCCGGGCCAAACCCTTCGTCCCCGTCAACTGCGGCGCGCTGCCCGAGAACCTCCTGGAGTCGGAGCTCTTCGGCCACGTGCGCGGCGCCTTCACCGGCGCGGTGGCGGACAAGCCGGGCTGGTTCGAGCGCGCCGAGGGCGGCACGCTCCTCCTCGACGAGGTGGGGGAGCTGACGCCGCCCCTCCAGGTCAAGCTCCTGCGGGTGCTGGAGAACGGCGAGTACTCGCGAGTGGGGAGCACGCAGATCCGGCGCGCCGACGTGCGGGTCGTCTCGGCCACGAACCGCGACCTCGCCGGCCTGGTGCGGGAGGGGAAGGTGCGGCGCGACTTCCTCTACCGGCTGAACGTGGTGGAGGTGCGGCTGCCGGCCGTGCGCGAGCGGCGGTCCGACCTGCCGCTGCTGCTGCGCCACTTCCTGGCCAAGCTGGCCGGCCGTCCGGGCGGCCGGGCCAAGCGCCTGTCGCCGGAGGCCGAGGCGCTGCTCCTCGCCTACGACTATCCCGGCAATGTCCGCGAGATGCAGAACCTGCTGCAGCGGGCCGTGCTGCTGGCCGAGGGGCCCGTCATCGAGCCGCGCCACCTGCCGGAGACCCTGCGTGAGCTGCGCCCGCTGCTGCCTCTGGAGTCGGAGCCCGAGACCTCCGGCTTCCGCGAGGCCAAGCAGCGGGTGGTGGAGCGCTTCGAGCGGGACTACGTCGCCCGTTGCCTGCGCGAGGCCCGGGGCAACATCAGCCAGGCAGCGAAGGCAGCGGGCATCGACTACAAGAACTTCTACACCAAGATGCAGCAGTACGGCATCGAGCCCGGGGCGTTCAAGGCTTAGCCCCCGGTTTCCCCGCCGCTGCGTCCCGCGTCTCCGCCGGCCGGTTCTTCACGTACGTGTCCAGCCAGTTGGAGCTCTCCCACAGCAGGTGGAGGGCCGATTCCCGCGCCCGGTAGCCGTGGCTCTCGAAGGGCAGCACCACCAGACGGACGGTGGCGCCGTTGCCCTTGAGGGCGTTGTAGAAGCGGTCGCTCTGGATGGGGTCGGTCCCCGGGTTGTTGTCGGCCTGGCCGTGGACGAGGAGCAGGGGGTGATGGACCTTGTCCGCGTAGAGGAAGGGGGACATCTTCATGTAGACGTCCGAGGCGTGCCAGAAGTCGCGCTCCTCGGATTGGAAGCCGAACGGCGTCAGCGTGCGGTTGTAGGCGCCGCTCTCGGCGATACCGGCGGCGAAGAGGTCGGAGTGGGCGAGCAGGTTGGCCGTGGTAAAGGCGCCATAGGAGTGGCCGCCGATGGCGATCCGTTGCCGGTCGGCCACGCCGCGCTTCACCACCTCGTCCACCGCCGCCTTGGCCGAGGCCACGAGCTGGTCCACGTAGGTGTCGTTGGGCTCCTTGTCGCCCTCGCCGACGATGGGCATGCTGGGATTGTCCAGCACGGCGTACCCCTGAGTCAGCCACACCAGGGGCGACGGCCAGGAGGCGCGGGCGAAGCGATAGGGCGAGCCCGTCACCTGGCCGGCGGCGCTGGCGCTCTTGAACTCCTGGGGATAGGCCCACATCACCAGCGGCAGCGGCCCGTCCGCGGGCTTCCAGCCGGCCGGCGTGTAGAGCGTGCCGGTGAGCTGGACCCCGTCCGGCCGGGCATAGCGCAGTTGCTCCTTGTGGATGCCCAGGAGCTGCGGCGTGGGATGGGGGAAATGGGTGACCTGGCGCAGCCTGCCGGTCTTCAGGTCGCGGACGAACCAGTTGGGCGGCTCCTCGACCGCCTCGCGGCGCACCAGGACATAGCGCCCCTCGGCATCCAGGAGCTGCGTCGGATCCTCGTAGTGGGGCGCCTCCGAGCGGAAGAGGCGACGCGGCTTTTTCGATCCATTCGCCGAAATATCCAGGGCGTCGAGGAACGGGCGATCCCCCTCGGTCGAGGCACCGAGGCCGGCGAGGAAGATCGTCCTGCCGCCGTCCGCGGTCTGGATCACCTCGCGGCCCCAGGCGTTGGCGACCGTCAGCGGTGTGCCCGGATCGGAGTAGCGGTCCTCGAAGGAGCGGTCGAAGAGGAGCTCCGGTTTCGCCTTCTCGCCGGCGCCGGGACGGACGATCCAGGTGCGGGTGCGGCGCGTCTTCCACCACGTCTCGGAGACCAGGGCGAGGCCGTCGTTGCCCCAGTTGACGCCCTCGAAGCGGAACCCGAGAGTCACCAGGGGCGTGGGATCGCCCTGGAACGGGGCGGCGAGCGTGAGCACCCGGTCGCGCTCCTTGGCCTCGCGGCCGGCGTCGCCGCCGTCGAGCGCCTCCACCCAGGAGAGGGTGGCCGGAGCGTCCTCGCGCCACGAGAGGTCCCGCGGCCCGGTGCCGACGCTGCCGAAGGTGATGGGGATCTCCTCCTGGAGGGGGAGGTCGGCGACGGTGCGCACGACGTGCCCCTCCAGGTCCCACACCTCGCTGCGATGGGGGAAACGGTTGGCGGGCACCAGGTAAGAGAACGGCTTGTGGAGCGTCTCCACCAGCAGATAGCGGCCGTCGGGAGACGGCGAGACGCTCGCCACCAGCCCCGGCCGGCCGAGAGGCGTGACCTGGCCGTCGGGTGCGATGCGGGCCACCTGCGAGGACAGGTAGTGCTCGAACAGGGCCTCGTCGTAGGCGCTCTTGAGGAGGTCCTGATAGGTCCGCGCCGGCGCCGTCCTGCCGCGGTTCTCCTGCAGGATGGGGCCCGCCGGCACCGCCGGCGCCGCGGGCTCCGGCCCCAGGTCCGGCACCAGGAGAGTGGCCACCAGGGAGCCGTCGTGCAGCCATTGCGGCGAGGTGCCGGCGGAGAGGTTGAGGTACGGCGTGCCCAGCCGGTGCGCCTGGCCCGTCGCCACCTCGGCCACCCAGAGCTCGATGCCGTCGGCCCCGGTGTTGGTGAAGGCGAAGCGGGCACCGTCCGGCGAGAAGCGGACGTTCTCGATGCGCGCGCCGTCCGGCAGGCCCGAGACCTTGCGCTCGGCGAGGTCCGCGAGGCGCAGCAGGCGCAGCCCCGTGGCATAGCCCGAGCGGCTCGGTCCGTGGCTGCGCGGCCGGATGCGCAGCCCCCCCAGGCGCAGCTCCCGCTCCGCCAACTCGGAGATGGGCGGCAGGCTCGGCAGGTCGAGCAGCAGCAGCCACTCGCGCCGGGGGTCGAGGCGCACGCCCGGGGTCGGCGGCGCGTCCACCAGGGCCACCAGGGCCGGCGCCGGCGTGCGGTAGAGGCTGGCGGTGCTGTCCGCAGGGATCGTGGACGCGGGAGCCGTGGCGGCTTGAACGCCGAGGGCGGGGATCAGGGCCAGCAGCAGGAGCAACCCTGCGCAGGGCTTGGCGAATCGTGAGGGACGCATTTCCAGGTCCTCCTCTTTGTTGCTCTTCAGCGACGGCTCTATCCTACCGGATCTCGACGAGACTCAACAAGATCTTCCGTACCGTGTCTGAGCTGAGACGGCGGGGAGAGAACACGGAGTTGAAAGTGCTGCGGAAAAAGTTTGCCGATCTTCTGAATCCCCGAATCGCGCGCGGCCTCAACCGCCTTGGTCTCTCCCGCATCGAACGAGGCGAGTACCCGGAGGCCGTCGACTGCCTCGAGAAGGCGCTGCACTTGCTGGAAGCCACGGAGAACGCCTCACCGGACGGTGTCGCCGCGATCCTGACCAATCTTGGAGAGGCGTATCGACGGCAAGGCCGGTATCAGGATGCGGAGAGCGTCCTCGAACGGGCCTTGTCCCTGTTCAAGGCCTCGGGTGACCTGGAGCTGGCGGAGCCGCTGAACAATCTCGCCCTGGTCCGTTTCGAGATGGGACAGCTCAAGAGCGCTGAGGAGCTGCTTGCAGAAGCGGTTGAGATCTGGCGGAAGAAAAATGGCAACCGAGATCCGGAGTATGCCAAGGGTCTTGTGAACCTGGGCCGCGTCCTGCAACAGGAAGGCGAGCACGGCCGGGCCAGGAAGCTCCTCGAAGAGGCGGCCGAGGTGCTGCGCTGGACCGGGATGGAAGCGGATTGGATATACGCGGTGTGCCTCAATAATCTTGCCGAGCTCCACTCGGCGCTGGGCAACCTGCGGATTGCGGCGCGTCTCTACGCGGAGGCGGTGGTGGTGATCCGGGGGGCGCTGGGGGAAAAACACGTCGATTTCTACCGCAGCCTCGGCAATCTTGGGCAGTGCCTGGTGAGGCTCGGCGACTACCAGAGAGCTGAGCCCTACCTGGAGGCGGCCGGCGAAGCCTTCCGCCAAGCCCTCGGCGGGGAGCATCTGGACCTGGCCCGCGTCCTCGAAACGCTCGGCATGGTCGATGTCGAGACCAAGCGGTTCGAGCAGGCCAGGGCGGCGTTGTGGGAAGCGTTTTCCATTTTCGAGAGGAAGGTCGGAAAACGGCATTTCAGCTCGATCATGAACCTCCAGAACCTCGCGGCGCTGTACGGTTTCCTGGGCCAGCTCCAGATGGCTGAGCCGCTGCAACGGGAGGCGGAGGCCCTCGCCCGCGAAGTGCTCGGCGAAATGCACCCTTCCTATGCGATGGTGCTGACCAGTCTGGGGGCGCTCCTGGCCACCCGGGGACAACTCGACGAAGCGCAGGCGATCTTCGAGCGCGATGCGAGCCTCGAGGACCAGCGCATCGCCCTGATCTCGGCGAGCAGCTCGGAGCCCCAGCGTGCGGCGTATCTCGCGGCCTCACGGATCCGTTTCTGGGTGTACGTCTCCTTCATCCTCTGGTGCCGCCGTCAGTGCCCCGCGTCGCGGCGCCAGGCCATGGACCTCGTGCTGCGGCGCAAGGCCATGGGGGCCGAGGCGCTCCTGATCCAGTGGGCGACGTTGCTCACCGGCCGCCACCCGCAGCTCAAGAAACGGCTCGATTGGCTTCTGATGGCGCGGCAATGGACGACGGAGACCATGCTGTCGGGACCCGGCGCTCGCGGCTCCGAAGAGCACTGGGACCTGCTGGCAAGGATGCAGGACAGTCAGGATCGCATGGAGACGGACCTGGTGAACGAGATCCCGGAGATGAGCCTGCGGGAAACTTTCCTGGGAGCCTCGACGGCGGCGGTCGCTGCGGCCTTGCCGGCGAGCTCGGTGCTCGTCGAGATCGTGCGCATGCCGGTCCACGACTTCGAAGCCGTCCTGGCGCTGGGCGGGGAATTGTGGTCTGCGCCGCGCTACCTTGCTTTCGTCCTGCATTCCGGGATGCCCGACGACGTGCAGTTGATCGATCTCGGGGCCGCCAAGGAGATCGACGACAGGATCACGGCTTTCCGTCTCTGGGTCACCGGCTCCCAGGGAGAGAGGGAGCTCGACGATGCCGGGGAGCCTGCCGAGCTGGCGGACCCGGGCAGCGAATTGCGATCACTGGTCTTCGATCCTCTGCTGCCGGCTCTGAAGGAGCGCCGGCGCCTCATCATCGCGGCCGATGGCGAGCTCAACCGGCTGCCCCTGGAAGTGCTGCCGCTCGAACGAGGCGGGCGGCTGATCGACGAGCACGTTTTCAGTTACGTGTCCGTGGGGAGGGACGTGCTGCGCTTCGGCAGTGAGCCGCGCCTGAGCCCGCAACATTCCCTGGTGATCGCAGATCCTGATTTCGATCTCTCCGCTCCCGGGGGAGAAAGCTCCCCTGCGGCTTCAGAGGACGATTCGGACCGGGTGTGGGAAGAGCTGGAGCGAGGCCCCAGATTCGCTCGCCTCGCAGGCACGGAGGCCGAAGGGCGCCGTGTTGCTGAGCTGCTGGGCGTCGACCCCTGGCTCGGGCGCGAGGCCCTCGAAGGCAGGTTGAAGCGCTGGCTCCGGGACCATGGATCGCCCCGCATCCTTCACCTGGCTACGCACGGTTTCTTTCGGGAGAATGATGAGCCGTGGATACCGGGAGCCGATCTCACCCGGCTGCCCTTGCAAGTGAACGAGAACCCGCTGCTGCGCTCCGGCATCGCCCTCGCCGGTGCCAACACCCGTTTGCGGCGGGGACCTCTGCCTGCGGAGGCTGAGGACGGTCTCCTCTTTGCAGAAGACGTCGCCGGCCTGAGCTTCCTCGACACGGAGATGGTGGTCCTGTCGGCTTGCAAGACCGGGCTGGGCGAGGTGGCAGATGGCGAAGGCGTACTGGGGTTGCGTCGCTCGTTCGCCCTGGCCGGCGCTCGGACGCTGGTGATGAGCTTGTGGAAGGTGCCGGACCACGAGACCCGGGAGCTGATGGAGGAATTCTATCTGCGTCTCCTGCAAGGGGAGCCGCGAGCAGAGGCCTTACGCGGCGCCCAGCTCGTCCTCAAATCCCGCCATCCCCATCCCTACTACTGGGGGGCCTTCATCTGCCAGGGTTTTCCGGGACCGCTGGAGAAGCGATCCGGTCTTCCTCGGCGGCGCGTTGCCGCGCGCCCCACGCCACGGCGCCGGCTGCAAGCGCGATCCCGGCACCCGGCAACGCAGCGACCCGGGCGGCATGGACGCAGCCTTACCCGCCCGTGATCCGCTGCAGGGCCTCCTCGGCCGCCCGGCGGAGGCTGGGGCTCGGGTCCTCCAGCCGGGCGGTCAGCGGGCCGGCCGCGGACGCCGTCCGGGTCTGACCCAGGATCTTGATCAGGCACCACGCCGCCCCAGCGTCGAGGTCCGGGCGGGCCACCAGCTCGGCGATACGATCGAGCTCCGCCGCCGTGGGCCGCCAGGCCCCCGCCTCCTGATGCCGGCCCAGGAGGGAGTAGAGCGCCCAGGCCGCGGCATGAGCCGCCGCCGGCCTCCCCGCGAGGAGAGGGAGCAGGCGGCCGGCCCTCTCCGCAGGAGTGGCGACGTCGGCGACACCGGCGACGAACGTCGAAGCCATCACCTCCAGGGCCAGGGCCACGCCCTCCTCCTCCGGGGCCGGAGGAGGCTGGACGATCGGCGTCAGCTCGGCTTGGGAGACGCTCTCGCCGCGCATTGCCAGGCGCGTCACGAGCAGCTTGAAGACGAAGCCGAGACTCCAGCGCTCCTCCGCTCCGCGCGCCAGGAGCTCCCGGACCAGGGCGAGCTTCAGAGGCTCGACCCAGCGGGAGTCCGCCAGGGCGAGGACCGCCTCGTCGAGGCTCGTCGGCCAGAGGGCGTTGCCGTCCTTCCTGCCGGCGTGGCGGGCGAGGCTGGCGAGGATCTCCCGGGCCGTGGCCTCGCCGGTTTCGATTCCGTCAGCGAGGCAGAGAGCCGCGAGCACGGCCCGGGCGCGGTCCGCCATGCCGGCGGCCTCGCCGGGTAGGGGGCGCAGAAGGGCCGCCAGGGCTTCGCTCGCATGGCCCATGCAGGCGATGCACAGGCGGATCGGTTCCTGCCAATGCTTGAGGATCGTCACGTCGCCGTTCGGCCCGGCCGCGGTCCGTCCCGTCAGCTCCCGGATCTTCTCCGCCAGGGTCAAGCCGGGCTCGCGGCCGGGGAAGTGGCCGTCGACCAGCGCGCGGGCCGCCAGGTACTCCTGAAACGCCGGGTGACAGAATTCGAAAACCGGAACGTCCATGCCCTGGTGCCGGCGCTCTCCTGCCCGGCGCAGGAGCCCCGTGTTCTCCGCCACGAAGCGGAGGAGGTCCGCGGCCGAGTGAGCCCGCACCGGGTGCCCCTCCGGCAACTCGCCGCGCAGGGCATCCAGGAGCGCGAAGATCTCGCTCTCCGGGAGCTGCTGCTCGCCGCGGTCGCACAGGGCATACGCCAGGTACTCGAGCTGGGGCAGGGATTCCCGGACGTCGAGCGGCCCGCCGGGATCGGCAGGCCACTGGAGCAGGGTCTGAATGACCTCCCCAAAGAGGTCGGCCCGGCGCTGGGGAAGGTGGGGCACCTGGGGAATGACCAGCGCCATGGTGGTGAGGAGCATCGGATTGCCGGCGAGCCGGTCGATGCGGTGGTTGCCGCGGATGGCGCGGATCAGCTCCGCGGTCCGCCCCGGGCGGTGCTCCGGGTCGGGTTCCATCAAGCCGTACCAGCGGTGAACGAAGGACTCTTTCTCCTCTCTCGTGAGCTCGGCCAGGGCCGTGTGCTCGAAGCCACGCCCCAGACGGAAGCCCAACTCGCGGTAACCCGCCGGCCGGGAGGTCACCACGATCCGCGCCCGCGGGTAGGCGAGAGCGACCTGCTCGATCTGGCGGGCGAAGCGGGCGCGATCCCGCAGGTCGCCGATCGCGTCCAGGCCGTCGAAGAGGAGCAGGGCCTCCCCCCGCTTCAGCCAGCGGTCCAGCCCCGCAAGGAGCGCCTCGGTTTCACTCTCGCCCATCTCCGTCCTCCGCAGCGTGTGCCGCAGGACGTCGTGGAGGGACCCGGCGAGGCTGGCGGCATCGAGGTTGCCACAGGAGACGAGCACCGGCAGGAGGTGCTCGAAACGCAGCGTCGCGATGTCGGGGAAGCCGGCCCAGACCTTCAGCGACGATGCCTGCAGCAGGTAGGCCGTGGCCAGCCAGCGCAGGAGGGTCGATTTGCCGGCGCCCGGATCGCCGAGGATGACGAGCCGGCGCGCCGCAGCGAGCCTCTCGCCCACGGGCGAGCGGCGGTTCTCCAACTCGGCGAGGTCGGCCGCGGGGGCGGCGTGGTCGGCCGCGATCACGGTCTTGATGCGCAGCGGCACGTAGAGCCGCCGCAGGTCCGGCTTCACGGCCAGACGGCTGCGGGTATCCGGCAGGCCGGCAGGGTCGAGGTTGCTGACGCTCCGCAGGGTCAGCTCCCGATAGCGGCGCTCGGCGATCGACAGGTCGCTGCCGCGATGGCTGATGAAGACCTTGGCCAAGGAAATCTCCGTCGACTGGAGTCGTGATTCTATACACATAAGCGGCTGGTGTGTTTCCTGCTTGTTCTCCCGGCTTGCAGACGACCGCGTCAGCAGCAGGCCGCGGATTGGATTGATCGGTCATTCTCCACCGGCTGACGAAGAGGCACACCCGCCGCGAGGCGGGGCCGCAAAGCCAGGGATCTCCACCCCGAGACCGCCCGGCTGCCGAAAAGCCCCTCAAAGAGTTTGCGCAGCGCTCGATCTGGGGTTTTGCAAATGGCTTTGTTTTCTCTTCATGGCGCGGGCAGATTTTTCCAACTCGCCGCACCCCACACCGGGCAGGGTTCTTACAACAGGTCACTGACTGGAGGTGCTCGATGTTGCGATTCCTGAGGAATGAGATGTGGGTCTGCATTCTCGCCGCGGCTGCCCTGGCGGCCGCGCCCGCGGCCACGACCCCCTCACCGCTGTTCTCGACATTCAGGGGCAGGGGCTGGCGATGCGCCAGGCGGGGGTGGGGCTGCAGGGGATCGGGGCCGGCACGGCGACGCTGTCGGTGCAGATCGGCGGGCCCGTAGAAGGCCCTGCTGTACCGGGCGGGCCGCGACCGCCCGTGCCCGGAAAATCCGCCGGGCAGCGGCGTCTGCTTCAGCACGGCCAGCATCATCCAGGACGTGAACGCGGCGCTGGCGAGCGGCGACCGAGCGACGATGCTGTCCCTGGGCTCGGCGCTCGACGACGACAACAATCTCGGCTGTCCGCTGAATTGAATTGAATCGATCTGAGCGGGGCGGGGCGGTTGCGGTATGCTCTGCGGGGGCCCTGAATCCGGGGCTCCCTCGTTGTCGTCGCGAAGGCCGCCGTTGTCCGTCAGAGATTCAGAGATCGCCGGTCGCGAGCGCGACCCAGTCGAGCCGGAGCCGGCCGCGGCGGAGGTGCGGGAAGGAGGGGAGCGCCTTCAGGTGGCCCTGGCCGCGGCCGGCCTGGGGACCTGGCGCTGGGACATCCGCTCCGACCTCGAAACGCGGGACGCCGGCCTCAACCGCATCCTCGGCCTCCCTGCCGTTCCTTCCACCCAGCCGCTGCGCGATTTCCTCGACCGTATCCATCCCGAGGACCTGGGAGCCTTTCTGGAGGCCGTGGACCGGGCGACGCGGACCCGGGGAATCCACGAGGCGGAGCTGCGGATCGTGCGGCCGGACGGCGCCGTGCGCTGGCTGCGCCATCGCGGCAAAGTGGTCCTGGGGGCCGACGGCCACACCGCCGCCCTCACCGGCGCGCTGATGGACGTCACCGACCTGCACCGCGCCGAGGAGGCCCGCGCCCAACTCGGCGCCATCTTCGAGTCCTCTGAAGACGCCATCAGCACCAAGACCCTGGACGGCACGGTCACGGCCTGGAACGCCGCCTCGGAGCGCATGTTCGGCTTCACGGCGGCGGAGGTGGTGGGGAAAGTGTTCTCGGTGCCCGTGCCGCCGGACCGCCGCGACGAGCTGCCGGCGGCCGTGGCGGCGGTGCTGCGGGGGGAGCGGGTGCGCCCGTTCGAGACCGAGCGCCTGCACAAGGAGGGCCGGCGGATCGGCGTCTCGGTCTCCATCTCCGCCGTCCGCGACGCCGCCGGCCGCATCTCGGGCATCGCCCTCATCGCCCGCGACACCACGGAGCGGCGGCGGGCGGAGGAGGCCCTGCGGGTGAGCGAGGAGCGCTTCCGCCTCGCCACCGAGGCGATCAACGGGCTGATCTACGACTGGGACCCGGTGTCCGGCCGGGTGGAGCGCTCCCAGGGGCTCCTCCCCCTCCTCGGCTATTGGCCGGAAGAGGTGCAGGGGGACGTCGACTGGTGGCGCCGGCAGATCCATCCCGACGACGCCGGGCGGGCGGCGCAGGAGATCCTGGGCGCCGTCGCGGGCGACGGCTCCTCCTTCAGCGCCGAGTTCCGGCTGCGCCACCGCGACGGGAGCTGGGTCCACGTCTGGGACAAGGGGCTGATCGTCCGCGACGCTCAAGGCCGGGCCGTGCGGGTGGTGGGCAGCACCCTCGACGTCAGCGAGCGCCGGCGGTCGCAGGAGGCCCTGGAGAAGGCCCATCGCGAGCTCCAGGAGGCCCTGGAGGCGAAGGACCGCTTCCTCGCCACGCTCAGCCACGAGCTGCGGACCCCGCTCACCCCGGTGCTGGCGGTGGTCTCGGGCCTCGCCGCCGACCCGCGCCTGGGGCCCTTCGCCGGCGAGCTGGCCATGATCCAGAGGAACGTCGAGCTGGAGGCGCGGCTGATCGACGACCTCCTGGACCTCACCCGCATCTCCCGCGGCAAGCTCGAGCTGCACCGGCGGGAGATCGATGCCCGGCGGGTGATCGAGCACGCCCTCGCCACCGCCCAGCGGGACCTGGCGGCCAAGGACCTGCGGCTGGACGTGCGGCTCGCGGCCGAGGAGCACCGCGTCTGGGCCGACGCCCCACGCCTCACCCAGGTGTTCTGGAACCTGCTCTCCAACGCCGTCAAGTTCACCCCCCCGGGCGGCGGCGTCACCGTCGAGTCACGGCTCGCGGAGGCACCCGCCGGCTCCCGGGAGCTGATCGTGGTCGTGCATGACACCGGCATCGGCATCGAGCCCGAGGTGCTATCGCGTATCTTCGACGCCTTCGAGCAGACCGACCGCCGCATCACCCGCCGCTTCGGCGGCCTGGGGTTGGGCCTGGCGGTGAGCCGGGCGATCGTCGAGCTCCACGGCGGCCGGCTCACGGCGGAGAGCGCAGGGCGGGGGAGCGGCGCCAGCTTCACCGTCCACCTCCCCGTCGAGGCCGTGCAGGAGGACCTGGACGAGACCGGCGCCTGGTTCTCCCGTCCCCGGCCGGCGGCGCCCGCTGCGGCCGCGGGTCCGGATCGGCCCCTGAGCATCCTGCTGGTCGAAGATCACGAGGACACCGCGGAAGCCATGGCGGACCTGCTGCGGCTGATGGGGCACGAGGTGACGGTCGCCGGCTCGGTGGCCGCCGCCCTCGCCGCCGCCGGGGACGGCCACGGCCGCCTCGACCTGGTGGTGAGCGATCTCGGCCTGCCGGACGGCTCGGGGCAGGACCTGATGCGCGAGCTCACCCGGCTCTACGGCCTGCGCGGCATCGCCCTCTCCGGCTACGGCATGGAAGAGGACGTGCGCCGCAGCCAGGAGGCCGGCTTCCTGCGCCATCTCACCAAGCCCGTCGACCTGCAGATGCTGAAGGCCGCCATCCGCCAGGCGGCGGGGGGCGGGGGCTGAGGACGATCCTTCTGGCTCCTTCCCCAGAAATCTTGTATATATAGGGTGTACGGAGGACAAGGTTCGGCTAGACTGGGAGAGTCGACTTCCTTGGTGTGCATCTCTTGAACCACTCGCCCATGGCAGCACTTGCGACCGATCCGGATCTGGGTACGAGGACCGCGCGGGGTCTGCCGAAGGCCCCCACGGGCATCCCCGGGCTGGACGAGATCACGGGCGGCGGTCTGCCCCAGGGCCGGCCGACCCTGATCTGCGGCAGCGCCGGCTGCGGCAAGACGCTGATGGCCATGGAGTTCCTCGTCCGCGGGGCGACCGAGTACGGCGAGCCCGGCGTCCTCATGAGCTTCGAGGAGGGGACCGAGGAGCTCATCCAGAACGTCCGCTCGCTGGGGTTCGACCTCGACGACCTGATCGCGAGGAACCTGTTCGCCATCGACTACGTCCAGGTCGAGCGCAGCGAGATCGAGGAGACGGGGGAGTACGACCTCGACGGGCTGTTCATCCGCCTGGGCTACGCCATCGACTCGATCGGCGCCAAGCGCGTCGTCCTCGACACCCTGGAGGCCCTGTTCTCCAGCCTGACGAATCAGGGCATCCTGCGCGCGGAGCTGCGGCGGCTGTTCCGCTGGCTCAAGGACCGGGGCGTCACCGCGGTCATCACCGGCGAGCGGGGGGAGGGCGCGCTCACCCGCTACGGCCTGGAGGAGTACATCTCCGACTGCGTCATCCTGCTCGACCACCGGGTGAGCGAGCAGCTCGCCATCCGCCGCCTGCGCGTCGTCAAGTACCGCGGCAGCGTGCACGGCACCAATGAGTATCCGTTCCTCATCGACGAGCGGGGCATCGAAGTGCTGCCCATCACCTCCATCGGACTGGACCACGAGGTCTCGACCGAGCGGATCTCGACGGGGATTCCGGGGCTCGACGAGATGCTCGGCGGCGAGGGCTATTACCGGGGCAGCAGCCTGCTGATCTCCGGCGGCGCGGGCAGCGGCAAGACCAGCCTGGCGACCCGCTTCGCCTATGCGGCCTGCCGGCGCGGCGAGCGTTGCGTCTACTTCACCTTCGAGGAGTCGCAAGCCCAGATCCTCCGCAACATGCGCTCGATCGGCACCGACCTCGAGCCCTGGGTGAAACAGGGGCTGCTGCGTTTCCAGGCCGCCCGTCCCACGCTGCACGGGCTGGAGCGGCATCTGGTGGAGATCCACAAGACGGTGCGGGATTTCCAGCCGCAGGTCGTGGTCGTGGATCCGGTCACCAACTTCCTGTCCGTGGGCACCGGTGCCGACGTCAAGTCCCTGCTGCTGCGTCTGCTCGACTTCCTCAAGATGCGGCAGGTCACGCTCCTCTTCACCAGCCTCACCCATGGCGTCGAGACCGGGGAGACCGACGTCGGCATCTCGTCGCTCATCGACACCTGGCTGCTGCTGCGCCAGGTGGAGGTGGACGGCGAGCGCAACCGGGGTCTCTCGGTGATCAAGTCGCGAGGCATGGCCCACTCCCGCCAGACGCGCGAGCTCCTCTTCTCCAAGCACGGCATCGAGCTGGCGGAGCCCCGCCAGACCCGAGGGGAGGGACGATGATCTCCAGGCCGGGCGTGGCCGAGGCGCCTCTCGATCCGGAGGTCTGCGACCTGCGGCTGTACGTCGCCGGCCAGACGCCGAAGTCGGTGACCGCCCTATCCAATCTGAAGAAGCTCTGCGAGGAGCACCTCGCCGGCAAGTACCGGATCGAGGTGATCGACCTCTTGGAGCACCCGCAACTGGCGCGCGGCGACCAGATCCTGGCGATCCCGACGCTGGTGCGGAGACTGCCGTCGCCGGTGCGCAAGATCATCGGCGACCTGTCCAACACCGAGCGCGTGCTGATCGGCCTGGACGTGGCGCCGCAGGCCTGACTCAGGATCGACGCCGACTTGAAGAAACGGCGCGCCGGCGCCTTTATGATTTCCGGTTCAATAGTCCGGCGCGAAAATTGCACAACTTTCCGGTTTACCATGAGTGAAACCAGGATCGGACCCGCGGGAGAGATCGACGAGACATCTCTCCCTGGC
>DATARR010000069.1:0-165815 GCA_036264085.1 Thermoanaerobaculia bacterium | reverse complement strand
CAACCGTGGCGAGACCATCACCATGGCGCCCATCGTGGCGCATGGGAAAGTCATCGTCGGCGACTCAGGCGGTGAGTTCGGGGTGCGCGGCTGGGTGCAGGCGCTCGACGTCGCCACCGGCAAGCCGATGTGGAAGGCCTTCTCCACCGGCCCCGACAAGGACGTGCTGATCGGCGCGGACTTCCATCCCTACTACGCCCAGGACCGCGGCAAGGACCTGGGCGTCACCACCTGGCCCAGCGAAGCCTGGAAGATCGGCGGCGGCACCATGTGGGGCTGGATCTCCTACGACCCCGACCTCAACCTGATCTATCACGGCACGGCGAACCCCGGCCCCTGGAATCCGGACATCCGGCCGGGCGACAACAAGTGGACGGCCGGCATCTTCGCCCGCGACGCCGACACCGGCGAGGCCCGCTGGTTCTACCAGTGGACGCCCCACGATCTCCACGACTACGACGGCATCAACGAGAACCTGCTGCTCGATCTCGATCTCCATGGCCAGCGGCGCAAGGTGCTGGTGCGCCCGGAGCGCAACGGCTACGTCTATGTCCTCGATCGCGTCACGGGCGAGGTGCTCTCGGCCAATCCGTTCGTCCACGTCACCTCGTCTCAGGGGGTGGACCTGAAGACCGGCCGCCTGATCGAGGCGGCGGACAAGCAGACCGGCTTCGGCCACATCGTGCGCGACGTCTGCCCGGCGGCGCCCGGGGCCAAGGACTGGCAGCCCTCGGCCTTCTCGCCGCGTACCGGGCTCGTCTACATGCCGCACAACAACCTCTGCATGGACGAGGAGGGGGTGGAGGCCAACTACATCGCCGGCACTCCCTTCGTGGGCGCCAATGTGCGGATGTACGCCGGGCCGGGCGGCAACCGCGGCGCCTTCACCGCCTGGGACCCGGCCGCCGGGCACGCGGTGTGGAGCGTGCCGGAGCCGTTTCCCGCCTGGAGCGGCGCCCTGGTCACCGCCGGCGACGTCGTCTTCTACGGCACCATGGAGGGCTGGTTCAAGGCCCTCGACGCCCACACCGGCAAGGAGCTGTGGAAATTCAAGACCGGCTCCGGGATCATCGGCCAGCCCATCACCTACAAAGGACCGGACGGCAAGCAGTACGTCGCCATCCTGTCCGGCGTCGGCGGCTGGTCCGGCGCCATCGTGGCCGGCGGCCTCGACCCGCGGGACGGCACGGCGGCCCTGGGGTTCGTCAACGCCATGAGGGACCTGCCGAAAAAGACGACGCCGGGAGGGATGCTCTATGTCTTCGCCCTCCCTTAGGACCGCGCTGATGGGGCTCTCGCTCCTCGCCGGCGCCTGCGCCCGGCCGGCCTCGACGGGGACGACGCGGCCGGTGAGAGAGCTGCGGGTGTGCGCCGATCCCAACAACCTGCCGTTCTCCAATCAGCGGCTGGAGGGGTTCGAGAACCGGCTGGCGGAGATCGTTGCCCGCGACCTCGGCGCGTCCGTGCGCTACACCTGGTGGGCGCAGCGCCGGGGCTTTTTTCGCAACACCCTGAAGGCCGGCACCTGCGACGTCGTGCTGGGCGTGCCCGCAAGCCTGCAGATGGTGGCGCCCACGCGTCCCTACTACCGGTCCACCTATGTCTTCGTCTACAGAAAAGATCACGATATCCACGTCCGCTCGTTCGACGATCCGGCACTCCGGCGGTTGCGGATCGGCGTCCAGATCGTGGGTAACGACTACGCCAATACCCCCCCAGTCCATGCCCTGGCCGCCCGGGGCATCATCGACAACGTCACCGGCTACACGGTCTACGGCGACTACACCCGCCCGAATCCTCCGGCCCGCATCCTCGACGCCGTGGCCGCGGGCGAGATCGACGTGGCCGTGGTCTGGGGCCCCCTCGCCGGCTACTTCGCACCGCGCGAGCCGGTGGCGCTCGCGCTCGTGCCCGTCGCGCCGCAGATCGACCTGCCGTTCCTCCCCTTCGTCTACGACATCGCGGTGGGGGTGCGCCGGGGGGACGAGCGGCTGCGGGGAGAGATCGACACCGTCCTCGAGCGCCGGCGGGGAGAGATCGATTCGCTGCTCGATCGCTACGGCGTGCCGCGGCCGATATCCCCGGGAGCGCCTGGAGCGGCTTGATGAGGAGGATCGTCATGCGACGCCTTGCGACCGGACTCTGCGCCCTGGCCTTGATCGGCACGACACTGGCCTGTGAGCGGGAGGAGCGCCGGTTCCAGACGCTGCCGGCGAAGAGCGCCCGGGCGCAACCCGTGCGGTTGACCACGCTGCAGCCCGGACAGTCCCTGCCCGCCCGCTCCGGCCACGGGCCCTACGACGAGAACGCCTGGGCCATCTCCGAGGGTGAGCGGCTCTTCGGCCAGTACAACTGCTCGGGTTGCCACTTCCACGGCGGCGGCGGCATCGGTCCGCCGCTGATGGACGCCAAGTGGATCTACGGCAGCGATCCGCAGAACATCTACGACACCATCGTCGAAGGCCGGCCCAACGGCATGCCCTCCTATGGCGGCCATATCCCGGACGACCAGATCTGGAAGATCGAGGCCTACGTGCGGACGATGTCCGGCCTCGCCCCCAAGGCGGCGGAGCCGGACCGCAGCGACCAGATGGAGGCGCGGCGCTCCGAGCAGGCCACCTCGCCCGCGGCTCCCCGCGGTCAGAAGGCGGAGCATCCGCAATGACTCCAGGGATCGACGGGGCCTGCCTCCTCGTCTTCGCCGGCCACTCCGCCCTCGATCCGGCCGGGCCGCAGGCGGCGCGCATCGGCCATCTCTGGTGGCTGATGTTCTGGGTCTGCTCGGCGGTCTTCCTGCTGGTGATGGCCGCCCTCGCCGTCGGCCTCGTCCGCGAGGAGGCGCCGGAGCGGCGGCGAGTGAGCCGGGTGGTGACGGGCGCGGTGATCGCGACGGCCATCATCCTCTTTGTCTTTCTTTTCGCCAGCACGGGAACGGGCCGGGCGCTCGCCTCGCTCTCGTCCGCCGACCCGGTGTCCGTCGAGGTCACGGGGCACCAGTGGTGGTGGGAGGTCCAGTACCTCGATCCGGTGCTGGCGCAACGGGTGACCACCGCCAACGAGATCCACCTCCCCGTGGGCCGCCCGGTCCGCATCCGCACGGTATCCCACGATGTCATTCACAGCTTCTGGGTGCCGAACCTGCACGGTAAGCACGACCTGATCCCCGGGTACGACGGGGAGCTCTGGTTGCAGGCCGATCGGCCGGGGATCTACCGCGGCCAGTGCGCCGAGTTCTGCGGCCATCAACACGCCCACATGGCGTTCCTCGTCATCGCCGAGCCGCCGGGGCGCTTCGCGGCCTGGCTCGCCGCCCAGCGGCAATCGGCCTCGCCGCCGGCGACGCCGCTCGCGCAGCGGGGCCACGACCTCTTCGTGCAACTCCAGTGCGCCCTCTGCCATACGGTCCAGGGCACGGATGCCAACGGCCGGATCGGGCCGGACCTCACCCACCTCGCCAGCCGCCGCACCCTGGCCGCGGGCACGCTGCCCAACACCCCGGGCCACCTGGCGGGCTGGATCGTCGACGCCCAGACCATCAAGCCCGGCAATCCGATGCCGGCCACCAGCCTCGGTTCGAACGACCTCGAGGCCCTGCTGGCCTATCTGGACGGCCTGAAATGAGGAGAGCTGCATGAGCGTCGCGGAAGTGGAGGACGTCGGTTTCGCGGGCGATGCCGCCGATGCCGCCGACGCCGAAGAGCGTCGCCGGCTGGAGCGGACCTGGTGGTCCCCCGGCGGCCTCCGGGGGTGGCTCACCGACGTCGACCACAAGGCGATCGGCAAGCGCTATATCGGCACCGCCATGGTTTTCTTCGCGCTCGGCGGGATCGAGGCCTTGCTGATGCGGCTGCAGCTCGCCCGGCCCGAGTCGCGCCTGATCGGGCCGGACCGCTACGACCAGCTCTTCACCGTGCACGGCTCGACCATGATGTTCCTCTTCGCCGTGCCCATCATGCTGGGGATGGGGACCTACCTGGTGCCGCTGATGATCGGCACCCGCAACCTCGCCTTCCCCCGCCTCAACGCCTTCTCCTACTGGGTCTACGTGGCCGGCGGCCTGCTGCTCTACGCCGGCCTGTTCACCAACACCGGACCGGACGCCGGCTGGTTCGCCTACGTCCCCCTCTCCGGGCCGGCGTTCTCCCCCGGCAAGCGGGTCGACATCTGGGCGCAGATGATCACCTTCACCGAGATCTCCTCGCTCGCCGTGGCCGTGAACCTCATCACCACCATCTTCAAGCAGCGGGCCCCGGGCATGTCGCTCAACCGCATACCGCTCTACGTCTGGTCGATGCTGGTGACCTCGTTCATGGTGGTCTTCGCCATGCCGGCGGTGATGCTGTGCTCGCTGATGCTCGCCCTGGACCGGCTGGTGGACACCCATTTCTTCAATCCGGCCGAAGGGGGCGACGCTCTGCTCTGGCAGCACCTGTTCTGGTTCTTTGGCCATCCGGAGGTCTACATCATCTTCATCCCGGCGCTGGGGATGGTCTCCACCATCATCGCCGCCTCCACCCGCCGCGAGGTCTTCGGCTATCTGCCCATGGTGATGTCGTTGGTGGCCACCGGCTTCATCGGCTTCGGCCTGTGGGTGCACCACATGTTCGCCACCGGCCTGCCGCAGCTCGGAGCGAGCTTCTTCACCGCCGCCAGCATGATGATCGCCATCCCCAGCGGCACCCAGATCTTCTGCTGGCTCGCGACCCTGTGGGGGAGCCGGCCGCGCTTCAACACGCCGTTGCTCTACGTCCTCGGCTTCTTTTTCATCTTCGTGATCGGGGGCCTGACGGGCGTCATGCTCGGCTCGGTGCCGCTCGACCTCCAGGTGCATGACACGTTCTTCGTGGTGGCCCACTTCCATTACGTGCTGATCGGCGGCGCCGTCTTCCCCCTGCTGGGGGGCCTCTTCTTCTGGTTCCCCAAGATGACGGGGAGAAGGCTCTCGGAGGGGCTGGGGAAGCTCAGCTTCTGGCTGGTCTTCGTGGGGTTCAACGTGACCTTCTTCCCGATGCACCAGCTCGGCCTCCAGGGGATGCCGCGGCGGGTCTACACCTACCTGCCCGAGACCGGCTGGGGGGACCTGAACCTGCTGGCCACGATCGGCGCCGGCATCCTCGGCCTCGGGGTCCTGATCTTCGTGGTGAACGCCCTCCAGAGCCTGCATCACGGCGAGGCCGCGGGCGACGACCCCTGGGGGGCGGACACGCTGGAGTGGTCCACCTCCTCGCCGCCGCCGTCCTACAACTTCCTGCGCCTGCCCACGGTGGCCGGCCGCTATGCCCTGTGGTCCCGCCGCGACGACCAGCCGGAGGTCACCGGCCTGCGCAGCGACCGCCGCGAGGTGCTGGTGACCAACCTCCTCGACGCCGAGCCGGACCACCGCGACGTGCTGCCCGGCCCCACGATCTGGCCGTTCGTGCTCGCCTGCGGCGTGGCGGTGACTTTCATCTACGCCATCTTCAATCCCTGGGGCTTCGTCGTCGGAGCGGTGCCCTGCGCCGTGGCCCTGATCGCGTGGTTCTGGCCGCAGGGGGACATGGACCGCGACGTGATTCTGGAGAAGAGGGAGAAGAGGTGATGAGCGCGAGCGGAGAGAGGACTGCTCTGGACGTCTCCGGCCTGCCGACGGTCGCCGACGGCCCCCGAGCCCCGCTCTGGTGGGGCGTCACCGGCATCATGGCCATCGAGGGGGCGATGTTCGCCATCCTCGCCGCCACCTACTTCTACCTGCGCGGTGCGGCTGTTGAATGGCCGCCGACGGGCGTGCGCCACCCGGGGCTCGGGATCACCACGCTCAACCTGGCGATCCTCCTCGCCAGCATCATCCCCATGTACCTCGTGGCCAGGGCGGCGGCGCGGCAGGACCTCAAGGGCTGCCGCCTCTGGCTGATCGTCTCCACCGTGCTGATGGTGGCGTTCCTGGCGGTGCGGGGTTTCATCCTCACCCACCTGACCTTCCGCTGGGACAGCCATGCCTATGGCTCGGTGGTGTGGATCGCGGCGGCGCTCCACACCACCCACGTGCTCACGGGCACGGGCGAGAACCTCCTCTTCATCACCCTCCTGTACAAGGGGCCGGTCGAGGACAAGCACATGGTCGACCTGCGGCTCAACAGCATGTACTGGTACTTCGTGGTGCTGGCCTGGGCGGCGTTCTACTGCATCTTCTTTCTCGACCCCGGGCTGCTCCAGGTCCGCTGAGGATTGATGCCGTGCCTGCTCCGCCCATCGAACCGAGCCCGCCGCTGCCGCGGCGGGACGCCCTCCTGGTGCTGGCTGCGCTGACCGGCCCCTTCGCCTTCGCGCTCAACGAATTCGCGAGTTACTCGCTGGCGCCCAGCGCCTGCGCCGCGGGGACGAAATGGATGCTCTTCGCCGTGGGCCTCCTCTCGCTGCTCCTCGCCGCGGGCGGAGCGGCGCTCGCCTGGAGCGTCGGCCGGCGGCTGCCGGAAGGCTCGACGGAGGAGGGAGAGCCGGAGAGCTCCCGGGCGCGCTTCCTGGCCCGGTACGGAGCAGCGCTCTGCGTTGCTTTCGCGGTGGCGATCCTGGCGCTGGAGGTGCCGAAGGCGGTGCTGGGGGTGTGCCAGTGACCTTCGCCCCATTCGCTCCCTTGCTCCTCGCCCACACGGGCGGGCATCACCTCTCGGCCGGCGCCGTTTTCGGCTGGTGGACGTGGGACCCGTGGGTGCTGGTCCTGCTCGCCCTCTCGGGCGGGCTCTACGCCTTGGGCCTCGCCCGGCTGTGGCGCCGGGCCGGTGCGGGCCAGGGAATCCGCCGCTGGGAGGCGAGCTGCTTCGCCGCCGGCTGGCTCGCCCTGATCGTGGCCCTGGTCTCACCGCTGGACCGGCTCGGGGAGATCCTCTTCTCGGCCCACATGGCCCAGCACGAGGTGCTGATCCTGGTGGCGGCGCCCCTGATGGTGCTGGGCCGGCCGCTCGCCACCTTCGTCTGGGCCCTCCCTCCGGCCGGCCGCGAGCGGGCGGGGCGGTGGGCGCAAGCGCCGGCCGTGACCGCCGTCTGGGGGCTCCTCACGGCGCCCCTCGCCGTCTGGCTGATTCATGGCGTGGCCCTCTGGGTCTGGCACCTGCCATCCCTCTAT
The DNA here is from genome assembly GCA_036264085.1 of Thermoanaerobaculia bacterium. Taxonomy (GTDB): domain Bacteria; phylum Acidobacteriota; class Thermoanaerobaculia; order Multivoradales; family UBA5704; genus DATARR01. The sequence continues at coordinate 158,716 of DATARR010000069.1, read as the reverse complement.
CAGGCCACGCTGGACGACGACCTGATCCACGCCTGCCAGCACCTCAGCTTCTTCGTCAGCGCCGCCCTCTTCTGGTGGGCGCTGGTCCACGGCCGCTTCGGCCGGCTCGGCTATGGCGCGGCCGTGCTCTACGTGTTCACCACCTCGCTGCACAGCGGCGTCCTGGGCGCCCTCCTCACCTTCGCGCCGCGGCTCTGGTACCCCATCTACGAGGCGCGCACGGCGGCCTGGGGTCTCTCGGGCCTGGAAGACCAGCAGCTCGCCGGGCTCATCATGTGGGTGCCGGCCGGGATACTCTTCATCGTGCTGGGCCTCGCCCTGTTCGCGGCCTGGCTGGGAGAGGCCGAGCGCCGGGTGGCCAACACCCGCAGCGAGGTCCTGTTGCGCCGGCTCGCAGGAGGGGGGACGGGACATGGAGCGTGAGGGACTGATTACAGCCAGCTTCGCGCTGGCCCTCCTGGCGCTCTGCGGCTGTGGCGGGAGCGTCGAGCGGCAGGCGGCGGCGATGACGGGTGGCGAGCCGGGCCGGGGCAAGGTGCTCGTCCGCAAGTATGGCTGCGAGTCCTGCCATACCATCCCGGGAGTCTCCGGAGCCGACGGCACGATCGGGCCGCCCCTCGACGGCATCGCGAAGCGGTCCTACCTGGCCGGCCGGCTGCCCAACGAGCCCCAGAACATGATCCGCTGGATCCGCGACCCCCAGGCGATCGAGCCCGGCTCCGCGATGCCCGAGATGGGCATCACCGAGCGGGACGGCCGGGACATCGCGGCTTTCCTTTACACTCTGCGCTGATGACCACCCGCCGCGACCTCCTCAAGTCGCTTCTCGGGGCTGGCGTTCTGGCCGGGCTCGGTGTTCGAACCGCCCTGGCTGCCGGCCCTGTCTCGCGGGTGATCCAGATCGGTCTCCTCCTGCCGCCCGGCTCCGCCGAGAAAGGCGCGACGATGGCAGTGGAAGAGGCCCGGCAGACGGCCGGCCTGCTCAACGCCGAGGTCCGGCTCGGGACCGCCGGCTCCGCCCTGCACGCCCTGGTGGGAGAGACGGCGCCGGCCGAGGAGCCGCGAGTCCTCTTCTTCACCGTCTTCCCCCTGACCGCGCCCGCCCCCGTCCGCCCGCGGGTTTTCCACGTCGCCTCCAGCCCGGCGACGCGCCGCCGCGCCCTGGGAGATCGCCAGGACGTCCACGTCGCCGACTGGCACCCGGACCTGAAGCACTACGGCGCCGACAGCCTCAACCTGCGCTTCCGCCGCCGATATAACGCTCCCATGGACGAGGAGTCCTGGCGGGGCTGGATGGCGGTGAAGATCGCCGCCGAAGTCGCGCTGCGCACCTCGACAGGATTCATCGATGACCTCCAGCGAGCGCTCGCGACGATGCGCTTCGACGGCCACAAGGGAGCGCAGCTCGGTTTCGATCCCCAGGATCATCACCTCGTGCAGCCGGTGTATCTGGTGGATGCGGTGGGGAAGCTGGTGAGGGAGGTGCAGCCGGAATGAGCCGCACCCTCTGCATCCTTCTTTTTTTCCTCCCCGCCCTCGCCGCCGCCGCTCCCCTGGCCTGGGTCTCCAACGAGCTGGCCGGGACGGTGACGGTGATCGACACGGCGACCGACAAGGTGGCGGGGACGATCAACGTGGGTTCCCGGCCGCGAGGGATCGAGGTCAGCGCGGACGGCAAACGGGTCTACGTCGCCCTGAGCGATCTCGATCACAACGTCCGGGGCCCCGGCGACGCCATCGTGGCCCTCGACACCGCCACCCGTAAGGTCGTGGCGCGCTTCGACGCCGGCAGCAATCCCGAGCGCTTCGCCCTCAGCCGCGACGGCTCGCGCCTCTACGCCTCCAACGAGGACGCCGGCACCGCCACCGTCACCGACGTCAAGCGCAAGAAAGTGCTCGCGGCGCTGGTGGTGGGCATCGAGCCCGAAGGCGTGGCCCTGAGCCCCGACGGCCGCTGGGTCTACGTCACGGCGGAGACGAGCAACACCGTGTCGGTGATCGATACCCGGGCCAATAAAGTAGTGGCGAGCTTCCTGGTGGACCCGCGTCCCCGGGCTGCCGCCTTCTCGCCCGATGGCAAGCGGGCCTGGGTGACGGCCGAGATCGGTGGCACGGTCTCCCTGATCGACGCCACGCGGCACCAGGTCGTGAAATCCATTCCCATTCCCGGCTCCCACCCTGTGGGCGTTGTCGTCTCGCCGGATGGCAGGCGCGTCTACGTCGCCAACGGCCACGGCAACGCCGTCGCCGTGCTCGACGCGGCGACCGGGAAGCTGCTCGCCAACGTCCCCGTGGGCAAGCGGCCCTGGGGGATCGCCGTCACTCGGGACGGCAAGAAGGTCTACACTGCCAACGGCGTCTCCAATGACGTCTCCGTGCTCGACGCCGTCACCCTCAAGGTTGTGGCCACGATTCCGGCGGGCCAGGGGGCGTGGGGGGTGGCGATTGGAAGATAGATCGGTCGACGATGACGGTTCTGTAGAGACGTTCCCAGCCCGTTACGATACCCTTGCCGTGACCACGGGGACGGCGGGACGTCTCCGGATCGGTGATCGCGCCCCGCGATTCTTAAACGCTGGACGGCACGCGGCTACGTTTTGGAATCGGTCGACAGGTTGAGCGCACGCCCGCACGTCCGCGTTTTCCGGATCGTCCGCCTACGCCCTGAGACGTCCCGCCGTCCCCGTGGCCTGCGGTGGATATCGTTAACGGGTTGGGACGTCTCAGGGCTACGGAGACCTGCGCATGGGCATCGATATGGTTTTTCTGTTGGCCTGGTTGCAGGCTGCCAACCCTGGTGAAGGTCCCTCCTTCGCCGACACCCTCGTCGTCACCGGCGCCCGTAGCGAGCAGCGTCTGGTGGACGCCGTCTCTTCCACCACCATCCTCAACCGCGAGGACCTGGCCCGCTCGCCTGAGCTCACGCTCGACGATCAGCTCCGCCAAGTCCCCGGCTTCAGCCTGCTGCGCCGGTCGAGCAGCCTCACGGCCCATCCCACCTCGCAGGGCGTCTCGCTGCGCGGCCTCGGGCCGAGCGGGGCGAGCCGCACCCTGGTGCTGTTCGACGGCACGCCGCTCAACGACCCCTTCGGCGGCTGGGTCTACTGGAACCGTCTGCCCGCTTCGGCTTTACAGTCGGTCGAGGTGGCGCGGGGCGCGCTCTCCCAGCTCTACGGCAGCGCGGCCCTGGGCGGGGCCATCCAGCTCCTCCCCCGGGCTCCGCGGCCGGGAACACTGGAGGCCACGGTGCGCGGCGGCGACCGCACCACCCGCGACTCCGAGGTCTTCGCTTCCGATGCTGCCGCTGGAGGAAAGCCCTGGGGGTGGACCCTCGCCGGCCGCCTCTTCGATACGAACGGTTTTTACATCCTCTCCCCCGAGGACCGCGGCGCCGTGGATCGCCGCGCCACCGTGGGCTTCGGCACCCTCTACGGTCGCTTCCAGTGGGGGAGCTACCACGCGGGCTTGAACGTCTTCCACGAAAACCGCGGGAACGGTACGGCCCTGCAACGCAACGACACGAGCCTCCAGACTCTCGACGCGGGCTACGGCGGCGAGCATTGGGACTGGGACCTCTACGGCCAGACCCAGCGTTTCCAGAGCACCTTCTCCCGCATCCTGCCGGACCGCTCGCGTGAATTCCTCACCGCCGAGCAGGACTTCCGCACCCGGGGCTTCGGGGGATCGGCCGCCTGGCGCTCCGGCGGCGGCCTGCTGGTGGGAGCGGACCTGCGCCGCGCCTCCTGGGACGTCCAGGACCAGATCCTGGGCGGCCTTTACGCCCAGCAGACCGTGGGCGTCACCTCCCGCCTCGACCTCCTCGCGGGCGCCCGCTTCGACCTCTGGGCGAGCCAGCGCACCCGCTCGAGCTTCAACCCCCGCGTCGGCGCCCTCTTCCGGGCCACGGATGCCGTCACTCTGCGCGGCTCGATCTATCGCGGCTTCCGCGCTCCCACGCTCAACGAGCTCTACCGGCCGTTCCGGGTGGGCAACGTCGAGACCGACGCCAACCCGAACCTGGGAGAGGAGAGCCTCTTGGGTGCCGAGATCGGGGCGGACTTCGTTCCCGGCTCCCGTGCCTTCCTCCGCGTCAACGCCTTCCACAACCGGCTGGACGGCGCCGTGGGCAACGTCACCCTCGCCGTCACTCCCCAGCTCATCACCCGCCGGCGGGAGAACCTGGACCGGGTGACGGCCGACGGCCTCGAAGCCGAGGCGCGGCTCCGGCTGCTCGACCGCTGGCAGGTGGCTGCGTCCTACCTCTACTCGGATTCGCGGGTGGAGCGCACGGGCCTGCGGGTGCCCCAGGTCCCCCTCAACCAGGGCTCCGTGGGGATTACCTGGGCGGGTCCGGTGCTCGTCCTCCTCCAGGGCCGCTGGGCGGGCTCGCAGTTCGACGACGACCTGAACCAGTTCCGCCTGCCGTCGTTCGCCGTGGCGGACCTCGCCCTGCGCCGTCCCTTCGGCGAGCGCTGCGAAGTCTTCCTGTCGGCTGAAAACCTTTTCAACGAGAAGGTCGTCACCGGCCGCACGCCGCTGGAAACTCTGGGAGCACCGCGGTTGGTGCAGCTTGGCGTGACCGTGCGGCGGTAGCTCTGGGGAAAACTTGAAAGGCCCTCTCTGAAGAATGGGAGTCAGGAGTGAAACCCAAGGCAAGAAGAACTCCCGGCGGACCTCGCACCAGAAATCCCTGGAACGACCTGAATACGGATCTGTTTGAGTCGCCGTTTGGGCGTATTCTTCAGTTCATATTAATACCTATCTTGTCAGTTGGCCTGGTCTTCACCATTATGAGCTTGTTTTATGGTAGCGCCACCGGTTTTTTCGTAGGATTGACCGCTCTTGGTGTATCTACTGGGCTGCTGAAGGTGATACAAAAGGTAATCGTCCGTGATCGTAAAGCGAGCCAGGCAGAGCGTGACGCAGAGGCCGAACAGATCGTTCACGAAATCTCAGCAGGAGGGAATTGGAGGAAATACTTCCTCTATCTCCGCCCCTTCGAGACGACGGGACAGATGAATGTCATTGTCTCACAACTGACTGGCGGGTATGGTGAGAAGAAAGCCATGGACTTTGAGACATTGCTGAGAAAGGCTCTGGAGCCATGGGGACCCTTCATCGGCCTGGGCACGCCGGGTGAGCACCTGGGAGCCGGGCGAGCGCCTGTGGAGGACTCCAGATGGCAGGCGCGGGTCCGCAGGTTGATCAAGAATGCGGACACTGTCTTCATCATTCCGGGTGGAACCGCTGGTACTCTGTGGGAGTTCCGCCACCTTTTTAAAAGCGATTATCTCAGACGCACGGTCGTCGTCATGCCGCCTAAGGCGTTGGACCTAGACATCGGGACCTTATGGTCGGAAGCTCAGTCCGCTTTGACTCCGACCGGAGTGAAGTTGCCCGAGTATTCAGCGCGAGGAGCATTCATTTTGTTGTCCAACGACGGCAGGCCCGAACGGACTTCAAGGATGCCCAAGTCTCTGAATGAATCAGAGCTCCGCGACGCGCTAAGGGAACTGATCCGTTGATCGGCATGAGACCAAGCGGGGAGGGCCTGCGCCTCAGTCATTCCGGCCATATGGGAGGGCCATCGACCGTAAAGTCCAACGACCCTCCCGAGGAGCTGAGGTGGTTAGCAGCAACTGATGCCGGCCCGGCAACTCCCCACGCCGCCGCCGCAGTCCGCATCGGTTTTGCACGGGAAGCCGCACGAGCAACGACAGGTGCGAGTCCCGATGAACTGGGGATTGGCCAGGAAATCCGGCGCCGCGCTGGCCGGCTGGACCGCCGGGCAGGTCTCGCCCTGCGCGGGTGTCGCCAGGTTGAGCTCGAGGCCGGTTTCACAGCCAGGCTGGGCGGGGGCCGTCACCGCGGGGGCGGGGAGCGCCGGCGACGCCGTCTCGGCCGCGGCTGGAGCGGTGCTGGCGAGGGCCAGGAGGGCCACCGCCAGGATCAGCATTGCGAATACTCTCTTCGTTCCGTTCATGGTTCGTTCCTCCAAGGCTCAGCAGCAGGAGATCGTCTGATCGCAGGAGGCGCCGCCGCAGTCGGCGCTGGTGTGGCAGACGCGCTTGTTCACACAGCCGCAGTGGCAGTAGCCCAGGCGGGCGGCCGGCGGATTCATGAAGTCGGGGACGGTGCTCTCGGTCACAGGAGCGGCCGGGCAGGTCTCGGCCTTCGCGGTCTGGCTGGGGAGGACGACTCCCGTCCCGCAGTTGGCCGGCAGCGGCGAGGGCGCGGTCACGGCGGCGACCGCGGCCGGATTGCCGGCGAGGTCGGCGGCACCGGCCGGTCCTACGCTCAGGACGGCCAGCAGGGCGGCGGCTACGATCGCCAATCCAAACAGGTTCTTGCGCATCGCGTTCTCCTTTCGGTCGAGAGGTTCAGCTTGGAAGGCCCAGGAGATGATCCAGGCCGGGGCGGCCGGGCAGGGACGGGCCCCCTCGCGATCCAACCGCGTCCAACCGGAGAGCATGGGGCCTCAACAAGGAAGGTGCAGCCCATCGTCGCAGGCGGGACAGTGGGGAGCTCTGAAGTCTTCCCCTCCTCGATGGCATCGGATTTGCTTTTCCCTCCCGCCGCTGTACCCACCGCATCTTGAGAGAGGATAGCCCGTGAATCGAAAGCGCACGATCTTCGTCCTGTCAGTCTGCATCCTGGCAGCGTTCAACCTGGCGGAGGCCCAGGCGCCGAAACCGGCGCCTCCCCCGGCGCCACCTCCGGGTGCGGCGGACAAGCCCACCGGCGACGCCCTCGCCCAGGAGGCGGAGAACAAGCCGAAGGAGCCTGAGGACAAGGACGAGAAAAAACCCAAACCTCTGACCGGCAAATTCGCCGCCGGCTTCAACTTCACCAGCGGCAACAGCAGCACCCGGAGCTTCAACCTGGCGCTCTCCCTGCAGTACGACCCGCGGACGAAGAACGTCGTCAAAGCCGACGGCTTCTACCTTCGGAATTCCGAGAACGGCGAAAGCACCGTCGACCGCACCTTCGCCCATCTGCGCGACGAATACTACCTCCGGCCGCGCTGGTTCGCGTTCGGCGACGCTCAGTTCCTGAAGGACCGGTTCAAGAAGATCGACGACCTCTTCTCTCCCACCGCCGGCGTCGGCGTCCGGCTGATCAAGACCGACGAGCAGGAGCTCAGCGCGGACCTCGGAGCGGGTGCCGTTTTCGAGAAGGACACGGACCGCGATCGCACGAGCAGCGGCGCGGTGCGGGCGGGCGAGACTTATCTCTGGAAGATCTCGAAATCGGCCAACCTCACCGAGGGTGCTTTCGCCCTCTGGAAGACGAGCGACTTTGCCGATGCTTACTATCACTTCGACGTGGCGCTCGGCGCCGAGGTGGCCGAGCACATCGAGCTCAAAGTCGGCCTGATCGACGAATACAAGCGCAAGCCGCCCGATCCGACCGTCAAGAGAAACGACGTCGCGGGCGTCGTACAAGTCGAGCTCAAGTTCTGACCTCAACCTCCGCCAGCTCCCTCCACGGGAGAAGAAAAGAGCCCGGCGAGAGCCGGGCAGGGAGGCACTTTCGAAAGGGTTTCGCCGAGCTTCACTAAATGGCGTAGAAGTGACAGCGGTACCACCACCAGGGGCAGCAGCGGTACCAGTAGTAGTTGCGGTTCCACCACCAGCACCAGAGCGGCCGCCACGGGTACCAGTAGTACCAGGGCAGCCAGGGCAGGCAGTAGACGACCGGCTCGATCTGGAGCTCCGTCAACGTCCGCTCGTCGATTTCGAGACCGACCTGGCGCGCGACGTCGAGGACCTTGATCGCTCCGCCATGCTTGGCAGCCTCTTCCGCTGCCTTCGCCAGCCGGCCGAAGACTTGATTGGCCTCCGCGTTGGCGCGGGCGATGGGTTCGTCATGATCCGCCATGAAACCTCTCCTTTCTGAAGGGCCCAGCGACCAGGTCGCCGGGCAGGTTCAGAGAGGTCTTCGCGGTGAGGCTGGAGTTTCTGACGTCACTGCGGGGCCGCCGGAAGAGCATCCCCGAGTCTTGCCTCCGCTGGAATTTCGGATTAGAGAACGGTGCCGGCGCTCGTTTCAGGCCTTCCGCAGCCGGCTCAGCTCCTCCTCCAGCGCCCGGAGCCGATCCTCGGTGGGGGCCGCCTGCGAGAGCTCGGGAGCGCGGGGAGCGAGACGCTCACCGCCTTGCTGGCGAAATCCTCGCCGCTGAAGCAGATCCCGGCCGGCTATCCCGAGCGCTGGCTGAAGCGCGGCGGCTGCCTCGTGCTCCTGGACGGCCTGGACGAGGTGCTGGACGAGACGCGCCACGTCCAAGCCGTCGAGGAGATCGAGAGGCTGGTCGCCGACTATCCGGAGAATTACTACGTCGTGACCTGCCGGGTCGCCGGCTGGCGCAATCACCTCCCCGCCTTCCGCACCTACGAGATCCAGCCGTTCACGCCCGACGACGTCCGCCGTTTCCTCGGCGCCTGGTATCGCGATGTCCTGCGCACCCGCGGGGTGGGCCTCCTGGGGGCCTCGCCCGATCCGGCGAAGGTGCAGGAAGTGGAGCGTCGGGGAGGAGGCCTCACCCTCGGCCGGCAATCCCTCGGCTGACCGTCCGGAGGCTCCCGCCGGCAGCGGCGAGGCTCTCGCCAACGGCGGCGAGGCTTCCGCCGACAGCGGCGAGGCTTCCGCCGACAGCGGCGAGGCTCCCGCCAACACCGGCGAGGCCTTCGTCAACAGCGGCGCGGCTTCCGCCAACGGCAGCGAGACTTCCGCCAACACTGGCGAGGCCTTCGCCTGCACTGGCGCAGCTCTTACCGAAGGCGGCGGGGCCTTCGCCAACGGCGGCGAAGCCTTCGCCGATAGTGGCGAGGCTTTCACCGACAGCGGGGCCTCTCGGGATGTTCCCGGTGACGGACAGGCCGAGGCCGCGACCTTCCCAAACACCCTTTCAAAGCTTCAGCGCCGGCACCAGCTCCTCGAAGTCCGCGGTCCGCGGGAGGGCGCTCAGGAGGGTGGCGAGAGCTTCCGGCGGGGCGACGAGCCGGCGCCGGCTGAGGTCGAGCCAGCCGCCGGTCGTGATGAGGCGTGCGGCCCGGGTGCCGTCCTGGCGCAGGAAATCGTTGCGCAGCCGGAAGCGCGAGGCGTCGGGGCTGATGCCGGCGAGCTCGAGGGTGACCGTCACGGTCTCCAGCAGGTGAAGCTCCCGGTAGTATTCGAGCTCGTCGCGCTGCACGACGGGCCCGAGGCGAAGCCGCTCGAATTCGCGCAACGGAAAGCCCTTCTCCGCGAAATACATCATGCGGACGTCGACCGCCGTGTCCAGGTAGGCGGTGTTGCGCATATGGGCGTTCAAGTCCATGTCGCCCCAGCGCACTTGGAACGTCCGGGAGAAGGGAGGGGTGGGCATGATGGAGGAGTGGCCGCCTCAGGCGCGACGGATTCTCAGGCCTTGGGGGTTGGCCACCGCCAAGCTGCCTTGGAGAGATTGCAGATCCGTGGAGTCCAGGACTTGCTCGAGAAGCTCGAGGACCGGGCCAATTCCGTCTGCGTCGGGCCGCAATAGCAGGACACCTGCGTGGCTTCCCGGAGGATGGGCACGGAGATCCGCGAATCCCTTATCCGCCGTAATGAGGAATCTCTCCTCCTCCTGGAGGGCGCGCCAAAGGACGGGATCCTTCCAGCCACCCATTCCCTGCTGCCTTACAGTCGTCACCTCTTCGTATCCGGCTTTCCGGAGGAGAGCAGCGACCGAATTCGGGAGATCTTCATCGATCTTGATGCGCACCCACCCTCCCCTTCTCTAAGCCGTCAGGGGAAGCAGGCTTTCTTGGTGCAAGACTTCAGCGGCATAGGCCAAGGCGCCCAAAACGTCCTCCGGGCTCAACTGCGGATACTCTGCCACGATCTGTTCGACCGTCAAACCATCCGCCAGGCTCCCCACGATCATCCGTACCGGAATACGGGTTCCTGCAATGCAGGGCTCTCCGTGATGAATCTCGGGATCGGCGACGACTCTCTGTTGCCAGGGGATGCGATTCATGGTCTGAGTCTACCTCAATCAGGCTCCTTCCCCCACGCACCGCGATATACTCGGCCCCGAGCCGAAGGAGGCCGCTATGTCCAAGCAAGACACCCGTCTCACCACCCCGCTCGTTCGCGACGTTCGCGGCCATGGCGCCCTGCGTCCCGCCACCTGGGACGAGGCGCTCGACCGCGCCGCGGCGGGATTCCGTGCCGCGGTGGAGAAGCACGGCCCGCAGACGTTCGGGCTGTTCAGTTGCTCCAAGACCACGAACGAGATGAACTACCTGGCGCAGAAGTTCGCGCGGACGGTGGTGGGCAGCAACAACATCGATTCCTGCAACCGGACCTGACACGCCCCCAGCGTCGTCGGTCTGGCGACGGTCTTCGGAATGGGCGGCGGCACCACCTCCTATCGGGAGATGGAGGAGACGGACCTCGTCGTCCTCTGGGGCAGCAATGCCCGGGAGGCGCATCCGATCTTCTTTCATCACGTGTTGCAGGGGATCCACAACGGGGCGAAGCTCTATGTTGTGGACCCGCGCAAGACCACGTCCGCGCAATGGGCGGTCCATTCAGGCGATGAGGTCGGGCACCTGCCGCTCCACGTCGGTACGGACATCCCGCTGGCCAACGCCGTGGCGCGGGAGATCCTGGCGGCGGGCCTCGAAAACCGCAGCTTCATCGAGCATGCGACCAGCGGCTTCGAGGATTTCCGCCGCAGCGTCGAGCCCTGGACGCTGGAGCGCGCCGAGGCCGTCACCGGCGTGCCCGCGGCGCAGATCCGCGAGCTCGCCCATGCCTACGCCCGCGCCGACCGGGCCGTGATCTGCTGGACGCTGGGCATCACCGAGCATCACAACGCGGTGGACAACGTCCGCGCGCTGATCAACCTCTCCCTCTTGACCGGCCACGTGGGGCGCTACGGCTCCGGCATCAATCCCCTGCGGGGACAGAACAACGTCCAGGGCGGCGGCGACATGGGCGCGCTGCCCGACCGCCTGCCCGGCTTCCAGCACGTGGAGAACGATTCACTGCGGGCGAAGTTCGAGCGCGCCTGGGGCGCGACCATCCCGCCCAGGGGCGGCTGGCACCTCTCCGGCATGTTCGAGGCCATGGACCGCGGCGAGCTGACGGCGCTCTACGTCATCGGCGAGAACCCGGCCAACTCCGAGGCGGACCAGCACCTCGCCGTCAAGCGCCTCAAGGGCCTGGAGGTCCTCGTCGTACAGGACATGCTCCTGACCGCCACCGCCGCGCTGGCCGACGTGGTGCTGCCGGCCGCGGCCGGCTGGTGCGAGTCCGAGGGCACGGTGACCAACAGCGAGCGGCGCGTGCAGCGGGTGCGCCGGGCCCTGCCGCCGCCCCCGGGTGTGCGCGACGACGTCGAGATCCTCTGCGATCTCGCCCGCCGCATGGGCCGCGACCTCGGCGATCCGACGGCCGAGGAGCTGTGGAATGAGCTGCGGTCCCTCTCGCCTGCCCACGCCGGCATGTCCTACGCGCGGCTGGAGGCGGCGGGCGGTCTCCAGTGGCCCTGCTACGACGAATCGCATCCCGGTGAGATGTATCTGCACGGACGGCTCTGGGAGCGGCCGATCGTGGGGCCCCGGGCGCCGTTCGCGGCCGTGGACCACGAGCCGCCGATCGACGAATTGACGGCGGATTTCCCCCTCCGCCTGACCACGGGCCGCCATCTGGACTCCTACAACACGGGCGTCCAGACCGGGCTCTACGCCTCGCCGAACCGGCGGGCCGCGTCCGTCGACCTCCACCCCGAGGACGGCCAGCGGCTGGGCGTCGCCGCGGGTGATCCCGTGCGCGTGGTGTCGCGGCGCGGCGCCGTGGTCGCCCCCGTGCGCTTCGACGCCGGGCTGCGGCCGGGTCTCGCGTTCATGACCCTCCACTTTCCCGATCAGGTGGCCACCAACGAGCTGACGATCGACGCCGTCGATCCGCTGTCCGGCACCTCAGAGTTCAAGGCCACGGCAGTGCGCATCGAGCCGGTGGGCCGGCCCGCCGAACAGGCGGTCGAGGCAGAGGCGGTTCCGGTGCTCGTTTGAGCGGAGAGCTTGCATGGACCTGCACTTCACGGAGCACGAGCCCGACGCGGAGGAGATCGCAGCCATCGACGGCTGTCTCGCCGGCCTGTCCCTCGACGGCGACCACCGGCAGTATCTCCTCCCCGTGCTCCACGCCATCCAGGGCCGCAAAGGCTGGGTGAGCCCGGGCGCGCTCAACCACGCCTGTCTCCGCCTGGACGTCCCGCCGGCCGAAGCCTTCGGTGTGGCCGACTTCTACGCCATGTTCCAGACCCGGCCCCATCCGTCCGTGACCGTGCACGTGTGCGACGACATCGCCTGCCGCACCCGCGGGGCCGAGGCTCTCTGCGCGGAGGTCGAAGCGGCCCTTGGCCCCCAGGGAGAGAGCCGGGACGGCCTCGCGACCTGGCATCGCAGCCCCTGTCTCGGCCTCTGCGAGCGGGCGCCCGCGGCCCTGGTGATCGCGGCCGGCCACCCGCCGCGCGAGCGGGACCTGGCTCCGGCTACAGGCGCGGACGTCCTCTCTGTCCTCGCGGGGGGACCCGTGCCCCATCCGCCTCTCTCCCTGTCCGTGCCCCAGGCCGGCCAGCCGGGCTTGAGACTGCTGGCCCGCGTCGGACGGGTGGATCCCGCGAGCCTCGACGACTACCGCACTGCCGGCGGCTTTCTCGCCCTGCGCCGCGCCTTCGAGATGGGACCCGCCGCGGTCATCAAGGAGGTCGTCGAGTCCAAGCTCGTGGGCCGCGGCGGCGCCGCGTTCCCCACCGGCGTGAAGTGGCAGGGAGCGCGCTCGGCCGCGCTGCCGCGCTACCTCATCTGCAACGCCGACGAATCCGAGCCCGGCACCTTCAAGGACCGCGTCCTGATGGAGAACGATCCGTTCTCGCTCATCGAGGCGATGACCATCGCGGGCTTCGCCACTGGCTGTGAGAAAGGTTATCTCTACCTGCGCGGCGAATATCCGCTGGCCCTCTCCCGGCTGGAGAACGCCATCGAGCGCTGCCGCGACCGCGGCTTCCTCGGCGACAACGTCCTGGGCGACGGCGTGCGTTTTGACGTCGAGCTGCGGCGCGGCGCCGGCGCCTACATCTGCGGCGAAGAGACGGCCCTGATGAATTCGATCGAGGGGCGCCGCGGCGAGCCGCGCAACAAGCCGCCGTTCCCCACGGAATTTGGCCTCTTCGGCAAACCCACGGTGATCAACAACGTCGAGACGCTGGTCAACGTCCTTCCCATCGTGATCGAAGGGGGGAAGGCGTTCGCCGCCATCGGCACCGAGCGCTCGACCGGTCCCAAGCTCTTCTGCGTCTCCGGTCACGTGCGACGCCCCGGCGTCTACGAGGCACCCTTCGGCATCACTCTGGGAGAGTTGCTCGACCTGGCCGGCGGCATTGGAGGGAGCGGACGCCTGCAGGCCGTGCTGCTGGGCGGCGCGGCCGGCGCCTTCGTGACCCCCGATCAGCTCGGCGCTCCCCTCACCTTCGAGGGGACGCGCGCCATCGGGGCGACGCTCGGCTCGGCGGTGGTGATGCCATTCGACGACACGGTCGATCTGCGCCAGATCCTGCGCCGCATCGCTCAGTTCTTCCGCGACGAGTCGTGCGGCCAGTGCGTGCCCTGCCGCGTCGGCACCGTGCGCCAGGAGGAGCTGCTCCATCGGCTGGCCACGGACCGGCCGCTCGGCTCGCTGGGGGAGGAGGTGGCGCTGCTCAAGGAGCTGGGACAGGCGATGCGCGATGCCTCCATCTGCGGCCTCGGCCAGACGGCTTCGAGCGCCATCGAATCGGCGCTCGCCCGCTTCCCAATCTTTCAGAGGACCCAGGAGACGCAATGATTTCCCAGGACGCTCCCGACGCCAAGATCCCCGTCCCCCGCGGCCCGGTGCCGGTGCCCCCGCCGCCGCGACCGCGCCGCACGGTGGAGCTGACGATCGACGGCCAGAGCGTCGCCGTGCCTGAAGGCGCCACACTGCTCGACGCCGCGCGCCAGCTCGGGATCGAGACGCCTACGCTCTGCTTCCTGGAGAACCTGACGCCGGTCAACGTCTGCCGCATCTGCGTCGTCGAGGTCGAGGGCTCGCGCACGCTCGTCCCCGCCTGCTCGCGCAAGGCCGAGCCGGGCATGAAGGTGAGCACGGACTCCGAGCGCGTGCGCCTCTCCCGCAAGCTGGTGCTGGAGCTGCTGGGCTCCTCCGTGGACCTCTCGACCGCGCCGCTGGTTCAAGGCTACATGGAGCGATACGACGCCAAGCCCGAGCGCTTCGGTCCGCCGGCCCCCCCTGGGGCCCCTGGCGAGCGCGACGCCTCCCGGCCCGGCCACCATCATCCGCCGGGTGCCCCGCATAACGGCTGCGCGGCCACGGTGGGCCAGCCGGTAAAAGTGGACAATGAGCTCTACGTCCGCGACTACTCGAAGTGCATCGTCTGCTACAAATGTGTCGAGGCCTGTGGCACGGACGCGCAGAACACCTTCGCCATCGCGCTCGCCGGCCGCGGCTTCGACGCCCGCATCTCCACCGAATACGACGTGCCGCTGCCGGACTCCGCCTGCGTCTACTGCGGCAACTGCATCGGCGTCTGCCCCACGGGCGCGCTGATGTTCAAGAGCGAGTTCGACATGCGCCAGGCGGGCACCTGGGATGAATCCCAACAGACCGCGACCGACACCATCTGCCCCTACTGCGGCGTCGGCTGCACCCTCACCGTCCACGTGCAGGAAGAGAAGATCGTCAAGGTCACCTCACCGCTCGACAACGACGTCACCCGCGGCCACCTCTGCATCAAAGGGCGGTTCGGGTGGGAGTGGGTGAACCGGCGGGAGTAGGGGGGGAGAGAGAAGAGGCGGCGAACCCGAGCCTACGCCGCCTGATACAGCGCTGCCACGGCGTCGGCGAGGTCGCTCATGGCCCGGATCTTCGCAGGGTCAGGCGAAGGATGGAGCCGAGCCGCAGGAGACGAGATCCAGGTGTGTTCCATCCTTGGCAGCGGAGATCTGCCAAGGACCCATCAATTCAAAGGAGACTTCCCATGCGCTTCAGCTCCCCCCGCAAGCTCGCCCTCGTCGCTCTCGCCGCCCTGCTGCTCCTCGTTCTGCCGCTGTCGCCGTCCTTCGCGGCCAAGGGGCTCCGCAAGGAGAAGATGGAGCATCCACGGATCGCCATCGCCATCAAGGACCTGCAGTCCGCCATCGACTACATGCAGGCTGCCCCGCACGACTTCGGCGGCCACCGGGTCGAGGCGATCGAGGCCAGCCGGCGCGCCATCGAGCAACTGAAGCTCGCCCTGCAGTACGACGAGCGTCACGACAAGCACTGATGGAAGTACCTGAGGAACGGTCCGGGCGGGATCGCCCGGACCGTTCCTGCGGTTTCAGCCCGGTTTCTTGATTGCAACCGGCTCCGTGATCACGATCCAACCCGGAGCGATTCGCCCGCTCTCCGGTTTCAAGCTCCCGACGCGACGGAACCCTTCGAAGCTCGCCGGCAGGCCGTCCGCGTCGAAGAGATCGGGAGTGTTGCGCAGCTCGTAGTGCACGTGGACGAGGATGGAGCCCATGCCGGAGCGCCCCATCTTCCCCAGGAGCTGTCCGCGCTGCACCCGATCCCCGGGTTTGACCGCGAGACTGCCTTGCTGGAAGTGGGCCAGCAGGCTGTACTCGCCGTTGCCGTGATCGAGGATGACGTAATTGCCGATCATGAGCGTCGGATCCTTGGGGAGCAGGGTCTCGTCGTAGGGGATGTCGTTCGGCTTGTCGCCCACCGCGGTCACGACGGTCCCGGGCGCCGGAGCCACGATGGGAACCCCGAAGCCCACCCAGCTCTCCTTCTTGTCGAGATCGCCGTGAAAGGCTTCTCCCTGCTCGTCCACCACCGACAGGTCCAGTGCATAGCGCTGGCTGTTGCGCCGCATCTTCATGACGTCACGGTTGAACGGGTCGTTGAGGTCGAGCCGCCGGTGATGCGAGTAGAAGCCGGGTCCCTCGTAGACCCAGACGCGGGCGCCGGGGACCGGCAGGATGAGCGCCGTCTTCTGCTTGTACTCCACGGGCCGCACGTCGACCGTGGAGGTCTCGCGGCCACCACCCGACCCCGTGGAGATGAACGTGAAGCGGAGGTGGTCGACGGGCTCGGCCGTGTCGATTTCCGAGAAAGGATTGAAAACCGTGAGCGGCTTGCCGGGCTCCAGGCGGCGCGGACCCAGCACCTCGACGGAGGGGCGGGAGCCGTTGCCGTCCACCTTGTCCCAGACGAGCAGCCGCCCCGCCTTGTCGTAGGCCTGCATCCGGATCTGCGAGAGCTCCAGGGGACCCTGGGTACCGTTGACCAGCTCGAAGTCGAAGCTCAGGAGCTGCCGGTGGCCCGCGCGCTCCACGTACACGGGATCAGGGCGCACGCGAACCGCCACGCCAGCCTCGGCGGCTGCCGGCCGGGCAAGGGCCAGGCAGGCGAGGATCGTCAACAACAACTTCCACATCGTCGTCTCCTCCCGGGCTCCGTTCTCTTACCAGAACGCGGGAGGATGACGTTTCTTACCGGCGATTCCGCCCTTCACTTCACGATCGGAATCTCCAGCGCGCTCGGGTGCTCGGCGTCGTGGTAGAGGACGACGTGGGCGGTGCGGGCGTCTTTCGCCGTCTCGTCCGCCACCACACCGCCCGAGTTGTAGTTCTTCTCGAGCCCTATGGAGTTCGGGCAGGAGACCACCAGACGCAGCCGGCTGCCTTGCGAGACCCGGCGGGAGAACCAGGAGAAGCCGGTGAAGTCGTAGCGCACGATCTCGCCCTTGGGAACGAGGCGCTCCTTCTCCAGCGAATCCCGGTAGCGGGCGCGCAGACTGTCCGAGGTGAGGAGGACGCTCTTGCCGTTGGGGAGGATCTCGTAGAGGCTGGCCTGGAAATCGGTGTCGGGCACGTCGAGAGCGATCCAGAGGGAGAGCCTCACCTGCCCGGAGACCTCCGTGGCCTCGGCGAACGGCGCGCTGTGATAGACGGCGCCGTTGCCATAGAGGTTGAGGGCCCCGCGTTGATCGGTGAGGTAGGTCTCGCCTTCCCCGCCGCGCTCCAACTCCTCGCCCGGCCGGACGTCCAGGGGATCGTAGATCCAGCGGTCGGGCTCCGCGGCCCCGGCGGTCTTCGTGTCCGCCAAGGCGCCGGAGTGGTAGGCGTCGCCAGCACCGCCGTTCTCTGAAGCGAGATAGAGAGTGCGTTTCCGGGCTCCGATCTCCTCCAGCGAGTCGGCGTATTTCCACTCCTCGGCGCCGGGTCCCACCACGTAGTAGGCCACCCGTTTCTTGAGGAAGGCGGGCTGGGGGCCGCTCTTCATCGTCCAGTCGTACCACTGCCGGTGCAGGTCGTTGAGGTCGAGGACGCTCGCCGGGTCGAAAGTCAGCCCGCCCACCTCGCGAACCGGGGTCCGGGTTCCAGGATGGTCCCAGGGACCGATGATGAGGTAGTGACGGTCGCGAGCCGCCGGCGAGGCGAGGCGCATGTGCTCGCGGTAATGGGAGAGGGCGCCGCCCTGATCGCCGTCGTAGTGACCGGTGATGGTGAGGATGGGCAGATCGATCTTGGCAAACTGCTCGGGAGAGGGCGTCATCGATTTCCAGAAGTCATCGACCGCGGGGTGGGCGACCCATCGCTGGAACACGGGGTTTGGATTGCCCGTGATCCGGTCCAACTCGCGGAACGGGCGGTGGTTGAGGTACATCTCGCGGTACTTTTGGATCCAGAAGGACGACTCGCCGAAGAGCTGGGCGTTCCCCGTCTTGCCGCTGGTGAACGTCAGCCACTGGATGGCATAGGAATAGAAGATGTTCTTGGGAGCGGGGAAATCCACGCCCGTGCGGACGGAGGCGGCGGGCACGATAGTGGTCAGGTGAGGCGGCCGCTCCCGCGCCGTGGCCCATTGATCGTAGCCAGCATAAGAACCGCCCCACATCGCTACCTTGCCGTTCGACCACGCCTGGCGAGCCAACCACTCGACGACATCGTAGCCGTCCCGGCTCTCCTGGGCGAAGGGATCGAAGGTGCCGCCCGAGCTGCCGCGCCCCCGCACGTCGACCAGGACGTACACATAGCCGTGGCGGGCGAAGTACATGGCCCGCGGGTGATAGCTGTCGCCGATGTACGGCGTGAGCGTGAAGACGACCGGCAGGGCCTCCTGCTGCCGGGCCGGCTTCGCCGGCAGATATACGGTGGCGGCCAGCTCCACGCCGTCGCGCATCGGGATGCGGACGCCCCACTGGAGGTCCACGTCCTGCGGCTTCTCGGCAGGGGCGGCAGCGGCGGCGACGGTGAGCAGAAGTAGGACGAACAGCGCGGCACGGCGAATGGGCTCGGGCACGGACAGTCTCCTTGAAAATCGGATTGGATTGTACGCCAGGACTCTACCGGAGCTTCGAAACCGGCGTACCAAGGGTTCAACGTAGCCAATGCCGTCGATCCCTCACTCAGGAGAGTCTCCTTCCTCCCTTCGGCGATCGGCGCCACCGAGCGGGAAGGCTGCGGGGCGGCGCTCCAGAGGCTCGGGAATCCTTCTCCCGGGTCCGTCTCTTCTGCTGTCAGGCGTGGAGCGAGCGGGCTATTGGCGGAGGAGATCAGAGATGGTAGTCTCTCAGATCGGATTCTCGGATATCGACGCCTTTGGGGGTAGCAGGGCTTTCGCCAGAGGTTGGGACGATCCGAGCATTCCTCCGGCCATGCTGAAAGTCGGTCGCTGGGCCACCCTGGGGCTGATCTCTCTGGGCACCGCCCATTTGCTGGTCACTGCCTGCCGCGAGTCTCGCCGGAACGGCGCGGATGCGGCTGCCTATACTTCCAGCCTTGCCGTCCTGGCCGCGCAGCCGCTCGATTCCCGGGCGATCGAGCCCCGGGTCACCGGCGGCTTCTCCTACTCGCCCTATCGGCCCGGATTGAAGAGCGCCGGCAAGCCCTTCGAGGCCCGGAGGCGTATCGTCGACGAGGCTCAGAACGGTGCGTCCCCTGAAGCTCTTGGCGCCGAGGCCGTCGCTCTGCTTCTCGACCGCAGCCCGGATCAGGCCCTCGATCGCCTGCGCAAGGCCCTGGCCGCCAGCCCGCGGGAGCCCCGGCTCTTCTCCGATCTGGCCGCCGCGTACCTGGTTCGCGCCGAGCTGAAGGCTTCGCCGTACGACCTTGTCCAGGGCCTCGCCGCGGCCGACCGCGCCCTGGAGATCTCTCCGCGTCTGGCCGAGGCGCGGTTCAACCAGGCTCTCGCGCTCATGCGTCTCGGTCTGGGTCCGGAAGCGGAAAAGGCGTGGCAGGCCTACCGCGATCTCGATACGACCTCACCCTGGAGAGACGAGGCCGAAGCTCATCTCCAGCAACTCCGGCAGCCGCGGGAGGCGGACCTGTGGAAGGGCGACCGCGATCGGCTCGATCGGGCCGCTCTCGCCGGCAACGGCGAAGAGGTCAAGCGGATCGTGGCTGCCTATCGCCAGCCGGCGCGCCTCTATATTGAGGATCAGCTCCTGGGAGATTGGGCCGCGGCCCGCAAGGCGGGGCGGATCGACGAAAGCAAGCGATCCCTGACCATCGCGCGGGCGGTGGCGGACGCCCTCGGTTTCGGCATGCTGCGCCGGGAGGTGGGAGTCCTTGAACAGGGGCAGCACCTCGAAGCGTTGATTCGCGGCCACGATCTGTACGCCCGGGCTCGGACCCTCCACGAACAGCAGAAGTATCCCGAGGCCGAGCCGCTCTTCCGCGCCGCCGCCGCAGCGCTGGAGGAGGGCGGCAGCCCGTTCGTGGCCTGGCCCGCGTATTACCTCGCAATCATCAGACACCATCATCAAAACCAGCCGCAGGCGATCGGGATGCTGGAAGACCTCCGCCGGCGCTTCGCCGCGGAGGACTATGCTCCCCTGCTGGGCTACATCGACTGGATGATCGGTCAGGCCCGCGGCACCCAGGGACCCCTCGCCAGCGCCCTGCCGGCGAGCGAGTCCGCGCTCCACGAGTTCGAGCGCGCAGGCGAAGTGGAAAACCAGGCCGCGCTGCACAGCATCGTCGCCCAGATCTACACCGAGTTCGGCGAGAACGAGGCGGCGTGGCAGCACCACGTCGCTGCCCTCCAGGTTTTGCCGCGGCTTTATAAACCACGGCGGAGCCAGAACATCCTCTCGGCCGCCCTCCACAGCCTCCAAACCATGGGCGACCTGGGGCCGGCCTTCTATTTCCAGGGAATGCTCGTCGACGACGCGGTCCAGGCGGACAATCCCATAGGCCTCTCGATCGCCCTGCGGGATCGGGCCGCCATCCTCCACAAGCTGGGCCGTCTCGACGAGGTGTTCTCGGACCTCGACCGGGCGCGGAAGGCAGCCGGCCGGATCGGCGATCTCCTCCTGCGCCAGAGCGTCGAGGTGGACACCCTGGTGGCCGAGGGGCGGGTTTTTCGCACCAGTCGGCCGGACGCGGCGTTGAAGGCTCTCGATGAGGCCCTGGCGGTTTCGCTTCAGCAAGGCAACCGGCACCTGCTTATCCAGATCCTCCAGGAGCGAGCGGAAAGCTGGCTGAGCCTGGGCCGGGAGCCAGAGGCGGAGAAGGATCTGAAGGCGGGGCTGGCGGAGCTGGAGCAGCAGCGGCGCATCGTGACGGATAGCATGCTGCGCGTCTTCTTCGCCGATCAGGGGCGGTCTCTCCTCGAGGAGTGGATCGCCCTCCAGCGACGGCGTGGGGAGAGGGCGGAGGCGACTCTCGACACGGTTGAAGGGCTGCGAGCCCGGGCCCTTTTGGACGCGATAGGAGGCCCGGGGCCTGCGGGTTGGCCGGAGCCGCGTACCGCTCGCGATATTGCCGCGGCCTTGCCGGCCCGCACCGCCGTCGTCGAATATCTGTGGGTCCGGGACGAGCTGATCGCCTGGATCGTGACGCGCAACGGCGTCGAGTCCGTGACGCTCGGCTCCGGTCGCGAGCGCGTCGAGGACCTGGTTCACCGCTTCGTGCGCGCGCTCAAGGACGGGCAGGATTCCACTGCCGTTGCGAGGGAGCTTCATCATCTCCTCATCGCGCCGCTGGAGCGCACCCTGGCCGGAGCGTCGACCCTGATCTTCATCCCGGACGGCGAGCTCTGCCATCTGCCCTTCGCCGCTCTCCAGGAGGGGCCGGAAAAAGGTTTCCTCGTCGAGACCTATCGTCTGGCCACGGCGCCCAGCGCCAGCGTCTATCTCACGCTGGCCGAGCGCTACCGGGAGCGTGCCGCCACGCCGCCGAATTCGATCCTGCTGGCGGGAGAGCCCGAGTACGATCACGGTCTCTTCCCAGACCTCGCATCCCTCAAAGATGCGAAAAATGAGATTGCGGCCCTGACAGGACTGTACGGCGGGCGCGTGCTTCTCACCGGTCGAGACGCGACGCCGGAAAAGCTCCTGTCAGCGCTCTCTCCCCCGGACGTCCCGGACGTCTTTCATTTCGCCGGCCACACCGTCACCCCGCCGGGCGCGACCTCTCCGAGCCTGTTGCTGGCGCCTGCCAAGAGGGCCGACGGCGTCAGCCTGCTCTCCGCTGAAGGCATCCGTTTTACGAAACCGCCCCGCGCGCGGCTCGCCGTGCTCGCCGGCTGCCGCACGGCCGAGGGTCGGTGGTCGCAGAACGAGGGAACCCTGGGCCTGGCGAGGGCGTTCCTGTCCGCAGGAATCCCCACGGTCGTGGCGAGCCACTGGGACGCCGCCGACGAGCCGACCTTCGAGCTCCTCCAACGCTTTCATCATTATTTTCGGGCTGGCGTTGATCCGCTGACGGCATTGCAGCAGGCCCAGCTCGATCTCCTGCGCGGCTCCAGCGCCGCGCTCTCCTCTCCCCGCACCTGGGCGGCCTTCCAGGTGATCGGCGGCGCCTTCGCGCCCGCCGGCGATCTGCCGCCGCCCGGATCCATGTCTCACTGATCGTTTCGCCGCGCGTCTTGCCCGCAAAACAGAGGGGTTCGTTTTGAAAGGAGGATCAACGTGTATCGATTCACTTTGCGCGTTCTCGGCTTTCTGTTCCTCATGGCGACTCTGCCAAGCTACATGCACGCCTCATCCGGAGACTCCTGTCCAGCAGTACCAGGCAATAAGGAATACACGTACAAACTGCGCCTGGTCTTCGACGGCTTGGTGACGCTGAAGGAGCCAAGTGCTAATCAGAAGAATGCATGGATCTTGATCGGCAACGCCTCGAATCCCGATCAACTACAGGTAGGCAAAAAGATACCTCCACATATGAGCCATCTATTCGTGCGGGTGAAAGACGAGAACGGCGTTGAAGAGGCTCAGGTTTCGGGACGCCCTCTTGGCCCCCCTGTGGTGAGTGCGTTCGGGCTACCTGGTTCCTGGCAGGGAACCTCGTTGGACGGAGAGGATCTAAGATTGAACGTCGATACCCCGACGAAATTCGAGTTGGTGAAAAGCCGGCTTTGGTTCTGGACCAAGCAGCCGTGCAATCCCAAGCACTGGTACTTCTTCTGTTGGGAGAACCGTTCCAGGCACCAGCGCGAAAACGTGGCCTGGACCGTCAATCTCAGTGATACGCTCGCCAAGCTACCTGGAAATCCTCACGACAAGGAGCTCCAAGAGTGCCTGACCCAGGACACTTATGGTTGCAAGGGCTCGCCTCTCCTTCTTAATGGGCGGATTAAATTGGAAAAAGGACGTGTCCTCGTCAACAAGCTCTTCGGTCAAGGTCCAGGTAAAGAGGGGGAGAGTCTTCCCCGTTTCCTGCTCGCAGCCGATCGAGCCTTAACCAGGCCGCGAGCACAGGCCGAGGAGGTGGCAGTCGAGCTCGACGTGCGGGGACCGGTTGAGATCAGTTCGCGAAGTCTGGACGGCTCCCAGGCTAAGGATCATCTTTGCATCCAGGGGAACCCCGCGAGGACGGTCGAGGTCAGGATTGGTAATCATCCCAATTGTGGAACCGTTGTTGAATGCCAGAAATTTACGGACAAGGACTTTCTCTTCGTCTTCAATTTGCTGAACAACCCTCTCTTTACAGACATCAGAAAACTCCCTGTGCCCGTGCAGGAACCCACGACCCATCCCGGTTTCAACTCCCAGTGTTCGCCATCGAGCTATCAGCCTGGAGCAGGAGGAGGCCAATGATCAGAGTCGTCTGGCGCTTCCACCGTGAGCAAGTGGCCCTCGAGGACCTTGCGGGTAGTCCCGCCGCTGCCGCCGTTGACCTGGGGCTCGACACGCTTGCGCGCGTCTCTCCGGTCTTTTCGGGCTCTCGGGAAGTTCTCAGAGCGGAAACGTCCGCTCTTGCTGAGGAAGCTCGCAACGAGCCGGAGAATGACCTGAGCCGCTATTTCCAGACCTTCGTTGAAGATTTTGCGGCAGCTCGTCCGATCCTCGCGGCATTGGATGAGGCGAAGAGTCGAGAAAAAGTCGAGTGGTTCGATGTTCAGGCCTCCATCGGGCCGCCGTTACTCCAAGCAGGTCCAGGCCCGGGTAATCGTATCCAATGTTCCGATCCGGGTGGGCCAACCCCGGCCTATGATTCCTGCCAGGTTTACCTTGACTCGCCCGATCCCAACCAGTTGCTCCCCAGCGGTGTGGGGGCGCGGTTTGCGTGGGGGATCAAGGGAGGCCGCGGCGAGAATGCCAAGATCGTGGACGTCGAAGGGAGTTGGCTTCTTGACCATGAAGACCTGAACGGTCAGGTCTGTTGCCGGTTCGGGAATTTTAGTAACGATTCCGAAGCCGAAGCCCACGGTACCGCGGTGCTTGGAGTCCTCTGCGCAAATCCCCAGGATCCGCCGCTTCAGCGCATGGGGGTGATCGGGATCGCTCATCGATCTCGAGTCGGCGTCGCCCCTTTTGAGATCACAGTAGGCAGTGAGCCGAATCCGGAAGACGTGGTCAAGAGAGTGAGCGGGTCGCTGGAGGCTGGGGACGTGATCCTCCTCGAGCTCCAAGCTGCCCGGCTGAACCGGCAGACAGGCTTGAGCGGCCCAGTGCTCCCGATGGAGGCTTGGCCTCACGGCCGCAGCGCCATCAACCAGGCGCACAGCAAAGGGATTTACGTCGTCGAAGCGGCCGGCAATGGTGCCGTCATCCTCACTCCGGAAGCTCACGATGTGCCAGACACCGGCCCCGCGTTCATGGTCGGGGCAGGCGACATCGTCACCGGCGGGGCTTTGCAAGGGGTTACCAACCGGGGACCCCGCGTGGATCTCCAGGGCTGGGGAGACGAGGTCGTGACCACGGGCACTCGGGTTACAGGCTTCTCCGACCTCCAGGCTCGGACGGATCCAAGACGCTGCTATGCGAGAGCCTTCAATGGGACTTCGAGCGCCTCTGCCATCGTTGCCGGCTGTGTAGCCGTCATCAGCAGCGTTGTCAGGGCTCACGGCCATCCTGCATTGAGTCCGGAGGATATGAAGGATCTCCTGGTCCGGACCGGCACCTTCCAAGATCGCGCTCAGAATGGTGAAATCGGCCCCCTTCCAAATATCCAGGCGGCCTTGGAGGATCTTGAGACAACTTTCGGGGTGCAGTTCGATAGAATATGAGAGAAACGAGGCGGGGAGCCCTGCTCCCCGCCGGCCTCCTAAGAAACTGCGGCTTCAGCCACTCCCACATACCCCAATAGCCCCGCCCTCCCCGTGCCAGAAGTCGGAGGTCTTGCCCTACCCGACCCAATTCGTCGTCCGGAGCCCAGGAACGCGCTCGAACTCGTCCAGGTTGTTCGTGACGAGAATCAGGTCGAGCGCCATGGCGTGGGCCGCGATCAGGGTGTCGAGGTCTCCGATTAGAAATTCCCGGCGTTCCAGGTGCGCCCGGATACGTGCTGCGACGACGGCTGCTTCCTCCTCGAAGGGCAGGACCTTCATCGGAGCGAGGAAGAAATCGAGGCGAGAATGGTTTTCAGCGACTCGCTGGCTCTTCTCGGCTCCCTGGCGTAGCTCCAGAACCGTGATCACGCTCAAGGCGACAGCTCCTCTGCCGACAGCTTCAAGTCGTTTGAGAACTTCGGGAGGGCGATTCTTCAGGGCGTAGATGCAGATGTTCGTGTCCAGGAGATAGGTCACGAGTCCAGGCTCTCCCGCTTCTGGCGCACTTGGCGGGGGCGCTCGAAGTCAGGGCTCATCCCGTCGAACGCCTTCCAGAAGTCCTCCGGCCAGGCCTCGCGTTCGAGGGGCTCCAAGATGATCCGGTCACCCTGGCGATTGATGGTTACCTCGTCCACTCCGCCGGGAAACGGAACTCCTTGGGCAGCCGGACGGCTTGACTGTTACCGCTCTGGAAGACTTTGGCCTTGAGCATCGCAGTTCTCCTCGCGAAGAGTATACACCCGTATATACGTCTGGAGCGGGCTCACGCCCCCACATACCGCATCACCACCTCCCCACCTTCCACGTCCACCGTCGCCGTCCCTCCGTTCTCCAGCGCCCCGAAGAGGAGCTCCTCGGTCAACGGCCTCTTCACCTTGTCTTCGATCACACGGCCGAGCGGACGGGCTCCGAAGGTGGGATCGAAGCCTTTTTCGGCCAGGAGCTTGCGGGCGGGCTCGGTGAGGTCGATGGTGACCTTTTTTTCGGCGAGCTGCGAGGTCAGCTCGCGGATGAACTTGTCCACGATCTGCTCCATCGCCCGCGGCGAGAGGGCATTGAAGCGCAGGCGGGCGTCCAGGCGGTTTCGGAACTCGGGGCTGAAGAGGCGCTCGACGGCGCGGTCGGCGTCCGTATCTTTCGGAATGCGTGGCGCGCCGTCCGCCAGCTCGCTGAAGCCCAGGGCACGCTGGGCCATCTCGCGGGCGCCGACGTTCGAGGTCATCAGGAGGATGACGTGTCGGAAATCGGTGGGCTTGCCGTTGGTGTCGGTCAGCGTTCCATGGTCCATAACCTGGAGGAGGATGTTGAAGACGTCCGGATGGGCCTTTTCGATCTCGTCGAGCAGGAGCACGGCGTGCGGGTTCTTGGCCACCACCTCGGTCAACAGGCCGCCGCGGTCGAAGCCCACGTAGCCGGGAGGCGCGCCCACCAGCCTCGAGACGGTGTGGCTCTCCATGTACTCGCTCATGTCGAAGCGCAGGAAGGAGATGCCCAGCACGTCGGCGAGGCGCTTGGCCACCTCGGTCTTGCCCACGCCGGTGGGACCGGTCAGCAGGAAGGCGCCCACCGGCTTCTGGGGATCGCGCAGCCCGGCTCGCGACACCTTGATCGCGGAGGCGAGGCGCTCGATCGCTTCGTCCTGGCCGAAGACCTGCTTCTTGAGCTCCTCTTCGAGGTGCCGGAGCTGCTCCTTGTCGCCCCCCTTGACGCGGCGGGCGGGGATCTGCGCCATGGTGGCCAGCACCTCTTCGAGGTCGGCCTCCGTAACCTCCTTACTCCCCCGCAGGGCCACGGCCGCGCCCGCTTCGTCCAGCAGGTCGATGGCTTTGTCCGGCAGCCGGCGGTCGCGCATGTAGCGGTCGGCCAGGAGGGAGGCGTTGTCGATCGCCTCCTGGGTGAAGGTCACGCCGTGGTGTTTCTCGTAGCGCTCCTTCAAGCCGAGGAGGATCTTGGTCGTCTCCTCGGCCGAGGGCTCCGTGACCTCGACCTTCTGGAAGCGGCGGGCGAGGGCCTGATCGCTCTGGAAGGTTTGGCGGAACTCCTCCCAGGTGGTGGCGCCGATGCAGCGCAAAGTGCCGTCCTGAAGGGCGGGCTTCAAAAGGTTCGAGGCGTCCATGGTGCCGCGACCGGCGCTGCCCGCGCCCACGACGGTGTGGATCTCGTCGATGAAGAGGACGGGGTTTTCGAGCTCCGCGAGGGCGCGAAGCACGGCCTTCAGACGGTTCTCGAAGTCGCCGCGGTAGCGCGTGCCGGCGATCAGGGCCCCGAGGTCCAGGCGATAGACCCGGGTTTTGCGGAAAGGCTCGGGCACCTCGCCCTTGGAGATCTTGAGCGCCAGGCCCTCGACCAGGGCGGTCTTGCCCACGCCGGGGTCGCCGACGTAGATGGGGTTGTTCTTGCGCCGCCGCTGAAGGATGTGGAGGGTGCGCAGGATCTCGCGCTCGCGGCCGATCAGAGGGTCGATGCCGCCCCGCTCGGCGAGCAGCGTCAGGTCCTGGGTGAAGGCCTTGAGGGGATCGCCCGCGGGAGCGCCGCCGGGCTGCCGCGCCTCCTCCTCGTCCTCGTCGTCGCCGCCCGCGGGCAGCTCGCCGCTGCGGGAGCCGCCGAAGTAGGGGGGCTGGAGGCGCGAGACGCCATGGGCGAGGTAGCTAACCACGTCGAGGCGGGTGACGTTCTCGCTCTCCAGCACCTGGACGGCGTAGGAGTCGGGCTCGTCGAACAGGGCCACCAGCACGTCCGGCCCCTTGATCTCGTCCTTGCCGGAGCTGCCCACGCGGGCGGCGGCCAGGGAGAGGACGCGCTGGACGCCGAGGGTGAGCCGCGGCTGGAGGTCCTCGTCGCCGGTCCTCTCCAGCTCTTCGGAGAGGTACTCGGTGAGGTCCTCGCGCACCCGGTCGAGGTCGGCGCCGGCATGCTTGAGCACCTTGGCGGTCGCCTCGTCGAAGGTCAGGGCGTAGAGCAGGTGCTCGAGGCCCGCGTATTCATGACCCAGCCGGCCCGCCTCGGAGACGGCGACGGACAGGGAGATCTGCAGATCGTCGGATATCTTCATTCTTCCTCGTCTCTTTCCTCGGCGGGCTCGGTCGTCAGCCTCAGGGGCATGCCGTTGGCCCGCGCTTCGTCGGTGACCTCGGCCACCTTGGTCTCGGCCACCTCCTTGGAATATACGCCCGCGACCCCGATCCCCTTCTGATGGACCTGGAGCATGACGTGGGTCGCCTCGGCCGGAGCCTTGTGGAAGTGCGTCACCAGGACGTGAATGACGAAGTCCATGGTGGTGAAGTCGTCGTTGTGGAGGATGACCTTCCACTTCCGAGGGCGCCGGGTCTTGCGGCGCTCCTCGACGGCGAATTCCTCGTCGCGCTCCCGATCGAAATCCCACTGGCCCATGCCCCTCACGATAAGCGGATTGGGTGGGGCGAGGCAAGGACGGGCCGGGCGGCCGTCCTTTGAAACAAGGCAGAGAGGGGAGGGCTTCCCGATTCGTGGAAGGCGGACCTCTAAGCTAATTCTATTTTGTCAGAGCGCATTCCCGAGCCGTTGGCCCTCATCACCCCGGCCCTCTTCTCCCAGCCTCCCCCCTGCCGCCGGGAGAAGAGGGAGTGGTTAGTCTGAAAGAAAAGACAAGAAGGGCGCTAACAACGGCTGCTCGGGCAGGCTCGGAGTCGCCGGCTCCGAGCCCCCGTCCTGTCAGTGCGTCCGCACCCAGTCCAGGATCGGCTGCCAGACGAGCGTCTGGGCGTCGTTGGCCAGGAACAGGTCGGCGTGGCCGAAGTCGGAGAGCCGCTGGTCGGCCGGGGTCTTGTGGACGACGTGGACGGTCACGTCCGTACTCCCCAGAAGCGACGTGGTGTAGATGCCAAACTCGCCGAAGCCGCCGCCGGCCCCAATGTAGAGGATGGGGACGGTGATCTGCGCGAGGTGGTCGTCGAAATGCACGTCAGTCTGGCCGCAGGTGGCGGCGTCGGCGT
Source organism: Thermoanaerobaculia bacterium (assembly GCA_036264085.1). Taxonomy (GTDB): domain Bacteria; phylum Acidobacteriota; class Thermoanaerobaculia; order Multivoradales; family UBA5704; genus DATARR01. The sequence continues at coordinate 130,184 of DATARR010000069.1, read as the reverse complement.
CCGCCAGCTCCTGGTTGGGCTGGACGGGCGCGGAGGCCTGCTCCAGGCCGAACAGGTTCTGCTCGTTGGTGTAGAGGAGGCCGGACGGCTTGCCCTGCGCGTCGAAGGTGCCGCCCGTGAAGTGGTAGAAGGGCGTGGGCTCGAGGCCGGCCAGGAAGAGGAAGGTGGCCTCGCCCACCAGCAGGCCCGCCTGCCGGTTGTCGTAGCCCGGCAGGTTGAACGGCGGACCGTTCAGGATCGACGAGCCGTTCGGATCGGTCGCGGCCAGCACGCCGAGGGTCTTGATCAGTCCGCCCGAGGTGCTCGCGAAGTTGCCGGCGGCGATCGCGGCCTCGGTGTTCTGCTGGCGCTGGCAGGCGAAGGCCTGGAGCTGCGGCACGTTGGTCTTGAGGTAGATGTCCACCGGGATGAAGCCCTTCACCTGGCGCAGGCCGGCCGGACGCTGAGTCTCGGAGTTGAGATAGGCGTAGCCGATCTGGCCGCCGCGGCTCCAGCCCAGGAGGTCGATCTTGCCGAGGCCGCTGCCGGTGAGCGCCCGGGCGACGCGCGCCGCGCCGATCGCGATCCCGAGGTCGCGGGCGTCCTGCTCGAGGCCCCAGGTCTTCATGAAGCTCAAGTCCGTCACTGTCGCCGGCACGAAGGTCCAGCGGAAGTCGATCCCCCAGACGTCGACGCCGTGCTCGGCGAGGAAGACGGGGATCGGATGGGCGCCGGTGAGGAAGGCGGCGCGGAAATTCCAGATGTCACCGTGAGTGAGGAACACGGCGTTCTTGGCGCGGATCGGAACGTTGGGCGAGACCTCTTTGACCACGCGGTGGACGCCGATCTGGTCAAAGGGGCCGGGGCCGACCCGGACCTTGAAGAAGTACTCGGCCACGCCGGCGGAGAGGACGCGCCGCTCGATGGGGGAGACGGGACTGGAGGACGTCCGGGCCGCGGCCAGCGCGGGAAGCGCGAGGATCGCGCCGAGGAGCAGGAGGGTCGCCTTTCGCTGGAGTGAATTCATCCGTTGGATCTCCTTGGTTGATTCGATTCCTGTGGAGCCGATGAGAAACCTACTGCACCTGCTCCTTCGTCTTCAAGAACTTCAATCCCGGCCACTCCTCGCCCGTCGTCTTCAGGTGCCAGGCGTTCCGCGCCAGGAAGACGGGCGAGCCGTTGTGGTCCTCGGCCATGGCGGCGTTGTTGGCGTTGGTGAACTTCTTCAAGGCCAGGTGGTCCGGCGCCTCGATCCAGCGGGCGGTGTAGAGGGTCGTCCCCTCGAAGTGCACGGGAATGTTGTACTCGGTGCGGATGCGGTCCGCCAGCACGTCGAACTGCAGGGCGCCGGCGACGCCCACGATCCAGTCGTTGCCGAAGTTGGGGCGGAAGACCTGGGCCGCCCCCTCCTCGGCGAGCTGAAGGAGGGCGCGGCCGAGGTGCTTGGCCCGCATGGGATCCTCGGGGCGGACCTTCTTCAGCAGCTCGGGCGCGAAGCTGGGAATGCCCGTGAAGCGCAGCTCCTCGCCTTCGGTCAGCGCGTCGCCGATGCGCAGGTTGCCGTGGTTGGGGATGCCGAGGATGTCTCCCGCCCAGGCCTCCTCGGCCAGCTCGCGCTCGCGGGCCAGGAAGAGCAGCGGATTGTGGATGGCCATGGTCTTGCCGGAGCGCACGTGGAAGAGCTTCATGCCGCGCTCGAAGCGGCCGGAGGCCAGGCGCACGAAGGCGACGCGGTCGCGGTGCTTGGGGTCCATGTTCGCCTGGATCTTGAAGACGAAACCCGAGACCTTCTCCTCCTCCGGCTCCACCTCGCGCGTGTCCGCCGCCTGCGGGCGCGGCGGCGGCGCCAGCTCCACCAGGCCCTGAAGCAGCTCGCGGACGCCGAAGTTGTTGATGGCGCTGCCGAAGAAGACGGGCGTCAGGTGCCCCTCGCGATAGGCCTCGAGATCGAAGGGCGGGCAGAGGCCGCGGGCCATCTCCACCTCCTCGCGCAGGCGCACGACGGAGCTCTCCGGCAGGCGGGCGTCGAGCTTGGGATCGTCCAGCCCCTCGCACACCTCGCCCTCGGTGACCACCTGGTTGCGCCCCTTGTCGAGCAGGATCAGCCGGTCGTGGAGCAGGTCGTAGCAGCCGAGGAAGTTGTAGCCCATGCCGATGGGCCAGGCCGCCGGGGTGACGTGGAGCTGGAGGTCCTGCTCGATCTCGCTCATCAGGTCGAAGGGGTCGCGCCCCTCGCGGTCGAGCTTGTTGACGAAGGTGATGATGGGCACGTTGCGCAGGCGGCAGACCTCGAACAGCTTGCGGGTCTGGGTTTCGATCCCCTTGGCGGCGTCGATGACCATGATGGCCGAGTCCACGGCGGTCAGGGTGCGGTAGGTGTCCTCGCTGAAGTCCTCGTGGCCGGGGGTGTCCAGCAGGTTGAAGGTGCAGCCCTCGTACTCGAAGGTCATCACCGAGGCGGTGACGGAGATACCCCGCTCCTGCTCGACCTTCATCCAGTCCGAGCGGGCGCGCCGGGCCTCGCCGCGGGCCTTGACGGCGCCGGCCATCTGAATGGCGCCGCCGAAGAGCAGCAGCTTCTCGGTGAGGGTCGTCTTGCCCGCATCCGGGTGCGAGATGATGGCGAAGGTCCGCCGTCGGGATACCTGTCCGTTCAGTCTGTCCATGGATCTACGCTCCGTGCTCGGCCGGACGGGGTGCCCGGCGGGGGAGTCTCTCCGTGGTGAACACGAGAGAGCCCCTCTGCCTTCCCTGAGGAAGGGAGCGGGGATTGTAGCATGGGAGGATGGTGTAGACTACTCCTGCGTCACGCGCAGCGAGGAGCGACGATCAGCACACTTTTACTCTGGAGCCAAGCTATGGAGCTTACCGCAGTTCTCACCCCCGCTGAAGAAGGCGGCTTCATCGCCCTCAACCCTGAAACGGGTACCACCACGCAAGGTGAAACGGTCGAAGAGGCTGTAGCCAACCTGCGCGAAGCCACAACCTTGTACCTATCAGAATTTCCGTTGCCCCTTCCATAACCTCATGCACGCCGAGCTCTCCAATCGAGTCGTGCATAGTGTCTGAGCCGAGGAGAGTCCCGAAAGAAGGAATCCGCGAACTGCCTCGCCTGCCATCCTGCCTGATGATCGACGGGCGGTCCCATCCCTTCTATTGGGGAGCCTTCATCTGCCAGGGAGATCCGGGGCCGCTGCCGGGGCGGTGACATCAGCGATGTCATGAGTAGAATAGTTGCTGACGCCAGCCGACCCTTCAGACAGGAGACAAGCCGATGATTCCCAAGCGCTTCAGATCTGTGCTGTATGCCGTCCTTCTCGCCGTGCCGCTCAGCGCGGTCTCCGCCGGGGCCACGGGCCTCGACGCTGCAAGCCTGGACGCCAACCGCAACCGGCTGTTCGCCGACTGGGCCGCGCGCAACGGGCAGTCCGGAGATCTCTGCCAAGCGTGGCAGAGCATGACCTGCTCGGCCAAGGGGTCCTTCCTGACCCTCACCCACCGGCTCGGGGTCTCGGTCCTGGCTGATTACACCACGCCCCTGGATCACGTGACCGGCTGCTACGCCATCCTCGGCGACGCGCCGGGGAGCAACGGCTGCGGCGGCATGGATTATCACAGGATCTACGTGTCGATGGACACCGCCCTGCACAATGCCATGATCCTCGCCAACTACGGCTACACCATGACGATCGATCAGAACTATAACAACTATTGGCAGGCGAGCAACGATTTTTTCGGTCCCCACTCCCCCTTCGACATGAGCGACGAGACAGCCTACGGCCATCCGCGCGGCCAGAATCAGTTCTGGGGCTCCAGCGAAGGGTACTGGACGCCCGTCTACCGGGCCGGCGTCAACGGCATCGTGGATTACAACATCATGGAGATCGACCAGGACTATGACTGGAACCATCCGTCGAGCACCGAGTGCAGCTACGACACGGGCGGCTGTGACACGTGTCGGGGTGCCTGGGACCGGGCCGGCTTCTCCGACGGGCCGGGCCGCATGATCTACGCTCGCCAGCACCCCAATCTTCCGGGCTGGTTCGTCGGCCCCGATTACGAATGGGCTCCCGCGGGCTGCGAGCGGCAATGGTGCGGCGGTTGCGGCACTTGCGAGGCGAGGACGACCTCGGGCTACCTGCTCGGCCGCCAGGCCCGCACCTGCGCGGACGTCCCCTGCGACGGTACTCAGAGCTTCGTCTGCACGCTCGACGGTGGCAAGAAGGTCTGTACTCCCCCCTACGGTTGGGTCTCGACGACGCCACCCCCGCCGCCGCCCGCTTGCAATCCCAGCGACGAGCAGGCTTGCTTCGACAGCGGTGGCAATTGGAATCCCGCGACCTGCGAGTGCAGGCCGCAGTGTGAAGGGCCGACCGGTTCTTGCGCTGAATTCGACTGGGTCAACTGTGTGTGCCGTATCTACTACGAACAGTGAGCCAGCGCCGACCCCTCAAGACCTGCCGCCGTCCTGCCGGTACTGGTCCGGCAGGACGGGTCCTTTCCTTCCCTGCTATCCCACTTTGACCTCTTCCCCCAGGACCCGCTCGACGTCCACCGCCACGACGACGTAGGCGTGCAGAGCGAGCTCCCCGCGGTGTCGTCGCAGCAGCGCGGCGCCATAGCGGCGAACCTGCTCGCGTGCCTCGTCGAACGCCTGCGCCACCGGCGGCAACCGTCGCAGCTCCTCGACGTCCATCCGGCGGATCTCCTGCCCGGTCCTGCCCAACTCCTTGCGCCGCACCAGCTTGAGCTCGAAAAGTAAATCGAAGAACCCGTAACGGCGCATCTCCGGACGGACCAGCAGGCAGAGGTCCGCGTAGGAGCGTTCGATCTCCGTCTCGGAGCCGGCGACGTAACGTGTGTCATCGAAGAGCATGGAGAGGAAAAGCGTCTTGACCACCATCTCGTTGACGCCGCCTCCGCCGTTCTTCCCGGAGAGCGCTCCGCGGTCACGGTTGGACAGGACCGGCAGGAGCTTCTCCTCGAAGAAGGCGAGCAAAGGAGAGAGATCACCATTCTGGAAGAAGTGGAGGGCGATCTCCCGGGCTGCATAGCTGTCGCGGGGCTCTGGCAGATAGATTTCCAGAAGGCGATCGAGGAAGAGTTTCTTCACCACCAGGTTCGGAATCCGCAGCCGCCCGGGAGCGCCGGTCAAGGTCAGCAGGCCCATGAAGTAGAGGAGCGAGGCGACCGCTCCGCGGTCCTCTCCGAGACGCATCAGCAGGCTTTCCAGGGAAAAGCTGGTCTCCAATTGCGGGATGGCGATCTCGCCGTCGCCTTCGGTGATCTCCTCGATGACTCCGGCTCCTGCCGCGGTGCGGGCAAGGAAGGCGAGCTTGCCACGGTCCGTGCGCAGATTCTCGTCGTGGAGCCTCTGCGGGGGAACGCCGCGCCGGTGCAGATGATCCAGGAAATAGAGGGCGTTCGTTGGATTGTAGACGAGCTCTTCCTCACCGCTCGCGGCTTCGAGGAAGCGATAACCGTTGTACCAGGTGCGCATGGTCTCGAGGGCATCCTCGACGGCTGCCGGGGGCAGTGCCGACTCCTCGGAGATGCTCTCCAGGACGTCAAGGACCTCCCTCTCCCGGAAACCGCAGAGGCAGGCGAGATCCGGCTCCAGGGAGACGTTCTTGGCGATGTTGAAGCCGCTCGTCAGGTCGTTGAGGGCGACCGGCGAGACGCCGGTGATGAAGACCCGCTCCAGCCCCTGGCCTTCCATCGCGTTTTTGACCGACTTGAAGAGCAGCTTGAACGGTCCATCGGTGCGGACCAGGGCGCGATAGGTGTCGACGTCCCGGGCCATCACCTCGTTCACGAAATTGTCGTACTCGTCGATCAGGAGGTAGAGGCGGTGGGGCGTCTTTTCGATCTCCCGCAGCAGGCTGTCGAGAATCGCCGCAGGGCTGCCGTCGACGTCGATCGGGATGGACAGCCGGTCCTCATACTGCTCGATGAATGTCTTGGCCCGGGAGCTGACGTGCTCGCGGAGGCTCTCGGCGATCTTCTCGACGCTGCCGCTGGGATCGACCACCGAGAAGTTCCACTGGAGGACGAAATAGCGGTTGGCGAGCGGCGTTGGCTCGCGACCGGCGGCGAGGCCGCCGAAGAGGCTGGAAAACTCGCCGGCGCGGCGCAGGTCGTAGTAGTTGGCGAGGGTCTGGAGCCACAGTGATTTGCCAAAGCGCCGCGGGCGCAGGAAGACAAGGGCGCTGCCCAGCCGCTCGATGGCCTGCAGGTAGGCCGTCCGGTCGACGTAGACCATGCCCTGCTGGCGAATGCGGCGGAAGTCGGCGATGCCGTAGGGGAGCTCGATCATCTCTCGGGACCACTCTAGCAGACCTGCCCGCCCCTCGTATGGCACAGCTCTGGAGAATCCGAACCTCGGACGCCTGCTGCCATCCTGCCAGTGCCCGCCGGAGCCCGCTGACTAGGGTTTGAGACCCAGCAGCGTCCGGATGAAGTCGACCCGGCTTTCGCGGAGGGGCTCCAGCCGCTTGCAGGCCTGGCCCCAGGTGACCGCATCCGCGGTCGTGGGATCGCCAGCCTGATAGGGAGGCTGGGGAGCATATTGGATCAGCAGTTGCACCTGCTTCGCCTGCTCCTCGCCGCCGAGCAGGGCACAAAGAGCCAGGGCCATGTCGATTCCCGAGCTGACCCCGCCGGTGGTGATGCGATTGCCGCTGAGGACGTACCGGGGATAGCCCGGGGCCACGTTCACCTGGGGGAAGAGGTGGAGGGCGCTGAGGGACGCCCAGTGGGTGGTCGCCGTATAGCCGTTCAGCAAACCGGCGGCTGCCAGGGGAAGCGAGCCCGCGCAAACGGCGGCCACGTAGCGCGCCTTGGCCGCCTGATGGCGGATGAAATCCAGGTAGCTTTTGTCTTTCATGGCGGCCAGGACGCCACTGCCGCCCGGGACCATCAGGACGTCGAGCTGCGGGCAGCTCTGGAATGTCGTGTCGGGCATCATCCGGATCTTGCCCGGCATCAGGGTGACGGGCTCGGCCAGGCTGCGACCGATCAGTTGAACCCGAACCGCGGGTCGCTCCAGGAACGCCAGCAGCTCCAAGGGGATCGTGACGTCCAGGAGGTCGGCCTCCTCGAAGAGGGGGAAGCCGACGGCGATTGCGTTGTCCTGGCTCATGAGAGGGCTCCTCCACGAAAGGGGGCGGCGTGTCTGCCATGCGCCCCTATCCTCCAGAGTGACGGCCGCCCGGCGGAAATGACAGGCCGTCCGGAAAGATGCGGGTGTAATTTTCGGCGAGTGCGCGTCACCTCTTCAAGTGAACCCGGCTCGGTGGAGGCGGCCCGCCGCCCGGCCGAGCCTCAACGGAGGAGGTGACCGATCATGAGCAACGCCCTGTTGGACGACCAGGTGCCCGAGGCGCTCCCGGAGCAGGACCCCTGCAGCGTCTATCCGCCGGTCCCGGGAATCGACTGCGGGAGGTTCCAGTTGCCGCCCGAAGGGCTCGCACCCGAGCGGTTGCAGCAGGCCCTGCGCCAGCTTCGCCTGTACCAGGCGGAAAAGAAGAGGAACTTCCTCGGTTTCCAGGCCAACCAGAAGCTCGACCTCCAGGTGCTCGCGGAATACCTCGATTATCATATCAACAACATCGGCGACCCCTTCCAGCAGGGGAGCTTCGGGACCAACTCGAAGTGGATGGAGCGCGCCGTCCTGGACTACTACGCGCACCTGTGGAACGTGCCGTGGCCGCACGACCCGAAGAACAATCCCGACTCGTACTGGGGCTACGTGCTGGCCATGGGGAGCACGGAAGGCAATCTCTACGGTCTCTGGAACGCGCGCGACTATCTCAGCGGCAAGTTCCTGCTCCACGACCCGCGCAAGCTGGCCCGGCTGTTCGCCGCCCGGCAGGCGAACGAGAGCTTCGACCTGCCCTCCGAGCTGCTGTACGTCCAGGCGCCCCTGCCGGCCGGCGAGCCCGAGGAATACTTCGTTCCGGTCGCGTTCTACTCGGATTCCACCCACTATTCGATCGTCAAGATCCTCCGCGTCCTGGGAATCCAATCCGTGAAGGTCGAGTCCACGGGAGGGTCGTTCGGTCCCGGCACCATCGACGTCAAGGACCTGGTCGAAAAAGTGGAACCGTACGCCAAGAAGAAGCACCCCATCCTGCTCTGTTTCAACTATGGCACGACCTTCAAGGGGGCCTACGACGACGTGAAGGCGGCGGGCGAGGCGCTGATGCCCGTCTTCAAGACGTACGGGCAGGACCGCCGGATCATCACGAATCCCGGCTACAAGCCCGTCGAGCGCACCGGCTACTGGTCGCACGTGGATGGAGCCCTCGGTGCGGCTTACATGCCCTTCCTCGAAAAGGCCGGAGTCAAGATCCCCCAGTTCGACTTCCGCCTGCCGTTCGTCCACTCCATCTCCATGAGCGGGCACAAGTGGGTCGGCGCGCCGTGGCCGTGCGGCATCTACATGACCCGGAGCAAATACCAACTGAGCCCCACCAGCGATCCGGCTTACATCGGCTCGTCCGACAGCACCTTCGCCGGCTCCCGCAACGGTTTCTCCGCCATGATCCTGTGGTATTACCTGGCCACGAATTCGTACCAGGCCCAGACCGAGAAGGCCGTCGCGCTGCTGAGGCTCGCCGAGCAGACGGAGAAAGACCTCTGGAAATTGCAGAAGGAGCACTGGCCCCATCTGGACCTGCAGATCGCGCGCTCGCCGCTGTCGTTGACCGTCCTCTTTCGTAAAGCCAACCCGCGGATCATCGCCAAGTACTCGCTGTCCAACGACGAGATCGGGGAGGGCGCAGAGAAGCGCTACTACTCGCACATCTACATGATGGACCACGCGCGGGACGGACGGGTCCAGCGTCTGATCGAAGACCTCAAGGCTCGCGACGCGTTCGATCGCGAGCCCGCTCCCTCCCGGCTGGCCGCGGTCGCCGAGCAGGTGCTGGCCCCCGAGCTCCTGGCGTCCGACGAGAGCCTTGTCGCCGCCCTGTCCGGCCTCGAGCCGCTCGCCGAAGTCCCGCTCTCGGGCCGCGGCTTCCAATGAAGCAGGGGCGGTGATGCTCCTTTCCTGAAACGTCCTCCTCCCATCTCCCGTAAGGTGCTTTGGGAGGAGGACGCATGGAAACCCTGCTGCAAGACCTTCGCTTCGCCCTGCGGACGCTCGCCCGGCGGCCGGCGTTCACGGCGGTGGCGGTGCTGACGCTGGCCCTCGGGATCGGCGCCAACACGGCGCTCTTTACCGTGGTCGACGGAGTGCTCCTGGGGCGCCTGCCGTTCCGCGAGCCGGAGCGGCTGGTGGTGGCGTGGTGCTCGAATCCGGAGCTGGCCCACGCCGCCGGCCTGCCCGACAAGCTGCCGATCGCGCCCGGCATGTTCTACGACTGGCAGCGCCAGGGCCGGTCGTTCGCCAGCCTGGCGATGTTCACCTCCGAGCGCACGGGGTTGACGGGCCAGGGCGAGCCCGAGCTGCTGGGCGCGGTGGCGGTCTCCGGCGAATTCTTCCGCGTCCTCGGCGCCGCGGCCCAGGCCGGCCGGACGCTCCTGCCCGGCGACGACGAGCAGGGGAAGGTCACCACCGCCGTCCTCTCCCACAAGCTCTGGCAGCGCCGGTTCGGCGGCGATTCCCGGGTGATCGGCCGGACCGTGATCCTGGACCGACAGCCGGTGACCGTGGTCGGCGTCATGCCCCCGGGCTTCGCCTTCCCCCGTGGCGCCGAGATGCCCAGCGGCTTCGGCTTCCCCGCCGAGCCGGATGTCTGGATTCCCCTCTCCCTCAGCCCCAAGGAACGGCAGGACCGCGACAACCACAGCTTCGCCGGCATCGGCCGGCTGCGGCCGGGAGTGAGCTTCGCCGCGGCGCGGGCGGAGATGGCGACGATTTCGACCCGGCTCGAGCTCGCCAACGCCCTCGACAAAGGCTGGCGCGCCCGGCTGCTGCCGCTGCGCGAGCAGCTCGTGGGCGACGTGCGGCCGGCCCTCCTCATCCTCTTCGGCGCGGTGGGGGTCGTGCTCCTCATCGCCTGCGTCAACGTCGCCAACCTCCTCCTCGCCCAAGCGGCCTCGCGCCAGAAGGAGGTCGCCATCCGCACCGCCCTGGGCGCCGCCCGCGGCCGCATGGCGCGACAGCTCCTCACCGAGAGCCTGGCCCTCGCGCTCGCCGGCGGCGCCCTGGGCGTGCTGGGCGCCTGGTGGACGCTGCGGGCCTTCGCGGCGTGGCTGCCGCCGAGCCTCGTGCTGCCCACGGGGTGGACGCTGAACCTCCCGGTGCTGCTCTTCACCCTCGGACTCACGCTGCTGGCGGGCGTCGTGGCGGGGCTCGCGCCCACCCTCCATACCACCCGGCCGGACCTCGCCGGCACGCTGCGCGACGGCACCCGGGCGGGCGCCGGTACGGCCGGCGGCCGGCGCACGCGCAGCGGCCTGGTGATCGCCGAGACGGCCCTCGCCGTGCTGCTGGTGGTGGGCGCGGGCCTGCTGGTGCGCAGCTTCCTGCGGCTGACGGCCGTCGATCCCGGGTTCCGTCCCCACGGCGTCCTCGCCCTGGACCTGCTCCTGCCCGAGTCGAAATACGACAGCGCGGCCCGCCTGACGGGATTTTTCGACTCGGTGATCGAACGCCTGCGCGCGCTGCCCGGAGTGGCGGCCGTGGGCGGCGTCTCCAGCCTGCCGTTGCGGGGGGACGAAAACATCGTCTTCGTGTTCGTCGAGGGCCGGCCGCTGCCCGAGCCGGGCAAGGAGCCGCTGGCGGACCGGCGATCGGCGACGCCCGGATACTTCCCGGCCCTCGGCATCCCCCTCCTCCAGGGCCGTCTGTTCGATCAACGCGACGCCGCGAAGGCGCCGCCTGTGGCGCTGATCGACGAGGTGATGGCCCGCGCCTACTGGCCGGGCGCCGATCCCCTGGGCAAGCGTTTCAATCTGCGGCGGCCCGGCCAGGGGGAGCCGAGTTGGATCACGGTGATCGGCGTGGTGCGCAACGTCCGCCACTCGGGGCTGCGCATCGACGCCCGCCCGCAGTTCTATCTGCCTCTCACCCAGAGCCCGCGCAGCGCCTTGAGCCTCGTGGTGCGCACGAAGGGGGATCCGAAAGATTTATTCGGCGACGTCCGCCGCGCCGTGTACGCGACGGATCCGGACCAGCCGATCGAGAAGCTCGCGACCATGGAGCAGGTGATTTCCCAGTCCGTGGCCGGCCAGCGCTTCAACATGGTGCTGCTCGGGGCCTTCGCCGCCCTCGCCCTGGCCCTCGCCGCGGTCGGCATCTACGGCATCACCTCCTACTCCGTGGCCCAGAGGACGCGGGAGATGGGCCTGCGCATGGCCCTCGGCGCTCAAGCCAGCACGGTGCTCTGGATGGTGCTCAAGGAAGCCGGAGCCCTCGCGGCCGTGGGGCTCGCCGCCGGCCTCGCCCTTGCCCTCGGCGCCACGCGGGTGATGGCAAGCCTCCTCTTCGGCGTGCCCGCGACCGACCCCGCCACCTTCGCCGCCGTGGCCCTCGCCCTCGGCGCCGTCGCCCTCGCCGCCGCCTGGCTGCCCGGCCGGCGCGCCACGCGGGTGGATCCGATGGTGGCGCTGCGGGCGGAGTAGGCGGGTGATGAGGGGCTTCCTATTGCCATCCCATACGACTCCGTGATATGGGTATCCCATATGAAAGACACGGAACCGAAGGCGGACGTCTGGCAAGGCACTCTCGCGTTGATGGCGCTGAAGACCCTGGAGACCCTGGGTCCTCTGCACGGCTATGGCATCGCACGGCGGATCGAGCAGACGAGCGGCGACCTGCTGTCGGTCAACTACGGCACGCTCTACCCGGCGCTGCTCAAGCTGGAGCAGGAGGGGTACGTCGCGTCCGAGTGGGGCGTCTCGGACAACAACCGCAAGGCCAAGTTCTACAAGCTGACGCGGGCGGGCCGCAGGCAGCTCGAAAAACAGGCGCGCGAATGGGAACGGACGACCGGCATCATCGCCCGCTTCTTCGCTCCCGAGGGGGGGGCGTGATGACACGACAACTGCGCGCGGGAGTGCTGCGCCTGAGCGGCTTGTTCAACCGCGAGCGGCGGGACCGCGAGCTCGCGGAGGAGCTCGAGAGCCACGTCGCGCTGCACGTCGAGGACAACCTGCGGGCGGGCATGACGCCCGAAGCGGCGCGACGGGATGCGCTGCTCAAGCTCGGCGGCGTCGAAGCGATCAAGGAGCAGGTGCGGGACCGCCGCGGCGTTCCCGGGCTGGAGCACCTGGCCCGGGACCTGCGCTTCGGCGCCCGCATGCTGAGGAAGGATCCCGGCTTCACCGCCATCGCCGTGCTGACGCTCGCTCTCGGCATCGGCGCCAATACGGCGATCTTCAGCGTCGTCAACGCCGTGCTCCTGCGTCCGCTGCCGTTTCCAGAGGCGGATCGTCTCGTCCTGGTCTGGGCGACGAACACGGAGAGCGGCAGGATGGACGACGTGGTGTCTTATCCGGACTTCGAAGCGTGGAAAGCCCGGAGCAGGAGCTTCGAAAACATGGCGGCCTTCACCACGCGCGGCATGGTCCTCACGGGCGGAGACCAGGCCGAAGCCGTGGCCGCCGTCCAGGCGACGCCCGGATTTTTTGAGACGTTGAAAGCTCATCCCGCGCTGGGGCGGACGTTCCGGCCCGAAGAGTCGGAAGCGGGAGCGTCCCACGTCGCCCTGCTGAGCGACGGCACGTGGAAAAGCCGCTTTGCGGGCCGTGCCGACGTCGTGGGCCAGACGATCCGTGCGAACGAGGAGACGTACACGATCATCGGAGTCATGCCACCAACTTTCAGGTTTTCTCCGGAGAAACCGGAACAGATCTACGTGCCGCTGGTCCGCGACCCCAACCGGAATCACGGTTTCCTGCGCATACTGGGTCGATTGCGGCCGCGCGCCGGCGTGGCCACGGCGCAGGCGGAGATGGACGTCATCACGCGCGGCCTGGCGAAAGAGTATCCGAAGACGAATGAAGGGGTCGGCGCGCGGGTGGTGCCCGCCTTGACGGCGATGGTGGGGAAGACCCGAACGGGTTTGTTGATCTTCCTCGGCGTGGTGGCGATCGTGCTGGTGATCGCCTGCACCAATGTGGCGGGTTTGATGTCGGCCCGCTCCGCGTCGCGCCAGAAAGAATTGACCGTACGCGCGGCGCTGGGCGCCGGCCGCAAGCGGCTGCTGCAACAACTGTTGACCGAGAGCACGGTGCTGGCGCTCGCTGGCGGCCTGCTCGGTCTGCTGCTGGCGAGCTGGGGCACGCGGCTGCTCGTGGCGCTGCTGGCGCGGAGCTTTCCCATCCCCCGTATCGAGACCACTCATATCGACGGCTGGGTGTTGTTGTTCACGCTCGCCTTGTCGCTCATCACCGGCATCCTCTTCGGCTCCGTGCTCGCCGTCCCCGCGGCTTCGCCGGACCTGAACGAAGTCCTGCGCGAATCGGGCCGTACGGCCACGGAAGGCATCGGCGGCCGGCGCGCCCGTTCCATGCTCGTGATCGCGGAAGTGTCCCTGGCGTTGATCCTGCTTTCGGGCGCCGGTTTGTTGCTGAAGAGTCTTCTCGTGCTGCGCAACACGGCCCCGGGATTCGCCACCGAAAACCTGCTGACCGTGTATTTCGAGGTGCCGAAAAGCAAGCTCGGCACCGCTGCCGAAAGATCAGGATTCTTCGCCAGCGTGCTGGCGCGCGTCGCCAACCTGCCCGGCATGCGCTCCGCGGCGCTGGTGGCCGATCTACCCTTGGGTGGCAGCTCGGACTCGATGGGCTTTCATATCGTCGGACGCCCGGACCCGGCGTCGGACGGTGGGTTCAGCGCGAGCTTCAACATCGCCAGCGCGGGTTATTTCCGCACGATGTCGATCCCGGTGCGCGCGGGACGCGAATTCACCGATCAGGACTCGGCGAACGCGCCCGGCGTGATCGTCGTCAACGAGACCGCGGCGCGGACGTTCTGGCCGGGCGAGAGCGCGTTGGGAAAACAGATCACACTGCGCGGTGGCGGCGGCAGCGACGGCAAGGACGGCAACCCTCTCACCGTCGTGGGTGTCACGGGCGACGTGCGGCAGAGCAGCCTTGGACGAGCGCCGCAACCCGAGATCTTCCTCAATTCCGCGCAGCCCGGGCCGCCCTGGCCCCTCGACCTGGTCATGCGCACGGCCGGCGATCCTGCGGCCCTGACGGAGGCGATCCGGAGCATGGCGCAGTCGATCGATCGCGACGTGCCCGTCTCCCAGGTGCGGACGATGGACGACATCCTCTCCGGCACCCTCGCGCAGCCGCGCGTCTACACACTGTTGCTCCTCTTTTTCGCCGCCCTCGCCCTGGCCCTGGCCGCTGTCGGGCTCTACGGCGTCGTGTCCTACACGGTGACCCAAAGGATGCACGAAATGGGCATTCGCATGGCGCTCGGAGCCGAGCGTGGGGACGTCGTCTGGCTGGTGCTGCGCCAAGGCCTGAGCCTCACCCTGACTGGCACTGTGATCGGCCTCGCCGGCGCGCTGGCGGTGACGCGCATCCTCACCAAGCTGCTGCCCGGAGTCCAACCCGGCGATCCGCTGACCCTCACGGTGGTCGCCCTGCTGCTGATCGGCGTCGCGCTCGCGGCGAGCTACCTGCCTGCACGGCGGGGCTCGCGGGTCGATCCGGTGGTCACGCTGCGGTATGAGTAAAGGTAGGATCCCGGGGAGAGTCGTATCTTCCTGGAGATGAAAGAGATCGGCATCGGGCGGGAAGCGATTCTGGTCCTGCTCAAAGCGGTTCGTACCGATCTCCACGCGGTCGGGACCGAGGTCTACGGGGTCGGGACCGAGGTCGCGATGGCTCAGACCTCGGTGCGGACCCCTCGGAGCTTGGTACGAGGGGCTCAGACCTCGGTGCGGACCCCTTGGAGCTTGGTACGAGGGGCCCAGACCTCGGTGCAGACCCCTCAGACCTCGGTGCGAGGGGCTCAGACCTTGGTGCGAACCCCTCAGACCTCGGTGCGAACCCCTTGGATCTCGGTGCGAGGGGCTCAGACCTCGGTGCGAACTCCTTGGATCTCGGTGCGAGGGGCTCAGACCTCGGTGCAGACCCCTTGGAGATCGGCGCCAGCGGCTTCGAGCTCGGCGCCGGCGACGTTGAGGCCGGCGCGGCTCAGAGGGTTCTTTGAAAACTGAAGCACAAAAGACCGCCATCCCGGCTGGCGTGGCGGGGGCTCTCCGCGTTCCGGTGGGCCGGTGGGTCAGCCTTGGTGGCTACATCATCATCGTCCCCACGCAGCAATCCTCTTGCAGCTCCGTGCAGGAGGCGAAGCTGTCACAGGCGCCGCAGGTGTCTTCACCGCTCTCGGGAGCCAACCGAGCACCGCGGACCCAGCGGTATTCAGGCGTTTCGAGGCGATGGAGGGTCTCGCGATTCAGGGTGAGTTTCTTCATCTGTTTTTTCATCTCGATCTCCTTTCAGAGGTTCGGAGTCTATCCTCTCCCCTCACCACCCAATCCCATAATCCTCCCCATAATCGCTGGAGCCGCCCCAGAGGGTGCCGTGCTCGTGGTCGAGGAGGATGGCGTTGATGGGGCCGGAGGTGCGGTCTTCGACTTCAACCTTGTAGCCCATCTTCTGGAGCTCCTGCCTCACCCAGGGGGGTGTGCTGGCGTGGATGGTGATCCTTCCGGGCTGAGATTCGTGATTGCCGAAAGAGCTGTGCATCTGGTAGCTGTTGATGTTGGGGGCTTCCGTCGCTTCCTGGACGGTCATCCCGAATTCGGCGATGTCGAGGAAGAACTGGAGGAGGTTCTGGTCCTGAGTGTCTCCTCCCTGCACCGCGGCAGCCAGCCAGGGCTTGCCGTCCTTCACGACCAGGCTGGGCGTGAGGGTCACGCGCGGCTTCTTGCCGGGCGCCAGGACGTTGAAGGGTCCCTGGGCCGGGTCGAGCACGAAGCTCTGCATACGCTGCGAGAGGCCGACGCCCGTGCGGCCGGCGATGAAGGCGGGCGTCCAGCCGCCGCTCGGCGTGGCGGAGACCACCCAGCCCTCTTCGTCGGCGGCGATGATGGAGGTGGTGCCGGCGCGGAAGCTCTCGTCGAAGGTCATGGCTGAATTCTGCGGCTGCGTCCATTTCTTGCCGGTGGGCGTTCCCCATTTTTCCAGGAAGCTTTTGTAGGGGTTTTCCTTGCCCTCGAAAGCATAGGGATCGCCGGGCTTCACCGCCGGATCGTTGCGTTTCCAGTCGATCTCCTTGCGCCGTGCGTCGGCGTAGCCTTTGGACAGGAGGGTCTGGAGCGGCTGCGCGGGCGGAAAGTAGGGATCGCCGTAGTAGAAGTCGCGGTCCGCGAAGGCGAGGTTCATCACCTGATAGAGGGTGTGGATGTAGCGCGCGCTGTTGAAGCCCATGCCGCGCAGGTCCATGGGCTCGAGGAGGTTCAAGGACTGGAGCAGGGCGGGGCCTTGAGTCCAGCTCGTGAGCTTGTAGACGTCGGCCCCTTTGTAGGTGGTCTTGACCGGCTCTTCGATGCGCACCTGCCAGCGCGCCAGGTCCTCCGCGGTGATGAGCCCGCCCTGCTCGCGGGTGCCGCGGGCAAGCTCGGCGGCGATGTCGCCTTTGTAGAAACGGTCGTAGGCGGCGAGGATCGCCTCCTTGCGGCTCTTGCCGGCGGCGAGGGCCTGGCGCTCGGCCTCCACCAGCTTGCGCAGGGTGGCGAGGAGATCGGGCTGGCGGAACACCTCGCCGGCGTGGGGCGCCTCCCAGGCCTCGCCGAGGTGGGGGAGCAGGGTGGCGCGGGAGGCGGGCCACTCCTTGATGTGCGCCTTCTCCTTCTCGATGGTGTTGGCGAGCTGCGCTTCGATGGGGTAGCCGTCGGCCATCTGCAGGGCCGGCCCGAGGACGTCCGCGAGGCTCAGCCTGCCGTACTCGGCGAGCATCACGAGGAGCCCGCCGGGCGTGCCGGGCGTCACCGCGGCCAGGGGGCCGTACTCGGGCGGATAGCCCATGTTCTTGGCGTGGAAGAATTCGGGGGTCGCGCCCGTGGGGGCGACCCCGAGAGCGTCGATGGCGATCACCTTGCCGGTCTTGGGGTTCCAGATCAGGGCCTGGGTCTCGCCGCCCCAGCCGAGCGTGTCCCACATGGTGCAGACGGCGGCCAGCATCGCGCACGTCGCATCGACGGCGTTGCCTCCCTTCTGGAACATCATGGCTCCGGCGGTCGCGGCCAGCGGCTTGCCGGTGACGGCCATCCAGTGGCGGCCATGAAGCGGCGGCTTGGCCGTGCGGGCCGTTCCCGGCCGGACGCCGAGGGCGGCGGTGAGGATCGCGGCGGCGAGGGTGAGGGCGACGCGCCTGCGGAAGCTGGCAGATGTCATGAGGGCTCCTCGTGGTTTCTGGAGGGGTAAGTGTACCTCGCTCAGTCTCTGGCCGCGCCCAGTCCCGCCGCCCTGCCCGTGGCCCAGGCCCAGAGGAAGTTGTGGCCGCCGATGGGGCCGAAGGCGTCCAGGATCTCGCCGCAGAGGAAGAGGCCGGGGTGGCGACGGCTCTCCAGGGCGCGGGGATCGATCTCGGAGAGGGCCACGCCGCCGCCGGTGACCTCGGCCTTGGGGTAGCCCTCGTCGCCCGTCCAGGGGAGGAGATGATCGGCGAGCACCTCGACGAGCCGGCGGCGCTCGTCGCGGCGGAGCTGCGGGAGGGGACGGCCGGCTTCCACGCCCGCGTCCGCGAGAAGGGCCTCGGCCAGCCGGTCCGGGAGGTGGCGGCGGAGGAGGCCGAAGGCGGTGCCAGGGGTTTCGCGGAGGAGGCGGTCCCAGGCGGCGGCGTCGAGCGGGGTCCACTGCACCCGGATGGGCTGTAGGGGGCCGCCCGCCAGGCGGGAGCGCACGGCGAGATGCGAGACGTCCAGGACGGCCGGACCGCTGTAGCCGCGGTGGGTGAAGAGGAAGCCGCCGTGAGTGGTGAAGGTGCGGTTGTCTCCGGGAGCGACGGGAGCGCGGAGCGTCACGGTCCGCGAGATCCCGGCGAGCGGGGCGTAGCGGGGCGGCTCCAGGGTCAGCGGCGTGAGGGCGGGATAGGTGGCGTGGATCGTGTGGCCGAGCCGGCGGACGAGGCCGAGACCGGTGCCGTCGCTCCCCGTGCCCGGCAGGGAGAGCCCGCCGGTGGCCACGATGACGGCCGCGGCACCGATCTCCTCGCCGCCTTCGAGGCGGACGCGCCAGGGGTTGGAGCCCTCCGGCGGCAGGAGGTCCGTCACCAGGGCGTCGAAGCGGATCTCGGCGCCGCGCCGGCGGGCGAGGGAAAAGAGCTGATCGCGCACCTGGCGGGCGCGGTTGGAGGCGGGGAAGAGCTTGCCGGTCCCGGTCTCCAGCGCCAGAGGGATGCCCGCCTCGACCTCGAAGAAGCGCCGTTGCTCCTCCAGAGGCCAGGAGGTGAGGATCTTGCGCAGCGTGTTGGGCGAGGAGCCGGAGACGAACCGGGAAGGATCGGCGGCGGACGGCAGGACGTTGCACCGCCCGCCGCCGCTGACGAGGATCTTGCGTCCGCCGTCCCGCGTCCGCTCGAGGACCACGACCCGCCGGCTCCGGCCCGCCGCGAAGATCGCCGCCATGATCCCCGCGGCCCCGGCGCCGAGGACGAGGATGGGGAGAGGGGAGGAACAGGGACGCTGTGTCGCGCTATCTATTTCTTATCCTCGGGCGGCTGTCTTGAGCACCAACAACACGGGAAACGGGTTTCATACCGGCTCTCCGCTTCACCCCAGGACCGGCGTAAACCCTTCGTCCGTCTCCTCGACCAGCAGCAGGTGGAAGCCGCGGCGGGGGCCGACGCGGACGAACCCCTCGTACTTGGTGAAGCTCTCCTCGACGCCGAAGGTGAAGCGGCCGGTGCTGCCCAGCTCGGTGTTGCGCCAGGCCTCCAGCGTGGCGTCGTCGAAGGTGCGGGCGACGAGGATGGCGCCGCCCACGTCGCCCCCCTTGAGGCGCGCCGTCTTGGCGCGGACCACGTCGTCCTTGAACGCGGCCAGCACGCCGGGTGTGGCGCGGGCGACGCGCTGGGCGAGGTGGAGGACGCGGCCTCCCTCGTCGAAGGTGGCGAGGTCGAAGAAGTCGGTGGCCGGCGTGCCGGTGCGGGGCAGGTCGTGGTGGAGCACGGCGCGGCAGACGTCGGCCAGCCACTCCACCAGGTACTTCCAGCGCGCCGTGCGCTCGCGCTCGGCGAAGAACCGCGGCGCCTCCTCCAGGCTCCAGCGCAGGAAGCGGACGATCGGGTCCTCGGCGACGAGGGGACTCTCGGCGCCTTCGGCGACCGGCACGCCGGGGGTCACCCGTATCTCGGCGTTGCGCAGCTCGCGGCGGAAGGAGACGAAGCAGGGTATCTGCCGGCACTCCACGACGTCCGCCCGCAGCGCGGCGCCGGCCATCCACTCCTGCCACGGGCGCTCCACCGGCACGCCCTCCCAGCCGGCGGAGAAGAGCGAGAGCACCGGCACGCCGCCGCAGAAGAGCAGAGCGCCGATGACGCCTTCCTCCCGCCGCATGCGCAGGGCGCCGTCGAAGCGCTCCTCACCCAGCGCGGCGATGAGGCCGGGGAGGTTGACGTACCTGGAGTCGAACCCCTCGTGCCGCACGCGGGGCGGATGGAGCAGGGAGGCGAGCTGGCGCACGCAGCCCGGCCCCAGCTCCTCCGGCACCGGATGGAGCACAGCCCGCACCTTGGCCGGCAGCGACTCGATGACGGCGTCGCCCGTGGCCCAGGTGCGGGTGTCCACCGCCGCCAGCACCAGGCCGTCGGCGAGGAAGAGGCAGGCGTCGTCGAGCAGGGCGGCGCCGGCGAAGGCGGGAGCGTGGAGCGGCCGGTCGAGGAGGCGCTCGAGCAGGGTCTTCGAGCCCTGGGCTCCCAGGTCCCGCGCCGGCCAGCTCCGGGCTGCGGCCGCAGCGGCCTGGGCACCGTCGGCCGGCAGGTCGCGAAGGATGGTGCTCCTCCCCGTCCTGGCCGGCGCTGGCGAGATCACGGTGGGCGCGGCGGCGGCGGTCTGCACCTCGGCCAGGGCGCGGACCATGTCCACCGCCGTGCGGTAGCGGGCCTCGCGGTCCTTGGCCAGAGCCCGCTGCAGCACGGCTTCCAGGGCGGGAGAGAGGGACGGGTCGACCGCCCGCAGCGGCGTCGGCTCGTCGCGGAAGACGGCGCTCGCCACCTGCAGGAAGTCGGTGCCGGCGAAGGGGAAGCGGCCGGTGAGCAGGTGGAAGAGCAGGATGCCGGTGGAGAAGAGGTCGGAGCGACCGTCCACGTCCTCGCCGCGGAGCTGCTCCGGCGAGGCGAAGCGGGGGGTGGCGAGCACGAACCCGGCCTGGGTCTTCACCAGGTCCGAGCCCTTCAGGCGGGCGATGCCGAAGTCCGTCACCTTGAGCCGGCCGTCCGGGAGGAGCACCAGGTTGGCGGGCTTGACGTCGCGGTGGACCACGCCGTTCCTATGGGCGGCGTCGAGCGTGCCCAGCAGGTCGATGACGAGGGGGACGGCGCGCTCGGGGGGGAGCCTCCCCTCGCGGCTCATCACCTCCTCCAGCGTCTTCCCCTCCAGCCACTCCATGGCGATGTAGGGGCTGCCGTCCTCCTCGCCGATGCGGTAGATGGTGGCGGCACCCGGATGGGAGAGGGCCGCCGCGGCCCGCGCCTCCTGGAGGAACCGGGCGCGATACTCCCGCGCCACCTCGGGCTCCTCGCCGGCGAGCATCTGTGCCCGCAGCGACTTGATGGCCACCCGCCGCTCCAGGGCGGGCTCGACGGCGCGGTAGACGACCCCCATGGCACCCTCGCCGATCTTGGCCTCGACCTGGTACGGGAACGTCGGGGTGGGGCGCTCCGGGGGAAAGGGCATCCTGGGCTCCAGCATAGCGGTTCCGGACCCTCCTTGGGTCTGCGTCAGGATCTACGCAGGATCGGAGGCTCTCGGTTTGCCGGAGCTCTCAGGCGGTCGACCCTTACGGCCGATGCCACCGGGCCAGGTCAGCTCTGCCGCCGGGCCTGCGTCACCGTGGCGCCGCCAGCGTCGTAGAGCCGCAGGCTCCAAAGGTGGGGCCGCTGCACAGGCTCTGTCCCGCCGGGCAGGCCGGCAGGCAGCTCGAACAGGTGCTCCTCGCGGCACTGCAACTGCTGCCGAGGCCGGTGCGGCTGTACGTGGTGGTCACGCCCGGGCCGCAGCACTTCTTCGTGCAACTGATGAAGAAGTTTCCGGAGCCACAGCTCACCGCCAACGCCGGACGTGGCAGGGTGAGGCCGAAGGTCGCGGAGAGGACAAAGACGAGGACGGCCAGGCGCAACAGATTTCGGGTCATGACGTCTCCTTTCCTAGCTGCTGTACACGGAAGCGGGCTCCCTACTAAAAAGGTGCGGATGGCGGCGGCGGCGGGACAACCGCCGCCCGCCCCCGCAGCTCGGCGGCGGCCTTGCGCACGGCGGGCTCCTGGCTGGCGTCGAGGAGCTGGGCGGCGCCGGCCAGGACCTGGGCGGCCTCGGCGGTCTTGTTCTGCGCCAGCAGGCAGCGGGCGAGGAGGAGGGCGGCGGCGCATTGGCCGGGCGGGTTCGCCAGAGCCTGGAAATCGGTGGCGGCGGCGCGGGCGTCCGTCTCGGCCTGGGCCGGCCGCTTCTCCGCCAGGGTCACCTCGGCGAGGGCAAGGCGGCTCTGGGCGGCCCCGAGCTTCTCGCCCACGGCGGTGCGGATGGCGAGGGCCTCTCCGTACCGCTTGCGGGCCTGGGCGGGCTCCCCTTGGGCGAGGTCCAGCGCACCGAGGCCGGCCAGAGCCGAGGCCACGCCTCCCCGGGCACCGCGCTGCCGGTAGCTCGCCAGCGCCTCCCCGAAGCTGTGCCGGGCCGCCGTGAGATCGCCCTGGTCGAGCTGCACGCAGCCCAGGGTCACCAGGGCCTCGGCCACGTCATACTCCTTCTGGAGCTCGCGAAGCGTGCCGAGGGCCCGTTGCAGCGCGGCGGCGGCCTGGGTCAGCTCGCCCCAGCGCCACAGCGTCCGCCCCTGATGCATCAGGATCTGGGCTTCGGCACCGTGGTCGTGCCTCTGGTGGGTGATGTCCAGGGCCTGCTGGAAACGTTTCAAAGCCTCCACCAGGTCGCCTTGCAGGGTGAGGGTGACGCCGATCTCGTCGAGCATCTCGGTCTGCTTTGCGGGGAGCTTCAGCCGCTCGTAGGTGGCCAGCGATCGCTCGTAGAGCGCGCGGGCCGCGGCGGCGTCCCCCTGCTGGCGGACCACGTCGGCGATGCCGCGATCGGCCCGTGCCACGCCGTCTTCCTGATGGGCGGCCAGCGCGAGGCCGCGGGCGGACTCCCGTTCCTGCCGGCTCTGGGCCAGGTCGCCGAGCTTCAGGCTCACCTCCGCCAGGTTGTTGAGCACGGCCGCGGCCTCGCCGCCGCCAGCGCCGCCGCGGCGGTAGATCGCCAGCGCCTGCTGGAAGCTGCCGCGAGCCGACAGCAGGTCCCCCTCGGCGAAGGCGACGTTGCCCAGCCCCTGGAGGGTGGCCGCCTCGCCCTGGAGAAAGCCGAGCTCGCGGTGCAGGGCGAGAGTTTGGCGGTAGAGGTCCCTGGCCTCTGAGAGCCGGCCCCGCTGCAGGTTGATGTTCGCCATGTTGTGGAGGTTCTTCGCCTCCCCCCGGCGGTCCCCGACCGCGGCGGACAGGATGCGGCCCCGGCGGTAGTACGCCTCCGCCTGGTCGAGGTCGCCGGCGCCGTAGTACATGTTGCCGGTTTCGCGGAGGGCCAGCGCCGCGTTCCCCTCGGCTCCCAGGTGCTGGTAGGCGGTCACGGCCTCGGCGTAGGCGGCGCTGGCACCGGCCAGGTCGCCCGCCTGATAGCGGATCTTCGCGAGACCGCGATCCGCATCGGCGCCGCCGGCCGCATCGCCCGCCGCCGTGAAACTCCGCCGGGCTTCGTCCACGGCGCGGCGAGCCTCCGCCAGGTCGTGGAGTGAGAGGAGGGCTCCGGCCTCTTCGAGGCGGGCCTGGGCCGCCACGCGCAGGGCGCCCAGGGCCTCGGCCCGCCGGGCCGCACGCACCGCGGCGTCGCGGGCGGCCCTGGGATCGAGGCGCGCCGCCGCGGCATTGGCCTCCGCAAGATCCAGACGCGGGTCGACCCCGGCGGGTGAGGGGAGCCGGTGCAGCCGGACCAATGTCGCTGCGGCCTCGGCAGGGTGCCCCGCCGCCGTCTCGGCCCTGGCCTGCCGCAGGCCGGCCTCCAGGTCGTCGGGCCAAGCCGCGGCGATCTCCTGCCATTGCGCCGCGGCTTCGCTCCACTCCTGGGCGAGCTCGTGGTAGCGCGCCTCCAGGGCCAGCCGGTCTTCGCGCCGCAACATGGCGGCCAGAGCGAGCGCCTGCTTGGCCTCTTTCTGCGCCTCGCCGTCATAGCCCAGGTCGGCCCAGGCCGCGGCCAGGGCCGAGCGCAGCAGCGGGTTGTCCGCGTCCGCGGCCACCGCCCGCCGCAGCAGGTCGCGGGCGGCCGGCGTCTCGCCTCGCCGTTGCCGGTGGAGGGCCTCGGCCCAGAGGAGCGCCGCCTCCGGAGTGGGGCGCAGGCCGTCCAGGGCCTGGGCGTCGGCGGCGGTCAGCGCGCCCGCGCCGACGGCTTGGCGAAGCCCGTCTGCCAGGCGCTCCAGGGCGGCGTCCCCGGACTCGCTGAACGCCTTCACCGTGTGGCCGCCGTGATCGCGCAGCACCACGTCCCAGCGCGTGCCGGCCGGGCCGGGCAGGTAGGCGCCGGTCACCAGGAAATCGGCGCTCAGCCGCTCGCCCAGGCGGGGGAGGGCGGCGTGCTCCAGGAGCGCCCGGTCCACCTCCTCGGCCGGCACGGCGCGCACCTTGCCGGAAGCCGCCAGCTCCAGCGGCAGCAGCTCGAAGAGAACCCGGCTCTGCGCGTCCCCGGCACCGGGGGAGAG
This sequence comes from Thermoanaerobaculia bacterium, assembly GCA_036264085.1. Taxonomy (GTDB): domain Bacteria; phylum Acidobacteriota; class Thermoanaerobaculia; order Multivoradales; family UBA5704; genus DATARR01. Next base: position 106,338 of record DATARR010000069.1, on the reverse strand, counting down.
GCTGTCGAACGGCAGGACGGCGACGACGGGCCGCATGGGGATCGCCGCGACTGGCCGTCCCGCCGTCGCCGTCTGAGCGGTCGCGGCGCGGTGGCCGATGCGGCCGGTCTGCAACGCCCACCAGAGACCGCACGCGGCGAGGACGGCCGCCACGGCTGCCAGCTCGAGGACCCTCCGCCGGCGGCGCCGCAGCCGGCGGACGTGGCTCTCCACCAGCCGCAGGGGCGAGGTGGCATCCTCTTCGGCCCTGGTGAGGCCCAGGGCCCGCAGCACGTGGCGGACGCTCGGGAAGCGCTTCTCCGGCTCGCGCTCCAGGCAGCGCAGGATGGTCCTCTCCCAGGCCGGATCGAGGTCCGAGAGGTGGAGGCGCGGCGAGGGCGCCGGCTCCTGGAGGCGCTTCAAGGCGGTGTAGAAGGCGCTCTTTCCCACGAACGGCAGCTCGCCCGTCACCATCTCGAAGAGCACCACTCCCAGGGCGTAGACGTCGGTGGCCGGGGTCGCCTCCTCGCCCCGCACCTGCTCCGGCGCCATGTAGGCGGGGGAGCCCACCAGCTCGCCGGTGGCCGTGAGGTTGGCGTCGTCGCCGGCCTCGATGGAGCTCCAGGCGAGCCCGAAGTCGGTGACCACGGCCCGCGTGCCGGAAGGCGAGGGGACGAGGAAGATGTTGCCGCTCTTCAAGTCGCGGTGGACGACACCGTTGGCATGGGCGGCGGCGAGGGCGGCCACGATGTGGCCGATCACCGGCAGCGCTTCGGCGGTGGTCATCCGTCCCTGGCGGGCCAGGAGCTGCTCCAGCGTCTCCCCCCTGAGCAGCTCCATGGTGAGGAGGACCTTCTCGGGGGGTGCTCCCGGGCCGGCCGCCGCCGTGTGGTAGGCGAGGTCGAAGACGCGGCAGACGTTGGGATGGGTGACGCGGCGGGCGAGCTGGATCTCCCGCTTGAAGCGTTGCAGCACCCGCTCGTCGCGGGCGATCTCCGGGATCAGGACCTTGACCGCGACGGCCTCGCCCAGCTCCTGGTCGAACGCCTCGTAGACCTCGCCGACCGCGCCATGGCCGAGGAAGGCGGCGATCCGGTAGCGGCCGGCCAGCACCTCGCCCGGCGTCAGGGATGCATGCCGTTCTCCGTCCACGGGGCCGTTCGCGACGACTGTCATTGAACGGCTCATTCTATCGCGGTTTCTCCCTTCCGGAGATCCAGGCGTCTCCTGATTGTTTATGCTCAGGGTTGGAGAAGCGTTTCCGGCGGCGGCCGGTCCACGCGACAATCTGACAAAGTAGAGCCAACTCTTCAGGAGGACTCAGGACTCATGACCTCACGCTCTCTCGCCGTTCTCGTCGCCGTCCTCCTTCTCCCCTCGGTCCAGGCCTACGCGGACCCGCTGAGCGACCTGCGGGCTGCTCTCCAGAAGCTGGCAGGGGAGCAACCGATCAAGGCCCAGATCGTGGTGAAGAATACCGTCAAGAATAACGACGAGGGGCAGACCCAGCAGACGGTGGAGGAGGGGACGGTCGTCGCCGAGGACGGGCCGCAGGGGTTGCGGCTGAGCTGGGCGCCGCAGCAGATCCTGGAGGCCCGCAAGGCGGAGTGGCAGAAGGCGGCCAATCCGGATGCTCCGGCGCAGCACGGCAGCAGCCTGTCGGTTCTCGGCGCCAAGGACGCGGCGGACCTGCTCGGCTACGCGGAGCCGCTGCGCCTCCTGCTCGAAGGGGCGACGCTGGTCGAGAACAAGGTCGAGCCGCGCAACGGCAAGCCCGGCCGCCTCCTCGTCCTCCGTCCGCGCGACGGCCTGACCGCCGCGGAAAAGAAGAGCCTCAAGGACCGCGAGGACGTCCTCAAGGTCTGGCTCGACGAGGCCGGTCTGCCGGTGGCCCTCGACCGCTCGGTCAAGCTCAAGTTCAGCAAGTTTTTCATTTCCTTCGCGGTCAGCGTCCACGAGGCCCGGACCCTCTCCCGCCTCGGCGACCGGCTCCTGGTGACCCAATGGAACGAGGAGTCCTCCGGCTCCGGCCTGGGCCAGACGGGGGAGAGCCGCAAAGCGATGCGGGTCACGCCGGTGCCCTAGCTGGCGGACGTCATGTGGAAGGGCTCCCGCCGCCGTGTCCTGTTTCCCCCGGTGAGCTGGACCTCGCCCGAGGGGGTGATCGCCGTCGGCGGCCGGCCCGACGCGGAGACCCTCAAGGAGGCCTACGGCCGCGGGATCTTCCCCTGGCCGCACGAGGGGGTGCCGCTGCTCTGGTTCTGCCCGGACCCCCGCTTCGTGCTGGTGCCGCACGAGGCCCACGTCGCGCGCTCGCTGCGCAAGGAGATGCGCCGGGGCGCCTTCGAGGTGCGGGCGGACACGGCGTTCCGCGAGGTCATCGGCCGCTGCTCGCGGCAGCGGCGGCCGGACCAGCGGGGCACCTGGATCACGCCGGCGATGATCGCCGGCTATACCGCCCTCCATCGCGAGGGGCTGGCCCACTCCATCGAGGCCTGGCGCGACGGGCGGCTGGTGGGCGGGCTCTACGGCGTCGCGCTGGGCAGCGTCTTCTTCGGCGAGTCGATGTTCGCCGAGGTCCCCAACGCCTCCAAGGTCGCCTTCGCCACCCTGCTCGCGAACCTCGTCCGCTGGCGCTTCCCGCTGGTCGACTGCCAGAGCCACACCGACTACCTGGAGAGCTTCGGCGCCGTGGAGTGGCCGCGCCCCCGCTTCCTCGCCGTCCTCCAGCAGGCCCTCGCAGCGCCTACCCGGCAGGGGCCGTGGAGCCTGGAGCTGGGACCGGTCGCGGCGGCGGAGGCGTTCGCCATCGCGGATTCCGGGACCTCAGCCGCGAAAACGACGCCGTAATCTGTTTTGTAACAAAGCCCCTCTATCCTGGCGTAGAAAGGGGAAATCCATGGGAGAGCATCCCACGGTGGCGGAGATCCGCTCGTTCACCCAGGGCGTCTACCGGCTGGAGATGGCTCGCGAGCTGGTCGCGCACCTCCTGCGCGGCTGTCCCTTCTGTCGCGAGGAGACCGCACGGCAGAGCCGGATGGGGAAGAGCGCCGCTGCCGCCGTCTCCTACGATGCAGCCTTCGAGCGGCCCGTGGTCCACAAGCTCCCCATGACCGGCAGGGCCGCCGGCGGGCGCCGGGCCGAGGACCTCCCCGCCCGCGCCGCCTCCCCTCTTCTTCAGGGCTGAGCCACCTCGACGAGTTGCCAGCCGGTGCGCGGCACGAGCCGTCCCTCCCGCCGCACCAGCCGCCAGTCCGCGATCGTCATCTCCGGATAGCCATCTTCGCTGCCGGGCTCCGGCTCGGGCTCGTCCCAGCTCGCCAGGGGATGTTGGGCGAGGGTGTCCGCAAAACGCAGCCACTCGGCCGCCGGGCCGGGCTGGGAGGGGGCGATCACGAACACCCGCCGCCCCGCCGCCAGGGCGTTGACCGCCAGCTCGCGCTGCAACCGCAGGAGGTCGGCGGGGGTGGAATCCTTGAGCCGGGCGTAGAGGTCCAGGGCGCGCCGGGGCTGGAGCGTGTTGGGCTGCCGGGGATCGACCGTCCCCAGCTCCTCGACCGCCCGGCGGGCGAAGACGTTGCGGCTGTAGAGGCGGTAGTCGCCCGCGAATTGGAGGTGGAGCAGCTCCGGCTGCGGGCCGAAGATCACCGAGCCGGCAGGCGCCACGGCCAGCACCTGCCGCGCCGTCCGCTCCAGGGCCACGCGGCTGCGGTGGTCGGTGCGCAGCATCGGCAGGCTGGCGTGGACGCAGTACGCCGCGCTGCCCAGCACCACGACGAGGGCCGCCAGGGGGCGCAGGAGCCGCTGCCATCCCGATCCCGGCTCCGGGTCCTGCCGGGTCAGGTACCAGACCGCGCCCAGCACCAGCGGCGGGAACACGGAGAGGAAGAAGCGGATATAGCCGTCGCCGTCGTTCTCGATCGCGCCGTAGTAGTAGGCGGTGTAGAGCAGGGTGCCGGGGAGGAGCCAGGCGAGCATCACCGCCGCCAGCCGCCAGCTCCGGGCGAAGAGGGCGCAGAGGCCCAGCACGGCCACCGGCAGCAGCGCCCACAGTCCCATGATGCCGAGCTGGCGCACCGTGGTCCAGCCGTTGCGGGCGAAGTGGGCCCAGGCGAAGGCGGTGCTCTCGTGGGTGGCGTCGTAGGCGGTGAGGCGGTGCATCACCTTCAGGTTGTAGGCGAGCTGCAAGGCGGGGAGGATCAGCCAGGAGACCAGCAGGACGGCCGTCTGGGCGAGCGACCGGCGGCTGCGCCGGTCGAGGTTGAAGAGGGCCACCAGGGCCAGGGGGAGCAGCAGCAGCCCCTCGGTGTAACGAAAGGTCACGGCGGCTCCGAGCAGCAGGCCGGCGAGGGCGGCGCGCGGGAAGGACGGCCGTCGCCACCAGGAGAGCAGCGCCAGCATCCCCCAGGTCGCGGCGCACAGAGTGGCGGCGTGGCTGTTGGGGCTGTTGGTGAGCAGCAGCACCGCCGGGCTCGCGGCGAGGGCGATCACTCCCAGCAGCCCGGCGAAGGAGCCCGCGACCAGGCGGATGAGGAGGAACAGCCCGGCGAGCGCCAGCGCCATGGCCGCCGGGCTGATCCAGTAGGCCATCCCCACTCCCCGCGCCGGTCCGAACGCCCGGAGCGCCAGAGCCACCAGGGCCGGCAGCCCAAGCGGGTACTTGGAGTAGTAGCGGCCGTCGGGGGCCGCGATCCACATCCTGCCCACGAAGGCGTAGGGATCGGGCACCGCGAGGCCGGGCGGGAAGTGAGCGGCGAGCAGCTTGCCGCTGACCAGGTAGGCGTTCTGATCGTCCCCCGGATGCGCCGGCACCCAGAACGGGTGGGTGGCGACGACGAACACGGCGATCACCGCGGCGGCGAGGGCCGTGAAGGCGAGCCGGACGCGCGGGGCCTCCGGCGCGGCAGAGTCAGAGAGCGGGGGCATGAGGTGGGAGCGTATCGTAAGCTCCCCTTCGGGGAGGCAATCTGACTCCTCCGCCGGAACGCTTCCCCCAGCTCTGGACAGCCGCTGCTGCCTTGTGGCGCCAGGGGCGGTTCCAAGGAGGGAGCTCGTTCACGAGCTTCTACCGGCGGATCTGGCATATACTAGCTCGCCGTCCCGCTGCAACCGGTTTTCTATGAGCCATCCGGACCTTCCTGCGCCTTCCCCACCCGGCGCCCGTCTGCGTTCCGCGGCCGGCCTGCTGCTGCTCCTGGTGGTGATGCTGCCCGTCCAGCTCCGCCGCGCCAGCCTGGAGGGCTCCTGGTGGGTGGACGAGAACGAGTCGGTCCTCCTCGCCTCCGGTTCCACCGCCCGGCTGCTCGACTACACCGCGAGCGACACCAATCCGCCCGGCTACTTCCTGGCCCTCAAGCCCTGGATGGCCCTCGGCCACCGGCTTCTCGGCGCGCCCGGCGTGTGGTGGCCGCGCCTGCCCAGCGTCGCCGTGTGGACGCTGCTCGCCTGCTTCCTCTGGCTCGCGGGCCGGCGGCTGTGCGGCCCGGTGCCGGGCGCGGTGCTCGCCTGGGCGGTCTGCGCCAGCCCCACCATGTCGTGGCTGGCCGAGGCGCGCCCCTTCGGCATCGCCATCGCCCTCGTCCTGATCTGCGCCGTCCTGCTCTGGCGCGGGGTGGAGGAGGCGGGGTCCGGGATGCGGCGAGCGGGGTGGGCCTGGCTGGTCTATGCCCTGATCGCCGAGCTGGCCCTGTGGACGCACCTGTTCACCCTGATCGTGCTGGGCCTGCTCGCCCTGTTCGGACTGGTGGCGGCGCTGCGGCTGCGCCGGCGTGCGCCGTGGCTGCTGCGCGACTGGCTGCTCGCCCACACCCTGATGGGCGTGCTGTTCCTGCCCTGGCTGGTCCACCTGGCCGACCAGATCGCGGCGCGCCAGGCCGAGAACGCGCAATGGGTGATGAATCCCGATTTTCTCCAGTGGCTGCTCATCTTCTGCCGCTGGTACCCGCTGGGCAGGGCTGAGGTCCCCGAGACGATCTGGCTTCCCTTCGGCGCCGCCGCGCTGCTGGTGCCCCTCCTCGCGGCGCTCGCCGCCGCCTGGCTGGGGCGCTCCGCGGAGCGCTCGGACCGGCGCCTGCTGGTGACCGCCGCCGCCGCCTTCACCGTGCCCCTGGCCTTTACCCTGATCCTGCTGGCGCTGCAACGCTGGCGCGACATGCCGGTGTTCCTCACCTCGCGCTATCCGGCCCTGACGGCGGGGTTCTGGATCGCCGGGCTGGTGCTGCTCTCGGCCTGGGCGGTGCGCCGCCTGGGCTGGCGGCCGGCCCTCCTCTGGGTGCTGATGGCGCCCTGGCTGATCGCCGGCTGGGTGGGCGCCAGCCGCCACGTCGCGGACCAGCACGTGACGGTCTTCCAGCGCAAGAAGGCGATCCCGTTCCTGCCGCCCCCGGGTGCCGCCCTCTTCGTGATGCCCGAGTCGCTCGTTCCCTACGTGCGCGGCGCGCTGGCCTCCTGGCAGGTACGGCCGGCGGCGGCGCTGCCCTGCAGTCTGGCCGCGGGCGCCGCGGCCGGCAAGGACGACGCCTGGGTGCTCGACCTCAACTACCTGCACATGCTCGACGAAGAGCGCAACGCCGTGCTGGCCGGGGCGATCCGCGGCGGCGCGCTGAGCCGGAAGGTGAAGACGCGCTTCCTGCCGCCCCCGCAGTTCTACACGCTCTACCACCTGACCGCCGTCGACTTCGCCCGGGCGCAGGGCCTCTGTGCTCGGGGGGTGCCGCGCCCGGAGCTCCCGCCTATCCCGGCGACCGCCGCCGCCGTGGCCCTCCCCGAGCCGCAGCGCCTGAGCGACGGCTGGTGGTGGCCCGACGTCGATCCCGGCCTCGGCTACCGCCGCTGGTGGGCGCGTTCGCAGGCGCGCCTGGTCTTCGACCGGCCGGTGACGGCGGGGGACTACGTCCTCCACTACCGCGGTTTCTGCCCCGGCCATGAAGAAGAGCCGCGAGAGCTGCATCTGTGGGTCGAGGGAGCGCGGACCGGCTACTCCGTCCGCCACCAGGCGGGGGAGATCGCCGCGGACGTGCCCGTTTACCTCGCCGCCTCGGCCCTGCCGCCGGTGCTGCGGCTCGCGCACCCGATGGAGCCCCTGTCCTCGACGCTGGAGAAGTACCCGCCGATCTACCAGGTGGGCTCCCAGCTCCGCTACGCCTGGCTGGAGCGTCCGGCGCCGGCGATCGGTCAGCCCGGGCCGCTGGTCCTGGGCTCCAGGCAGCGCCGGCGCCTGCCGGCGCATGTATCCTCGGGCGGGAGGTAGTCCGCCCGTGGAGTGCCGCATCGGTTGCGGGGCCTGCTGCATCGGCCTGTCCATCTCGTCCCCCATCCCCGGCATGCCCGCCGGCAAGCCGGCCGGCGTGCGCTGCATCCAGCTCACGGACGACAACCGTTGCCACCTCTTCGGCCAGCCCGAGCGCCCCGCCGTCTGCGTCAACCTGCGGCCGATGCGGGAGATGTGCGGCGACACCGCGGACCAGGCCCTGGCCTACCTCGCCTTCCTCGAAAAGGCGACGGCGCCGGACCGGGGCTGAGGGACTGGCGCGCACGGCGCGGCTGTCCCGTTCGACTTCCCCCCGGCGTCCTCTTATATTGAAGAGGCTAACGTCGGAACCTTCAAAGGAGAGCTGCGCATGTCCGAAGATCATCGTGCAACCGGAGAAGACGAGCGCAACGTCAGGGACGAAGTGAGCCGGAGGACCTTCCTGCGCCTCGGCGCCATCGCGGGAGCCGGCGCCCCCCTGGCCGGGCTTCTGGGCTCTCCGGCGGCCCGCGCCGCCACCGCGGCGGCGGCGGAGGACGTCGAGATCGAAGCGGCCCACGGCTCGTTCACCGTGGTGGAGACGAGCATCGCCGACCTGCAGGCGGCGATGACCAGGGGGCGCGTCACCTCCCTCGACCTCGTCAACCAGTATCTGGACCGGATTGCGAAGCTCGACCAGGGCGGTCCGCGGGTCAACTCGGTGCTGGAGCTCAACCCGGACGCCCGCCAGATCGCCCGCAGTCTGGACGCCGAGCGCAAGGCCCACCATGTACGGGGACCGCTCCACGGGATCCCCGTGATGCTCAAAGGAAACATCGACACCGGCGACAAGATGAGCACCACCGCCGGCTCTCTCGCCCTGCTGGGTCCGCCGGCGCCACAGGACGCTACCGTGGCGGCGCGGCTGCGGGCGGCGGGCGCCGTCATCCTCGGCAAGACCAACCTCTCGGAGTGGGCGAACTTCCGCGGCAACAACTCCACCAGCGGCTGGAGCGGCCAGGGCGGCCAGACCGGCAATCCCTACGTCCTCGACCGCAACCCGTGCGGCTCCAGCTCGGGCTCCGGAGCGTCCGCCACGGCCAGCTTCGTGGCCGCCGGCCTCGGCACCGAGACCGACGGCTCGATCGTCTGTCCGGCCTCGCTCAACGGCGTCGTGGGCATCAAGCCCACGGTGGGCCTCACCAGCCGCGCCGGCGTCATCCCCATCTCCCACACCCAGGACACGGTCGGCCCCCACGCCCGCACCGTGGCGGACGCGGCGGCGATCCTGAGCGCCCTGGTGGGCGTCGATCCACGCGACCCGGCCACCGCGGCCAGCGCCGGCAAGTTCTCCACCGACTACACGCAGTTCCTCGATCCCAACGGCCTCCAGGGCGCCCGCATCGGCGTCTGGCGTCACACCACCACCGGCTACAGCCGGGAGACCGATGCCATCTTCGAGAGCGCGCTCAAGGCCATGAGCGACGCCGGCGCCATCCTCGTCGATCCGGCCGACATCCCGACCGTCGACGCCCTCAACGCCACCTCGGACGAGATCACCGTCCTCATCTACGAGTTCAAGCGCGATCTGAACGCCTATCTCGCCACCCGCACCGGGCTCCAGGTACACACCCTCGCCGACATCATCGCTTTCAACAACGCCCACGCCTCGCAGGAGCTCCAGTACTTCGGCCAGGAGCTCTTCGAGCTGGCGGAAGCCGACCCCTTCAGCGCCCAGGACTATGCGGCAGCCCTGGCGGACGGCAAGCGGCTCGCGGCCACCGAGGGCATCGACGCCATCCTGGCCGCGAAGAGCCTCGACGCCCTGGTGGCGCCCACCGGCTCGCCCGCCTGGACCACGGACCTGGTCAACGGCGACCACTTCACGGGCGCCAGCTCCGGGCCGTCGGCAGTGGCCGGCTACCCGATCGTCAACGTCCTCGGCGGCTACTCCTTCGGCGTGCTGCCGGTGGGGATCAGTTTCTTCGGCACGGCGTTCAGCGAGGGCAAGCTGATCAAGCTGGCCTACTCCTTCGAGCAGCACACCAGGCTGCGCAAGCCGCCGGCGTTCCTGCGTACCCTGCCGACGCCGGGCCACGCCAGCACGAAGTCGCTGGCGACGACGCGTGTCGAAGACCTGCTCGACCGCCTCTCCTCCCCTGCCGCGGCGCGGCCGTTGCCGCGGTATCTGTAGACTGCACCGTCCGGCCCCTTCTCGACCCTGCCCCTCTCCCGTCTCGGGGAGAGGGGCTCTGAAGGGTCCGTTTCGAGGCGGCCCTCCTACTTGTCCGGCGACGCGCCCGGCACGCCGAGGTGCAGCCGCATCAGGCTGGGCCGGTGGGTGGTGGAGAAGAAAGGAAAGGCACCGTTGGTGATGTAGAGGTTGAACCGGTCCTGCCCCTGGCGCCCGAAGGCCGTGGCGGTGGGGCCGTCCAGGCCGTCGGCCGCCGTCAGCAGCACCTGCGTGCTGCCGTCCGGGTCGACCTTCACCAAGGTCAGGAAGGGATCGGTGGTGCAGTAGAGCGCGCCGTGGACGTCGAAGGAGAAGTCGTCGCACCCCGAGCTGCCCGGCAGGTGGGCGTGGATCCGCGGCGTGCCCGCCGCGCCGTCGCGGCCGATGGGGATGGCGAGGACGGTGCCCGCGGCCGAGTTCGAGACGTAGACCTCGCCCTTGAAGACCTTGAGCCCGTTGGGACCCGGAAAGCCGGTCGGCGAGCCCGGAGGGAGCTTGAGCAGCGGGTGGTCGAGCCATATCTCGGCCGGGCCGCCCGCGGCCGGCACGCGCCAGACGAGCCCGAGGAACGAGTCGGCCACGTAGAGCTCGCCGTCCTTCAGGTCGAGGCCGTTGGGGATGCCGGCCAGCGGCAGGTTGGAGATCACCTCGCCATGGCCGTCGGGCGAGATCCGCCAGATGCCGCGGAAGGCGAGGTCGCAGGCCGCCACCGAGGCATAGAGCGAGCCGTCCTCGGGATCCTGTGTGATCCCGGTCACGGCGTTGAAGAACGGGCCGCAGAAGCTCAGGGGCGGGCCGATGGGCAGAGAGATCAGGGTGGACTGTGTGCCGTCGGGCGCGATCCTGCGGATCTCGCCGGTGAGGGCGAGGCTGACGTACATCGTCCCGGATTTCTCGATGACGATGTTCTCCGGGGTCTCCAGGGCCTGCGGGTCGAAGCTCACGACCGTTTCCAGCGTACCCGCGTCCGGCGGATGGGCCAGCAGCGCGGCCGGCGCGAGCGCTGCCAGGACGAGGGCCAGCGTCAATTTCTTCATGAGGGGGTCTCCTTTCAAGACTTCGTCCAACATAACGGAGGCGGCCGGTGTTCTCCCTCACGCGGACGATGCCGTCATCTCCAGGCTCTCCGCGGCCGCGGTCACCCGCTCCAGCGGCGCGATGAACCAGAACGGCGGCAGCACCCACGGCAGGGAGGCACCGCCGGCCGCTCGCCGTAGCTGCGGGCCAGTTCGGCGAGCTCGATCAGGGTTTCCACGATCCCAGGTCCATCACCGCGTAATCCCGGTCTCCGTAAACCAACTGCACCCCCGGCGATTTGGCGAGCTGCGAGGCCACCTGTGCATAGAAATTGTAGGGGACCGTCGCCCACCGGGCTCCGAACTGCTGGCGGATGGCCCGCGCCGGGTCCGGGTGGTGCCCCGAGACGATCTCCACGTAAGTCTGGAAGAGCTTCGGATCCTTCATATAGAAGACGGTCGGATCCAGGGCCACCAGCGACTGGAGCTGCGGCGCGGCGTAGAGGAGGGGGGACGAGTCCGCCCACTGCACGGTGAAGACCCGCTCGCCCGCCTTGCCGTGCTCCCCCAGCCAGCGGGCCATCTCCAGCGGCGGCGAGGCCACGCCGTAGCCATAGCCGCGCAGCGCGCCCACCGTCCACAGCTCTCCGAAGAGGAGGGCGGCCGCCGCCGCCAGCCGCCACCACTCGGGGAGCAGGGGAGGGAACCCCTTCTCCCGCCGTTCCCGGAGCACCAGCGCCAGGGCAAGGAGGGCGAGGGGAGCCCCCAGCTCGAAGAAACGGCGGGCGGCGAGGCTCCCGGCGGCGAGGAAGGCGAGGGAGACGAGCCCCGCCGTGAGCGTCGCCCGGCTGCGCAGCCGCGGCTGGAAGAGCAGGGAAAAGAGGACGATCGCGGGCGCCATGAACGCCGGCCACTGCTCGGCGAGGACGCTCCACTCGGGCGGGGACATCTCCATCCCGAGCTGTGAGCGAAGAGCGGCGTCGCCCGCGCCCGTGGACTGGAACGGCACGACGAAATTGGAGATCAAAAACAGCCGGAAATTCGCCGGCACCTCCGGATGCACGAGCTGGCCGAGAAGCCACCCCGCAGCCGCTGCGGCCACGGGCTGCCAGGGAATCCGGCGCCCCTCCGGCGCTTCTCGAATCGCCACCCCCGAGAGAGACCACAGCACGGCGAAGGGGATCGCGATCCATCCTCCTGTGTGGGTCAGCCCGAAGAGAGCGCAGACCACGAACAGCGCCTTCCATCGCCGCTCCGCGAGCAGGGCCACCACCAGCATCGTAAACCCGATCAGCCACACCTGTGGCCGCAGCATCTCCAGCCGCTGGACGAACAGCGTCCCCAGCGCCGGCAGGGCCAGCACGAGCCACCAAGGCCGCGGCACCCGCAGCGACCAGAGCGCCCAGGCGAACGAGCCCACGAGGAACACCTGCCCGAGCAACACGCCGATCATTCCCGCCGTCGAGAGAGGCAACGTGGCGAAGGGCATCAGCAGGATATGGAAGAGGGGAGTGCTGTCCACGAAGCGGTCGAAGAGGATCGAGAACGGCGTCCACCGGAACGACTCGATGCGCAGGCCCGACCGCATCTCCCGTGCCAGCCCCAGGTGGTAGTACTCGTCGTACGACCACGGCAGCGGCGCCCGAGCCCGCAGGGCGAAGAGCATGCCGGCCACGGCCACCGAGGCCAGGATCAGCTTCGCTAGGGGCGGGATGCGCTCCCGGTGAGCGGGAACCGCGGTGGCGGGCTCGGCCTGCTTGTGCAGGCGCCAGTCCTTCTTGGCGCGGGCGAAGAAGAGCGGTCCCGCGCGGTCTGGTACCAGATCAAATAGAGTAGTCACCAATCCACCGGACGAACGCAGCATCGGACTTCATGACGTTATCGAGGAATTTGCGGTCGCCGGTCCACAGGTCCGCTCCCAGAGCTTTTGCCAGCGCCAGATAGACGGCATCATACAGGGCTACCCCGTGACGTAAGGCCGCTCGGTAGCATTCTTCGATTTCAGGATCAGAGAAACGGACGCCGACGAGGGTCAAATAGGAGAGCAACTCGCTACCAGCCTCCGGTGACACGCGGCCGCGCCGTGTTGCCGTGAGGAGTCCATTCGCCACCTCGTAAAGCCAAAGCGAAGGTGCGACCATGCGGAATCGCCCCCGGATCCCATCGTCCCGCAGGGCTAGAGCCTCCTCCGTGTTTTCCTCGTCGTCGAGAGCCCACTTCAGACTGACGCTGGCGTCCACGACGAGGTAGGGCACCTCGGCTGGGCTCACCGCCTGCGGCCTTCGTCGATCAATTTGCGAACCGGCACGCCGATAGGGCCGATCTGACGGCGCAGGCGGTCCATGGCGCGCGCCGCCGCGGCCTGCCGTTCTGAAGAACCCGGAAGGAAACCCTCCTCGACCAGTTGCCTACGCACGGCTCTCACACAGTAAGCGCTCAAAGTGACGCCCTCTTTCGCCGCCGCGATCTTGACGGCTTGACGCAAGTCGGGCTCGTCCATGTAGATGTTGAGCCTAAGTTGACGAGGGGTGGAGGACATAGGAGATCCTTTCATGGGTCGGACAGGGACCTTATAGCACTATAGTGTCGCGTGGGTTCGGTGTCGACTCGCAGAGTCTCCGATCCGGAGGTTTGGCCCCATGATCAAGCTCCTTGCCCTGCTACCGCTCGTACTCGCTCTGGCGGCCGGTGCTCCTCCCACGCCCTCCGCCCCCCGCCTCGTCGTTCTTGGCACCGCCCAGGACGGCGGCATGCCGCAGACGGGGTGCGACTGCTCCCACTGCTCGGCCGCGCGGAAGAACCCGGCCCTGGCCCGGCACGTGGCGAGCCTGGCGATTTACAGCCCGAAGACGGATCACGTCTATCTGATCGACGCGACGCCCGACCTGCCGGCCCAGATCGAGAAGATCCACACCTTCCATCACCACCCGGAAGGGAAGACCGACCGGGCGCCGGTCGACGGCGTGCTCCTCACCCACGCCCACATCGGCCACTACCTGGGTCTCGCGCATTTCGGCTTCGAGAGCCTGAACACGAAAGGCATCCCCACCTGGGTCTCGCCCCGCATGGCCGAGTTCCTGCGCACCAACGGCCCCTGGAGCCAGCTCGTCCGCCTGGGGAACATTGCCCTCAGGGAGATCCAGCCCGGCCAGCCCTTCGAGCTCGAGGACGGGATCACCGTCAAGGCCTTCCCCGTTCCTCACCGGGACGAGTACACGGACACCCTGGCCTTCCTCCTTCGCGGTCCGCACAGGACCTTCCTCTATGTGCCGGACACCGACTCCTGGAAGGCCTGGCCCCGTCCCCTGACTGAGGTCCTGGCGGCCGAGAAAGTGGACGTCGCCCTGCTGGACGCCACCTTCTACTCCCCTGACGAGCTGCCGGACCGGGACGTGTCGAAGATCAAGCACCCGCTGGTCACGGACACCATGGACCTCTTGGAGCCGCTGGTAAAGGCGGGCAAGCTGCGCGTCGGGTTCACCCACCTCAACCACTCGAACCCGGCCCTGGACCAGGACGGCGCGGCCCGCAAAGCGATTGAGGCGAGAGGATTCCGGGTGCTGGACGAAGGGGACGAATTCGACCTCTAGAGCGGACACGGACAAACCCTTTCCCCTCTCCCGGCGAGGGACGGGAGAGGGGTAGTGATGAGATTTCTACACCGCATGCCTCCGGTGGTGGCGACGGTGATGCCGGGGGCGATAGTGGCGATAGGTGCGGTAGTGATGACGCCGATAGTGATGCCGGACTCTGACCTCGGCCCTTGCCGCCGGGAGCGGCGGCGGTGGGGGGAGAGGCGGGGGTGCCGGGAGCCGGGGAGGCGGCGGCAGAGGCGGTGGCGCTGGCAACTGCACGCCGTGCATGGGAGCCAGGCCCGCACAGAGCAGCGCGGCAAAGAAATAGGCTCGGAATCGCATATCGGTACCTCCAGAAAGTGGTTGCCTGAAAACTTCTCGTTCGTCCAGTGCCCGAGAGCTTCCCAAGCAAAATCGAAGCCACCCCTCCCCCGGGAGCTCCGGCGTCCTCGCCAGCCCTTTCTTCCAGCGAAAGAGCTGGCAGGCCCTCGTCATCCTCAACTCGCCTCCTCCCACGCCACCCCGTCCCCTACTCGGATCTCCCCGCCTTCGAGCACCTCGGCGCAGGCGCCGCCTCGCCAGTGGGGGCGCAGGAAGTCCTGGAGCCCGGGGCAGGCCTGCTCCATCTGGTGGCAGGGGGTGCATTCGCTCCAGATACGCAGACGGGCGGCGCCAATCCGCAGGATGCGACCGCGCGTCTTTTCGAGGTCGATCCCTGAGAGGAGGAGGTTGGCCCGGCGGGTGGCGGGATCGAGCGGCATCCCGAGCTCGGCCGTGGCGTCCGCCCACCCCTCCTCGGCGAGGAGGATCACCTGGCGGCGGCCCCCCTGGTTGGCGTTGCCCACCAGGCCCTTGCCGGCTCGCAGGGTGGCGGTCTCCTGCGGGTCCATGGGGCCGCGCTTGAAGCGCTTGAGCCAGATGGCGCGGATTTCGCCGAGGCTCATTTCACCGGATCGGGCGACGTGAACACCGAGTCCGGAAGCGTGGCCGGCACCGCGATGTCGCCGAGCTCGAGCTTGTGGTCGCCCTCCACCGAGACGCGATGCGGGGCGAGCATGATGTTGCCGTACTTCTGCCATCCCTCCCACTTCCAGGCCGTGGGCGGACCATCCTTCGGCATGCTCTCCAGGAGGTAGGCCCAGCGGTCCATCAGATGGGTGTCGCGGTTGATCCAGGCCGTGTAGTGGTCGCCCGGGGTGAGGCCGACCTTGCCGAAGGAGAGGGCCAGCTTGTCGTAGGTCTTGCCGTCGATCGTCTCCTCGCCCGCGTAGGAGAGGTTCACGCCGGGGTCCTGGATCTTGTAGGGCATGAGCAGCCAGTAGGTGTCGTTCACCCAGGCGCCGTAGCCGTTGTCGAGCATCTCCTTGGCCTTGTCACCTTCCACCTTCTTGCCGTCGAGGTAGGCCGTCCCCTCCTTGGTGTTGATGTTCTCGAGGATGACGTAGTGCTGCTTCTCCTTGGTGTCGCCTTCCACCCGGTAGCGGCCCGTCCACTTGTCCCACCAGTGGGTGCGGCGGCCGGCGAAGGTGAAATGGAGGAAGCGGGTATTGTCCCAGGCCTCCTTACCACCCAGGGCCTTCTGCATGCTGTCGGCCACGGACTGGGCCGTGGGCTGGGCGGACCCCGGCTGGGGAGCGAGGGCGAGAGCGGCGATCAAGAGCGAACCGGTGACCACGGTGCGTCGGAACGTTCGGAACATGGGGGATCTCCTTTCGAGGTCTCTCCAAGACGGTGGGACATGGTAATACAGTCTTCACTTCCCGGGGTCCCATACAATGCCCTGTGTGCCGACCCCGGGCACGCGATCCGCATTCTCCGGGTGGGGAGGGCTTCCATGAGCGCAGCACACGATACCGACCAGCAGACGGGCCACACCAATCGCCTCGCCGGCGAGAGCAGCCCATACCTTCTCCTGCATCAGCACAACCCCGTGGACTGGTATCCCTGGGGGGAGGAGGCGATCGAGCGGGCGCGACGGGAGGACAAGCCGATCTTCCTCTCGGTGGGGTACTCGACCTGCTACTGGTGTCACGTCATGGAGCGGGAGTCGTTCTCCAATCCCGCCGTGGCGGAGCAGATGAACCGCGACTTCGTCAACGTCAAGCTCGACCGCGAGGAGCGGCCCGATCTCGACGAGATCTACATGGCGGCCACGCAGATCCTCACCGACCAGGGCGGATGGCCCAACTCGGTGTTCCTGACGCCGGGCCTCAAGCCCTTCTACGCCGGCACCTACTTCCCGCCGGACGACCGCTACGGCCGGCCCGGCTTCGCCCGCGTGCTGGCGGATCTGGCCGAGGCGTTCCGCACCCGCCGGCACGACGTGGAGGAGCAGGCGGAGGAGATGGCCCGGGCCATGCGCCACTATCTGGAGGAGCGCGCTCAACCGGCGCCCGAGCCGCCCAGCGGCGCCGTGGCCGTCCGCGCCGTGGAGTCGCTCGCCCACCGCTTCGATCCCCAGCACGGCGGCTTCGGCGGCGCTCCCAAGTTCCCCACGCCGTCCAACCTCTATCTCCTGCTGGAGCTGGCGGACGAGCGGCCGGAGGCGGGAGAGATGCTGGGGGCCACGCTGGACGCCATGGCGCGGGGCGGGATCTACGATCAGCTCGGCGGCGGCTTCCACCGCTATGCCACGGACCGCGAGTGGAAGATCCCCCATTTCGAGAAGATGCTCTACGACAACGGCTTCCTGCTCGAGCTCTACGCCCGCGAGCATACCCGCACGGGCGATCCGCAGGCGGCGCGCGTGGTGCGCCAGACGGCGGCGTGGATCGCGCGCGAGATGACCTCGCCCGAGGGGGCTTTCTGGAGCGCCATCGACGCCGAGACCCACGGCCACGAGGGAGCCTTCTACGTCTGGACCCGGGAGGAGCTGCTGGCGGCGCTGGGCGAGGAGGACTTCACCTTCCTCGCGCCCCTCTTCGGCTTCGCCGGCCCGCCGTTCTTCGAGGGCAGCCACTACGTGCTCCATCTCCCCGAGCCGCTGGAGGCCGCGGCTCAGCGCCGCCGGATGCCCGTCGAGGACCTGCTGCGCGACGTGGACGCCGGCCGGGCGAAGCTCTTCGCCGCCCGCGAGCGGCGGCAGCGCCCGCTGACGGACGACAAGGTCCTGGCGGATTGGAACGGCATGGTGATCCGCGGTCTGGCCGTGGCCGGGAAGCTGCTCGCCGAGCCGTCCTTCGTGGCGCGGGCGGCGCGGGCGGCGGACTTCATCCTGGGGACGATGAGACCCGAGAATGGGACTCTTCTGCACTCCTGGCGCAACGGCCAGGGGAAGATCTCCGCCTATCTGGGCGACTACGTCTTCCTGGTCCGCGGCCTCCTCGCCCTTCATGACGCGACGGGGGACGAGCGCTGGCTCGCCGCGGCCGTGAGCCTGACCCGCGAGCAAAGCAAGCGCCTGCGCGACGCGGCCGGCGGTTATTTCACGGCAGGCGCGAGCCCGGACGTCCTCTTCCGCAGCAAGGACATCTTCGATGGCGCGACGCCGGCGGGCAACGCCATCGCCGTGCTCAACCTTCTCGACCTCGCGGACCGCACGGGAGAGCTCGCCTGGCGCCGGGAGGCGCGCAAGGCCCTCTGCGCCTTCACCCCCGTGGTGGAAGGGCATCCGGACGCGGTGCGCATGCTCGCCATCGCCGCCCGGCGCTACCACGAGAAGGGGGCAACACCTGAGGAGGTGGAGGCCGAGTACGGCGAGGAGCGGGCGGCCCACGAGCGGGAGGCGGGGGCGGCTGGGGTCTCCAAGCTGGAGCACGAGGCGGAGCGGCTGGTGAGGGCGCACCTCGAGCTGGGGCCTGAGGCCGGCGGCTGGCGGCCGTTCCGTCTCGCCCTGGAGATCGCTACCGGCTGGCACCTCCAGGCGAACCCGGCCTCGGAGCCGTACCTCGTGCCCACGGAGGTGAAGGCCGAAGGCGGCGAGCTGCGGAGCGTTCAATATCCCCCGGGCGAGCCGGCGACGGCCGCTTTTGCCCACGAGCCGCTGTCGGTTTACACGGGGAAGGTGGAGATCACGGGGGAGGTGGCGGGGACGGATCGGCTGGCTGTCACGTATCAGGCTTGTGACGATGCCCGGTGCCTGCCGCCGGTGAGGCGAACCCTGGGAGCGCCGGCATCCCTGCCGGCCTTCTAACCAAAAAACGGAGTTAGCTGCCGGCAGGGATGCCGGCGCTCCCAGGGGGGCTATACTGTTAAGTTGATTATGCCTCTCCTGACCGCCCGTCCCGCCTCCCGTTCCGCGGCTTTACCGATCCTCGTCCTGGGTCTGCTCGCGCTCCTTGCGCCCCTGGTCCTGGCCCAGCCTGCGGCTCCGGCCGCGCCGGCGGCCCCCGAGGTGCTCGTCGTCGCCGTGAAGTCCGCCATCCATCCCGTATCGGCGGAGCTGATCGACGATGCCATCCGGGAGGCGGACCGGGCGGGCGCGGCGGCGGTGGTGATCGAGCTCGACACGGCCGGCGGTCTGATGACCTCGACCCGCGACATCACGACCTCCATCCTCGGGGCGCGGACGCCGGTGGTGGTCTACGTGGCGCCCAGCGGGGCGCGGGCGGCGTCGGCCGGGTTCTACATCCTCATGTCCGCCGACGTGGCGGCCATGGCCCCGGGTACCAACACCGGCGCGGCCCACCCGGTGGGCGGCGGCGGCGAGGACATCCCCGGCATCCTCGGCAAGAAGGTGGAGCAGGACTCGGCGGCCAACATCCGGTCGCTGGCGCTGCGCAACGGCCGCGACCTCAAGCTCGCCGAGGCGGCGGTGATGGAGAGCCGGTCGTTCACCGCCCAGGAGGCGCTGGACGGCAAGCTCGTCGACCTCGTGGCGCCCGACCTGCCGTCCCTGGTCAAGGCCCTCGACGGCCGCGCCGTCAAGCGGGGCGGGGCCACCGTCGTCCTGCACACGGCCCGGGCCGCGGTGCGGCGGTTCGAGGTCTCGCCGCTGCGCGCGTTCCTCGGCGTGCTGGCCGATCCCAACATCACCTATCTGCTGTTCGGGCTCGGCTCGCTCGGGCTGTTCTTCGAGCTGATGCACCCCGGGGCCATCCTGCCCGGCGTGGTGGGGGCGATCTGTCTGATCCTCTCGTTCTATGGCCTCTCCGTGCTGCCGGTCAGCTACGCGGGGCTCGCCCTGCTCCTGCTGGCGATGATCTTCTTCGTCCTGGAGATCAAGCTCACGAGCTATGGCGGGCTCACGGTCGCGGGGGTGATCTGTCTGATCCTGGGCTCGCTGATGCTGTTCAAGACCTCGGAGCCGGCGCTGCGAGTGAGCGTGGAATTGATCGCCATGCTCGCGGCATTCACTCTCCTGGTGGTCGGCTTCCTCCTCTGGATGGCGCTGCGGGCGAAGCGGCTGCCGGTACGGACAGGGGCGGAGGGGCTGATTCAGGAGGTCGGGGTGGCGCGCTCGGAGCTGGCGCCGCGGGGCAAGGTCTTCGTCCACGGCGAGCTCTGGGACGCCGAGGCGCAGGAGCCGGTGGTGGCGGGGGAAGAGGTGGACGTCGTGGCCGTCAGGCATCTCCTGCTGACGGTGCGTCCGCACCGCCGGAGAGCAATCTAAATCAAAGGGAAGGGGTTCGACCCATGCCATTCGGATTCGGCGCCATCGCCATCGTCTTCATCGGTATCTTCCTGTTCTCCCGCTGGGTGAACGTCCTCAAGGAGTATGAACGGGCCGTCACCTTCTGGCTCGGCCGCCTGTCGTCGCATCCCAAGGGGCCCGGCCTGGTGCTCATCTTCTGGCCATTCGAGACCATGGTGAAGGTCTCGATGCAGACCATCGTTCACGACGTGCCGCCGCAGGACATCATCACCCGCGACAACGTCTCGGTGAAGGTCAACGCCATCGTCTACTTCCGGGTGGTCGAGCCGCAGCGGGCCATCGTCGAGGTGCAGAACTATCTGCTGGCCACCAGCCAGCTCGCCCAGACGACGCTACGCTCGGTGCTCGGCCAGGCGGAGCTGGACGACCTGCTTTCCGAGCGCGACAAGCTCAACGCCAAGCTCCAGGTGATGATCGATCAGCACACCGAGCCCTGGGGGATCAAGGTGTCGATGGTGGAGCTGAAGAACATCGACCTGCCGCAGGAGATGCAGCGTGCCATGGCGAAGCAGGCCGAGGCGGAGCGCGAAAAGCGCGCTAAGATCATCCACGCCGAGGGCGAGCTGCAGGCCTCGGTGAAGCTGGCCGAGGCGGGTCAGATCGTCTCGGGCAACCCGGTGACGCTGCAGCTCCGCTATCTGCAGACCTTGACCGAGATTTCGGCGGAGAAGAACTCCACGATCATCTTTCCGTTCCCCATCGATCTCATCAAGGCCTTCACCAAGAACCTGTAGGAGCCTGAGCCGAAGTGTCCGAACCGCACGAGCCCAGCTATTACGAGATCGCGCTGACCAACCGCCAGGTGGTCGTCGCCTTCGTGATCCTCCTGGTCTGTCTGCTCGGCGCCTTCTTCTCCGGGGTCTGGATCGGCCGCGAGAGCACGGTCCGCGCCCAGGAGCAGATCGCCCGCAACGCGACGCCGCCCCAGGCCGAGCCGAAGAAGGAGGGGGAGAACCTGGAGAACCTCGATTTCTTCGATGCCCGCAAGTCCGGCAAGGTCCGCGGGGTCGCGACGCCTTCCAGGCCCGAGCCTGCCGCGCCCCCCGAGCAGAAACCCGAGCCGCCGCCGGCCGAGTCCCCGGTCCAGGTCGCAGCCGCGCCGGCTCCCACCCCCGCCATTCCGGCGCCGGCGCCGGAACCGGAACGCAAGGGCAAGGGGCGCAAGGGCAAGGGGACGGCGGAGGCGGCGGCCACACCCGCGGCGCCCCAGCAGGCGGCCGTCGACACCTCCCCTCTCCGGCCCGCCAAGCCTTCCGAGATCGTGGAGCCCGCCGTGCCCAAGGGCGCGGTGGTCATCCAGGTCTTCTCGTCCCAGGACCGGCCGCAGGCGGACAGCATCCGCAAGCGGCTCCTCAAGGGGGGCCAGAAGGCCTTCCTCTCGCCCGTGGACGTGGCCGGCCACACGATGTACCGGGTGCGCATCGGTCCCTTCTCCTCCCGTCCGGACGCGCAGAAGGTGGCCGAGAAGGTACGGCGGGCCTACAAGCTGGATACGTGGGTGACGGAGTGAGGGACCGCGTCCTTCTTTCATGAAATCCCCTCTCCCGCGCTATCTCTTCGCCGCCGCCGGCGGCGTGCTGTGGGGCCTCTGCTTCGGCCGCGTCTCGCTGTCCCTGGCGTCGTGGATCGCCCTCGTGCCGCTGGTGGCGATGCTCGCCTGGCCCCGGCCCGGGTGGCTCGGGTGGGTGCACGGCCTGGCGGCGTGGATGACGGGACTCTATTGGATCGTCCCGACGCTCCAGACCTTCGGCCACATCGCGCTCCCCTTGGGGGTCGTCCTGACCGGCCTGCTCGCCGCCTACCTCGCCCTGTATCACGCCGCCTTCGCCTGGCTCGGGTCGCGGCTCTGGCGCCGCGGCGGGCTCGCCCGCCTGCTGACGCTCCCGGCCCTGTGGGTGGCCCTGGAGTGGCTGCGCACCTATCTCGGCGGCGGCTTCCCGTGGAACCTCGCGGGCTATGCCTGGGTGGACGTGCCGGGCGCGCTGCCGCTCGCGGCGTGGATCGGCGTCTACGGCGTGTCGTTCCTGGTCGTGCTCGCGAGCGTGGCGGTGGCGGCGTCGGCGTTTGTACCCGTTGCCACGCGGCGCTGGGAGCCGGCGGCGCTGGGGATCGTGGTGCCGTTGCTTCTCCTCCCTCTCGCCGCCCGCTGGAGCCTGCGCCAGGACGCCCGCGAGGCGCGCGAGGCCGGCGGCTTCGGCAAGCCGGTGCGCCTGCTGCAGCCCAACATCCCCAACCTGGTGGAATTCGACCGGCTGGCGGTGGAGCGCAACTACCGCAAGGTGATCGACCTGTCGCTGGAGTCGTGCCAGCCGGGTGCCCTGGTGGTGTGGCCGGAGAGCGCGGCGTGGCCGTTCCAGTACGGCCGCGATCCGTGGCTGGACCAGGACCTCGCCGCCATGATCGACCGCGGATGCACGGTGCTGTTCAACTCCGGCACGCCGGTGGGGAGCTCTTTCTACAACTCGGCCTTCCTCCTCTCGGCCTCTCAGAAGGCGGCGCGCTACGACAAGCGCCATCTCGTGCCGTTCGGCGAGTACGTCCCCTTCCGTGGCGTCTTCGGCTGGATGGACAAGCTGGCCCGCGATGCCGGCGAGTTCCGGCCGGCGGACCAGACCGTGCTCCTGCCGTGGAACGGCGAGGAGATCGGAATGTCCATCTGCTACGAAGTGGTTTTCCCTGCCGAGGTGGCCGGCCTCGTCCAGCAGGGCGCGACGCTGCTGGTGACCATCACCAACGACGCCTGGTACGGCGACACGTCGGCGCCCTGGCAGCATTTCCGCGCCGCGCGGTTCCGGGCCGCGGAGAACCGCCGGCCACTGCTGCGGGCGGCGATCACGGGCGTCTCGGCCTTCGTGGCTCCCGACGGCTCGGTGCGCTCCGAGATCGGGGTGTTCCGGGAGGGAGTCATCCGCGCGCGGGTGCTGGGCGAGCGGCGCCTCACTCCGTTTTCCCGCGCGCCGTGGCTGGTGCCGCTGCTCTCGACGGTCATAGCGGCAATTGGATACACTCTGACTCGAAAGAGAGGGACATCCCCATGATCGCCTACGACGTCCAGCAACGCATCGACACGCTCGCCGAGCAGCTCTCCAACCTCCGGGGGTATCTTTGAGGAGGGAGACCTCGAGCGCGAGCTGTCCGAGATCGACCACCAGATGCAAGAGGCCGGCTTCTGGGACAATCCGGCCAAAAACGCCTCGATCCTGCAGAAACGCCGCGACATCGAGCGGCGCCTCGAAACCCTGAACCGCCTCCGCGCCGACGCCGACGAGCTCGCCACCTGGCGCGAGCTGCTGGACGAGGGCGAGGCCGACGCCGAATTCGACCGCTTCATCGATCGCCTGGAGTCCGAGCTCTCGAAGCTGGAGCTGGAGCTCAAGCTCTCGGGGCCGGACGACGACAAGAACGCCATCCTGGCGATCCACCCCGGCGCCGGCGGCACCGAGTCGCAGGACTGGGCCGAGATGCTGCTGCGCATGTACCTGCGCTGGGCGGAGCAGCACGGCTACGAGGTCGAGCTCCTGGACCGCCAGGACGGCGAGGAGGCGGGGATCAAGAGCGCCACTCTCGCCGTGCGCGGCCCCCACGCCTACGGCTACCTCAAGAGCGAGCACGGCGTGCACCGGCTGGTGCGCATCAGCCCCTACGACTTCCAGGCCCGGCGCCACACCTCGTTCGCCT
Source organism: Thermoanaerobaculia bacterium (assembly GCA_036264085.1). Classification (GTDB taxonomy): domain Bacteria; phylum Acidobacteriota; class Thermoanaerobaculia; order Multivoradales; family UBA5704; genus DATARR01. The sequence continues at coordinate 83,036 of DATARR010000069.1, read as the reverse complement.
CGGTGGACGTGCTGCCCGAGGTCGACGACGACGTTGTCATCGAGATCAATGACAAGGATTTGAAGATCGACGTCTTCCGCTCCTCGGGAGCCGGTGGTCAGCACGTCAACAAGACGGAGTCGGCGGTGCGCATGACCCACCTGCCGAGCGGCATCGTGGTCTCCTGCCAGAACGAGCGCAGCCAGATCAAGAACCGCGCCATGGCCCTGAAGGTCCTGCGCTCACGCCTCTACGAGCGGGAGATGCAGCGGCGGGCGGCCGAGCAGGCGGAGCGCGAGGGGAAGAAGATGGACAACGCCTGGGGGAGCCAGATCCGCAGCTACGTCCTCCACCCCTACCGCCTGGTCAAGGACCACCGCACGGGAGCCTCCGTGGGCGACTCCGACAAGGTGCTCGACGGCGGCCTCGACCCGTTCATCGAGGCCTACCTCAAGGGGCAGATGGCGACGGAGCGGGATCGGGATGACGTGGTATAGGGGGGTGAGGCATGAACCTCGACTACGTCTCCCCGCTCCCGCCCGTGCGCTCCGGCATCGCCGACTACAGCGCCGACCTGCTGCCCCACCTCGCGGCGCTCGCGGACGTGCGGCTGATCCGCCTGCCGGACCTGCCGGTCTCTCCCGAGGTGGAACGGGCGTGGCCGATGGCGCCGGCGGCGGCGACGGGCGCGGACGGCCGCCTGCCGCTCTATCAGATGGGGAACAATCGCTATCACAAGGGCGTGCTGGACCTGGCGCTGCGCATCCCCGGCGTGCTGACGCTGCACGACGTGGTGCTCCACCATCTGCTGCAGGACATTACCCTCGGCCGCCATGATCCCCAGGGGTTCTGGGACTACAAGGAGGCGCTGACCCGGGACCACGGCTGGATCGGCGAGGCCGCGGCGCTCGCCAAGCGCTGGAACGCCTGGGGCGAGGCGCCGCTCTTCTCGCTGCCCGCCCATCGCACCCTGCTGCGCCGCCAGCGGGGGGTGCTGGTGCACAGCCAGTGGGCGGCGGAGGCGGTGGCGGACGAGGACGTGGGGGTGCCCGTGCGGGCGATCCCCATGGGCGTGCCCCTGCCGCCGGCGGCGGACGCGGCGGCCGGCCGCGCCCTGCGCCGCCGTTTCGGCCTCCCAGAGGACCGGCCGGTGATCGGTTCCTTCGGCTTCCAGACGCCCATCAAGCGCACCGTCTCGGCGGTGCGGGCGCTGGCGGCGGAGGGGCTGGAGCAGGTCCATCTCGTCATCGTCGGGCAGGCGGCTTCGGTGATGGACCTGGAGGGCGAGGCGCGCCGGGCCGGAGTGGCGAGCCGAGTCCACGTCCTGGGCTTCCTGCCCTTCGCGGACTTCGAGGCGTCCATCGCCGCCGTGGACCTCTGCCTCAACCTGCGCTATCCCACGGCGGGAGAGACCTCGGCCTCGCTGCTGCGGGTGCTGGCCGCCGGCCGGCCGGCCATCGTCTCGGACTATGCCCAGTTCGCCGAGCTGCCGGCCGAGGTGGCGCTGCGGGTGCCGCTGGGCGACGAGGAGCCGGCGGCCCTGGCGGCGCTGCTGCGCGAGCTGCTGGCCGATCCTGATCGCAGACATCTGGCGGCCATGGGGCGGGCAGCCCGCGAGCACGTGCGGCTGCGCCACGATCCGGCGCGCTCGGCGGCGGCGGTGGTCGCGGCCTGCGAGGAGTGGGCGGCGCTGCCGCCGGTGGAGGATGGCTCCGGGGGCAGCCGGAAGACGCGGCGGGAGGTGCCGGGGCCCACGAGCCTGATCTGGGAGCCGCTGCCGGGCGAGCTCGCGGTCGAAGGGGCGGAGGTCCCCTGGCCCGAGGGTGAAAAGCGGCGGCTGCGCATCCGGCTGCGCAACACCGGCGACGCGCGCTGGCTGGCCGGCGAACAGGGGACGGGCCGCATCAGCGTGGTGATCAAGCTGGTGGTCGACGGCGGCGAGGACCGCCTGTGGGGCACGGACTTCTTCAACGGCGGCTTCTGGCTCCCCTTGCCGCGGGACCTGGCGCCGGGCGAGGAGGTGGTGCTCGAGGCCGACCTGCGCCGGCCGCCGGGTCCGGCCCGCCTGTGGATCGAGCCCCACCTCGTCGGCGGGGTGAGACTCTCCAAGCTGGGCGGCCCGGAATGGGACCAGTGGATCTGAAGCGCCATCCCCTGGAGGCCGCGGGCTGGCTGATCCTGGCCCTCCTCCTGCTCTCGACCCTGATCGGCGCCGTGCGCCTCGACCGCGCCCATCACCCTCTGCTCGGCGACGCGGCCACGTATGCCATGCAGGCGGCGAGCCTCGCCTGGGACTTCGACCTCTCCTACAGCCGCCGGGACTACGACCGCTTCGTAGCGCAGTGGGGCGTGCCGCCCGAGGGGCTCGTCCTCCAGAGCCGTCCGGGGAGCGACAGGCTGGTCTACGCCAAGCCACCGCTCTACGCCCTCGTCCTCGCCCCCTTCGTGCGAGCGGCGCCGGTACGCGGACCGGTGGTGGCGAACGCTCTGCTGCTCGCCGTGGCGGCCCTCCTCGCGGCCCTCGCCCTGCGCCAGCGCCTCGGCGGTGCTGCGCCCTGGTGGACGGCGGCGTTCGTCTTCGCGTCCACCGCCTTCGCCTACGTCTTCTGGGGGGACGCGGACCTCTTCCTCCTGGCCTGCGTGGCGGCCGGATTCGCGCTCGTGTACTGGGGTGATCGCCGCTACGTGCGGGGGGACGAGCCGCCGCCGGAGGTCTACGAAGGGGAGGGCACGGAGGAGACCGGGCGCCGCTCCCTGGCGCGCTGGTGCGGAGCGGGAGCGCTGCTGGGCGTGGCGGTCGTCTACCGGCCGGTCTACCTCACTCTGTTCCTGCCGGCGGTGGCGGCGGCGTGGGAGGGGACGGCCCGCCGCCGGCGCGCCGCGGTGGCCGGGCTCGTGCTCGGAGCGCTGGCCGTGGCGGCCCTGTCGCTGGGGCTCCAGTGGCTCGCGGGCGGCGATCCCACGAGCTACGGCGGCCAGCGCCAGGGGATCTATGGCCATCAGGGCTATCCCGAGGTGGAATATCCCCAGGCCGGCTGGTCCGCGCAGGTGGAGCGCAAGGGCAACGCCTCGTGGCTCCAGCGGCAGGCGTTGCGGCCGCAGCTCTCGCCGCGGCTCGCGGGTTGGAACCTGCTCTACGTCCTGCTCGGCCGGAACGCCGGCATCCTGCCGTACTTCCTGCCGCTGCTCCTCGGCTTCGCGGCCTTCCAGCGGGACCGTGGCCGCTGGGCCATCCCCCTCGCCGTGGGCGCGGCCGTGATCGCCTTCCTGGTGCTCCTCCCCTTCAACTTCTACGGCGGGGGAGCGCTGGGCAACCGCTACTTCCTGCCGCTCTATCCGGCCCTCTGGTTCCTCGCCGCGCGACCGGTCCGCTGGATCTGGATGCCGTTGGTGGTGCTGCTGGCCTCCCCCTTCCTGGTGCCGCTGTGGAACGATCCCACCGGCTTTCCCCTGGGAGAAGACGGCCAGCCCCGCTACGTCTCCACGTTCGCCCGGCAGTGGCTCCCCTACGAGACCACGCAGTCGAACCTGCCCGGCGACCAGGTGGCGATGGAGGGCGGGCTGTGGGTGAAGCTGCTCAACCACAACGCCTGGCACGCCGGACGGGGACGGAGCCTGCGGCTCGCGGGCGGCGCGCCGGTCGAGCTGCTCCTGGGGAGCCCCCAGCCGCTGCAGTCGGTCGACTTCGAGCTCGACGGCCGGGCCCCCACCCGGCTCCACGTCCGCGAGGTGGGCGACGAGGACCTGCGTCCGCTGATGCTGCTCGCCAACGGCTCCGAGATCTTCGAGGTGCGGCTGTCGAAGGAGCGGGCGGTGCACCCCCTGTGGTGGAGCCCCTACGACTACCACCTCTACGCGCTGAGCTTCCAGCTTCCCGGAGCGAAGACGGAGCCCATCGCCCTGCGCATCCGGCCGCCCCGGGATCTGATAGAAATCCACCGGGGGGATTGATGGAGAGCGAGAGCGTACGCCAGAGCTGGATCGTCGCCTTGAGAGAGCGCCTCGCCTCGCCGCCGCCCCGGCGGCTGGCGGCGAGCGACCTGCGGCAGGCCGCGGTGCTGGTGCCGCTCTACGTCGATGCGGGCGAGCTGTGGACCGTCCTCACCGTGCGCACGGACACGCTGCCCAGCCACCGCAACCAGATCGCCTTCCCGGGCGGTGGCAGGGAGCCGAAGGAGGACGCCTGGGGAGCGGCCCTGCGCGAGACGCGGGAGGAGATCGGCCTCGACCCCAAGCCGGTCCTGCGCCTGGGCGAGCTCGACGAGGTGGAAAGCCCGGCCGGCTTCCGGGTGATCCCCTGCGTGGGAGCGATTCCCCACCCCTTCAAGGCCGAGCTCAACGCCGCCGAGATCGCCGAAGTCTTCAGCCTCCCCCTCTCCGCCTTCGCCAACCCCAAGATGGTGGAAGAGCAGGAGGTGCTGATCAACGGCGTCCAGCGCCACCTCCGCGTCTATCACATCGGCAACCGTCGCATCTGGGGCCTGACCGCGCGCATCCTCCAGAACCTGATGATCCGGCTGGGGCTGGAGCCGGAGGAGGAGAATTGAACGGTGCGCAGCCCCCGCCGCCGTAAGGCCAGCCCACCCCAATCACCACGATCGAGAGCCGCCGGGCGGCGTTCCCGTAGCCCAGGGTGCCAACCCTGGGAAAACTGCGGCTCCGTCAATGCGGCCGGCTGAGGCGCCGGTCGTCGCGGACGAAGACCCAGGCGGTGCCGGTCTCGTTGCTGTAGAAGAGCGTCACCCAGACGTGCCGCGGCTCCATCTCGTAGTCGAAGACGTAGGGGAAGACGGTGTGGAGCCGGCCGAGGGCGACGCCCTCGCGGAACTTGCCGGCGAAGTCCTGCACGTTGGTGCAGGGGGCGACCTGAGTGAAGAAGTTCCTGCCGAGCACGTTCTCCTTCCTGTGGCCGGAGAGGTCCACCTCGGCCTGGTTGAAGCTCAGGATGGTCCCCTCACGGTCGAGCCGGATGGCGCCGAAGGGGAGCTGGTCGAGCTCGAGCTCGGAGGAGCTCTGGATGCGTTCGATCTCGGCGTGGCCGATCAGGGGGGCTGCGTCGTTCATGCGGTTCTCTCCCAATCTCTGCTGCAAAAGCTTCAAAGGATTCCTCGCCGGGCGAGGCCTGGCTCCAGGGTAACGGCCTGATATCCTACCCGACCTGCCCTGAGCCAGGAATGGAGAACCTGTGACAGACGTCCCCGAGATCCGCGTCCGCCCCTGCAACGGGGGGGAGGTGCGCGCGGACGGCCGCTACGTCCTCTACTGGATGACCGCTTTCCGCCGGCTGGGCTGGAGCTTCGCCCTGGAGCGGGCCGCCGGCTGGGCGCGGCGCCTGGGCCGGCCGCTGGTGATCCTGGAGCCGCTGCGCTGCGGCTACCGCTGGGCGAGCGACCGCCATCACCGGTTCGTGCTCGACGGCATGGCCGGCCACGCGGCGCTCCTCGCGGGCTCGAACGTCCTCTACCACCCCTACGTCGAGCCGGCGGCCGGGGCGGGGAAGGGGCTGATCGCGGCGCTCGCGAAGGAGGCGTGCGTGGTGGTGGCGGACGATGCGCCCATCTTCTTCCTGCCGCGCCTCCTCGCCGCCGTGGCCCCCCGGCTCGCCGTGCTGCTGGAGGCCGTGGACTCCAACGGCCTCCTCCCCCTGCGGGCCGCGGACCGGGACTTCACGGCCGCCTACCACTTCCGGCGCTTCCTCCAGCAGGTCCTCCCCGAGCACCTGGCCTGCTTCCCGGCGGAGGACCCCCTGGCGGCGCCGCTGCCGCCGCGGCTGCCGGGCCTGCCCCCGGAGATCGCCCGCCGCTGGCCGGCCGCGGATTTGAAATGGCTCCGCGGCGGGAGCCTCTCAGCGCTGCCCATCGATCACGACGTGCCGCCGGTGCCGGGCATGACCGGAGGGGACGAGGCGGCCGGGCGCGTCCTCGACCGTTTCCTGGACGAGCGGCTGCCGCGCTACGGCGAGGGGCGGAACGATCCCGGGGACGACGTGACGAGCGGCCTCTCTCCCTACCTCCACTTCGGCCACGTCTCCATCCATCAGGTCTTCGCCGCCCTGGCCAAGCGCGAGCGCTGGAGCCCGGAGCGGCTGGCGCGGACGGCGAGCGGTGCACGCGAGGGGTGGTGGGGGATGGAGCCGGCGGCGGAGAAGCTCCTCGACGAGGCCGTCACCTGGCGCGAGGTGGGCTACAACATGGCCTCCCGCCGCACCGACTCCGAACGCTACGAGTCGCTCCCCGACTGGGCTCGCGGCACGCTGGCGAAGCATGAGAAGGACCCGCGGCCGGCGCTGTGCTCCCGCGCGGAATTCGCGGCCGGGACCACGCACGACGAGCTGTGGAACGCCGCCCAGGGCCAGCTCCGCGAAGAGGGGCGCATCCACAACTACCTGCGGATGCTGTGGGGGAAGAAGGTGATCGAGTGGTCGGCTTCGCCCCGCGAGGCGCTGGCGACCCTGGTCGAGCTGAACAACCGCTGGGCCCTGGACGGCCGCGATCCCAACTCCTACAGCGGCATCTTCTGGTGTTTCGGCCGCTACGACCGGCCGTGGGCGCCGGAGCGGCCGGTGTTCGGCTCCGTGCGATATATGAGCAGCGCGAGCACGCGCCGCAAGCTCCGGGTGGACGCCTACGTGAAGCGCTACGCCCGGCAGCCGGAGACCGCGGCGCAGATGTCCCTACCATAAAGACGAGGACCGCCATGCGAACGATCCTGGGCCTGATGCCGCTCTGCCTGCTCCTCCTCGCCTGTGCCTCCGCGGGGCAGCCGGGGGAACCGGGGAAGCCGGCGGAGCCGGGCAACCTGGCCTCTGCGCTGGAGCCGTTCGTCGGGCGTCAGGGCGTGGAGGTCGCCATCGCCTACCGCAACCTGGGCACCGGCGTCTCCTACTTCGTCCATGAGGACGAGCCCTTCCACGCCGCCAGCACGATGAAGCTGCCGGTGATGATGGCCCTCTTCCAGGCGGTCGACGCCGGGGAGTTGCGCTTGACCGAGCCGCTGGCGGTGCACAACCGGTTCCAGAGCTTCGCGGACGCCTCGCCGTTCACCCTTGATCCGAAGGACGACGGCGATCCCGACCTCTATCAGGCCGTGGGGAGCACCCGGCCGCTGGAGGAGCTGATCCGGCGGATGATCGTCCGCAGCTCGAACCTCGCGACCAATCTCCTGATCGAGCGCCTCGGCGCCTCGCGGGCCATGGACCTGATGCGCAGCCTCGGGGCCTATGAGATGAAAGTGCTGCGCGGCGTCGAGGACGAGAAGGCTTTCAAGGCGGGGCTCAACAACATGGCCACGGCCAGGGACCTGGAGATCCTGCTCACCGCGCTCGCCAAAGGCGGTACCTTCTCTCCAGCCTCGAACGCCCGGATGATCGAGATCCTCAAGGAGCAGGAGTTCAACGAGAAGATCCCGGCCTACCTGCCGAAGGGGACGCCCATCGCCCACAAGACCGGGGACATCACGGGCATCCACCACGACGCGGCGATCGTGTTCCCGCCGGGTGAGCCGCCCTACGTGCTCGTGGTCCTCACCCGCGGCTTCCAGGACGAGAAGAAGGCTGATCAGACGATCGCCGAGATCTCGCGGGCGGTCTGGCAGCGGCGGGGACCCTCATCACCCCGGCCCTCTTCTCCCGCCCCCCTCCAGACTCCTCCTCCTTGATGTCCGTGCTGGTCCCTGCAGTCCGTCTCCGTCCTGCCGCCGCGCGCCGGGCCGCGTGTTAGCATTCCCCCCTCTGGAGGTTTGCGCATGACTTCTTCTCTCATGGATTCCGTCGGCGAGACCGAGGCCGAGCCGTCCGCGCTCACCCCGGAGGACGTCCTGCGCGACTACCGGATCGCCTTTCGGAGCCGGCAGGCGAGCCTGCTCGGCCGCCGCGAGGTGTTCACCGGCAAGGGGAAGTTCGGCATCTTCGGCGACGGCAAGGAGGTCGCCCAGGTCGCCCTCGCGCACGCCTTCCGACCCGGCGACTTCCGCTCCGGCTACTACCGCGACCAGACGCTGATGATGGCCCTGGGCCTCCTCACCCTGGAGCAGTTCTTCGCCCAGATCTACGCCGACCCCGAGCTGGAGCGCGAGCCCTGCTCCGCCGGCCGGTCGATGAACGCCCACTTCTCGACCTGCCTGCTCAACGCGGACGGCAGCTTCAAGGAGCTGGTGGACCTCTTGAACGTGGCGGCCGACCTCTCGCCCACCGGCTCGCAGATGCCGCGCCTCGTGGGCCTCGCCTACGCCTCGAAGCTCTACCGCGAGCTGCCGGAGCTCAGAGACCTGGCGCAGCGGTTCTCCCGCCGCGGCGAGGAGGTGGCCTTCGGCACCATCGGCAACGCGAGCTGCGCCGAGGGGATGTTCTGGGAATCGGTCAACGCCGTGGGCGTGCTCCAGGCGCCCATGCTGCTGTCGATCTGGGACGACGGCTACGGCATCTCGGTGCCCAACGAGTACCAGATCACCAAGGGGGACCTCTCGGCCGTCCTCTCCGGATTCCGCCGCGAGCCGGGCAGCCGCCAGGGCTACGACCTCTACACCGTCAAGGGGTGGGACTACGCGGGCCTGTGCGCGACCTACCTCGCGGCCGTCCAGGTCGTGCGCCGCGAGCACGTGCCGGCCATCGTCCACGTCGACGAGATGACCCAGCCCCAGGGGCACTCCACCTCGGGCAGCCACGAGCGCTACAAGTCCAGGCAGCGCCTGGAGTGGGAGACGGAGTTCGATCCCATCCGCAAGATGCGCCAGTGGATGATCGAGCAGGGGATCGCGACCGCCCCGGAGCTGGATGCCCTGGAGGAGGAGGACCTGGGGCTCGTCCGCGAAGCCCGGCGGCGGGCCTGGGACGACTTCCAGGCTCCCCTCGAGGCGGAGAGGCGGGAGGCCCTGGCCCTCCTCGACGAGCTGGCGGGCGAGGCCGGGCCGGCCGGCGAGGAGGTGCGCCGGCTGCGCCGGGACCTGGAGCGGCAGCAGGTGGCCCTGCGCCGCGACGTCCTCGCCGCCGCGCACGGCGCCCTGGTCGCGGTGACGGCGAGCGGGGCGGGGGCGGACCTGCCCGCCGCCCGCCGGCTGGCGGCGTGGCGGCGGCAGCGGGAGGTGGAGAACGAGGAGCGCTACGGCTCCCACCTCTACAGCGAGGGGCCGCGCTCCACCCTCGCGATCCCGCCGGTGCCGGCCGTCTACCGGGACGATTCCCCGCTGCTCAACGGCTTCGAGGTGGTCAACGCCTGCTTCGACGCCGCCCTCGCCCGCTGCCCGAACGTCATCGCCATCGGCGAGGACGTGGGCCAGATCGGCGACGTCAACCAGGGCTTCGCCGGCCTGCAGGCCAAGTACGGCCCGCTGCGGGTGACGGACACCGGCATCCGCGAGGTCACCATCATGGGCCAGGCCATCGGCATGGCCCTGCGGGGTTTGCGGCCGATCGCCGAGATCCAGTATCTGGACTACGTCCTCTACGCGCTCCAGATCCTGTCGGACGACGTCGCCAGCCTGCACTGGCGCACCAAGGGACAGCAGAAGGCGCCGGTCATCGTCCGCACCCGCGGCCACCGGCTGGAGGGGATCTGGCATTCGGGCTCCCCCATGGCGGGGATCCTCAACCTGGTGCGCGGCCTCCACGTCTGCGTCCCCCGCAACATGACGCAGGCGGCGGGCTTCTACAACACCCTGCTGGAGGGCGACGATCCGGCGCTGGTGGTGGAGGTGCTCAACGGCTACCGGCAGAAGGAGAAGCTGCCGGCCAACGTCGGCGAATTCAAGGTCCCGCTCGGCGTGCCCGAGGTGCTGCGCTCAGGGCGGGACGTGACCGTCGTGACCTACGGCGCCTCCTGCCGCATCGCGCTCGAAGCCGCCGAGAAGCTGGCCGAGGTGGGGATCGACGTCGAAGTGGTGGACGTGCAGACCCTGCTGCCCTTCGACCTCCCCGGCCGCATCCTGGAATCGATCCGCAAGACCAGCCGCGTCCTCTTCCTCGACGAGGACGTGCCCGGCGGTGCCACGGCCTACATGCTCCAGCAGGTGGTGGAGAAGCAGGGCGGCTTCGCCTGGCTCGACTCGCCGCCCCGCACCCTCACCGGCAAGGCCCACCGCCCCTCCTACGGCTCGGACGGCGACTACTTCTCGAAGCCCAACCGGGAGTCCATCTTCGAAGCGGTCTACGACCTGATGCACGAGGCGGACCCGGAGGGGTTCCCGATTTTTTATCGCTAGCCCCCTGGATCACGCTTTCCGCCTCTGGATCGAGTTGGGGCAGACCGACAGGGTCGGCCGTGAGGGCTTCAGATACAATTCCAAAAACACTGGAACACCCGATCCCAGGAGGTCCTCTCCCCATGAATCCCGAAACCCTTCTGCTGCGCAAGCTCATGACCCGGCAGGACCTCACCCGCACGGAGAGCGCCGCCCTGCTCGAGGCCCTGCTGCGCCAGGACACCGAAGGGTGGAAGCTCCTGGCCTACTCCGTCGCCTCGCAGACCAAGGGGGAGACCATCGACGAGCTGCTGGGAATGTGGGACGCGATGTACGCCCTGACCGGCGAATACCCCCTCGGCCTCGAAGGCCGGCGGCCCATGGAGGTGTCGAGCGCCGGCGGCAGCGGCGTGCGCAAGATCAACGTCTCCACCCTGATGGCCCTGATCGTGGGCGAGCCCGCCGTGCCCATCCTCAAGCACTCCTTCTGGAAGGTGACGGGCATCGCCGGCAGCGCCGACGTGCTCGCGGCGGTGGGCATCCTGGCCCCCACCGTGAGCCTGGAGCAGATCCAGCGCGCCGTCGAGCAGGTGGGCGTCGCCTTCTACTCCCCTCTCTTCGTCAGCCCCGAGCTCGGCAACCTGGTCAACTTCGGACGCACGCTGGCGGTGAAAGAGGTCGGCGTCAGCACGCCGTTCCATCTCATGGCTCCCCTCTACACCCCGGTGCGCATGACCTATCGCATGTTCGGGCTCAACAATCCGCGCCAGTTCGAGATGCTCACCGAGCTCTTCCGCGGCATCGGCTACGACAACGCCCTGGTCGTCCAGGGCTCCGACGGCCTGGACGAGGCGACGATCGCCGGCCCGAGCCGGGTGCGCGGCTTCCGCGGCAGCCAGAGCTTCGACTTCACCCTCGAGCCGGAAGCCGCCGGCCTCGCCACCGCGCCGGTGGCGGCCATCGCGCCCGTCGACGCCGACTCCAACACCCGCGACTTCCTGCGCATCGTCCACGGCCTGGAGACGGGCCCCAAGCGCGACCTCGTCGTCCTCAACTGCGGCCTCGCCCTGTGGATCTCCGACCGTGCCGAGACCGTGGCCGCGGGTGTCCAGACCGCCCTCGGGCGCATCGCCAGCGGCGAGGCGCGGGAGAAGCTCGCGAAGCTGGTGGAGCTGACCGGGAATCCGGAGATCCTCCACCGGGCCGAGCGGGAGCACCTCTCCGCTTGATCGAGAGCCATCGGCAAATGGACGTCCGCCGCGAGATCCTCCGCAACGTCATCCTCTGCCAGTCGCTGGAGCCGCTGGGGACGCGCCCCGACCGCAACCTGCCGCCGGACGAGCCCACCTCGGCACACAAGATCGAGTACTTCGTCGTCGCGGGGGTCAACAGCTCGTGGCCATTCTACGACCTCGCCGACCGGGTGCTCGCCCGCGGCGGCCAGCCGGACTGCATCTTCGACACGGCCTACGAGGCCCAGAGCGCCAGCGTCCGCAACCGCCTGGGAGGCAAGATCAACTACGGCCCCATCATGCTCCTGGTTCCCATCGTCACCGCCCAGGCGCTGGAGTACCTCGAAACCGGCACCCACGAAGACGTCGAGGCCATCCTCCAGCGGACGAGGGACGTGCTGCGCGCCACCACCGAGCAGGACGTCGCGAGCCTGGAGAAGTTCATCCACCTCGGCTACGAGATCTCGGCCCGCCACCGGGTCCGCATCGGCCGTCCCAAGCCGCCCCGCTACCCGCTGCTGCGCGGCAAGTACGCCAACGTCTGGGACGCGGCCCATGGCTTCCCGGACAACCAGGCGGTGCGCGAGCTCATCCAGGGCTTCCCCTACTCCCACCAGGTCTACCGCTTCCTGCTGCACAACCTCGAGACCGGCATCCTCCAGGCCACCGAGCTGATCTACAACTTTCTCCTCCCCGAGCTCAGCCGCCCCGACACCGTGGCCGACGTCATCGCCATCGGCCTCTACCTGGTGCTCACCAAGCACCCCGAGAGCATGCTCTTCGTATAGGGGCTGATTTACCGTACCACCCCGTACCGTGACAACAGGAAATCCCCGATCCGCTCGCAGCTCTCCAGGCGGAACCGGACCAGCGGCCCGCCGTCCGCGAACAGGTTCACCGAGCCCGCGTCGAGCACGGCGGGGAACTGGATCAGGTAAGCCGTGTCCACCAGCCCCTCCCGCAGCAGAGCCCGGTTGAGCGTCCCTCCGCCCTCGACGATCAGGTCCGAGAGGCCTCGCGCGGCGAGCTCCGCGATCAGGCGCGGCAGCTCGATCCGGGTCTCGCCCGCGACCACGGGCTCGATCCCGCGCGAGGCCAGGAAGTCCAGGTACTCTCGCGGGGTCGCCTCGCAGACCCCCACGAGAGTGCGCGCCGAGCCGTCGAGGAAACGGTAGTGGCGCGGGATCTTGCCCTGCGCATCCAGGGTGATGCGCACCGGCGGCCGGGCTCGGGGAGCGCTCTGGGAGGTGAGGCTCGGATCGTCTGTCAGCACCGTGCCGGTGCCCACCAGCACCGCGTGGGCCCGGCGCCGGATGCGCCACTTCCACTCCAGCACCCGGCGCGGCGTGTCGAGGACGGGAATGAGGCTCTCTCCCGTCGCGCCATGCGCCGGGGTGATCATACCGTTGAGCGAGACCGCCGTGAGGATGGAGAGGCTCATCCAAAGAACCGCCGGGCCTCTTCCAGGTCCTGCGGCGTGTCGAGCTCGAAGACCCGGGCCGCGTACTCCCGGAAGAGCACGGGATCGCCGGCGTCGATCGCGCGCTGGAGGAAATTGCCCTGGGGACCGGGAGGCATGTAGTCAAAGATCCTCGGCTCGCAGACGAGGAAATTGGGGATGCTGAAGGGATGTCCCGGCTCGCGGGTCACCACCACCTCCGGCCCGGGGTCGAGGCGGAGCTTGGCCTTGAAGCGGCTCGTCCGGCAGTAGAGGAAGGACGTCACGGCTCCCTGCTCCCGGTGCGCCGCCGCCAGCTCCTGCAGCGGCGCGGGATCGGAGAACAGCATGTCCCCCCCCACCCAGCAGAAGGTCTCCGGCAGAGCGCCGCGGGCGTGATAGAGCGTCCTCAGCATCTCCTCCGGCGCCTCCTCCACCACCACCCCGAGACCCAGCGATCGGAAGTCCGCCGCGTGCTCCGGCCGCGTGACGACCAGCGGCTCGGCCCCGACGAGCGCGGCGATCTCCAGGAAGCGGTCGAGAAGCGTCCGGCCGCCGACCTCCAGGAAGATCTTCGGCCGGCCGCCGCTGACCGCCAGCATGCGCGTCCCCAGCCCAGCCGCGAGGATGGCCATCTTCATTTTCTTCCTTTGGCGCGATCTCTGCGCCTTCACGACTGCGGAGACTATCGAATCTCTCTCCCGTTTCGTATCCCATGACGGAAATCGACGCTATCATCCGCAGGGTCGCGATCTGGACGGGGGAATCCGCGCATGAAATTACAGGAAGCCGTCTCGCAGTTCCTGTTCCACTGCCGCTACGAGAAGAACCTGAGCCCCAAGACGCTGAAGGCGTACTCGATCGACCTGCGCCAGCTCGGGGAATTCCTGGCGGCCCACCTGGAGATCACCGACCTGGCGGCCGTGGACAAGACGGCTCTGCGCGCCTACATCAAGAGCCTCTTCGGGCCGCTCAAGGAGAAGAGCGTGAAGCGCAAGGTGGCGACGCTCAAGGCCCTCTTCCACTTCCTGGAAAGGGAGGAGACCATCGCCGTCAACCCCTTCCGCAAGATGGACGTGCGGATCAAGGAGACCCGCCGTCTCCCCCGCACGATCGCCCTGGCCGACCTGAAGCGCCTCTTCAAGCACCTCTACCGCCGGAAGAGCGAGCACCCGGACCGCGACTCCTACGCCTACCGCGCCCTGGTGCGGGACGTGGCCGTGCTGGAGGTCCTCTTCTCGACGGGCGCGCGGGTGGCCGAGGTCTGCCACCTCCTGGACCAGGACGTGGACCTGCGCCGTGGCCGCATCCGCATCCTGGGCAAGGGGGGCCGGGAGAGGATTCTCCAACTCTGCGACGAAGAGGCCCTGGGATCCCTCCGCGACTACCGTGCCCTCTGGCAGCCCGAGACGGAGGCCAACGGCTACTTCTTCCACAACCGTCTGCGAGGCCGGCTCACCGAGCAGTCCGTCCGCACCATGCTCCGCCGCTGCGCCAAGGCGGCGGGCCTGGAAGGGAACGTCACCCCTCACATGCTGAGGCACTCGCTCGCCACCCTCCTCCTGGAAGAAGGAGTGGACATCCGCTACATCCAGACCCTGCTGGGACATACCTCGATCACGACGACCCAGATCTACACCGAGGTGCGGGACGGGCACCAGCGGCGGATGCTGACGGCCCGGCATCCTCGGAGGAAGATGCGGGCGGGGGGGACGGGCTCCTGAGAACCTCGGAGTGTATGTCTATGCCCCCCTCTCCTGAGAGCGGAAGATCAAATCAGCTCGTATTGCGCGAGCGCCTCAAGGATGGGGCATTGGCTGCTGTCTCCACTCTCGCCACAGGTCGCGGCCAAGTCGGAGAGCGCGTCACGGACGCGCTGCAGGTCGCGGATCTTCTCGTCGATCTGCCCGATCTTTTCGTCCACGCGGCGCTTGGTCTCGGCACAGGCGTTGGGATCGACCCGGAGCTTCAGTAGCTCGTCGATCTCTCCCAACGAGAAACCCAACTCCTTGCCACGCCGGATGAAGCGAATGCGGGTGACCACCTCCTCGTCGTACTGCCTGTACCCCGAGGCTCTCCGCGTCGGCGGATCGAGTAATCCCTGCCGCTCGTAGAAACGGATCGTCTCGACCCCTACACCACTCTGGCTGGCAACCTGACCGATCATCAAGGCCTTCATCGATTCCCCTCGTGGATAAGAGCGGCGTTGGCGAGCGGGCCAGCGCGGCCCGCCCGCCACCCAAAATAAGAGCAGCAACGATTTAGCAGGCGCAATCTGTGGATGCCTCGCAGAGACAAGCCACGCAAGCGCTCATGCTGGCGTTAACGGCTTTGAGATCCTTGTCCTCGAGAACTCGAGGTGCCGGCTTCGAGGCTTCCTTCTTCTGCTTCTTGGCTTTCATGTCCTCCTCCTTTGAGGGACGCGGTTACGGGCAACTTGCAACCCTGTAGTAAAGTGTAGACCTTGCCGGCTCACGAAGTCAAGGCCCGGTTCAACTCGGCACGCTTCACTTCTTGGCGGTGGCAAGCGGGGCGACCAACTTCTTCATGTCCGGTACGATGCTGTCTCCGGAGCAGAAGTGCCCGTCCCCGGCGCGCCCGCCGAGTTGATGGACATAGCCCTGGGGAGCCGGGAGCTTCTCCTTCCATTGTGCACCCGCGGGATAGAGCAGATAAATGTCCCAGGCATAGCCCTCTTCCCACTTCAGGCTCTGCGCGACCGCCTTGCCGACGCGGCGCTCCGGATCGTGGAAGTGATGGACCCGAGGGTCTTCCGAGAGAATCTGAGCCGTCTTGGTGGCGGACCTCTTACCGTCGAAAGGCAGCACGTCGAGCCAGACGACCAGGATTTCCGCGTTCAGCCGCGGGCGGGGTTCGACGATCGCTTCTTGCACCGCACGGGTGCCATTGATGCAGGCCTGTCACGTCGGGGAGACCAGGACCAGGATCCGAGATTTGCTCAAGTCTCTGTTGAAGGCGCTCTTCAACGCATCCAGAGACTGTTCGAGGGAAACGAACTCGATCTGATGAGGCGCAGCAGCGGTCGCAGGAGCACCCGCACGCGCCGAGCCCACCAGAGAAGCCGTGATCGCGACGACAAGGACCGGGAGTATGGAAAAAAAGGGCTTTCTCATTAGGGAGATCCTTCCTTACGGGTCACTTGAGAGAGTAGTAAAGACCAACTAGATAAGGGTAGGCCATCAGGGTAACGGCAATGAGAAGCACCACCCATAAGGTGAGGCGTTGCCGTTTCTGCCCTGCGGGCGCAGCGCAGAGCTTGTCTGCCTCGCAAGCGCGGCGCGGGCGATAGGCCTGATAGAAAGCAAGACCCAGAAATCCGATGGACGCGCCCGTGAGCCAGGGCCGGTAAGGCTCCAGCCGGCTGCCAACGGCTGCGACACCGACTCCCGCCGCTCCCAGGGTAAAGGGCAGCAGACAGCACAACCAGGATGCGAACACCCCGAATGCTGACACAAGGCCTCCCAAGGACCAGACCACGTTCTTTCTCACGGCCACGACTCCTTCCAGTCCGGCAGTGCTCCCGCGGCTCCGGCCAGCTCGGCCACGTTCATCATCATGGAAGCCGTAGGCGCTTGCAGAAGCTCGATCTCCTCGCCCTCGAAGGATACCTCCGCAGGGCTGGGATGGCCGAGGAACAGAAGGGGCGAAGCGGACAGGCCGTAGGCTCCGGCGTTGGGGAAGGCGAGCACGTCGCCTCGCGCGAGCGCCGGCAGGGGGCTCGCCTCCGCCAGGACGTCCTCAGACAGGCAGAGACAGCCGAGGACGTCCGTGGGCTCCAGGGGCATCCCGGGGCGCGGCGGCAGGACCACCGGCGGCACCCCCCGAGCTCGTAGGTCGAGACCGCAGAGATCCGCCCTTTGGTGGGTGCCGCCGTCCACGACGACGGCACTCCGCCCTGGGAGCGCCTGATGCGCGACCACACGGGTGAGGTACCAGCCGGCCTGCGCCACCAGATAACGGCCGAGCTCGAGGACGATGCGGCCGGGCGCCGCGCGCTCACAAAGGGAGCCCAGCTCTTCGCCGATCCTCTCCAGGGGTAGCTCCTGATCCTGAGCCGTGTAGGGAACGCCGAAACCCCCGCCCAGATCGAGGACCTCAGGCTCGCAGCCAAGCCGGTCGGCCGCTCGCAGGGAGAGGTCGAGGCTCTGCCGCAAGTGGCGGACCACCGCCGCCGGATCGAGAGTCTGGGAGCCGGAGAAGACGTGGAAGCCGGCGAGGGCGAGAGAGCCCGCCCTCAGGATCTCGCGGCACCGCGGCAGATTCTCGAAAGCGATGCCAAAGCGAGAGCCCGGCCCCAGGCCCATCACCGCGGACGAGGGGAAGTCCGGACGCAGGCGCAGCACGACACGGAGAGGCAGACCGCTACGGCTCAGCTCCTCGGCCTCGCTCACCGAATCCAGCGAGAGGAGAGAGCCCGGCAGGGCGCTCAAGCGGGTGAGCATCGCGGTGGGCTTATACGGCCCTTCCGCCAAGATCCGCCGGCCCGCGAAGCCGGTGCCGAGAGCCAGCGAGAGCTCGCCCACCGAGACCACATCGGCCCCGAAGCCCGCCGCTGCCAACAGCCGGCAGACCGCAGGCGAGGGGTTGGCCTTCAGCGAGTAGAGGACTTCGACCTCCGGCGGCAGGCGGCTCCTCAGATGGCCGATCTGCCGGCGCAGGCGTGCCAGGTCATAGGCATAGCAAGGCGTGCCCTGAAGGCGCGCCACGCGGGCCAGCATCTCGACCGGAGCATCAACAGGAGCAGCACTGGTGGTCATCGCACGTCGCGAGGTTGAACCCGAGCCGGCGGAAGAACGCCATGTTCCCCCGCTGACGCGGCTCGACCACGATCTCCATCCTGATGCATCCCTTCCCGGCGAAGAGCGCCATCACGGACCGCACCAGAGCCTCGCCCAGCCCCGATTTGCGCTGTTCCGGGACGACCCCCAACAGCGAGACGTAGCAGGTGTCTCCCCGGGCCGATCCCAAGGCCACTCCTCGTCCCTCCGACACGAACCAGGCCGAAGGGCTGGTGTCGCCGCGGTGGCCGTCCTCGAACCAGCGCAGGCAGTGCACGGCCTTGACCCTCCCCAGGGTCTCGGGGAACTCTGCGAAGTAGGTCGCCGCCACCAGCGGCACGACCAGCTCCTCGGCCCGCTGAAGGTCGCAACCCTCGAGTGTCCGGATGCCCAGCTCCGCGGGCGGCCGGTAGGAGCGTTGATCGGTGACGTCGCGGAGCCAAGTCTCGCAGGCGAGCGGCTCGACCACGAAGTCGACTCGGTCCGCGGCCTCCGAGAGCGCTCTTTCGACGTCCTCCACACTCTCCCCTTGGGCGGTGAGAAAGCCGACATAGCAGCTCTGCTCCGGGAAGGGAACGATCACCTCCCCAGGACTGGTGTTGAGAATAACGTCTTTAATGCCCGGCACCTGCCGCGCGCGTTCAACGCCCTGGACGGATTTGAGCTTCCCCTCCCGGGTGATCGGCAGCATCATCGCCCCGGCCGCTCCGGTTGCCTGCCGAGGCGGCTCGACCTCCTCGCCCAAGGCCACGCGCAGCACGTAAGGATGGATGTCCTCTCCCAAGACGTAGCGGAAGACCCGGGCGCAAGCGCCGCCGATCAGTCGGGCCCCGATCTCCAGGACGAAGGTCCCCTGGCTGCCGGAGCGAACCTCGCAATGGGCGAAGCCATCGCGCAGCCCGAGGGCGGCGACGCCTCGCTTGGCGAGCTCTTCGATGTCCCGGCGACGCTCGGTAGCGAGGCGCGCCGGCGTGGCATAGATCGTCTCCTCGAAGAAAGGCCCGGTGAGCGGCCGCGGCTTTTCGAAGACACAGAGCACGCTCGGTATACCGCCGCGCACGACCAGCTCGACGGAGAGCTCGGCGCCGTCGATGTACCCCTCGACGAGTTGCTGGGCGTCGGAGCGGCCGCCGCAGTCCAGGCCGTTCTCCTGCACGATCCGCCGCAGCCGGCGGTATGCCTCTCGCAATTCTTCCGCGTCGTCGGCCCGGATCACCCCCTGACTGGCCGACCCGCGCACCGGCTTGACCACCACCGGATAGCCGTTCTCACCGGCCCAGCGCACGGCGTCGTCCTCGTCCTGGGCCAGGGTGAACGGGGCGATGGGAATTCCGGCCGCCTGGAACCGCTGCTTCATCATCACCTTGTCGCGGGCGGCGTCGGCCGCCTCCACCGGATGGCCGGGGAGCCCCAAGGCGGCGGCGATCCGGGCTGCCAAGGGCGTCCCCTGATCGTCGTAGGCGACGACGGCATGGACGGGATCGGCGGCATGGATCCGGCGCGCGGCCTCGACCACCCGGTCCGGCCGCTTCAGGTCCACCCGCTCGAAGCGGTCCACCAGCTCGGCCGACATGCAGCAGGCGAGCTGAGCTCCCATGACGGTCGTCGTACAGTCCATCTGCCGGGCGGCGAGCAGCCCGTCATCGGGCACGCAGGCCTGGCTGCCGAAGACGAAAAGAACCTGCCGGCTCACGCTGTGAACTCCGCTTTGTGGGCGACATAATACTCCCGCATCTCCGCGTTGGCGGCGAGCGTGGCGGTGAGCGAATCCACGAGCTCCTCCAGTCGCGCAGCCGGCACCGCGACGAAGAGGCGGTCGTCCTCGATCTCGGTGTAGGTACGCATCCCCATGCAGCCGAACGACGCGGCCGCGCGCGCCGACTCCACGGCCGCCGAGACCGCAGCGCAGGCAGGCCGCCCATAAACCGAGGTGCCGGACTCCGTCCAGCGGCTCGAGCCGACCGCCTCGCCAAACAGCATGGCCTGACGAGGCGTCACCCACATCAGCACGAGGTCCGCCTCGACGGGGATTTCGGAAAGGGGCCCATAGACGATGCCCGACTTTTTCTTGCTCACAGCCGGGATCTTCGCGGCCTCGGCCTCCACCACATACCCGCAGCCGCACATCTTGCCCATGACCCCCATCAACTGCTCTTTGATCGGGTCGGTCAGCTCAAAGCCCATCGTCAAGACTCCGATTGGACAGTTGGAGTGAGTCTCAGCCGGCGCGTAGAAGGTTCTCGACTCCGCCCTTCGCCACAACGTGCAGGCCGAGGGCACCTCGCCCTCAAACAAGCCCACGCCCGGCGGGGGAGACTCGACGAAAGCAAGGGCGACAGGAGGCGTTTCCAGTTGGAGTTGAGCCGTAAGCTTTTCCGCAATGTATCGCTGATCCATAAGACCTCCTTGATCTCTTCTGTCTGCTCTCGGCCTAGATGAGGTGAGGAGCCAACTGCTCCTCCGTGGGCTCCGCTCAGCAGTACCAGGGTTCTGTGAGATAGGGAACCTCGGACCTCGGCGGCGCCTGATCGACTTGTGCAAGATCGAGCTTCATGATGACGGAGGAGTCGTAAGCCCGTTGGGCCAGACACCAGACCCGCTGGAAAATCGCCCGGCGCGACTCCCCATTCGCCTGCCCGGCACGGATCTCCGCCATCACGGCGTGATACAGCTCGTCGACGGCCGGGTCCGGGTGCATCCAGGGATAGGACAGGCTGGCTTGGTTGTACTCGCCGATGACGGCCTGCGTCTCGGGCAGCTCCAGCAGCTTGGAGCCGGTCGGAATCAGGAGTCGGATGGCGTACTGGATCGGGGCGACGTTGTCCACCAGGTCCAGCTCGAACAACGTGGTGAGCAGATCGACGTAGCCGCGTAGCGTCGTCCAGGGAGTGAAGGTGACGAACGTCGGGTTGAGCGTGAGGCCCACCTCGCGGAAGATCTCCACCACCCGCCTGAACTCCTCCTGCGTGTGCCGCTTGTCGAAAAATTCAAGGATGCGGCTGTCGATCGATTCAACCGCGCTGGTCACGAACAGGCAACCGGTGTCGCGCAGGGCAGGTAAATGCTCGGCGTGAACGAGCAGGTGCTCGACCTTGATCGTTACGTCGTACGTCACCTCCGGGTACCGCTCGTGCAGCTCCCGGACGATGGCAAGGGCGTGCGCCGGCCCGTTGAAGAAGTCGGGATCCCCGAAAGTGATGTGCTCAGCTCCCGCCGCCACCTGGAGCTCGATGTCCCGCAGCACCACGTCGCGCTGGACTACCCGGAAACTACCCCCGTAGACTGGCACGATCGGACAGTGGCGGCAGAGGTGCTTGCAGCCGCGTGTCGCCTCGGTATAGCCCACGACCCGTTGCTTCCCGGAAGGAAGGCTCACATGCGCGTAGCGAGCCAGCGCGGGCAGGCCGCTGCGGTCCGGTACCCGGAACTGCTGCCGGCCGAGCGATACCACATCCGGCTGCTTCGAAACCTCGCCGAGCCTCCCCCCCGCCTCGAGGTCCTTCACCAGATCGACCAGCCTCTGTTCGAACTCTCCTCCAAGGATCGAGTCCGCGCCCAGCTCCCGCAGAAAGCCCTCATTGACCGAGGCATAGAGACCATAAAAGCAAAGGTGTGTGGAGGGATTGATCCGCCGGATCTGGCCGACGACGCTCGCGGCAATCCGGGTGGCCGTGTGCATGGGGACATAAAATGCCACCAAGTCGGCCGACGCGACCTCATCCTCGCCGTCGGAGAGCGGTTGCACGGCCAGATCGAGGCAGGTGACCGAGGCGCCGGCTTCTTTGAGCCATGCAGCCGGGGAGGCCAATCCGAAAGGCTGGCGACCTAGCTCGTAAGTGGAGATCAGGACTACATTCACAGGTCTTCCCGTCTTGCGTGCTCACCGGCAGGCCTCCCGCCTGCGCCCCAACCCTGTAGTAGAGTCTATACTTTGCCCCTTACGTCTGTCAACGAGCCGCTGGAGTCGAAGACGTGGGGCCCCCGTCGCGGAGTCCCGGATCGTGTTTTGGCCCCTGGTTTTACACCGGCGCATCCGCCAGGTTGGCGCAGCGCAGCAACTCGCGGAACCGGGGATGGCTCCGCAGGCCGTCGTAGAGAGGGTCGACCCGCAGGAAGGGGATCATGGCGTCCGACCGCTCGCGGCACTGCTGGAAGAGCAGGTCGAGCGCGCGCTCACGATCTCCGAGCTCGATGGCCGGCACGACGCGGTACCAGGGGCGATTCGGGCCGAGCTTGGCGAAGCGGCGCTCCTTGTCAGCCCAGAAGTCGTCGAGACTGGCGGGCTCCGGATTGCCCAGCCAGCGCGCCTCGGCGCGGGCCGCCACGAGAGCTGCCTCCCGATCCCCCTTGGCCAGCGAGGCCAGCACCAGGGTCCGAAAGGCCCAGAAGAGCTCGGGCTGGGTGGGGTTCGTCTCGCTGGTCGTGGCGGGGGCCAGCTCGATCTGGCGGCGCGCCCGCGCGATCGCTTCATCGTAGCGGCGGGCGAGGTAGTAAACCCAGGGGTGTGGGGCGCGGAGTTGGAGCTCCGGCTGAAGGTTCAGCGACTGCTCGACCTGTTCGAGAGCCTCGGGATGCCGCCCTCGCGCGGCGAGCAGCGTGGCGTACTCGAAGTGCGCTTCGGGCTCCTGCGGGTCGAGCGCGAGGGCGCGGCGAAACTCCTGCTCCGCCTCCCGCCAGTCGTACTCGAACCGGAACAGCCGTTCGGCGCGATTGAGATGGGCGAGCGCGAGCTGCGGATCGAGCGTGAGCGCCCGTCGCTCGGCCGCCTCCACCAGCGGCTCCAGCTCCCGCGCTGGACGTTGATCCTCCAGCAGCGCGTGAGCCAGTGCAGCCCAAGCGGGGGCGTAGCCCGGCGCGAGGCCGGCCGCTCGCTGGAATGCATCCCGCGCCTTGTCGGACTGGGCGTGGGCCGCGAAGTACTGCCCTTCGAGATAGGCGCGCATCGCCTCCTCGGGGATCGCGGGCGTCGCGGATCTCGCGGCCGGGAGGTCGTGGTCGTGCGTCCGGGCTCCCCACGAGCGCAGGGCGATCAGGCTCGCCAGCGCGAGCAGGGCGAGAGCGCCGGCGAAGATCTGCCGCCAGATGGACCGTGTGCGCTGCGGTACCGCCGGTGTGGCTGGAGACGGAACGGACCGCAGAGGGGGAGCCGGTTCGCGAGATCGGACCTCGACCGGGGCGATGAAGCGATAGCCAACGCGCGGGAGGGTGGCGACGAAACAGGGTTGCTCCGCGGAGTCGTCCAAGGCGCGGCGGATCTGGCGGATGCAGTAGTTGAGAGCGAGGTCGAAGTCGACGTGGCTCCCCTTGCCCCAGACCGCCTGCCGGATCTCTTCGCGCGAGACGACCTCTCCGGCGTGGAGCGCGAGCACGGCGAGCACCCGCGCCGGCCGGAGCTGGAGCTTGACCCGCACGCCTGACCGCAGGAGCTCGCCGCTGTCCAGCCGGAGCTCGAAGTCGCCGAAGCGCAGCGAGGTGGCCGCTGGAGGCTGGTGCTCATCCAAGATCGCCATCTTCATAGAGTATAGGGCAGATGATATCTATTCACGCGGCAGGTACTCGCGCATCTGTGTGTAAAGCGGAGTCAGGGTGGCAATCTCGCACGAGGTAGGCGTGATGGTGTATGCCGTCTCGAAGTCTTCGTAGCTGCGGGCGCGCCAGAGGCGGCCGCTGGAGTCGATCACCAGGGAGTGGCCAATCCCGCCACGGAAGATGTGCGAGCCGTCGGTCCCGAGGTAGACTCGGCAGGTCCATGGGCGCTCTTCAGGATGGGCTTTCATGAAGTCTTCGACTTCGCGAACGAATCGTGCGAAGAGAGCTGCCCGCTCGGCCGCCGGAGCTTTGAGGGTCTCCGTGATGGCGCGGCTGAGCATGCCGTCGGCCGGCGAGGTGAGGATGCCGGATTGGAGCTGCTGGTCTTGCTCGTCTCGACTCACCGGCCCGCGCGCCTATCGGATCGGGTCGATCTCGAGCCCGGAGAGCGCCTTGGTGCCGTCGAGGAGCTCGCGGCGGAACGCAACCATGTCGAGCGCTACTTCGACGGTCTCGCGTTCTGTGGCGGTGCCCAGGATCGTCTGGGCACGGCGCAGGGTCTTGAGATCCAGCCAGAGCTCTTTCCGGACCTCACCCTCCCCGGTTGGGCGGTGCTCAGGGGCTGCCTTGGCGGGAGTTGCCATACGGCAGAGTACCATCCTTTCTCCATTACTGTGCAGCGGGGGTGGTCCGGCCAAAATCGCGCGCGAAGTGGTAGCGTGTGGCGGATCTACGGTGCTGGAGCCACGACGCCGCAGCAGGACAAGATTCGTCGCCTTGTCGGCGCCCCAGCAAAGTTTACGGCAGCTTGGAGAATCCTTGACGGGTCAGCAAACCTTACGGCGTCCTGTCAGGCTTTACGCCAGTCCGGAGAAGCTTAGTCAGTCGATCCAACCTTACGGCGCTCCGTCGAGCTTACGGCGACCCGGCAAACCTTATGCCGACGTGGATTAGCTTTGCCGGCTCATCAAACATTACGATGCTCCGTCAAGCCTTATGGCGCCCCGGCAAACCTTCGGCGAGCCATCAAACCTCAAGCCGGCCTGAACAGGCTTTGTCAGACCGGCAAACTTTGCGGCGATCCAGCAACCCTACGGCGTCCCATCAAACTTTATGCCGGCCTGAATGAGCTCCGCCGGCCCATCAAACTTATGACGCTCCGCCAAACCTTACGGCGACCCTGCAAACCTCTGACACCCCGTTACTGGTCGACCGTTAAGATGTCTCAACAGGCAGCCTATAGCTGGACATGACAGACCCGGAGAGCAGCCGGGAGAGATTCTCCACCGTCAGCATCTCGATCTCCGCGGGATCTTCGAGGAACGTCTTCACGTCGGCCACGATCCGTCGCCAGTCCGCGTTCCGGATGCGCTCGAGGACCGGTCCCTGCCAGCTCTCACCGGCAATCTCGGGTCCATTCCACCCGGTCTGGCGCAAGGCGTTGTTGAGCAGCAGGAGGTTCGGCGACGGCCAGGCCGGATCGCTCAGGTACCAGAGGAGGTCGTAGAAATCCCTGCCCTTCGGATAGGCGCGCTGGAGCACCGCGTGGAGCTTTCCGGCCAGCAGCGAAGCCGGGTCATGGTGCTGGAGGTTGAGCGTCACGTGGCGCCGGATGATGGTGGTCGCCAGGACCGCGCCCGGAGGCGGATTCGTGTCCACCTCGATCTTCACGGCGAGGATCTCGTTGGCGTGCGGGGACACGCCCAATTCGAAGAGGAGCCGTGGAAAACGCACGAACGCGCTGTGCACTACCCGCTGGACGTTCGCCTTGATCTCGATTTCATATCCCTCCCGTTGCAAGTCGGAGCGGATGGCCGCGAGGTACGATTCAAAATCGTAGCCGCGATCGGGCCGCTCCAGGGCGAAGTCGAGGTCCTCAGAATAGCGGCGAATCGAATAGAGGAAGCGCAGGGCAGTGCCTCCCTGGAAGGCGAGGGGGACCATGGCGCCCGCTCGCTGGAGCGAGGACAAGATCCGGGCCTGGAGGTACTCGCGAGCCCGGTTCCTCGCTTCGGTGGGCGTCCGCGAGGCCTGAAGCCGGGTCTTCAGATCCTCTTTCATAGGAGCTGGTACTCCCGCGCCTCGGTCTCGGCCAGCTCGACGATGCGCTCGGCGGCGCGGAGGAGCTTGGGCTTGCCGGAGGCTGCGGCCAGGCGGCGAAGCTCGGTCTTGTCGAGGATTTCCAGGTTCTGCAAGCGCAACTCGGCAAGATATTCGGGGGAGTCGGCGTCCGGCTCCAGGTAGACGAGGTCCAGCAGGGCCTTCTCGGCCGTCGCCAGAAAAGCCTCTTGACCTCCGGCCAGGCCGGTCTTCAGGAACCCGGTGAAGAGGTCAACCTGAAGATGCCGGAAATCGTAGAGTCCCAGCGGTGTGTCCCACCGGCCCGGCCGGCCCGTGGTGATGCTGGTGGTCACCGGGACGTATTCGGGGATCAGCGCAAAGTGGGCCAGGGCCGATTGCAGACTCACGTAGGAGCCAGGGACCAGCCGGTTCGCCACCAGGAAGGGGTGGGGGAGGACCTTCTGGAACGGCGGCGCCAGGGCGTAGAGACCACGCCGGAGCTGGTACAGTCGGCCGGCTCGCGTCCAGCGAGAGAGCTGCCGGCGGACGTCCACCGGATCGACGTCTCCGGCCAGGAGGAGACCGGTCTCGAACACCGGCTCGCTGCCGATACTGCCGATGCTGCCGAGGAGGTCCTCGAATCTCATGGAGCCAATGTAGCGCGAATGGCAAGTTGGTGCAACGGAAACCGGTCGCGAGCCCAGGGCCCGAGCCGCTCCCGGTCCCAGGCCCTTATCGCGGCCGCCGCCGTCCTCTTTGGCACGGTGACGGTCGGCGGCAGTTTCTTTCATCAGTCGGGTTTCTCGCTCTACGAGATCGCGCTCTACCCCCTGATCCTCACGTTCCTGTTGCTCGTGCCTGTCCTGGTGCGAGGCGGGAGGTATGCTCTGCGCCGGGAGATGCTCCCCTTCTTCGCGGTGTATGGACTGATCGGCGCGCTCGCCGAGCTGGCGCAGTTCGGCGGCATCGTGCTGGGGGTGCCGGTCGCGACCGTCTCCCTCCTGCTCTATACCCAGCCGATCTGGACCAGCCTGCTGGGGAAGCTCCTGCTTCAGGAGAGGATCACGGGACGCAAGACACTCGCGGTCGTCCTCGCCTTCGCCGGCGCCGTGGTGCTGATCCGCGGGGAGCTCGGGATCGGCGGCGCTGTCCGGGACGTTCGGGGGATCGCCGCCGCGACGCTGGGTGGCGTCTTCGTCGCGCTCTGGGTGATCTGGGGCCGGAAAAGTGGAATTCACCAACGGCATTCCGTCACCACGACCCTCGGCTGGTCCGCTTTCTCGTCCGCCTGGCTGATCGTCCTGTGGCCCGTGTTCTTCGCGTTGACGCGGGACCGGGCGCTGTCGCGCCTGTCCCTGAGCTTCGACGTGAAATATTGGTCGTTCTTCGCGGTCTTCGCCCTGATCGCGGGCGTGCTGCCGAGCCTGCTGCTGTTTCGCGGCCTGCAGACGGTCCCCGCGTCGACGGCCGGGATCCTCCTGCTCCTGGAGCCGGTCAGCGCCAGTCTGATGGCCGCGCTGTTTTTCCGGCAGCCGCTCGGGGTTCACACCCTGGCCGGCGGCTTCCTGATCCTGCTGTCGAATTTCCTGCTGGCGGGGGAGACGTAGGAGTCAGATTTTCAGCTTCGCCATCAGCTTCTTGATCGCCGCCGCGCTCTGCATGACGTAGAAATGGACGGAGGGGACGCCGCGGTCCAGGAGCTCCTGAGCCTGCCTGGCGGCCCATTCGACGCCGATCTCCACGACGTGCTCGGGGCGGGCGAGCACCTCGTCGGCCAGCTCGGCGGGGACCTCGACGTAGAAGGTGCGGGGGATCGAGGTGAGCTGCTTTTCGGAGGTGAGGATCTTCAGGCCCGGGATGATCGGCACCTCGATCCCCTGCTGGTGGCAGACGTCCACGTAATGGAAGTAGTGGCGGTTGTCGAAGAACATCTGGGTCACCACGTAGTGGGCGCCGTTGTCGACCTTCTCTTTCACCCGCTTGGCGTCGAGCAGCAGGTTGGGCGCCTCGAAGTGCTTCTCGGGGTAGCCGCCGACGCCGACGCAGAAGCTGGTGGGCTCGGCGTCCAGGAGGTCCTGCTCGAGGTAGCGGCCGCGGTTCATGGCGGCGATCTGGGCCACCAGGTCGCAGGCGAAGCGGTTGGCGCTGCGGCCGTACTGAAGGGGTTTCTGAAAGCCGCTGTCGTCGCCGCGCACGGCGAGGACGTTGTCGATCCCGAGATAGCGCAGCTCGATGAGGAAGTCCTCGGTCTCCTCGCGGGTGAAGCCCTGGCAGAGGATGTGGGGCACGGCGTCGATGTGGTACTTGTTCTGGATCAGCGCGCACACTCCCAGCGTGCCCGGCCGCTTGCGCTTGACCCGCCGCTGGATGCCCTGCGGCGTCTCCTCGTAGATGACCTCCGCCGCGTGGCTCGTGATGTCGATGAACGGCGGATGGTACTTGACCAGGTCGTCGATCAGCGCCAGCAGCCCCTTGACGTCGCCGCCGCGCATGGGCGGGATGATCTCGAAGCTGATCAGGGGCGCTTGGGCGTTGGCCAGGTGATCGATGACTTTCATGGTGGAGGGAGAGAGTATCAGAGCCCGGCGGGCGCGCGAATGGCCTCTGACCTACGAAACTCTTCGTTGACAATACGAAGACCTTCGTATACAGTCTCTCCATGGCCGGCACTCCCCGCCCCACCGACGTCGAGCTCGCCATCCTCCGGGTGCTGTGGCGCCGCGGCCCGAGCACCGTCAAGGAGGTCCACGACGAGCTGGCGCGCCGCGCTCCCACCGGCTACACCACGACCCTGAAGCAGCTCCAGATCATGACGGAGAAGGGGCTGGTGACGCGCGACGAATCCCAGCGGGCCCATCTCTACGTGGCCCGGCTGCCGGAGGAGCAGACCCAGACGCAGCTCGTGGGGGACCTCCTCGACCGGGCGTTCGAAGGCTCGGCCAGCCGTCTTGTCCTGCGTGCCCTCTCCTCCCGGCCGGCAAAGCCGGAGGAGCTGGCGGAGATCCGTGAACTGTTGGACCGGCTCGAAGGAGATACACGATGAGAGGGACCGAGACGTTGTGGGCGACCCCCGTGGTCCAGGCCATCGCCTGGGCCCTGGTTCACTTCCTCTGGCAGGGAGCGCTCGCCGGGCTGGCCGCCGCGGGCGGCTTGAGCCTGCTGAAAAAAAGCTCAGCCGCCCTCCGCTACGCCGTGGCCGCTGGCGCCCTCCTCCTGATGCTGGCGCTGCCGGTGGGGACGGCCCTGCGGCTCGCCGGCGCGGCCGAGACGAGCGCAGGCTCCGGGTTCTCCTCTCCGCGGGCGCGGACAAGCTCTGCCCCCGCGCAACTCGCGGCACCTTCAGTGTCCGTGCCCGCCGCCCTCCCTACGGCTGTCCGGGACGCTCTCCCCTCCGCCCTGCCCTGGGTCTTCGCGCTCTGGCTGGCGGGCGTCGCCCTCCTCTCGGTCTACCACCTGGGGGGCCTGCGCCAGGCGCGGCGGCTGACGCGCACCGGCCGGCCGCTGGGCGATGACCTGAAGGATCTGGAGGCGACGGTGCGCGCGCTGGCGCGCCGGCTGGGCGTCGCGCGGGCCGTCCGGCTCCTCGAATCGGCGGCCGTGCCGGTGCCGGCGGTGATTGGCTGGCTGCGGCCGGTGATCCTGGTCCCGGCGAGCACCCTGGCCGGCCTGTCGCCGCGGCAGCTCGAAGCCGTCCTGGCCCACGAGCTGGCCCACGTGCGGCGGCACGACTACCTGGTCAACCTGCTGCAGGCGGCGATCGAGACCCTCCTCTTCTATCACCCGGCGGTCTGGTGGGTCTCCTCCCAGGTGCGCCGCGAGCGGGAGAATTGCTGCGACGACCTGGCGGTGGCGGTCTGCGGCGACCGGCTGGGCTACGCCCGCGCCCTGGCGGACCTGGAGGGTCTGCGCGCCCCCTCGCCGCGCCTGGGCATCGCCGCCACGGCCGCCATGACCGCGGACGGCGGCTCCCTCCTCGACCGTGTCCGCCGTCTGGTGGGCGCTCCGGCCCCACGCTCCCGCCGCTCCTGGCTGGCCGGCGTCTTGGCCCTGTCTCTCCTTCCCGCCGGGCTGACGTTCAACGTCGCCCGCGGCTCCGAAGGCTCTGGCAGCGCCGCCGGCACGGGTCACTCGGCTGGCGAGGGGCGTTCCGCGGCTGAAGGGCATCAGGGCACCTGGTCGGCCGAGCGCCGGGGCGACAAGGTCCAGCTCGAGATGTCGATGAGCTGGGACGGCGGCCACCACCGCTGGACGAACGGGGAGACCTACGCCGCGAAGGACCTCCCCGGCCTCGCCGCCGGCCCCGACGTGCGCTTCGAGCTGCGCCGGGACGCCGGGACCTTCCGCTTCGAAGGCAAGCTCAGGGGCGATCAGGGCGGCGGGTTCTTCACTTTCGCGGGCAATCCCGGCTACGTCCGGGACATGGCCGCGCTGGGATATAAAGTGACCGAGGACCGGCTCCTGGAGATGGCGACCCACGACGTCTCCCTCGCCTTCGTGCGCGAGATCCACGACTCGGGCTACCGCGACGCCTCGCTCGACAGGCTGGTGGAGTTCCGCATCCACGGCGTGAGCCCCGGGTTCATTCACGAGCTGTCGGCGCTCGGCTACCGCGACCTGCCGGCGGATCAGCTCGTACAATTCCGCATCCACGGCGTGTCGCCCGAGTTCATCCACGGTCTCGCCGCGAACGGCTACCGGGGCGTGCCGGCGGATGAGCTGGTGCAGTTCCGGATCCACGGCGTGTCGCCCGAGTTCCTCAAGGAGCTGGCGGAGGCCGGCTACGGGCGAGTGCCGGCGGACCAGCTCGTGCAGTTCCGCATTCATGGCGTCAACGGTGGATTCATCCGCGACGCGGTGGGCCGCTACGGCAAGCTCTCCGCCGACGAGCTGGTGCAGTTGAAGATCCGCGGCCGGCTCGACCGCTAGCCGGCAGGGTCCGCTGCCTGGAAACTCGGGTGCTCGACGAGAATCCCGAGAATCCAAAGAAGCGCAAGGGCCGGCCACCTTCGTGACCGGCCCGGCCTTCCAACAATCTCCAGCAACCCTTTCACTCCGTCACCGGCGACGGCTGGCCGATGACGCTCTCCTTCGGCCGGCGCCGCGCCAGCCGCTCTCCCAGCCGCGAGAAAACCTTCGAATTCGCCCAGTCGTCGAAAATGCTGTAGGTGACCGGCGTACCGATCAGCGTCAGCAGCAGCGACAGGAGCTGGCCGCCCAGGATCACCGAGGCGATGGCGCGGTTGGTGCCCGCGCCCGTGCCGCTTGAAGCCACCAGCGGAATCATGCCGGCGACGAAGGCGAGGGTGGTCATCAGAATGGGCCGCAACCGGTCGCGGTTCGCCTCCCGAATGGCCTCCGCCCGCGGCATCCCCTGGGCTCGCAAGCCGTTGGTGTGATCGATCTGCAGGATGGAGTTCTTCTTCACGATGCCGAACAGCACCAGGATGCCCAGCATCGAGAAGATGTTCACCGACTGGTTGAGCATCAGGATCGACAGCAGGGCGAACGGCACCGTCATCGGCAGCGACAACAGGATGGTGAACGGGTGGACCCAGCTTTCGAACTGCGCCGCCAGGATCAGGTACATGAAGATAATGGACAGAGCGAAGGCCAGGAGGAACGCGTTCGCCGCCTTGCCCTGCTCGCGCGAGCGGCCGGTGAGGCCGAAGGAGAAACCGGCCGGCATCTTGAGCTCGGCCGCCGTGCGGTTCAACGCGTCGATCGCCGTCTGCGACGAGAAGCCCGGACGCATGTTGGCGGTGACCATCACCTGCCGGCGCCGGTTCAGACGGTTGATCAGCGACGGGCCGGTGCCTTCGTTCAAGGTGACGAGATCGCGCAGCGGCACGGTGCCGCGGCTGAGCGAGGGCACCTCCATGGCGGCGATGGCCTGCGCGTTGTTGCGGTCGGCCTCGCCGGCCCGCACGTGGACCTCGTACTCCTCGCCACCCTCGAAGTAGGAGGTGGCCTTCTGGCCGCCCACCAGGACGTTGAGCGAGCTCGCGATGTCCTGCACCCGCACGCCGAGGTCGGCCGTCTTGTCGCGGTCGATGCGCACGCCGAGCTCGGGCTTGCCGACGATGAAGTTGGTGTCGACGTCCGTGGTGCCCGGCACCTTGGCGAGCGCGGTTTTGAGCGTCTGGGCGTAGGCGTTGAGTTTGTCGAGGTCGGGGCCGCCGATCCAGAACTGGATCTCGTTGTCGACGCCGTTGCCGAAGGCCGAGACCTGCGCCACCTGGGCCCGCACCTTCAGGGCCTGGTACTGCGGCAGGATCTCCGCGCGCACCCGCTGCATGAGGTGGAACTGGTCCTCCGTTCGTGTCTTCGGATCGCTGAGCTGAACGTAGACCAGGCCCAGGTTGGGCGTCTGCTGCGGATCGTTGCCGATGGTGTTCACCGTCGTCACCACGCCGGGGAGCTTGCGCACCTGGCTCGCGACCGACTCCAGGATGGTCTGCGTCGTCGCCAGGTTCGCCCCCTCGGGCACCCGCACCACGACCTGGAACTGCGATTCGTCGTCGTTGGGCAGGAAATTCTTGTTCACCGCCATGAACAGCGGCACGGTGGAGAAGAAGACCAGGATCATGACCACCACGATCACCCAGCGATGGGCCATGGACCAGTCGAGGAGGCGCATGTAGATCCGCTCGACGAAGCTGTAGAAACCTTTCTGCCGGCTGCCGTGGCCCCCCTCGCCGGCGTCCGTGGGCTTCAGCCACCGCGAGGCCAGCATCGGCGTCAGCGTGAAGGCGACCACCAGCGACACCGCGATGGCGAAGGCCATGGTGATGCCGAAGGAGTACATGAAGCGGCCCACGATGCCGCCCATGAACGCCACCGGCAGGAAGACGGCGATCAGCGACAGGCTGGTGGCGAGCACCGCGAGACCCACCTCCTTGGTGCCCTCGACGGCCGCCTGCCGCGGCGTCATCTTCTTCTCTTCCATGAAGCGGAAGATGTTTTCGAGCACCACCACGGCGTCGTCGATCACGATGCCCACCGCCAGCGTCAGCGCCAGCAGGGTGAGCACGTTGAGCGTGAAGCCCATGTATTTCATCGCCGCGAAGGTGGCGATCAGCGAGCTCGGGATGGCCACCGCCGAGATCAGCGTCGGCCGGAAGCGGCGCAGGAAGAGCCAGACGATGCCGGCGGCGAACAGCGAGCCGACCATCAGGTGCTCTTTGACCGCGTCGACCGCGGCGACGATGAATTTCGACTGGTCGCGGACGATCTCCGCGTGCCAGCCGGCGGGGATCTGCCCCTTGAGGTCGGCGAAGCGCTCCTTGATGGCATCGACCACGGCGATCGTGTTGGTGCCCGACTGCTTGATCACCTGCAGCACGACGGCCGGCTTGCCGGCCACGGTGGCCACCGACTGCGCCTCCTCGACCCCGTCCTCGATGCGGGCGACGTCGCCCACCCGCACCGGGTAGCCGTTGCGGCGGGTGATGGGCAGGCGCGCGAAGTCGGCCGGCGTGCCGACGCGGCCGTAGGTGCGCAGCGTCAGGTCGCGACGGCTCTGGGCCACCTTGCCGCCCGGGATCTGCACGTTCTGGCTCCCCAGGGCGTTGACCACGTCGGCCGCCGTCAGCCCCAGGCTGTCGAGCTTCGCCGTGTCGGTGATGACGTTGATCTGCCGCAACCGCTGGCCCACGAGCTTCACCTGGCCGACGCCGAAGACCGTCTCCAGGCGCCGCCGGAGCACGCGGTCGGCGTACTCCGAGATCTCGCGCTGCGAGGCGGGCCCCGACAGAGCGATCGAGATCACCGGGTCGGCGTCGGCGTTGATCTTCTGAATGATCGGCGGATCGGCGTCCTTGGGCAGGTTGGCCAGGATGGCGTTGACCTTGTCGCGCACCTCCTGGGCGGCGACGTCCGGATTCTTCTCCAGCGTGAACTGGATCTGCACCAGCGACACGTTCTCCGACGAGGTGGAGATCAACTGATCGATGCCGTTGATGGTGTTGACCGCCTCCTCGATCTTGTCGGTGACCTCGGTCTCCATCTCCTCGGGCGCGGCGCCCGGCAGGACGGTGGTGATGACGACGAAGGGGAACTCGACGTTGGGGAAGCGGTCGACGCCGAGTTGGAAGTAGGCGAAGATGCCCACCACCACCAGCGCGAGGATGAGCACCGTCGCGAAGACGGGCCGGCGGACGCAGAGCTCAGCGAGCTTTTGCATGGGATTCCTCCGCTCCCAGCTCGATGCGGGCGAAGAGCCCGGGGCGCAGGCGCCCATCGGCGTTGGGAAATTCAGCTTCGGCGAAGAAGGTCCGGGTGGCCGGATCGATGACGCCACCCACGGTCTTGATGCGGCCGGCGAACTCTTCGCCGGGGTAGGGGTCGACCCGGGCGGTGATCGTCTGCCCCGTCCTCAGCGCCGCGAGGTAACGCTCGGGGACGCTGAAGCGCAGCTTCAGGGGCGCCGTCTGGACGATGACGAAGGCCACGCCGGCCTCGCCCAGGCGCTCGCCCGGGTTGGTCTTGCGCTGGTCCACGACGCCCGTGATGGGCGAGCGGATCACCGCGTCCTCCACCTTCTGGCGGGCCAGGGCGAGGGCGGTCTCCGCCGACTGCCGCGCCGCCTGGGCCTGGTCCAGCGCCGCCTGCGCCTTGTCGAACGTGGCCTGGGGAATCGACTCGTTGGCGAGCAGTCCCTTCTTGCGATTCCACTCGCGGCGGGCGTCGTCCTCGGCGGCCTTGGCGCGGGCGAGGTCGGCCTGGGCCCGCTGCACGTCGAGCTTCAGGTAGTCGGTCTCCAGGGCGAGGAGGGGCTGGCCCCTGCTCACCCGCGCGCCGGCGTCCACGTACACGGCCGCCACGCGGCCCGGCGTCTTGGGCGCCACCTGGGAGCTGGCCGGGGAGATGAACTCCCCCGTCGGCTCGAGGCTCGCGAGACTGCCCTGCTTCGATTGTTCCTGGACCTCGGCCGCGGCCGACGGCGCCGGCGCGTTGGGCTTCTCGGGCTGGGCGAGCTTGGCCACGTCCGCCGGCAGCGCCGGAGTCGGCGCCGCCGCAGTTGGCGCCGCCGCTTGCTTCGTCCCATCATGAGCGCAGGCCGCGGCGAGGATCGTCAGCAGCGTGGCGGCGGCGAGCGCGAATCTTTTCGTCGTCATTTCGCACCTTCTTCGGTGAGGATCAGGTTCTTCAAAGTTCCGACCGCGGACCAGACGTTCAGCTCCGCCAGGTCCCGGTTCAAGGTTCCGTTCACCACCGCCCGGCGGGAGGAGGAGAGAGCGGCCTCCGACGTCTGCAGGTCGAGCGACGTCGCCTCCTGCGCCCGGTAGAGCTCGAAGCTCTGGCCGTACTCGGCCTCGGCCGCGGCGAGCTGCTCTTTGGCCAGGGCCAGGTCCGTCTCCGCCGTCTTCAGCTCGAGCAGCGCCTGGAGCACGTCCTCCCGCACCTGGCGTTTGGCCTGGTCGAGGGCGATCTCCGCCTGCCTCTGGCGTTCCCGGGCCACGGCCACCTTGGCCGAGATCTCGCCGCTGTCGAAGATCGGCATCGTCAGCTTGATGGCGAGCGACGCCGTCTGGGACGCCGGGAACGACGTCCGCTGGTCGACGGCGTTGCCCTCCGCCCGCACGGTGGGCAGGCGGGCGGCCTGCTGCTTCGAGGTCTCCAGCCGGGCGATCTGCAACGCGAGGTCCGCCTGCTGGACCGCGGGGTGGATCGACTGCGCCTGGGCCACCAGGGCGTCCGCGGCCGGACGCGGCGGGAACTTGAGGTCCGGAGCGGCGACCTGCAGCGGCGCCTCTGCGAACTGGTCGAGGGCGAGGTTCAGGCGCAGCCGGCTGGTCGCGAGGTCCCGGCTCTGGAGCGCCGCCGCGAGGGCCCGCTCGGCGGCTTTCTGGTCCGTCTCGGCCCGCAGCACGTCCACCTTGGTCTGCTCTCCCGCTTCGTAGAAGGCCTGCGCCTGCTTGCGGCGGCGCGCGGCCAGTTCCAGGTTCTTCCGCTCCACGTCCACCAGCGCCTCGCCCTGCACGATCCCCAGGTAGTTCGACGCCGTGGACAGCAGGGCCATGTCCTCCGCCGACCGCAGCCCCACCTCGTTGGTGCTCACCGCGAGGCGGGCCTGGCGCAGCGCCATCAGCTCCCGCCGGCCGGCGTAGATCGGCTGGCTCAGGATGAGCCGCGCGTTCCAGTCGTTGCGCGGCAGGATCGTCGCCCGGAAGCCGTTCACGTCGAAGGCCACCTCCCGGCTGTTGCGGATCGCCGACGTATCCAGGTCGACGTGCGGCAGGATCGACGTCTTGATCTGTCTCACCTCGGCCTGCGACATCGCCACCTGGGAGCGGGCCGTGGCCGTGCCCGCGTTCGCCTCCAAAGCCCGTCGCAGCGCCTGCTGGAGCGTGATCACAGGGGGTGCCGGAGGTGCCGTGGGCGCGGCCGGCGCCTGGGCGCGGGCGGCGGGGACGGCGGAGGATACCAACGACAACAGCGAGAGGGCCAGGACGATTCCGCCCCTCCCGCCAGGTCTCTTTCTGGGATTCATGACTCTCACCTCTGTTTCAGGGGAAACGCTAGGGCCCTCTCGACCCCGACCGAAGCCTGGAGATACGATGAAGGAGGACTGGAGTTTCCTACGGAGCTTCTGGCCGATTCCTATGAGAATCGCCCCACGAGGAGAACGATTCCCATGACACAAAAACGTCACACGCTGCTCCTGGCCCTCACCGCCCTGCTCCTCGCCGGAGGGGCGGCAGCCCAGACCCCTCCCGCCTTCCCCTCCCTGTTCGACCAGGCCTCGAACACCTACGAGAAGGGCGACTGGGTCCACTGCGGCGAGCAGTTCGCCGCCGCCGCCAAGGCCGCCCCCCTCGACCGCCAGGCCGCCCGCGCCCTCGTCGGCGCCGCTCGCTGCGCCTCCCGGGCGGGCGACAAGGAGGCCGCTTTCCGCGACCTCGACCAGGCCGCGACCCGCGGCTACCGCGACGCCGACCGCATCGCCACCGATCCCGACTTCGACTCCCTGCGCCAGGACCCGCGCTGGAAGTCCTTCGCCGGCCAGGTGAAGGCCCGCGACAGCGCCGCCCGCAAGGGTCCGGTCAACCCGGAGCTCGAGCGCCTCTACAAAGAGGACCAGGCCGACCGTGCGCCTGACCTGGGGAAGGTCGACTGGAGCGTCGTGAGCAAGCGGGACGAAGAGCGCCGCAAGCGGGTGCTGGAGATCATAGCGCAAGGTGGGGCCAAGGAGGCCGCCGACTACGTCCACGCCGCCATGGTCCTCCAGCACGGCGAGGCGCCCGAGGACTTCGGCCACGCCCATCAGTGGTGCCTGAAGGCCGTGGAGCTCGACCCCGATTACCCCGGCGCCCGCTGGCTCGCCGCCGCCGCCAAGGATCGCTACCTCATGAACCTCGGCAAGCCCCAGCTCTACGGCACCCAGTTCAAGAGGGACCCCAAAGGCGGCCCCTGGTACCTCTGGCAGGTCGACCCCTCCGTCACCGACGAGGAACGTGCCAAGTGGGACGTGCCGCCCCTCGCCCGGGCGAAGGCGCGCGTCGACGCCCTGAACGGCGGGACGTTCCAGCCGCACTGAGACGCAAGAATTGACCTGTTGGCTGCAAACCGAGGCAGGTTCGTCGCGAATCGAAGCCAGAAAGGCGCCGGCGTTTGCCGGCAAGTGGTGAATCTCCGTCTGCGAGCCGCAAATCAGCGAAGAAAAGAGCCTCGTGATCGACCGGAATGAGACCAGCCTCCTGACCGCTGCTCCGAATCGAAGGAAGTTCGCGGCTTGGACTTCTATAATCGCGGCAAAAGTCTGTCAATTTGCGGCGCTTCTGGAGGCATAGAGGGAGATGGAGCGGCTATTCAAGCTTCGCATCTCCAATTTCGCGGCATAGACCTTCCGTTTCGCGGCTAATCATTAGGTATACGCGGCTCGGATCTGTAGTTTTGCGGCTTAAGGGGGAGGAATTGCGGCCGTTGGAGGCTTCGGAGGCGCTTCAAGCTCCGGCAGTGGACCAGCTATACTGGCTCTCTTCCCGAGGAGACCGCCCATGCCCCGATCCACTGGTCTCG
This sequence comes from Thermoanaerobaculia bacterium, assembly GCA_036264085.1. GTDB lineage: Bacteria > Acidobacteriota > Thermoanaerobaculia > Multivoradales > UBA5704 > DATARR01. Next base: position 45,804 of record DATARR010000069.1, on the reverse strand, counting down.
ACAACCCCTACAGCGTCCACCCCGGCGTGCTGTCGACCCAGCGTGGATCCAAACGCTTCCCGAGAAGACCGGCCGCTCGCTGGAGGAGTGGCTCCGGCTGGTCCAGGAGGAGGACGTGCGGCGGTGGTTGACGGTGGCGTACGAGATGGATGCGTAGTCGCGAACCTGAGAAGGCTGACCGTGGTATCCTTGGACGTGGGGGCACATGCGTTTCGAGTGGGACGATGCGAAGAACGACGTCAACCTACAGAAACATGGAATCAACTTCACCGACGTGTGGCAGGTCTTCACTGAGCCCATGCTCATCGACCTCGACGATCGCGAGGACTACGGAGAGGAGAGGTGGATTGGGACTGGTTGGCTAGGCAACCTGCTGATTGTCGTGGTCTGGACCGAACCCGAGGAAGACACGATCCGAGTTATCTCGGCACGAAGGGCAGATAGATATGAGCGAAGGCGCTACGAAAAAGACATCTGGTACTGACTGGAAAAGGCTCGCATCGATGAAAGATGACGAGATCGACTATTCAGACATCCCGCCACTGAAGGATGCATTTTTCGAAAGAGCGGTGCTGCGAATCCCCGGAGCCCAGGCGCAGAATTGGGTTGAGCTGGACCCCGACGTGATTCGCTGGTTTCAGGCCCAGGGTGAGGGCTACAAAACGCGAATCATCTCCGTGCTTCGCGAGCATATGCGCACCCACGGTGGCTGATCTCCTTCCCGCGAGGCCCGTGTCTAGATTGACCGGGGATTTCCCTGACCCTCCAAGACCTCGGCTTCACCGACTTCTTCGCCGCCGCCTTCGAGCCCTACGGGGCTCAGGAGGGCCTCGTCCCCGCTCGCGTGGTCGCCCAGATGGGGCTGCTCAAGGTGTCGACGGGCGAGGCCGAGCATTATGCGGACCTCTCCGGCAAGCTCCGTCACGAGCTCAAGGGGCCCGGCGGCGGCTCGGGGTATCCGGCGGTGGGGGACTGGGTGGCGCTGCGGCCGCCGGCGGGGGAGGGGCGGGCGGTGATTCATGCCGTGCTTCCCCGCCGGTCCAAGTTCTCCCGCAAGACCGCCGGCCACCGCACCGAGGAGCAGGTGGTGGCCGCCAACGTCGACACCATCTTCCTCGTCTCCGGCCTGGACGGCGACTACAACCCCCGCCGCATCGAGCGCTACCTGACGGCCGCCTGGGACAGCGGCGCCCAGCCGGTCGTCGTCCTCAACAAGCTCGACCGCTGCGATGACCCCGAGGCGTGCCTGCTGGAGGTCGAGGCCGTCGCCATGGGCGTGCCCGTCCACCGGGTGAGCGCCCTGACCGGCGAGAGCTGCGAGGAGCTGACCGCCTATCTCGGCCCCGGCCGGACGGTGGGCCTCCTGGGCTCCTCGGGCGTCGGCAAGTCCACTCTCAGCAACTATCTCCTGGGGCGCGAGGCCCAGAAGACCGCCGAGGTGCGTGAGGGCGACGACCGCGGACGCCACACCACCACCCACCGCGAGCTGTTCGTGACCCCCACCGGCGGCCTGCTCATCGACACCCCCGGCCTGCGCGAGCTCCAGCTCTGGGAGGGGGACCAGCAGGGGATCGAGTCCTCCTTCGCCGACGTCGAGGAGCTGGCCGCGAGCTGCCGCTTCGCCGACTGCCGCCACCAGGGCGAGCCCGGCTGCGCCGTCGAGGCGGGGCTGTCCGCCGAACGCCTGGAGAGCTACCGCAAGCTCCAGCGCGAGCTCCACCAGCTCCACGTCCGCCAGGACGAGCTGGCCCGCCTGCTGGAGAAGCGGAAGAACAAGATCCTGCACAAGGGCCAGCGGCAGATGGAGAAGCTCAAGGGGCGGTAAGGCTTCCGGTCCGCCGCTGTAAACGCTTACACTACCCGGGATGAGACGCCCGGCCATTCCACACATCCTCCTCCTGGCCGTCCTGCTCCTCGCCGGCTGCGGCGCGCCGCAGCCGGCCCCTGCCCCGCGTCCTGCCGCCGGGACCGCCGCGCCGGCGACCGCCGACCGCAACGATCCGCTCGTCGCCGATCTCGAGCAGCGGACGTTCCGCTGGTTCTGGGACCTGGCCGATCCCACGACCCGCCTCGTCCCCGACCGCGCGCCCACGCCGTCGTTTTCGAGCATCGCCGCCGTCGGCTTCGGCCTCACCGCCTATGGCATCGGCGCCGAGCGCGGGTTCGTACCGCGCGCCGAGGCCGCGGAGCGCACGCTCGCCACCCTGCGCTCCCTGCTGGCCATGAAGCAGGGCCCCGAGCCGCGCGGCGTCTCGGGGTACAAAGGGTTCTTCTACCACTTCCTGGACATGCGGACCGGCGAGCGCTTCAAGACCGTCGAGCTGTCGACGATCGATACCTCGCTCCTCATGGCCGGCGCCCTCTTCGCGCAGTCCTACTTCGACCGCGACGACGCCACCGAGGCGGCCATCCGCGCCGCGGCCGAGGAGCTGTACGAGCGCGTCGACTGGCCCTGGGAGCAGGTGCGGAAGCCTGCGATCAGCATGGGCTGGACGCCCGAGGAGGGCTTCCACACCTACGACTGGCGCGGCTACAACGAGGCCATGATCGTCCTCGTCCTCGCCCTCGGCTCGCAAGCGCATCCGGTCGACGCCAGCGCCTGGGGCGACTACACGAAGACCGATCGCTGGGGGACGTTCTACGGCCAGGAGCACATCCTGTTCGCGCCGCTCTTCGGGCACCAGTACTCCCACGTCTGGATCGACTTCCGCGGCATCCGGGACGAGGTGATGCGCGCTCACGGCATCGATTATTTCGAGAACTCCCGCCGTGCCACCCTCGCCCAGCACGCCTACGCGGTCGACAACCCGAGCCACTACCGCGACTACGGCGACCGCATCTGGGGGCTCTCCGCCTGCGACGGTCCCATGGACGCGACGCTCACGATCGACGGCCGCCGGCGCACGTTCCACGGCTACGCCGCGCGCGGCGCGACCGCGGGCGACGTCCGCGACGACGGCACGATCACGCCGACCGCCGCCGCGTCGTCGATCGTCTTCACGCCGGAGCTGTCGATCACGGCCATCCGCGAGATGAGCCGCCGCTACGGCGGCCGGCTGTATACGAAATATGGTTTCCTCGACGCCTTCAATCCGACGCTGCGGACGAGCCAGGGGGTGACGAGCGGGCAGGTCGATCCGGCGCAGGGCTGGTTCGACGTCGACTATCTCGGGATCGATCAGGGACCGATCCTCGCCATGATCGAAAACTATCGCAGCGAGCTGGTCTGGAAGACGATGCGGAAAAACCCTCACGTCGTCCGCGGCCTGAGGCGCGCCGGCTTCACGGGCGGCTGGCTCGCGGAGGCGCCCGCGCCTTGAGCGGACGTACCGTTTTCATGGGGCTCGCCCTGATGATCTCCCTCGCCTCCTGCGCGCCGCGGACGGACGGCGCCGTCACCCTCCGCTTCTGGGCCCTGGGCCGCGAAGGCGAGGTGGTGAAGGACCTGATCCCCGACTTCGAGCGTCGCAACTCGGGAATCCGCGTCGAGGTGCAGCAGATCCCCTTCCTCAACGCGCACGAGAAGCTGCTCACCGCCTGCGTCGGCGGCGTCACGCCGGACGTCGCGCAGGTGGGCAACACCTGGATCCCCGAGCTCACCAATCTGAGAGCCCTGGCACCTCTGGACGAGCGGGTGCGGCGCTCCGCCGTGGTCGCGCAGACCGACTACTTCGCCGGCATCTGGGACACCAACGTCGTGGACGGCTCCGTCCGCGGCATCCCCTGGTACGTGGACACCCGCCTCCTTTTCTATCGCACCGACCTGCTGGCGGCGGCCGGCTTTCCGGAGCCGCCCCGCACCTGGCGCCACTGGATGGAGGCCATGCGGCGCGTCAAGGCCCGGGCCGGGCCGGGACGCTTCGCCATCCTCCTGCCCGTCGACGAGCACGAGCAACCCGTTATCCTCGGCCGCGAGCTCGGCGCCGGCCTGTTGCGCGACGGCGACCGCTACGGCGATTTCCGCTCGCCCGCCTTTCGCGAGGCTGCGGGTTTCTACGTCGGCCTCTTTCGCAGCGGCCTCGCGCCGGCCTGGTCCAACAGCCAGATCAACAGCGTCTATCAGCAGTTCGCCGCCGGCGACTTCGCCTTCTTCATCACCGGCCCGTGGAACGTCGGCGAGTTCCGCCGCCGTCTGCCTCCCGAAATGAAAGATAAATGGAATACGGCTCCCATGCCGGCTCCGGATAATTCTCATGACTGGCCCGGAGTCTCCGTCGCCGGCGGCGCCAGCCTGGCGATGTTCCGCGGCTCCCGCCATCCGGCCGAGGCCTGGAAGCTCGTCGAATTCCTCTCCGAGCCCGCGGTGCAGGTCCAATTCCACAAGCTCACCGGCGACCTGCCTTCGCGCGCGAGCGCCTGGGGCGCTCCCTCCCTGGCCGGCGACCCCCAGACCGCCGCCTTCCGCGCGCAGCTCGAACGGGTGGTGCCGGCGCCCAAGGTGCCGGAGTGGGAGGAGATCAGCATTCAGATCTGGCAGAGCCTGGAGCCCGCCATCCGCGGCCGGTCGACCGTCGACGCCGCCCTGACCGATCTCGACCAGCGGGTGGACCGCATCCTGGAGAAGCGCCGCAAGGTGCTGGCGAAGAGGCGCGCGAGTGGCCGGTGAAGTAAAAACGTCGAGCGAGGTCCGCGCTGCCTGGCTGTTCATCGGCCCCGGGCTCGCCATCATCTTCCTGTTCTTCCTCCTCCCCATCGCCGCCGCATTGCTTCTCAGCCTCACCGACTTCGACCTCTACGCCGTCGCCGACTGGCACAACCTCCGCTTCACCGGCTTCGAAAACTACCTCCACCTGCTGCGCGATCCGCTCTTCTGGAAGGCGATGCGGAATACTTTCTACTTCGTGCTGGTGGGCGGTCCGCTGACGGTCGTGGTCTCGCTGGCGGCGGCGCTGATGATCCAATCCCGTCTCAACCGTTTCCCGGGGCTCTTCCGCACCGCCTTCTTCGCGCCGGCGGTGACCACCCTGGTGGCCATCGCGACCGTCTGGCGCTATCTCTATCATCCCAATTTCGGATTGCTGAACCATGCGCTCGGCTGGCTCGGAATCGCTCCCATCGACTGGCTGGGAGATACGCGCTGGGCCATGCCCGCCATCATCCTGCTGTCGATCTGGAAGAACTTCGGCGCCAACATGATCATCCTCGCGGCGGGCCTGCAGAGCATCCCCGAATCGCTTTATGAAGCCGCCCGCCTGGAGGGCGCCGGCTGGTGGCGCCAGCTCCGCCACGTGACGCTGCCGATGCTCGCTCCCACCTTTCTGTTCGTGGCGGTGATGACCTGCATCGGCTACTTCCAGCTTTTCGCCGAGCCCTTCGTGCTCACCCGCCAGGGCGAGCCCCTGAACAGCACCCTGAGCGTCGCCCTCCTCATGTACAAAGAGGGTTTCCGCTTCTGGCACATGGGCTATGCCGCGGCCATAGCCTTCGTCCTCTTCCTCGTCATCCTGGCCGCCACCACCCTGCAGGTGCGCCTGGCGAGAAGGGGGGAAGCATGAAGAGGACGCTCGTCAGCCTGGGCCTCCACGCAGCGCTGATCGCCGGAGCGGTGCTCACGCTCCTGCCTCTGGTGTGGATGGTCATGGCCTCGCTGATGCCCACGGGGGAGGCGAGCTCCGTGCCGCCCCCCTTCTTCCCGAGCCACGTCACCTTCGAGCACTACCGCGAGCTGTTCGTCCACCTCAACATCGGACGGGTGTTTTTCAACAGTGCGCTGCTGGCCGTGTCGGTCACCGTCCTCTCGGTGCTGTTGAACGCGATGGCGGGCTACGCTTTCGCCAAGCTCCGCTTCCCCGGCCGAGGGCGGATCTTCGGCTTTCTGCTCGGCGCCCTGGTGCTGCCGTCGCAGGTGGCGATCCTGCCTCTCTTCCTGCTCATGCGGCAGTTGGGGCTCATCAGCAGCTACTGGGGAGTGATCCTCCCCGGCATGGCGACCATCTTCGGCATCTTCCTCGTCCGCCAGTATGCCCTTTCCATTCCCGACGAGCTGCTGGACGCCGCCCGCATCGACGGCGCCAGCGAGGTCCGCATCTTCGCGGAGATCATCCTGCCGCTCTGCCGTCCCATCCTCGTCACGCTCGCGATCTTCACTTTCCTGGGGACGTGGAACGACTTCTTCTGGCCGCTGGTGGTGCTCACCGACGACTCGAAATATACCCTGCCCGTGGCCCTTGCCAACCTTTTCGGCGAGCACGTGCAGGACACCGAGCTGATGATGGCCGGCTCCGTGCTCACCGTCATGCCGGTGCTGCTGCTGTTCCTCGCCCTCCAGCGCCACTACGTGCAGGGTCTGCTGATGGGGAGCGTGAAGGAGTGAGGAGCGCGCTCGCCCTTCTCCTGCTGCTCGCAGCACCTCCCTTGAGCGCCCAGACGCGGACCCTGGACGACTTCGCCACGATTTCCGGCTGGACCGCGACCCCTGCGGACGGCGTCCGCCTCGATCTTGCCGCGGACCAGGGCGCTCTGCGCCTCGATTTCGATTTCCACGGCGGCGCGGGCTACGCCGTGGCCCACAAGGCGTTCGACCTCGACCTGCCGGCCAACTGGCAGATCTCCTTCCGCCTCCGGGGCGAGGCGCCGGTGAACAACCTGGAATTCAAGCTGATCGATCCCACGGGCGAGAACGTCTGGTGGATCAATCGCAAGAGTTTCCAATTCCCTCGCGACTGGCGGGAGGTACGGACCAAGAAGCGGCAGATCGAATTCGCCTGGGGACCGGCCGGCGGCGGCGAGATGAAGAAAGTCGCGGCGATCGAATTCGCCGTCACCGCCGGCACCGGCGGCCGTGGAACCGTTTGGATCGACGACCTCACCTTCACCGAGCTACCCCCGGAGCACCCCTACACCCGCACGCCCGTCGTCACCATCTCCGGAGACGCGATCACCTACGACTTCCTCGAGTCCCGCGAGTACGGCGGCCTGGTGATCGATTGGGACCGCCCCACCTCCTACGCGGCCGAGATCTCGGACGACGGCAAGGCCTGGACGACCGTCCGCGAGGTGAAGGGCGGCAACGGTGGGCGGGATTATCTCTATTTGCCGGAGACGGAATCCCGCTACCTGCGGCTGCGAGGAGCCGGCGCTCCGCGCAACGTCGACGTCAAACCCCTCGATTGGGCGCCTTCGATCAACGCCTTCTTCGCGGCGATTGCGAAGGACGCCCCCCGCGGCTCCTATCCCCGTTCCTTCTCCGGCGAACAGGAGTATTGGACCGTGGTGGGCGCGGATGGCGACACGGACCCGGGGCTCCTCGGCGAGGACGGTGCCCTGGAGGTGGGGAAGGGAGCTTTCTCGATCGAGCCCTTTCTGTTGGTGGATGGCGAGCTGATCTCCTGGGCGAACGTACAGACGGCACAGACGCTGGCGGAGGGCTATCTCCCCATCCCGACCGTGACCTGGACCCGCGGCGATCTCTCCCTGGAAATCACTGCTCTGGTCTCCAGGGCGCGCTATCTCGTTCGCAACCACGGCGCCAAGGCAAAGCATATCCGCCTTTACCTTGCCATTCGCCCCTTCCAGGTGAACCCGCCCACGCAATTCCTGAACGATCCGGGAGGAGCCTCTTCCATTCGCGACATCGTCTGGGACGGCCGCGCCGCGATCGTGAACGGGACTCGGACCGTGATTCCGGAGATCGCGCCCACCGCCTTCGGCGCCACGACCTTCGACGGCGGCGAGATCTCCGAGCACCTGCGCCAGGGGAAGCTCCCGGGCGCGTCCCGCGTGAGCGATCCCATCGGCTACGCCTCCGGCGCTTTCGAATGGAATCTGGACATTCCGGCCGGAGGTGAGAAAACGGTGGACGTCCTGATCCCCCGCCGCCCAAAGACGCGGGTCGACGATTCATTCCCGGCCGCCCTCGCCGCCTCCAGTCGCAATTGGCACGAACGCCTCGACCGCGTCGAGCTCCACCTGCCGCCGGCCGCGGACCCGCTCGTGCGCACCTTCCGCACGGCCATCGCCCACATCCTCATCAGCCGCGACGGCCCCGCGCTGCGGCCGGGCGTCCGCTCCTACGCTCGTTCCTGGATCCGCGACGGCGCCCTCATCTCCTCCGCCCTGCTGCGCGCCGGCCATGCGGCCGAGGTGCGCCAGTTCATCGAGTGGTTCGCTCCCTACCAGTTTCCCAGCGGCAAGGTCCCCTGCTGCGTGGACGCCCGCGGCGCGGATCCCGTTCCCGAGAACGACAGCCATGGCGAATTCATTTTTCTGGTGGCCGAATATTGGCGCTACACCGGCGACACCGCCCTGGTGGAGAAAGTCTGGCCGCACGTGGAGAAAGCCGTGGCCTATATCGACGAGCTGCGCCGCCAGCGCCGCACGGACGAGTACCGCCAGCCCGGCAAGCTCAAGTTTTTCGGCCTCCTCCCCGAGTCCATCAGCCACGAGGGCTACTCGGCCCACCCTGTCCATTCCTACTGGGACGACTTCTTCGCCCTCAAGGGATTGAAAGACGCGGTCGATCTCGCCGCCGCGCTGGGAAAGACCGGCGAGGCCGCGCGCTGGGCCGCCAGCCGCGACGAGTTTCGCACTGATCTCCTGGCTTCCCTGAACCGCGTGATCGAAGGCGCCGGCATCGACTACGTCCCCGGCTCCGCCGACCTCGCGGACTTCGACGCCACCTCCACCACCATCGCCCTCTCTCCCGGCGGCGAGCTGGCGAGCCTGCCGCACCCGGTCCTGGAGCACACCTTCGAGCGCTACTGGCGGGAATTCGAGCACCGGCGCAACGCCACCGATTGGAAGGACTACACTCCCTACGAGCTGCGCACCGTGGGCGCCTTCCTTCGCCTCGGCTGGACGGACCGCGCGCATCAGCTCCTCGACTTCTTCCTGAAAGATCGCCGGCCGCCGGGCTGGAACCAGTGGCCCGAGGTGGTCCGCCGCGATCCCCGCGCGCCGGGCTTCCTGGGCGACCTCCCCCACACCTGGGTGGGCTCGGACTTCGTCCGCTCCTTCCTCGACCTCCTGGCCTATGAAAGGGATTCCGATCACGCCCTCATCCTCGCCGCCGGCGTCCCTGATTCATGGATCGCCTCCCCCGGAGGCGTCGCCGTCCGCCGCCTGCCCACGCCCTGGGGGCTCCTGGACTACTCGCTGACGAGGGAAGGGGAGTCCGTGCGGCTGCGGGTGGGGGGAGGGCTGAAGGTCCCGCCGGGAGGGATCGTGTACAGGGAGACCGTGATCCGGGCTCTCCCGGCGGACCTCAAAGCAAGCTCCCCCCGCCTGTCCGAATGACCTCGCTGTAAAACCGCGCGCTGGCCTTCGGCGTCCGCTTCAGCGTCTCGAAGTCCACGTGCACGATGCCGAACCGCTTCGAAAACCCCAGGCTCCACTCCAGGTTGTCGAAGAGCGACCAAGCGAAATAACCGCGCAGGTCGACCCCCTGCTCGAGCGCCTGATGAGCGGCGCGGAGGTGGGTGCGCAGGTAGTCCACCCGCAGCGGGTCCTGGACCTCTCTTTCTGCGGTAGGCGGATCGTAGAAAGCCGCGCCGTTCTCCGTAACGTAAAGGGGGAGATTGCCGTAGCGCTCCTTGATCCAGACCAGCGTGTCCGTGAGGCCCTGGGGGTAGACCTCCCAGCTCGTCTCCGTGTAGGCGGAGCGCTTCTGCCGCACGCCGCTCGCCTTCAGCGGCAGGCAGGTGGGATCGAACCGCGTGACGCTGCGCGTGTAATAGTTGACGCCGAGAAAATCGATCGGTTGGCGGATGCGCTCCAGGTCCGCCGCCGGGAAGTCCGGCCACGCCTCGCCGAAGACCTCCTTCATCTCGTCCGGATACCGGCCGTGGAACACGGGATCGAGGTACTGGCGATTCATGTAGGCCTCGGCCCGGCGGGTGGCGGCGAGGTCCTCCGCGCTCTCCGAGGCCGGATACTTGGGCTCGATGTTCACCACCAGGCCGATGCGGTGCTCGCCCTCGGCGCGGTAGGCCTCGACGGCCGCGGCATGACCGAGGAGCAGGTGGTGCGAGGCGATCGGCGTTTCGAAAAGGTTGCGATGGCCGGGTGCCAAGGCGCCATGGAGATAGCCGCCGTCCGTCACCACCCAGGGCTCGTTGAGGGTGGTCCACATCTCGACCCGGTCGTCCAGGGCGCGGTACATCACCTGGGCGTAGTCGGCGAACCAGTGGACCACGTCGGGGTTGAGCCAGCCGCCGCGGTCGTCGAGGGCCGCCGGCAGGTCCCAGTGGTAGAGGGTGACGAGCGGCCAGATGCCGTGCTCGAGCAGCGCGTCCACCAGCCGGCGGTAGAAGTCGAGCCCCTGGTCGTTGACCCGGCCCCGGCCCTCGGGGAGGATGCGGCTCCATGAGACGCTGAAGCGGTAGGCGTTGAGCCCCAGCTCGCGCATCAGTCGCACGTCCTCGGGGTAGCGCCGGTAGTGGTCGCACGCCACGTCGCCGTTGTCGCCGCTGGGCACCAGCCAGGGCGTGCGGGTGAAGCGGTGCCAGATGCTCGGGCCGGCGCCGTCCGCCAGGGGCGAGCCCTCGACCTGATAGGCTGAGGTCGCAGCTCCCCAGAGGAAGCCGTCGGGGAAAGAAAAGCTCATCGTCTCAAGGTCCTCCCGGGCCGGCGCCACTCTACCGCATGTCACCGCGTCCTGGGCTGCCTCGACGATTTCCCGACCCGCTCCGGCTTCGTGATCACGCCCGTGGCCTCCGCCATCCCACACACCCAGCCTGTCAGGGCGGCGTTCCCGTAGCCCCGGGTGCAACCCGGGGTGGGGGGGGGGCGCGGAAACGACGGTGGACCGGGCGACGTTTGGGGATTGGACGACGGTGGACCGGGCGACGTACGGGCGGACCGCACGACGTGGATCGCAACGGCGAACCGGTCGCGCATGGACCGTCCGTCCGTGGGCCGGCCGACCGCGAACCGTCCGTGGGTCGGCCGACCGCGAACGGTCCGTGGGTCGGCCGACCGCCCCCAACCCCCGGGTTGCACCCGGGGCTACGGGAACGCCGCCCTGCGGGCTCTCGGTGTGGGACGGCGGCGGGTCTGCGCGCGAGCGGAGCAGGTGGGATTCACCATCCGCCCCAGCCAGCCGGTTCAGCCGAAGGGGTGGGCCGGATCGAATTCGATCCCATGCCGGTCGAGCAGGCTGATCCACTCCTCTTCGAAGCTCCGTTGCCGGTGATGTCTCTCCTGGGTTTGAATGTACCGATGCACCGTTCTCGCCGAGGATTCGCTGACGCTGAAGGCGCCATACCCCTCCTGCCATGCGAAGCTGCGAGGCAGGAAGGATCGTTCGTTGATCCATCGCGAGGAGCCCGCCTTGATCGACCGGAGCAGGTCCGGCATGAAGATCGCCGGCCGCAACCGGATCAGCAGATGGACATGGTCCGGCATGCCTCCGATCCCCAGGAGGACTCCCCCTTCGCTCCGGACGATCCCTTCGACGTAGGGGTAGAGCTCCGCCCGCAGATCGGGATCGATGACGCCCTCTCGGTACCTGGTGCTGAAGACGAAATGAAACAGGAGCTGACTGAACGTATGGGACATGGTCTCCTCCTCCAACCCGCGGGGCATTCCGCGGCCTCTCCTCCATAGAAACGGAAAAACCGTCCGCCATCGCTCAGCTTCAGTCACGCCTAAAACATTCCCCTTTCTGCGCCACCCTTCGCCGTCCCCCACCCCCAGCCCGTCAGGGCGGCGTTCCCGTAGCCCCGGGTGCAACCCGGGGGGAGGGATGACGGGTCCACGCGCAGCCGGTTCGCCGTTGCGATCCACGCCGCCCGGTCCACCGTCATTCGTTTTCCGCGCCGCCTGATGACCCCGGGTTGCACCCGGGGCTACGGGAACGCCGCCCTGCGGGCTCTCGATGGGGGACTGCGGAGGGGCGGAGCGATGGAATCACGCTGCGAAAACTTTCCTCCCCCACCCCCGTAGAAGGGGCTTGACGACAGATGTCGTCAGACGTATCATGGCGACAGATGTAGGCAAGACGATGAGGAGCCTATGAGACCCAAGTCGATCGGAGATCAGGAGCTGGCGCTGCTGCAGTACGTGGGGGAGCAGGGAGGGGTGACCGTGGGCCAGGCGGCCGAGGGGTTCGGCGCTCCCCGGGGCCTCGCCCGCTCGACCGTGCTCACCATGATGGAGCGGCTGCGACAGAAGGGGCACCTGGAGCGCGAGCAGGTCGACGGGGTCTATCAGTATTCCTCTCCCGCCGCTCCCGGGCAGGTGATGCGGGACGTGGTGCGGTCCTTCGTCGAAAAGACGCTCGGCGGCTCGGTATCGCCGTTCGTCACCTACCTGACGGAGGAGGCGGAGGTCTCGGACGGCGAGCTCGCGGAGCTGGAGGAGCTGGTGGCGAAGCTCCACTCGAAGCGGCAGGAGGAGGCATGAGCGCTCTAACGATCCTGGAGGTCCTGGTCCGCGCCTCGCTTCAGGGAGCCCTGGTCATCGTCCTCGTCTGGCTCGTCTGCCGGCTGTTCCCGCGCCTGCCGGCGTCGGTGCGGTGCGGTCTGTGGTGGCTGGCGTCGCTCAAGCTGCTGCTGGGACTGATCTGGTTCGCGCCGGTGCGGTTGCCGTTGCTGCCGGCCGTCACAGCCCCAGTCGCGACCTCTCCGGTGACGGTCCTTCTTCAGAGCGGGCCGAGCCCCGAGCCCGCAGTCCGGACCACGGTTGCGCCCGCAGCGCCGGAGCCGCGGGGATTCGCCGAGCGCGGCGCGCCCTGGATCCTGGGCCTCTGGCTCGCCGGCCTCGCCGTGATCTCGGTGAGGGCGCTGCGCCAGCTTGGGGCTACGCGCTGGGTGATCCGGCGCTCGGAGCCGGTGCGGGACGGCTGGGTGCGCGGCGCGTACGCGGACCTCTGTCTCCGGCTGGGGCTGCGGCGGTCTCCGGACCTGCGCGGCTCGGCGGACGTGCGGACACCCCAGGCCATCGGCATGCTGCGGCCGCGGGTGGTGGTGCCGCGGCCGGGTTTCGAGCGGCTGTCGCCTGCCGAGGCCGCCATGACTCTCTGCCACGAGCTGCTGCACGTGCGCCGCCACGACCTGTGGCTCGGCTGGGTGCCGGCGCTGGCGCAGCGCCTCTTCTTCTTCCATCCGTTGGCGGCCCTGGCCGTCCGTGAATACGCGATCGCCCGCGAAGCGGCGTGCGACGCGGAGGTGCTCCGGGTCCTGGGGTCGGCGCCCCAGGCCTATGGGCGCCTGCTCCTCCGGTGGGGTGTGGCTCCGCGCGAGACCGGTCTCGCCGCCGCGGGTGCCTCGCCCTCGCTCGAGAACCTCAAAAGGAGACTTCAGATGTTGCAGCAGACTTCCGATAGCAGGCGCCGGATCTCCGGCTGGTGGTGGGCCGCCGGGGCGGCGGCCTTGGTGACGTTGATCCCCATCAGGATCGTGGCGCAGGAGCCGGTTCCTCCGGAGCCTCCGGCGGCGGTGGCGGCTCCCGAGGCGGCCGCCCCGGAGGCGCCGGAGCCGCCCGAGGCGGACGCGTCCGAGCCGGCCGTGGCCCCGGCGCCGCCGGCCGGCGCGATCCCCGACGGTGTACGCGGGGGAATTCCCGGCGGGGTCAAGGGCGGCATCGCCGGGGGCGTGAAGGGTGGAATCCCCGGCGGTGTCAAGGGCGGCGTTCGCGGCGGTGTCAAGGGCGGCATTCCCCCTGTGGCTCCGGTGGTCGCTGCTGTCCCGGCCCCGCGGCCCGTGGCGTCTCCCGTGGCCGTGGCGGTTCCGGCTCCTGTGGCAATGATCGCCGCGGCTCCGGCCGTCCCCGCCACGCCTCGTGGCGACCGCTCGGTGCCTCCCGCACCTCCCACCCCGCCGGCTCCGCCCGCTCCCCCGGCCCCGCCCGCGCCGCCCAGGCACGGATCCTCCTACAGCTACTCCTATGGCCACCACGGCGACGGCGAGTCCTACGTCTTCCTCCACGGCGACAACTCCGCCACCATGAGCGGCTCGATGTCGGAGATCGAGAAGGTGAAGAGGCTGCGCGGTAGCGACGGCGGGGACATCCTCTGGTTCCGCCACGGCGGCAAGGAGTACGTGATCCGCGACGCCGCCACGCTCAGGACGGTCCGGGATCTCTTCAAGGACCAGGAGGAGCTGGGCCGCAGGCAGGGGGAGCTGGGAGCGCAGCAGGGAAAGCTCGGCGCCCGCCAGGGCGAGCTGGGCGGCCGGCAGGGCGCGCTGGGAGCGAAGCAGGGAGCCTTGGGAGCCCGGCAGGCGGCCCTCGCCGCCGACCGGGTCGGCCGCGGTGGCGATGCGGACGACCGGGATCTTGAGCGCAAAGAAGCGGATCTCGAGCGCCAGATGAACGACCTCGGCCGTCAGCAGGAGGAGCTGGGCCGTAAACAGGAAGAGCTCGGCCGCCAGCAGGAGGCCCTGGGCCGCCAGCAGGAGGAGCTTGGGGCTCAGCAGGAGGCCGCCTCCCGCAAGGCTGAAAAGGAGCTCCGCTCGCTGATGGACCGCGCCATCCAGAGCGGCATGGCCCAGGAAATCCGCTGACCCCTCGCCCTCGGATCCAGGGACGGCTGCCCGGGCTTCCACCCCGGGCGGCGCCCCTCCTCCCGCCCCTCGCCCTCAGCCCGCCCCAGCCTTGCCGCACTTGCAGTTTCCTTGAATCCAGGGATTCCTTGGCACTTCCGGGCCCGGGCTGTGGTAACGTATCCGGCACCCGTAGTTCAGGCGTCTTCAGGGTTCCGGGATCAGTGTGCGGCTCTATGGGGAGCAGGAAAAAAGTAGATCCTGGATGAGTTGAGCGGAATCGAACCTAGTCCATGTCGTCCTGCACCGGTCTCTCTCTTGCCCGTCTTTGCTTGACCTCCGTCCGGAGGTGTGCACGGGGCGCGCCCCTTGCCGAGGAGATTTTCCCATGAGCTCTTGGATTCCCGCCCGCGCCAGAGTCGCCGTCGCCCTGCTGCTGCTCACGATCGGCTCCGCCGCCGCGGCCTCCGCGGCAACGGCCAAGTTCCAGATCCTCCTGGACCTGGACAACAACCCGAGCACGGGCTGCGACGTGCCGACGCTCAGCGTGCCGTTCAAGGGGGTCGAGCAGATCCTCATCACGACTGTCACCTCGAGCGGTACCACGGCCCAGGTGACTGCGCTCGAGATGCAGACCTGCACGGGATCGAGCTTCGGCCCGGTGACCGCGGTCGCCGCGCCGGCCGGGCATCCGCTGCCCTGGCCCGTGGGGACCAACGGCGTTACCAATCCGAGCGTCATCGAGACTTTCTTCCCGCTGAGCCTGTCGACGGTCGCCAATCCGCTGATCGTCCGGCTGGGGGTGCTCGGCTTCGACAACGGCGGCGTGCTCACGGACGAGATGCTGACGACCGCCCCGGGCAGCGGGTTCCCGATCCTGCTGCAGGCGGCATCCATCGCCGAGATCCCGACCCTCACCGAGTGGGGCCTGGGCTTCCTGGGGCTCGTCCTGGCGCTCTCCGCCGTGGTGCTGCTGCGCCGCCGGCGCACCGCCGGGACGGTCCTGCTGGCCCTCCTGCTCCTCGGCGCGGCCGGCGTCGCCTTCGCCGCCGCCGGCTCCTGCGACCTCGACGGCACCACCACGGACGAGTGGAGCTCGGCCAACCTGCTGGCCACGGATGGCTCCGATACCACAGGGGCCGACCTCCGGGCACTCTACGGCTTCAAGGACGCAGCAGCCAACGCCCTCTGCTTCCGTATCGATGCGCTGCTTCAGTTCGACACTAAGCCGGTGGCGGTGGACGACTCCTACACCATCGTCCAGGACACGACCCTCAACGTGCCGGCTCCCGGTGTGCTGGGCAACGACCAGGGCGGCAACCTGACGGCCACCCCGCAGGCCGCGGCGGCCACGGCGCAGGGCGGCTCCGTGACCCTCGCCGTCGATGGCGGTTTCAGCTACACCCCGGCGGCCGGGTTCGTGGGGACGGACAGCTTCACCTATACGGCGAACAATGGCCTGGGGACCGACGACGGCACGGTCACCATCACGGTGACGGACGTCAACCAGGCACCGTCGTTCACCAAGGGCCCCGACCAGACGGTGCTGGAGGACGCCTTCCCTGAGACGGTCGTCCCCAACTGGGCCACGGCCATCTCGCCCGGCCCGCCCAGCGAGTCCGGGCAGACGGTGACCTTCCTGGTGACGAACGACACCAACCCCTCCCTGTTCTCGGTCGCCCCGGCCGTCTCCTCGACGGGCACCCTGACCTTCACCCCGGCGCCCGACGCCAACGGCACGGCGACGATCACCCTGGTGGCGAAGGATGACGGCGGCACGGCCAACGGCGGCGTCGACACCTCGGCGCCGCAGACCTTCGTCATCAACGTGACGGCGGTCAACGACGCACCGAGCTTCACCAAGGGGGCGGACCAGACGGTGCTGGAGAACGCCGGCCCGCAGACGGTCAACGGCTGGGCCACGGCGATCTCGCCGGGGCCGCCGGACGAATCGGGCCAGACGGTGAGCTTCAACGTCACGGGCAACTCCAACCCGGCGCTGTTCGCGGCGGGCCCGGCGGTCTCGCCCACGGGTGTGCTGACCTATACGCCGGCGACCAACCAGTTCGGCACGGCGACGATCACCATCGACCTCCAGGACGACGGCGGCACGGCCAACGGCGGCGTCGACACGTCGGCGCCGCAGACGTTCGTCATCGACGTGGGCAACATCAACCAGCCACCCTCGTTCACCAAGGGTCCTGATCAGACGGTGCTGGAGGACGCCGGCGCGCAGACGGTCAACGGCTGGGCGACCGCCATCTCCGCCGGTCCCGGCGAGGGGAGCCAGACGGTCACCTTCCAGGTGACGAACAACACCAACCCGGCGCTGTTCTCGGCCGGTCCGGCCGTCTCCTCGACGGGCACCCTGACCTACACTCCGGCGGCGAATGCCAACGGCACGGCGACGATCACCCTGGTGGCCAAGGATGACGGCGGCACGGCCAACGGCGGTGTGGACACCTCGGCGCCGCAGACCTTCGTCATCAACGTCACGGCGGTCAACGACGCGCCGAGCTTCACCAAGGGACCCGATCAGACGGTGCTGGAGAACGCCGGCCCGCAGACCGTCAACGGCTGGGCGACGGCGATCTCCGCCGGTCCGCCGGACGAGTCGAGCCAGACCCTGACCTTCCAGGTGACGAACAATAGCAACCCATCGCTGTTCTCGGCCGGTCCGGCGGTCTCGCCCACGGGCGTGCTGACCTTCACGCCGGCGACGAACCAGTTCGGCACGGCGACGATCACCCTCGTCCTCAAGGACGACGGCGGTACGGCCAACAGCGGCGTGGACACCTCGGCGCCGCAGACGTTCGTGATCAACGTGTCCAACGTCAACCAGCCGCCGTCGTTCACCAAGGGTCCGGATCAGACGGTGCTGGAGGACGCCGGCGCGCAGACGGTTCCGAACTGGGCGACGGCGATCTCCGCCGGCCCCGGCGAGGGGACCCAGACGGTCTCCTTCCAGGTGACGAACAACACGAATCCGTCACTGTTCTCAGCCGGTCCGGCCGTCTCCTCGACGGGCACCCTGACCTACACGCCGGCGGCGAACGCCAACGGTACGGCGACGATCACCCTCGTCCTCAAGGACGACGGCGGCACGGCCAACGGCGGCGTGGACACCTCCGCGCCGCAGACCTTCGTCATCAACGTCACGGCGGTCAACGACGCGCCGAGCTTCACCAAGGGGCCCGATCAGGCAGTGCTGGAGAACGCCGGACCACAGACCGTCAATCCGTGGGCGACGGCGATCTCGGCCGGTCCGCCGGACGAGTCGGGCCAGACGCTGACCTTCCAGGTGACGAACAACACGAATCCGTCGCTGTTCTCGGCCGCGCCGGCGGTCTCGCCGACCGGTGTGTTGACCTTCACGCCGGCGGCCAACCAGTTCGGCACGGCGACGATCACCCTCGTCCTCAGGACAACGGCGGCACGGCCAACAGCGGTGTGGACACCTCGGCGCCGCAGACCTTCGTCATCGACGTAAACAACGTCAACCAGGCGCCGTCGTTCACCAAGGGAGCGGACCAGACGGTGCTGGAGGACGCCGGCCCGCAGACGGTTCCGAACTGGGCCACGGCGATCTCGGCCGGGCCCAACGAGGGAACCCAGACGGTGAATTTCCAGGTGACGGGGAACACCAACCCGTCGCTGTTCTCGGCCGGCCCGGCGGTCTCCCCGACGGGGACGCTCACCTACACCCCGGCGGCCAACGCCAACGGCACGGCGACGATCACGCTCGTCCTCAAGGACAACGGCGGCACGGCCAACGGCGGCGTGGACACCTCGGCGCCGCAGACCTTCGTCATCAACGTCACGGCGGTCAACGACGCGCCGTCCTTCACCAAGGGCCCGGACCAGACGGTGCTGGAGAACGCCGGTCCGCAGACGGTCAACCCGTGGGCGACGGCGATCTCGGCCGGTCCGCCGGACGAGTCGGGCCAGACGTTGACGTTCCAGGTGACGGGTAACACCAACCCGGGCCTGTTCTCGGCCGGTCCGGCGGTGTCGCCGGCGGGTGTGCTAACCTTCACGCCGGCGACCAATACCGCCGGCACGGCGACGATCACGATCGTCCTCAAGGACAATGGCGGCACGGCCAACGGCGGCGTGGACACCTCGGCGCCGCAGACCGTGGTCATCAACGTCACGGCGGTCAACCAGGCGCCGAGCTTCACCAAGGGTCCGGATGAGACGGTGCTGGAGAACTCCGGCCCGCAGACGTTCAACCCATGGGCCACGGCGATCTCGCCCGGCCCGGCCAACGAGTCGGGTCAGACGGTGACTTTCATCGTCACGAACAATACCAATCCGAGCCTGTTCTCGGCCGGTCCGGCGGTGTCGCCGACGGGTGTGCTGACCTTCACCCCGGCGGCGGGCGCCTTCGGCACGGCGACGATCACGCTCGTGCTGAAGGACAACGGCGGCACAGCCAACGGCGGTCAAGACACCTCGGCGCCGCAGACCTTCGTCATCGACGTGACGCAGGTCAACCAGGCGCCGAGCTTCACCAAAGGTCCGGACGAGACAGTGCTGGAAGACGCCGGTCCGCAGACGATCAGCCCGTGGGCCACCGCGATCTCGGCCGGTCCGCCGAGCGAGTCGGGCCAGACGCTCGTCTTCAACGTCACGGGCAACACGAACCCGAGCCTGTTCTCGGCCGGTCCGGCGGTCTCGCCGACGGGTGTGCTGACCTTCACCCCGGCCCCGAACGCCAACGGCACGGCGACCATCACGCTCGTGCTGAAGGACAACGGCGGCACGGCCAACGGTGGTCAGGACACCTCGGCGCCGCAGACCTTCGTCATCAACGTGACCTCGGTCAACGACCAGCCGTCGTTCACCAAGGGTGCAGACCAGAGCGTCGGCGACAACGCCGGCCCGGTGACGGTCAACCCCTGGGCGACGGGGATCTCGGCCGGTCCGGCGAACGAGTCGGGCCAGACGCTGACCTTCAACATCACGGCCAACGACAATCCAAGCATCTTCGCGGCCGGGCCTTCGGTCTCCCCGACCGGCGTGCTGACTTTCACCCCGGCAATCGTGCCGTTCGGCACCTTCACGGCGACGATCACGCTCGTGCTGATGGACAACGGTGGCACGGCCAACGGCGGCGTGGATACCTCGGCGCCGCAGATGTTCAAGATCTCGATCACGCACGTGAACATTCCGCCGCAGCTCGTCGGGTCGCCGAAGGAGACCTTCGATACGGTCGGCAACGTGCAACTCCAGTTCGCCGCGGCACCGAGCATCAACACTCCCAAGATCTTCGTCACCGGCAATCTGAAGGACAACTTCACCGACAGCGACAACGGGCCGAGCTCGTTGACCGCGGTTCCGATCGTCGCCGGTCCTACCGCCAACGGCGGCAAAGTGGACCTGCAGTCCACCGGCGAGTTCATCTACACCCCGAAGGCGGGCGACACCGCGGCCTCCGACACCTTCACGTACCAGGTCACCGACGGCGCCGCCACCACGGCGCCACGGACGGTGACCATCAACCTCAAGAGCCGGGTTTGGTTCGTGAAGAACGACGCACCGGGCGGCCAGGGCCGGTCCAACGATCCGTTCAACACGCTGGCGGGGGCGCAGACGGCCTCGCTGGCGGGCGATTACATCTTCGTCTACTTCGGTGACGGCACGACGACCAGCCAGAACGCCGGCATCGCCCTGAAGGACGGCCAGCATCTGATCGGTGAGTTCTCCGGGCTCACGGTCACCTTCAGCCCGGCGATCACCTTCAACGGTGTGCCCGGCACGACCTCGGTGCAGCTACTGACGCAACCTGCCCCAACGGCTTGTTCGGGCAATCCCTGCCGACCGATGCTGGACAATCCGGCTGCGGGCGGCAACGCGGTCTCCGCCACGGACGTGATCCCGGCCGAGATCGCCGGCCTGAACCTGGCCGGCAACACCAACGGCATCGACGTCACTCATACCGCCGCCTTCGCCGGATCGGGCTCGACCGACATCCGCGACAACGTCGTGCGTTCGGCTGGAGTCGAAGGGATCGACATCAACAAGGGTGGCTCCGGTTCCCTCAATCTCTCCGTGCGGGCCAATGCGGTCACGGCGACAGGTAACGGGATCGACATCCTGCGGTCTAACGGGAGCTTGTTCATCACGGCCTTTAACGACAACGTGGTAACAGGGAATACGGCCGGATCAGGTATTGTCGTCAACGGCCCGGCAACGTTCGATTCGGATCCGGTAGCTGCAAACCTGCAGCCTGTCTCGGGAGGGGTCACGGTGATCGGACAGCCGGGCAACCCGGTCGGCTCGTCCCAGGCCAACGGGGGCCTCGTGCTGAACCAGGTAACGGGCTCCCTGAGCTTCACCGACCTCGACATCTACTCTGCCGGCTATGGTTTGGCTGTTGGAGGCACGGGCGTGTTCACCGGTGCCGCGGGCACGAGCATTCAAGTGACCCCGGCTCCTCCGGACAGCACCGGCAGCTCTACGATCGTGGCCAACGACGGCGCGGCGGTCGCCGTTAGCAGCGCAACTGTCGATCTGCGGCTCGCCGGGCTGACTAGCACGCCCACGACATTCTCCACGTCAGGTGTCGATTTCGCCACCGTAGCCGGTCAGTTCCGGGCCCCATCGGGAAGCTCGATCAACAAATCGAGCGGCCCGGGCGTGGCTTTCCATGTAGACAACAGCGCGGCGGGAACGACCGCTCTGACCTCGGTCTACGCCGGCACCATCAGCAACAGCTCGACTTCAGCGCGCTCGATCCTTATCACCAACGCGGACAGCGGCTCGTCGTTCTCCTTCTCGGGCACTGTGACTGACAGCGGGCAGGGCGTGTCTCTCACCAACAACACCGGCGCGACGATCGACTTCACGAGTGCGTTGACGCTGAGCACCGGCGCCAACGCCGCTTTCACGGCGACCGGCGGCGGCACAGTAACGGCGACAGATATGACGAGCACGATCACCACCACGACGGGCACAGCGCTCAACGTGGCGAACACGACGATCGGTGCTGGTGGGCTGAAGTTCCGGAGCATCTCGGCAGGCACGGCGGCGAGCGGTCCGACGAACGGCATTGTGCTCAACAGCACGGGCACCTCCGGCACTCTGACGGTGGCAGGAACCGGTTCAGCGGGTACGGGTGGGACGATTCAGAAGACCGGAGCCGAGGGCATCCTGATCACCGGCCCAGCGAACGCGAGCTTCTCGTGGATGTCCATTCAGAATCCTGGAACCCATGGCATCTCGTCTACCACCGCGAACAACCTGACGGTTGCCAACACGACGATCACGGATGCGGCTGGGAATAACACCACTGACGACGGCCTCCACACCAGCAACACGACGGGCACGCTTACGATCACAAGCTGCACGATCAATGGCGCACGCCACCAGGGCGTGACCATCGACAACTTCAACACCAACATGGCTGCCCTGAACATGACCGGGACGACCGTGACGAATACCCCGGGCGGCGACGGCATGTTGATGCAGATGCGCGGTACGTCGGTGCTGACCACCGGAACGATCAGCAACAACACGTTCTCGAGCAACTCAGCCACGGGGCTGCAGGTGAACAACGCCGACACCGGTAACATCTCAAGCTTGACCGTGCAGAGCAATACCGTTACGGGCAACAACGCCGGGATGGACTTCGACCTCTCCCAGGCCTCCAGCATGACCATCGTCGTACAAAGCAACACAATCACGAACTCGCACACCCAGGCCCTGAACCTCGTTACCTCGACATCGGCCACCGGCGGTTCGATGACGGCAACGCTACGGAATAACAACATCGGGACTGCCGGCGTGAATGACTCCGGTTCAGCGATCGGCAACGGCATCCGTGTGGCCAACGGAGGCTTGAACGTCAGTCTCACCATCGATGGCAATATCATCCGCGAGGTTCCGAATGGCAGGGGTATCGATATCGAGGCGCAGGCCTACATCCCGAACCTCAACCTGAAAGCGAAGATCATCAACAATCAGATCGTGAGGCCGAGTGGCACGAACCAAAACATCGGCTGCGGTGCCAACGTCCCCTGCCCGAGTGCTTCGATCTTCGTGCTCTCAGATAGCAACGGTCTCGGCGGTTTCGACCACGTCTGCACGGTGATCACCGGAAACTCGGCGTATGACCCGACGAGTTGGCCTGCCGGTGGCGAGGCGGCATTCTACTTTGCCCGACGGACCAGCGCCTCGAACACCTTGAGCCTGGAGGGGACACAGCCGAACGTCACAAATCAGATCCAGAGCACGAACACCGTGACGAATCTCACCTCGGCAGGCGTCATCGACGAAAACACATCGGGGACGGTGGCAATCGTGCCAGCAGGCACCTGCGGTGGATTCCCGCCCTGAGCCCTGTTTCGCCTTGACTAGAGGCTCCCGTCGCAAGGACGGGAGCCTCCGTCACAGTCCAATAAAGGGAGGAATGAAATGGCAGAACCTTTTTTGAGTGAAATCCGGATCATGAGCTTCGGTTTTCCGCCCAAAGGATGGGCCCTGTGCGACGGACAGTTGCTGCCGATCAATCAGAATCAGGGGCTGTTCTCTCTGCTCGGTACCACGTACGGAGGGGACGGGCGCGTCAACTTCGGCCTCCCTAACCTGCAGGGTAGAGCTCCCATTCACATGGGCAGTGGGCACACGCTCGGTGAGAGGGGTGGTGAACAAGGTCACACGTTGTCGATCTCCGAGATTCCCACGCATACACACTCGCTCACCGGGACCTCCAGCACGGGAACGCTCATCATTGCCGCAGGAAATCTTCTCGGGACCTCGCCAAGCCAGATGTACCAGGCTCCTGACAACAACTTAGCTGCGATGAGTCCAGCGAGCATTGCGAACGTCGGCGGCAGTCAGGCCCACCTGAACATGCAGCCCTTCCTGGTTCTCAACTTTAGTATTGCCCTCCAGGGCATTTTCCCGAGTCAGACCTAGAAAGGCGGACGAAGAAATGGCGCAACCTTACGTTGGAGAAATCCGTATGTTCGCCGGGAACTTCGCGCCGGCAGGGTGGATGTTCTGCGAGGGGCAGCTTCTGCCGATCTCGGAATACGAGACTCTATTCAATCTCATCGGTACGACCTATGGTGGCGATGGGCAGTCCACCTTCGCGCTTCCGGACCTTCGTGGCCGCATCCCGCTTCACTTCGGCAATGGCTTCACACTGGCGGAGACCGGAGGAGTCGAGACGGTAACGCTGACCGTGTCGCAGATTCCGGCACACTCCCATCCCCTCCTGGCGACGACCAGTATCGCGACGCAGCAAAACGTATCGCCGAACGTGCTGGCTCAGGCTTCGCTCTTCGATCCATATATCAACGTTAACCCGACATCGCCGATGGCGCCGCAGGCCGTCAGCTCGACGGGAGGAAGCCAGCCGCACAATAATTTCCAGCCCTATCTGTGTGTGGACTTCATCATTTCACTCTTCGGGATTTTCCCGTCGCAGACTTAGGAGGAGAAAGACATGGATCCGTTTGTGGCAGAAATCCGTATTTTCCCCTTCAACTTCGCGCCGAAAGGCTGGGCGTTCTGCGATGGTCAGATCCTGCCGCTCTCGCAAAACACGGCTCTGTTCTCTCTGCTTGGGACTACCTACGGTGGGGATGGAAAATCCAACTTTGCGCTTCCCAATATGCAGGGAAATGCCCCGATGCATCCGGGGCAAGGCCCCGGCCTCTCACTACATGACCTCGGCGAGACCGGTGGCTCCGACACAGTGTCTCTTCTTGAGTCGGAAATCCCGTCCCACTCACATTCGCTGATGGCTTCCTCGACAACCGCGAGCAAGCCGAACCCTGCCGGCAATGCCCTCGCCAAGACAAGTGGTGCGACGCCCTATGTCGCCCCCGCGGGCGCGCCATTGGTCAACTTTTCCGACAACGCCCTCGCCCCCGCCGGCGGCGACCAGCCGCACAACAACATGCAGCCATACCTGACCCTCAACTTCTGCATCGCCCTTCAGGGCGTGTACCCTCCGCGAACCTGATCCTCGAACACGGCTTCTCCCGGACCTCTTCTGACAGACGGAGGTCCGGGAGGTAGTTGCATGTATTGAAATAACGTTGGAGAGAGAATGCTCGCTCCTTCCATCACCCTCCGGCCCATCGGCCCGGACGACATGGACTTCCTCCTCCGGGTCTACCACAGCACCCGGGAGGAGGAGCTTGCCATGGTCATGGACTGGACCGCCGAGCAGAAGGACGCCTTCGTCCAGCAGCAGTTCAATGCCCAGCACTCCTGGTACCAGGACCACTATGACGGCGCCCAGTTCGACGTCATCCTCGTGGATGGCGTTCCCGCCGGGCGGCTCTACGTGCATCGCCGGCCGCGGGAGATCCGGCTGGTGGATATCACGTTGCTGCCCGAGTTTCGTCAGGGCGGGATCGGGACGTCGCTGCTGCGCGAGCTGCTGGCGGAGGGGGAGGCAGCGGACAAGCCGGTCACCATCCACGTCGAGGTCTTCAACCCGGCGATGCGGCTCTATGAACGGCTGGGATTCCGGCCCATCGAGGAGCGGGGGCCTTACCACCTCATGGAGTGGAAGCCCCCTCAGTTGAACACGGCTTCGTAGACCATCCCCCCCAGTTTGGGGTCCGGACCGATGGGGACGAGGAACAGCTCCAGCGCCCCCAGCGCCGGGTGCTCCACGCGGTAGATGGCCTGCGGCAGCGCTCCCTGGCGAGGGCTCCGGAGGTAGACGGAGAAGGGCTCGGCGCGCGGACCGGGATGCGCCTCGTGGCGCCTCACTCCCTGGAGCACCGCTTCCAGGGGGGCCGCGGCGCCGTAGTGGATATGGAGCGGCGAGCCCAGATGGGCCTCGAACGAGGAGGGGGTCAGTTCCTGCAACATGCGCCGGTCTCCTTGCGGGTTGAGGACCGTACTCTAGTGCAAGCTCCCCGGAAAAGCGACAGGGCACGGAACTTGCTCAAAGCTCTCGCGGCCATGAGCGAGATCGCTGCAGTGCCCCACAACGAGCCCCTCCTGATCGACGCCCACGTCCATTTCCACCCCGGCTTTGAACGCGACGCCTTCCTCGACGCCGCCCTGGCGAATTTCGCCCGGGGCGCCGCCGAGCTGGGGATCGAGGGCCCCTTCACCGGCTGTCTGATGCTGGCCGAGACGGCACAGGACCGGTGGTTCCTCCGCCTCTCCCGGCAGGAGGACGGCGCCCGGTTCGGCTCCTGGCAGCTCGAGCCCACGGGCGACGACGTCGTCCTGACGGCGCGCCGCCAGGGCGACGCCGCGACGCTGCTCATCGCCGCCGGCCGCCAGGTGCGCAGCCGGGAGGGTCTGGAGGTCCTGGGCCTCGTCACCCGCGAGGAATTCCCCGACGGCCTGCCCTTCTCCGATGCGCTGACCCGCGTGCGCTGGAGCGGCGCCGTGACGGTGCTCCCCTGGGGCTTCGGCAAATGGTGGCTCTACCGCGGCGCCCTGGTGGAAGCGGCGATCCGTCGTGCGGAGGGGCCCAGCCTCTTCCTGGGCGACCAGGCCGGCCGTCCCCAGTCCGCCGGCCAGCCCCGGCTCTTCCGTGAGGCTGCGGCCCGGGGCATCCCAGTGCTCCCCGGCACCGATCCCCTGCCGCTTCCCGAGCACGCCGGCCGGGCGGGCTCCTACGGCTTCATGCTGGAG
The DNA here is from genome assembly GCA_036264085.1 of Thermoanaerobaculia bacterium. Lineage (GTDB taxonomy): Bacteria > Acidobacteriota > Thermoanaerobaculia > Multivoradales > UBA5704 > DATARR01. The sequence goes on along the minus strand of DATARR010000069.1, from coordinate 19,765 downwards.
AGGGGGATCGATCCCGGGCGGCCCGCCTAGGCCCTCAAGCAGGCGCTCGGCTCGTTGCGCGCGCAGCCGCGGACGTTCGGCCGACGCGCGAGCCTCGCCGGCTTCTGCTGCGATCAGCTTGTCCTCCGGCTCCGCTCCCGTGCGCTCGCGCCGGCGGTGACGCCCGCCGCGGTCTCCGGGGCGGGGGAGGCTGCCGCGCCGTCGTCATGGACCCGATAAGAGAGCGCGATCTGCCCACCGTGGCCGCGCAGCGGTGGGACCTCGCGGTGGTGGGGGGCGGCATCCAGGGCATCGCCGTGGCTTTCGAGGCGGCGCGGCGGGGGCTTGCCACGCTGCTCGTCGAGCGCGACGGCTTCGGCGGCGCCACCACCGCGAACAGTCTGCGCATCCTCCACGGCGGCCTGCGCTATCTCCAGACTTTCGATCTCCCCCGGTTCCGCGAGTCGGTGGGGGAGCGGCGCTGGTTCCTCCGCCATTTCCCGGACCTGGTCTCGCCCCTCCCTTTTCTGATGCCGCTGTACGCTCCCCCGCGCGGTGGCCGTCTCCGGCGGCCGGCAGTGCTCCGGCTGGCGCTCGCGGCCAACGACCTGCTGTCGGGAGATCGGGCGATCCCCCGGGGCCGGCTCCTGGGTCCTGCGGCGACGGCGGCGCTGTTTCCGGGGGTCGACCGCGCGGGTCTGCGGGGGGGCGCGCTCTGGCATGACGCCGTGATCCACAGTCCCCAGCGGCTGGTCGCGGAGCTGCTGTGCCGGGCCTGCCGCTGCGGCGCCACGGCCCTCGATCACGCCGAGGCGGTCGAGTTGCGAGTGGAGAGCGGTCGGGTGGTCGGGGTGGCGGTCGCCGACCGCGAGACGGGCGAGCGCTTCGAGGTGAGGACCCGGGCGGTGGCGAATTGCGCCGGTCCCTGGGTCCGCCACCTGGCGCGGCGGTTCGACCGCGATGTGCCGGAGCTGTTCCGGCCGCTCCTCGCCTTCAATCTCCTCCTCGACCGGCAGCCGCCGTCGACGGCCGCGCTGGCGGTGGCCGCTCCTGCGACCGGCGGGCGAAGCGCCCAGACGTGGTTCCTCGTCCCCTGTGAAGGGAAGCTCATGGCCGGCACGGCCTATGCCCCGGCCGGCGAGGACGGGCCGCCGGACGAGGAGCGGATCGCGGGCTTCCTGCGCGACCTCAACGCCGCGGTGCCGGGGCTCGACGTTCGCCGCGGGGAGGTGCTGCGCGTGCTCTGGGGCGCGCTGCCGGCGGTGGCCGAGGGCTCCACGGTGCCGGCCGCGCGCCCGGTGATCCGCGATCACGGCCGCCAGGGCGGTCCCCGAGGATTGGTGAGCGTCTCCGGAGTGAAGCTCACCACGGCGCGGGCGGTGGCGCGGCGGGCTCTCGCGACGCTGGCCCTGGAGGCGGCGCCGCGCCAGCCGCCGGACGTCGAGACGTCGTCCGAGGGCTACGCCCGTCGCTTCGCGGGACCGGTGGGGGAATACTTCCTCGCCGTCCAGACCGCCGCGGTGCTGGAGCTCCTCGCTCCCTGGCCGGGAGCGCGGGTGCTGGACGTGGGCGGTGGCCATGCCCAACTCGCGCCGCCCCTGGTGGCGCGGGGCTTCGACGTCACGGTGGCCGGCAGCGCCGGGGTCTGCCGGCAGCGGCTCGACCGCGCGCTGCCGCGGGGATCGTTCGCCTTCCTGGCCAGCGATCTGGAGCGGCTGCCGTTCCCGGACCGCGCCTTCGACGTCGCCCTGGCCTTCCGGCTGCTGACCCACCTCGACGACTGGCGCCGGCAGGTCGCCGAGCTGTGCCGGGTGGCCGCCCGGGCGGTGATCGTCGACTACCCCGACACGCGGAGCTTCAACCGGCTCTACGGCCCCCTCTTCGGCTGGAAGCGGGCGGTCGAGGGGAACACCCGCCCGTTCCTCTGCTTCGCGCCGGGCGAGGTGCCGGCCGAGCTGGCGCGCCACGGCTTCGGCCGGCCGGCGGAGCGGCGGCAGATCTTCCTGCCCATGGTCGTCCATCGCGCGGTGGGACGCGCCGGGTTCTCCCGGGCGGTGGAGAGACTGAGCGCGGCCTTGAGCCTCACCCGCCGGCTGGGCTCGCCCGTGGTCCTGAGGATGGAGCGTGCATGAGGGTCCTGGTCACCGGCGGCACGGGGTTCACCGGCAAGGCGCTGGTGAAGAGGCTCCTCGATCAGGGGCACGAGGTCGTGGCCCTGGATTATAAGGAAGGGCTCAAGACCCGGGAGCTGCGGGACTGGGGGGCCGAGGTGGTGCTGGGCAGCGTCACCGACCGCGAGGTGGTCCGCCGGGCGGTCGACGGAGCCGAGGTGGTGCACCATCTGGCCGCCGCGTTTCGCGAGCTGAACGTGCCCGACCGCCACTACCGGGAGGTCAACGTCGGCGGCACCCGCAACGTCCTGGAGGCCGCCAAGGCAGCGGGGGTGCGCCGCTTCGTCTACTGCAGCACCTGCGGCGTGCACGGCAACGTCGACCATTCCCCGGGCGGCGAGGACGCGCCCATCCAGCCGGCGGACTACTACCAGCGCACCAAGTACGAGGCCGAGCCACTGGTGCGGCAGTTCCATGAGCAGGGCCTGCCGGCGGTGATCCTGCGGCCGGCCGCCATCTACGGCCCCGGCGATCCGGAGCGCTTCCTCCTCATCTATCGCCGCGTGGCCCGCGGCCGGTTCCCCATGTTCGGCGACGGCAGGACGCTCTACCATCCTCTCTACGTCGACAACCTCGTGGACGCCTTCCTGGCCGCCATGGCGGACGGCCGGGGGGACGGCGAGGCCTACCTCATCGCCGACGAGGAGTACGTGCAGATCGAGGACCTGGTGCGGCGGGTCGGCCGCTCGCTGGGAGTCGAGGTCCGCATCCCCCACTTTCCCGTCTGGCCGGTGGTGGCGGTGGGTCACGTCGTCGAGAAGGCCTGCCGTCCGTTCGGCATCGCGCCGCCCATCTTCCCCCGCCGCGTGGACTGGTACCGGCAGAACCGGGCGTTCCGCATCGACAAGGCGAAGCGCGACCTGGGCTGGGCGCCCAGGGTGGGGCTCGACGAGGGGCTTCGCCGCACGGCCGAGTGGTATCGCCAAGAGGGATATCTCTAGAAGCGGAACGAAGAAATGACAAAGTGGATGGTGGGAATTCCCCGCTACTCCAGGTCCCGGTCCTCGGCCGGCGGCGCCGCCAACCCCTCGGGCAGCGGCCGCTGCTCCGGTGGCGCCGGCTGCGCCAGGTCGTAGATCCAGACCACGGGCCCCTTGCCCCCCCAGGCTGCGGGATCGAAGGTGCGGAGGCGCCGCGTCGTATCCAGCTCGCGGTAGAAGCGGACGAAGGACGGGAACCGCGAGCCGCGGGGGTTGAGCGTCAGGTACTGGTCGCGGGCCAGGCTGTTGGTGATGACGTAGCGGATCCCCTGCCGGCGATACTCCTCCAGGCTGCGGGGCTGGCGCAAGACCAGGGGGCTCGCCATGTCGAGGTCCTTCGGATCGCGGCGCAGCTCCTCGTCACTCTTCTCGCGCGGCAGCCACCACTGGTGGCCGAGCTCGTCCAGGTCGCGGCCGTCCCGGGGCGGGAAGCGCTGCAGCAGCTCGATCCGCAGCCCCTGGTGCCGGGTGAAGGGACCGGGCGGCAGGGTCCGCAGGAGCGCCGCCTGCCGGGCCGCCGCCCGGGCGTTCGGGTTCAGCAGCGGACCGTAGTCGTCGAGCAGGATGTGGGAGTCCGCCGGGAGCCCGGCCAGGACCCAGCGATAGGAGACTCCGCGGCTGTCCTCCCGGTCCAGCCGGCGGTCGTGCTGGATGCTGCGCGCCAGGAGGGGGAGGCAGGCGAGGGCGACGAGACTTAGGGCGGCGGCGTGGTCCCGGGGCTCCTTCAATAGCCGCGGGGCGAGCCGCGCGGCGGCCAGGGCGCCGGGCCAGGCGAGGGTCGCCAGCAGCGGGTACAAGGCGTTCAGATGCCGCGCCTGCGCATGATAGGCGGCGACGGTGATGGCCGCGAGGAAGAAGAAGAGACAGGGGATCGAGACCAGCAGCCCGTACCACCGCGTCTCGCGCCGCGCCAGGGTGGCCGCGAGGCCCACGGCGGCGAGCAGCGAGAGGGCGATCCCCAACGCCTCGCCCGAGCCGACCATGGCGAAGAACGCGCCTGCGGCGCCCACCAGCGACGCGGCCCCGGGCTTGATCTCCAGGTTCGCGTCCGGCTCGTACCGGACGTCCTGGCCGTGCGTTCCGTGCGCGAGGCCGAGGCTCCCGGCCACGCGCCCGAAGGTGTCCCGGGCCCACGTGGGATCGAGGAAGTTGAAAGGCGAGGTGAGGAAGAAGCCGGCCGTGAACAGCAGGACGATCAGCGCGCCGCGCCGCAGGGCCGTCCCCCAGGCTGCCCGCCGGCCGGTCTTGACGGAGGCGGCGCGCAGCGCCTCCATCCCGAGGTAGGCCGGCACCAGCACGACGCCGTAGTAATGGGTGCCCATGGCCGCGCCGGCCAACAGCGAGGCGGCGGCGAGAGGGCGCAGGCGCGGGCTCTCCCGCGTGCCGAGCCAGGCGTAGACCGAGAGCGCCATCAGCAGGCCGCAGGGGACGTCGCTCTTGATCGTCTGCGACGACACCACCATGGGAGTGAGCGCCGCCGCCACCAGGCCCGAGGCGACCCCGGCCCACGGCGTGCCATGGACCCGCCGGCCGATGCGGTCGACGACGAAGACCGTGGCGACACCGCACACCGCCACCACCAGCCGGCCGAGGAGGAGGAACGGCCCGGGCGCGAAGAGGAAACGCGCCCCGAGCTCGGCCGTCGAGCCGAAGGCGCCGGCGATTCTCCCAGCCACGAAGTAGAGCCCGTAGACGAAGACGAGCACGTACATGAGGAAGGCCGGCTTGTGGAACCAGTGCGGGTCGAGATCACCGGTGCCGAGGGCCATGGCCCGCTTCATGAAATGGAGCTCGTCGCCGTAGTAGGAGAAGGGCAGGTCGTGCCGCAGGCCCCAGAGGCGCAGGAGCGTGGCCAGCAGCAGGACCGCGAGCAGGGCGAGGCGTGCGCCGCGGGAGCGGGCATCGGCCGGAGGAGGTGGCATGGCTAGCCCTGGTGGATGCTGAACACCGCTCCCATCCCCGCCGGCTCGAGGCTCACCTGAGCGAGAAGGGCGGGGCGGGCGAGGTTGTAGCGGGCGATGCGCGTCGGGCGCTGGCGGTGGTGCTCGGACTCGCGGAAGCCGTGGCGCAGCCAGCTCAGGTTGCGCCGCAGGGTGGTATAGCGCAGGCGGGTGAAGCCGACCCAGGCGCGGTCGCCGTCCGGGAGCAGGCCTCGGCACCAGCCGAGCGCGCGGTCGTCGTCCGGCTCGCCGAGGGAGTTGAGGTCGAGCGAGGTACGCTCGCCGGTGCGCAGGTCGAAGCTCACCAGGCAGCCGGAGACGGAGGTGAAGTGGATTCGATCCCCCACCACATGGCCGTCGTGCACGCCGCTGACGCCGATTTCGAAAGGCTGCTGGCCGCCGCACGCGTCATAGCCGGGAAGGGGGATGGCGTCGCGCTGCTCGAAGCGGGTGACCCAGGGGTGCCCGTCGAGGAAGAAGATGTGGTTGGGATGGGCTTGGTGGGGCTTGGTGGTGGGCACCTTGCGGTAGTCGGTGGTGGCGGAGAAGCGGTCCCACGGCGAGCCGCCGAGGACGCTCACCAGCCGCAGCACCCTGCCCTCAGGGGTCAGCTCCGCTACCGCGTCGAGCCCGGTCACCGCCACGAAGAGCGTGCCCTCCGGCCCCGGCGTCACGTGATGCAGGTCGTTGAAGAACGGATGGGAGATCACCCTGCGGATTGCGAAGGAGGGGAAGTCGCACACCAGCACCTCGGTCTGGGTGCACAGCCAGGCGGTGTTGCCCACGACGGTGGCCGCCTTGAAGACGTGGGAGGGCCTCTCGTCCGGGCGATGCGCCGGGGGGGACTCGTACTCCAGGACCCGCTCCACCCGGCGGTCCTCGACTCGCACCACCAGGGCCCGCTTGAACGCCGCCCACTCCTTGGGCTCGTAGAAGAGCACCCGCTGCTCCCCGCCCATCACCCAGACCGGCTGGCTCATCTCGGTTTCCAAGTCCTCCCGCTCTCCCGGACCAGACGCAGCGCCCGCACCCAGTCGGCAGGCTTCGTGTAGACGAAGGTGCGCACGCCGACCAGCGACTTCGCGGACTTGACCATGGCGACGTTGAGCGCGATGAGCGTCACCGTGGTGGCGGCGGCGATGCCGTAGCCTCCCCAGAGCGGCGCCAGCCCCAGGCTCAGCGCCACGTTCAGCACCGCGCCGCCCAGCGTCAACAGCAGCAGCCGGACGTGGTGGCCGGCCATCTGCAGCACGTACCCCGCGCCGCCCGAGGCGCAATCCCAGAAGCTGCCCACGGCGAGGACCAGGAGGATCCCCCAGGCGCCCACGTAGGAGCTGCCGTAGGCCAGCCGCACCAGCGGCCGGCCGAGCAGCAGCAGGCCGGCCAGGCAGACGGCCGAGAGGATGGCCACCAGGGTCGCCGCCGTGCGCGCCAGCCGCTCCATCTCGGCGTGGCGGCCGTCGGCGTGGAGCACGGCGAACTCCTGGGGCACGACGAAGTTGGCGATGCTGGGGATGGCCGCCATCAACTGCAGCAGCGTCGCCGCGACACCGTAGACGGCCACCTCCTCGTGCGGCCGGGCCCAGGAGAGGACCCACAGGCTCGACGAGACGAACAGCACCGAGGCGGCGCTGCGCAGGCCCATGGCGGTGGAGGTGCCGAGGATCTCGCGGATGGGCGGCGGCGCGTGGGCCGCCCGTGGCTCAGAGCTCTCGCCGGCGGTCGTGGCCCGCAGCGCCAGGCCGTAGAGCAGGGCGTTGACCAGCATCGCGCCGACGTAGATCGAGGCCAGCATCTCCCACGGCTGCTGGCCGGGGACGGCCAGCAGCAGGACGAGGAAGCCGGCCAGGATGAAGCCCCGCGGCACCAGGTGGGTGAGGGGGGCCGAGAGGGTGTAGAGCCGGAACGACCGCAGATAGCTGTCCACCAGGTTGCCGAACGAGGAGAGCACGGCCGCCGCCACCAGGAAGCCGGTCGCCTTGGCGAGCTCCGGAGCGTCGAGCCGGCGGGCGAGGTAGGGCCACGCCAGCGCCAGCAGCGGGACGATCACGGCCCAGAGGACGATCTGGATCGCGAACAGCCGGCGGCGCAACAGGGAGGTGGAGGCTGCGCCGCCGCGCCCGCGGCAGACCGGCACGAAGCGCAGGGCCGCCGGCCCCAGGCCGAGCTGCATCACCAGCCCCACGGACATGATGGCCTGTTGCAACAGCATGTAGGAAGCGACGGCGGGCTTGTCGGCCACCCGCACCAGGACGATGCCGCTGCCGAAGCCGAGGGCCATGCCCAGGAACTGGCTGACGCCGAACAGGGCGCCGCCGCGCAGCAGGCGGCCGCGGGTGACGTGGCTCTCCTCCGGGACGTCGTCGAGGACGGCGACCGCCGGAGCATCCGGAGTCAGGGGGATCGACAGGCCCTCTTGCATCATCGTCTGCGCTCGGTGCAAGAACGTTGCCGCTATTTCGTCCCCCCGGCTCCGGAAGCGGCCAGGGCCACGGCGGCGTGGAGGCGGGTGAGGGTCTGCCCCTGGATCTTGCCCAGCGGCAGGACCTCCTTGTCGCCGCTGCGCAGAATGGTCTGGATCATCCGCTCCCCGGCCGCGATCAGCACCGGATCGCCGCTCAGCCGGCCGGCCCGCACCAGCAGGGCCACGGTGCCGAACTGCTCCGGGCCGTAGAGCTCGCGGTCCTTGGCCTCGATCGTCGTCAGGCTGCCGCCGATGCGCGGCCCGCTCCAGGAGTAGGCGAGGAGGCGGGGCCACGGCCCGTCCGGCGTGCCGCTGGCGGTGCGGGGGCCGAGGTCCGACACGGTGCGGGCCACGGCGGCGAGCACCTCGCTGGGCTTGAGCGGCGGCTCGCCCAGCGGCTGGTCGCCGGTGTCGCGCTGCCAGCGGTAGAGGTTCTCGGCGTCGTAGTAGCCGTTGGTCCAGAACGGTCCGGCCTCGTGGGGAGCCGGGTGGGAACCCGGCCCGCTCACCACCTCGGCGCCGAGGAGACCGTAGCGCCGGCCCCCCTGCATCAGCTCGGCGTACTGCTGGGTGAGGGCGCGGGCGAGGCCCGAGCGGTAGTCCTCCAGGAAGCTCGCGTCGCCGCTTGCGAGGCCCAGGAAGCGGAAGGCGGCAATCCACTGCGAGGGCTGGCGGCCGGTGAAGTTGGCGGAGTCGTTGTCCGGCGGATGGGTGGCGGCGCAGGCCGGCCCATCCGGGCCATGGGGCTTCGTCACCGGCCCGGGTCCGCGGTCGGGGCAGAACAGCCGGCGCATGCTGTCGCCGCCGCGCTGCACGAGGTCCAGCACCGTCGAGTCGCCGGTCAACCAGTAGTAGAGGAAGAGGTTCTCGAAGTAGGCGTGGGAGCTGTTGAAGTCGTCGCGGTAGGCGCCGTAGCCCATGGGCGACTGGCCGCAGTAGAACCACTTCTGCTCCGGCCCGCACTGCAGGATCTGGGTGTGCAGCATGCGCAGCGCCGCGGGGAAGCCGATCTCGTCGAGCCACTCGACCTGCCCCGAGCGCATGGCCCAGATCGCCGCCGTCTCCGTGGTGTTGTGGTAGTCCGTCCAGGTGGCGCACCAGAAGGGGTTGTCCCAGGCCTCGCCCGGGGTCGGATCCTCCTTGCAGTCGACCTCGGCGTAGTCGGACTCCCAGTAGCGCGGGTAGAGGCCAAACGTCATGAGGCCGTTGAGGCCCTCGGCGTCAAGGCTCTTGAGCGTCTTCGCGAGCGTCGCGGGGACGAGCTTGTCGTAGGCCGCATAGCGCTTCGGCAGCGCGCCGGCGGGGACCTCGTCCACCGCCTGCGAGGCGGTGAACCAGGCGGCGTCGGGCCAGGCCCGCAGCGGCCGGTTGAGGGGCGCCCAGAGCAGCCGGTCGAGGTCGCCCCGCGCCGGCGCCGCCGGCAGGGCTGCAACGGCGAAGGTGGCGAACAGCCCCTGGTGAAAGGCGAGCCAGGCCGCGCCGTCCACCAGGTCGATCGCCAGCTTGCCGTCCGCCGACAGGCGCAGGGCCTGGGGCTCGTAGCGGTCCATGTGGTTGAGAGCCACCGCCACCGCGCCGGCCGGGCCGGAGGCAGCCAGCATGCCGGCGTCCGCCCGCGAGCCCTGCCGCCGCTCAGGCCCGGCCGTCATCTCGAAGCGCAGGGGCTCCTTGCGCTGGCTGCGCAGGAGCTGGCGCAGGGAGGCATCGCCAGCCGCGCCAGCCGTTCCAGTCAGCGGCGCGCCCTCGCGGCTGCCCACGATCAGCGCCACTGACTGCTGGGGCGGCCCCCCGAGGTCGAGCGCCAGCGTGTCGCGCGCCCGCTCGACGCGGACGCCGTTGGGCTGGCCGTCCTTCGTTTTGATTCCCTCGCCGAGGTCGCCCTCCCAGGCCACGGCCTGGCGCACGACCACGACCGGCGAGCCGGCGGTGAAGACGTAGCGGCGGCGCGAGCCGAAGCCGCCACTGCCCACCGGCGGCAGGTCGTAGGCCCCGTCCACCAGCACCACGGCGGAGAGGGGGCCGGCGGACTCGACGCGCACCTCGCGCAGCTTGGAGTGCCCGCCTGAAGCGACCGCTGGGCGGACCGTGCGCAGCTCCATGCCAGCTCCGCTTGCCAGCCGCCGGCCTCCCGGCAGCAGCACCTCGTCGAGCAGGGCATCCGCCCGTCCGCCCAACCGGAACACGGCGGCGCCGGTGTCCACCACCACCTGCTGGCCGTCGCGAGTCAGGCGAAGGGGGTGGGGCGGCGGCGGGTTCGGGCCGGCCGAGCCGTCCGTCACCAGCGAGTAGACGGCGCTGCCCTTGGCCGGCACGGTGGCGGGGAAGGCCACCAGCAGCCACTGGATGGGCGCCGCCGCGTCGTCCCGGCCGGCGCTCCAGCGCGCCAGCACCCGGAATTCGGCCGGCACCGGATGGCCGGCGGCGTCGACCACCGCCAGCCGTGCCGGATCACGCACGCCGAGCGATGGAGGCAGGGGCACCCCGGAGCGCAGCACCTCGCCCGTGCGGGCGATCCCCGCCGTCTCCCGCACGGTCAGCGGCACGCGGGTGGGGCCGATCGGGGACGCTGATGCAGCGGGTGCGGCGAGCGCCGGAGCCGCAGGCTGCTGAAGAAGATTGCGCTCTGTCTGTTCAGGAGCGGCACAGGCGACGACCAGCAGCGCGAGGAGGGAACGGACGATGACGGATCGCATGACCGCTGAGGCCGTGCGAATTCTGGACCAGGAGGGGTCCAGCCCCTCGCAGCGCGACGGGGACCCGGGAAAAAAAGAGAAGCCTGGAGAAAGTTTTACGCGCCCAGGCGAGGATAAAAGTCCACCCGGGCAGCCGGGTGGAGGGCTGCCCGAAGAAGTGATCGCAGGACCCGGAAGCCGATGCGTCGAGCGGGGGAGAGCTACCAGCGGTCGCCGCCGCCGCCGTACCCACCGCCGTAGTTGTCGCGCCGGCCGCCGCCCCCGCCCGCCCCCCGGCCGCCGCCACCCCCGCCGCCGCTCTCGCGCGGCCGGGCCTCGTTGACGTTGATCTTGCGGCCCATCAAGTCGTGGCCGTTCAGGTTGCTGATGGCCGCTTCGGCCTCCGAGCGTTCCGGCATCTCCAAGAAGCCGAAGCCCTTCGACTGGCCCGTGACCTTGTCCTTGATGATGGTGCAGGACGAAACGTTGCCGAACTCTTCGAAGGCGGACTTCAACTGGTCTTCGGTGATGCGGTAGGGCAGGTTCCCTACGTACAGATTCATCGGCGTCTCCTTTGACATGGGTTCGCAGACCCTGTAAGCAAAACTGCTGCCCGCTTTTCGTTACGCGTCGCCTCCGGTATCAGGAGCCCGCGCAGCCGCTCCACGTCCACCGGCTTGACCAGGTGGTGGTCGAAGCCGGCGAGCGCCGCGCGCTGCCGGTCCGACTCCTGGCCGTAGCCGGTGACGGCGACCAGCTTCACTCCCTCGTGACCGGGGACGGCGCGGAGTTGCTCCGCGACCGTGTAGCCATCCATTCCCGGCAGGCCGATGTCCAGCAGCACGACATCGGGCCGGCGTCTCCGGGCCGCCTCGAGAGCCGAGACGCCATCGTGGGCCAGGTGCACCGTGTGGCCCCACATCCGCAACAGCTCGCCGAGGGCCTCGGCGGCGTCGAGGTTGTCCTCCACCAGCAGCACGTGCGCCGGCGGGGCCGCCTCGCCGGCCGCCGCCGCCTCAGGAGTGGGCTCCATGTCTTCCGGCGGGGTGTGGAGCGGCAGCCGCACCGTCAGCTCGCTCCCCTGGCCGGGCCCCGCGCTGGCCGCCGCGACGGTGCCGCCGTGCCGCTCCACCAGGCTGCGCACCAGGGTGAGGCCGATCCCCAGGCCGCCGTGGGAGCGGTCCAGCGACCGCTCCTCCTGGACGAACAGGTCGAAGATGCGCGGCAGCAGGTCGGTGGAGATGCCGGCGCCGTTGTCGCGTACGGCGATCACCACCTCGCCGCCGTCGCGCCGGGCCGCCAGCTCGATGCGGCCGCCCGGCGGCGTGAACTTGGCCGCGTTGTGGAGGAGGTTGGAGAGCACCTGCTCGATGCGGGTGGCGTCGGCCTGCAGCCACAGCGGCTCGTCCGCCAGCGACAGGGCGAGGGTGTGGCGTCGCTGCTCGACGAGCGGCCGGGCGGTCTCCACCGCTCCCTCCACGGCGCGGCGCAGCTCGAACGGCGTCTTGCGCAGCTCGATGTGGCCGTGGCTGAAGCGGGAGACGTCGAGCAGGTCGTCCACCAGCCGGGCGAGATGGCGGATCTGACGGCCGACGACGGCCACCAGCTCGCGCGTGCGGGGGTCCCCTCCGGCGCGGCGGTCGAGGACGTGGCCGGCGTTGGCGATGGCGCCCAGCGGGTTGCGCAGCTCGTGGGCCAGCATGGCCAGGAACTCGTCCTTGCGCCGGTCCGCCGCCTCCAACTGGCGGACGTACTCCTGCGTCTGGGCGTAGAGGCGGGCGTTGTCCAGCGCCAGGGCCGCCCGTTGCGCCACGTCCTCGGCGAAGGCCAGGTCGGCGGGGCCGTAGCGCCGCTCGCGGTGGGTGATGGACAGGGCGAGAGCGCCGAGCACCCGGCCGTGGGCCACCAGTGGCACCAACATGGAGGAGGTGGTGCGCAGCCGCCGCAGCAGCTCCAGGTGGTGCTGGTCCTGGGCGGCGGCGCGGATCTGCTCCTCCGTGATCTCCGGCGCCAGGACGGGCTCGCCGGTGCGCAGGACGAGGCCCATGCCGGCCGCCGCCCCCACCTTCGACGGATAGAGCCGCCGCAGCTCCTCCGCGATCTCGCGGTGCTGCGGGTCGCGGTGGGCCACCGCGGCGCGCCGGATCTCCCCGCCCTCGTCGAAGACGTCGAGGATGGCGAGGTCGGCCAGCTCCTGCACCATCAGCTCCGGCAGGAAGCTCAGCATCTCCTGGTAGTCGAGCGAGGTGGAGAGCTGGCGCCCCAGCTCGGCGAGCAGAGAGAGCCGCCTGGAGCTCTCCGCCGAGTCGCGGCGCTCGGTGACGTCGCGGATCACCGCCAGGCCGCCGACGATGCCGCCCGACTTGTCGCACAGCGGCGAGTAGGAGCCTTCGAACACCCCCTGGCGGCCGGTCTCGGGGACGATGAAGACGCGATCCCGGGTGAGCTTGTGCCGGCCGGCGAGGGCCTCGCGAAAGGCCTCGTCCTCCCCCGTCTCCACGAGGAAAGGGAAGACCTCGAAAGCCACGCGTCCGAGCGCCCTCCCGGCGGGCACTCCCGAGATACGCTCCATGGCAGGGTTCCAGATCGTGTAGCGGAAGTCCCGGTCGAAGGCCAGAATACCGTCGAAGCTGCTACGGATCAGCGCCTCGGACAACCCCGTCGCGATGTCGATTGCGGGCGCGGGAAGCCGCCCCTCCACGGAGGGTTTCATAGACGGACGACGACAACCCTGGGGGTCATAAGATCCAAGCTCCGAAGCGTCCTGGCCGTCACCGGTTGGCATGCCAATGGCGCACACCAGGACGAAGAGTGGGCATGCAAGCCGCTTGCCGGGGGGCGCCCCCGGCGCCCCCCTCACCCCAGCGAAGGGTAGAGCTGGCGGTAGCTGTCCGCCAGCACCAGGATGCGCTTGACGTAGTTGCGCGACTCGTCGAGGCTCAGGGTCTCGAGGAAGTCGTCCATCCGGACCTGGGGACCCGACTCCTGCCACAGCCGCTTGATGCGGTTCGGCCCGCCGTTGTAGCTGGCGAGGGCCAGCTCCACGTTGCCGTCGAAGTCGGCCAGCAGCTCCTTGACGTAGATCGTCCCCAGCCGCACGCTGAGGTCCGGGTCGTAGAGCCGCGCCGGCTGGTAGGCGACCCCGGCCCGCTGCGCCATCTCGCGCGCGGTCGGCGGCATGAGCTGCATCAGGCCGCGGGCTCCCACCGGGCTGGTGGCGCGGGGGTCGAAGGCGCTCTCCTGGCGGATGATGCCGGCCACCAGGCTGGCGGGCACGCCGGCGCTCCGGGCATAGGAGAGGATGGAGCCGGCATAGCTCTCGGGCAGCGGATAGTAGGCGAAGAGGACCTCTGCGGGGACGGTCGACTGGTAGGGTCCGCCGAGGGCGGGGAAGGCCTCGCGCAGCAGCACCAGGCCGCTGCGCTGCTCCCCCTTGTGACAGAGGATGAAGCCCTTCAGCGCCAGCACGTCCCGGCGGTTCGCCCCGGCCGCCACGAGGCTGAGCTCCTCGCTCGCCAGGTCGTCCAGGCCGAGGTCGGTGAGCAGCTTGGCGCGTTTCAGGGCGGGCTCCGCCGGCCACGCCCCTACGGGAGCTTGGGCGAGGGCGACGCCGTCCGGCGCCTGCGTCTCGCCCAGCCGGGCGAGAGCCTGGCGGGAGTAGAAGTCGCTGGTATCCGAGGTGGCCACCAGCCCGCGGTAGAGCTCGCGGGCCTGGTCCGGCTGGCCCATCTCCTCCAGCACCCGCGCCTTCCAGTAAGTCCCGCGGTGGGCATCGCCGCAGTCCGGGTAGAGCTCGGCGAGCACCGTCCAGGACTCCACCGCGCTCGCCTTGCGGCCGGTCCGGTAGTCCTGCCAGCCGCGCTCCCAGAGGGCACCGGCGCCGGTGTCGTCCTGGGGGTCGAGCCGCCGCAGCAGCCGCAGGGTGTCCACCGCCGGCTCGAACAGGCTGGCGTTCACGAAGTCCTTGTACAGCCGGCGCAGCGAGGTCTCCGAGAGCAGGAGCCGGGCGTGCGAGCTCAGCAGCCGCCGCAGATAGACGGAGGCGGACTGCGCGTCGCCGGACTCCGCCATGGCCCGCACCCGCTCCCAGTCGAGAGCCGTCCGCTCGTCCTGCGTCGCCGGCAGGAGCCCACCCAGGAGGTCGAAGGCCTCACGGCCGCGGCCGGACTGGGTGAGGCAGCGGGCGCGTAGCAGGTTCCACTCGAAGCTGCGCTCCTCGTCCGGCAGCGCGTCGAGAGTATTGAGGGCGGCGGACACGCTGTCGGCGTCGAGGAACGACCGCGCCCGGCGCAGCACCTCCGCCGGTGAGAGCCGCCGGCTCCAGTCCCGCCCGCCGTCCAGGAGGCGGAAGGTGTGGACGGCCTGCGCCGCCGCCGCGGACAGGGGGTCCTCCATCAGCAGCCGCAGGCCGGCCTCGCGCTGCGCCTGCGGGTCCTCCAGCTTGAGGCCGAGCCGCCAGGCCAGGTTGTTCAACTCCTTCCCCTCGTCGCCGCCGACCCCGGCCTGGCGCGCCCGGGCCGTGAGGTCGAGGGCGAGGCGCTCGTCGCCGCCGGAGGCCGCGAGCCGGGCCGCCTCCAGGAAGGCGCGCGGGCGCAGCGGTGAGGCCGGGCAGTCGGCGATGAGGCGGAGGTAGGTGCTGCGGGCGAGGGCCGTGTCGCCGTGTGCGGCCGCGCTCTCGGCCAGGAGGTAGAGCCGCCAGTCCTCCAGGGTTCCACCGGGCGTGACCGCGGCCGTCAGGAGGTTGGTGGCGAGGCTGGCGTCCCCGGCCGCGTGAGCGTAGAGCCCGGCCACCACCCGCGCCTGGGCGGCCTGGTCCGGGTGCTGGACGGCCACCTTCTCCAATTCCTGGCGCGCCTCTTGCAGGTTCCGTTTCCTGAGGGCTTGGGCGGCCGGGGCGTACAAGTTCTTGGCCAGATACGACGGACGCCGCCAGCCCTTTTCAGACTTCGCAGTGACGACGAGAGCCGCAGATCGCGGAGAGCTGATGAGGACGGAAACGGTGAGCAGGGACGAAACGACGACGAAGACGAGGACGCCGAGACGGATACGAGATTTCGCGGGCACGCTGCCACACCTCCAGACCCAAGGGTTGCGCTGACAGAGTTGTAGGGTCATCCCCAGACAGCCCGAGTCTGGGGCCTTGCACGCCGGGTCGGGTTTCCCCAGACCGTCGCAACCCTCAGGATACGGGATTACATTCCCGGTTTGCCAAAATTTCCAAAAGAAATTTTTCTTCTCGCCTGAGTTCCGCCTGGGCGGGAGAGGAATTTGTAAATTCTTCCCGCACCCCCCAAGCTCGGCGAACGGTGTCAAGAGAAAGGCATGAAGGCGCCGTGCTACGATCTCCTCCCTATGCCGTCCGATCTCTACCGGAGCGCGGTGGCCTCTCTCCAGGCGGAGGAGAGGGATACCCTGACCACGTTCGAGACGTGGCTGCCCGATCGTCTCTTGGAGAACCTGCGGTCCGAATCCCACCTCGTCGGCGACAATGCCTGGGGCCACTCCGCTGCGCTCAAGGAGTTCCTCCTGTGGTGCGCTCGGGAGCACGCGAACGTCGACATGGACGAGGAGCGCCAGAGGGGCTACGAGGGCTCGTGCACGTCCTTTGAAGGTAAGGGGCTTCGGATCGAGCCGCATCACCTTCCGGGCACGCTCCTCCGGTATAGCCGAAACGCGCCGCTGGTTCTCGAGCTCATCGAGCCGTTCTTGCCAGATCGGGCAAAGCAGGATGCTCTCGACGATACTCTCTCTCTGGAAGACGCGTTCAGGTGGTTGAGCCCTGTCGCATGGAACCCCTCCCTGATAGAAGAGAGCTTGCTGCTCGGAGGAAAAGAAGCCAAGATGGTATTTGCCACCTTCGAGCACCCCGCCGGAGCTCCCCGGAACCATGCGGGAAGGATGGCGGCGGCGCTGGCGCTTCCTCGCCGGCCCCGCACAGAGGGGGAGATCCTGGTGGAGTTTTCCTACTCGACGGACTCCGTAACCAACCATCGATTCCCGACGGTGGCGGACGCTGGTTGGATCCAAGAGTTCCAGCCAGCTCCAGAGGAGGAGCCAGACTCCGCTCGTCGGGAGACCTGTTATGGGCGGACGAGGCCGCTGGGACCTTGGCCTCCCCAGCCGGAACTGGTTCACGAGAACAAGCCGTTGCGGATTCTCGAGGGTCCCCCCCGGTTTGTTGGGAGGTATAACCCATGAGCGAGGGAACCTTTCGACCGTCTCTGCGTGAAGACGGCACCTTCGACCCCGACTGCCTGGAGCAGGCGGGGCAGCGTTGGGTGACCACTTGGCTCAAAAATCGTCTCAGCGGGCACGATCCCTACTTCCCCATCGACAAGAGAGGCGATGAGGCTCCCTCAGGTCTCATCGTGTCCATCCTCCGGGACGCGGGTTCAACCCACCCCTCCACAGCCTTGATCGGCCGAGGTATCCTGAATTTACTCGATGAGGCCCGCAAGCTGGCGCCCGAGATTCCGCCTTATCTGAAGCCAGCTCTAGAGATCTCCCAGAGAGTCAGGCTGCCATCGACGAGCATCTGGTTTACGGAAGAGCTTCGAGGCTTGGCAGCGGATCCGAAAGCGGTTGACGAGCGTTGGGGAACCCGGCTGGTCAAGGAAATCCTTCATGGCGCAATCCGCCAGTCACCTGGCCTTAAACAGGCGGCCTCGCACGCGAGTTGGCAGGCGGTCCTGAACATTCCACGGTACGCGACCCTGGCGTGGATGGGCCTTGCCCAGTCCTTCATAGCAAGCCTGGACTACATGGAAGCTTGGTGGAAAGCCTGTCCGGTAGACCGGCGCCAAGCCGAAATCGACCAGTTTATCTTTACAGGCCTGAAGACGGAAGGAAGCGAGAAGGTCCATGAGTTTCTGGGCGACCCTTTCGACTCGTGGGCAGCCGACCTCCAGGCGGCGGTCGATTCCGCTTTGGAGAAGAACGGAGAGGACCGTATCAAGACCAAGCGCAAGGGCGCGGCGTTTGCCTTCCAGGGCTCTCTCAGCAGCTCGCCTCTGCTCCGGAGCAGCAGCCATCGAAGCGCTATCGACGAGGCGGCGCGAAGGCGCGAGAGCGTACTGCGGAAGCAACGTGCAGAGCAAGCAGCCCGAGTCGGCTTGTGACCCAGATCATCACCTTCTATTCCTACAAGGGCGGCGTCGGCCGCACGATGGCACTGGTGAATGCCGCCTACGTGCTGGCCCGGGAGGGGTATCGGGTTTTGATGGTGGACCTCGATCTCGAAGCCCCGGGGATGACGCACTTTTTTGCCGAATCCATAAGATCTCAGAAGAGCAAGGGTCTGCGCGACATCATCGACCTGCTGCTCGTGGCCAAACGGACGCTGGCCGAAGCGGATTCCAGTGAGCGTCCACCGGAGATTGCCGATTCCCTGGAGGACTTCGTGGTCACGGTGGATCTGCCGCAAGGCTGGCGGCAGACGATTCCTTACCTGAACGGCCGTCTGGATCTTTTGCCGGCAAGGATTGATTCCTTCAGGCCCGCGGAAGATTTGCCCGCCTCAACCGATTATCTGCAGCGGCTTGACGATTTCGATCTGGTGGGAATCTTCTCCCCGGACGGCCCTCGTCACAGGTTCGGCGATCACCTCCGGCAATATTTCCTGCAAGCGCGCTTCAAGGCACCTGGCGACCCGCTCTTCGTCATGCGCGACGAAGTTCGCGCCTCGTATGACGTCGTCTTGATCGACTCCCGGACCGGGCTGAACGAGGTTGCCGGCCTCTGTATCGGCCCATTGTGTGATGGGCTGGTCGTGTGCTGCGGATTGAATCGCCAGAACATTGCAGGCTCCAAATATTTCTTGGAGAAAGTGGGCCTGCTGGAGAACGTCGACGGGAAGCCTTATATCGTCGTGGCTGGGCCCGTGCCGGTGTGGCAGAAGCGGGAAACGAGAGAGCGGATCTCGGTGATCCGTCAGTCTCTTGGCAAAGAGCTGGTCGTCGAGGTGCCCTACCATCCTGCGGCGGCTCTGGCGGAAACCGTATTTGTTACAGATACAGCCGAGCCCGAAGAAGCCATCTCGGCCGCCTACAGGTCCTTAGCCGGGGAGATTCGGCGCGTGTTCCTGGGTGCGGCGGATCAGGAGCCCCGGCGGCTCGACTTGGAGTGGGACGATGTCCATGACTCCAGGGACGCACGCGCACGCGGACTCATCGAATATTTGCGACGTCGGCGTGTCTGGCCCCTGGAGCGACCGGGGAGCGCTCTCTGCCGATTCCCTACGGCGAGCGCGATGGCTGGCATGCCGTCAGGCGACTCCGCACCTCAGCCGGAGCCCTATGCGCTCTCTGCCGCGGTGGCCAGCTACCGGACCGGTTCAGACCGGGCTTTTCGCCGCGCCTGGGATCTCCTGAATTCAGGCGCGGCGATGCGCCTGTCCCCAACGATCGCTAAGCTTGCATTGCTGGAGCTCCGGATTCTGGGCACCTTCAGGGGCTCGCCCGAAGACGTCGAGACCCTTCGGTCGATCGGTCGAGACCGTGATCAGCGCAACGATCTCCGGCTCGAATATCTGTTGGCGTTGCATCTCCTGGGCCGTGGCGACCAGGAGACCGAGAAAGAGATTCGCAACTCACAGCCGGCGTTTCAGTCAGAGTGGTGGGGCGAATACGGGGTGGATATGATGCCTCTTCTCCTCGCCCGCGATCTGAATCAGGATCAACGCAAAGCTCTTGAACGGGCGGTTTCCAAGCTGCCGAAGGAATTGTTGGCGGGAAACTTCTCTCGTCCCGCTCCGGTTCCTTTCGGCTTCTGGCCGGAACCCCTGTTGATCTCGGCGTTGAGCGTGGTGAGGGAGAGCCGGGCCGTCGCCGAGGTCATGGACCTGATTCGTGCGCTCCGAAACCGCTACGGCTACGCCTGGCGTGTCCTCGTCGACTGGCGGCACCTCGCCAAGGTCAAGGACCAGCCCCTCTTCCAGCAGTTCCTCCGGGAGGAGGACGAGATGGTCGAGGAGATCGAGTCGGCGATCGACCAAGGCGTCTACCCCCTCTGAGGCCCGGCGCCCAGGAATTCGCTGACGGTGAGCGTCACCTCGTAGTCGCCCGGAATGTCGGAGACCAGGGTTGCAGCGCCGTCGTGGCATTGGTGATGAAGCCGTTCAACCTTGCGGAGAGATTTCCAGGAATCCCGATGAGAATCCGCCCCTGGAAGGGGCAAAATTTGATCAGCCTGGGGTGTCAACCCCAGGGACCGGACGCCGCCCCAGTCCACAAGCCCCGGCAGCGGCGGCAGAGCCAGCTCAATCCATCCGCGATGCCATGGCGGGTTGTGCCGGCCCTCCGGGGCTGAGGACCCGGGGTGGGTGTCCGTGCTGGGGTTGCTACCCCAGGCTGATCAAATTTTCGCCCCTCCAGGGCGGACTTCATTGGAGCTCTCTCGGCGAAGTCGAAGAGGCGAGATGCTAGCCCAACTTCGTCGGTTTTCCTGAGGAATCCCAGGAGAACCGGGGGTTTGGCGGAGGTTTTCGTCACTATGCCTGAGGGGCCTTCTCCTGGGCAGGCAGCCAAGTCTTGATGGGAGGCATGACCTCCTCGGGGAGGGC
>DATARR010000051.1:0-57473 GCA_036264085.1 Thermoanaerobaculia bacterium | reverse complement strand
CCGTCCGAGATCCACGCCCGGGAGGTGATCAGCCGCGAGCTCTATACCTGCCAGGCGGACGACGACATCGGGGAAGCCCTGGAGACGATGCGGATCTTCGGCGTGCGCCGGCTCCCGGTAGTCGGTGAGGCGCAGAGCCTGGAAGGCATCCTGTCGCTCGACGACATCGTCCTCGAAGCCCGCGCGCTCGGTCCCGAAAGCTATCAAGGCCCCTTCTATTCGGACGTGGCACGCACGCTCAAGGGGATTTGCAGCCGCGCCATGCCCGGCACGGCCACCTGACCACGCGGCGGCCTTATCCTCCCGCTCTCCAACTCTTCCGCTACGGCTGGAGCGGCGTCTCCCACAGCGGCTCCTCTTCCGCGAAGACGCGGGCCAGGTGCCGCCCGAGGACGAAGAGGAAGTCCGACAGGCGGTTGAGATAGCGCAGCACCTCGCCCGGGACCTGCTCCTCGCGGCTCAACCGCAGCGCGATCCGCTCGCAGCGCCGGCAGACCGTGCGCGCCACATGGCTGAGAGCGGAAAACCGGCCGCCGCCGGAGAGGACGAACGAGCGCAGAGGCGCCAGATTCTCGTTCCAGGCGTCCATCGTCGTCTCCAGCCAGACGATCCGCTCCTCCGTCACCGGCTTCTTGACCCGGTCGAGGTGCTGCACGGGAGTGGCGAGGGTGCTCCCCAGGTCGAAGAGATCCTGCTGGACACGGTTGACCGCGGCCAGACAAGCGCGGGATTCCTCCGGCTCGCGGCCGGAATCCGCCAGGGCGGCACGCAGCATGCCGAGCACCGCCTGGAGCTCGTCCACGGTGCCGTAGCTCTCGATCCGCAAGGAGTCCTTCGGAACCCGCTCGCCACCGACCAGGCCGGTCTCCCCCTGGTCGCCGGTCTTCGTGTAGACCTTGTAGATTCTCATCGCCCAACGCTCCTCGAATAAGGCCCGCATCCTATCCCCAGTCTGGTGAAGCGTCCAGTGAAACACGGCCTGCGTGAGATTGGAGACCTGTTTCCGTTTTATACGGGGGTGAAACCACCCGGCAAAACCAACCTCGTCGCTTTTCCAGGGAGCTTTGCTCCCGGGAGCTCGATCCGGGTTACGAGATGAAAATTTGCATGCAATTTTTCTTGACAGAGAGGCGCCCGCCAGCTAGAGTCAAGGCAAGGAGGATAGAGCGATGACGATCCAGCGAGCCGATATGGACAGGGAGACGGCGGGACCGCCGGAGCGCTCGCGAGCTCTCCGGAAGCTGCGGGACGATCTCGGCCTCAGTCAAGCCGATTTTGCCCGGCTGCTCGGCTTCTCCACGCGCTGGGTAGCAGCCCAGGAAAGTGCGGAGGCCGGCATGCCCGCAGAACGCCGGGTGCTCGAGGTCGAGCGGCTTTACGAGGCACTCTCACAGGTCGTGAAACCGGAGGCCCTCAAAGGGTGGCTCAACCGGCCCAATCAGGCTTTCGATGGCCTCAAACCCCTGGAGGTTGTGGAACGCGGGCAGATCGACCGGCTCTGGCAGATGGTCTTTTTCCTGGAATCGGGCGTTACGTCCTGAGCGGCGGTGTCCAATCGGCTGGATTCAACGAACCGATGGATTCAGCAGATTGGAGGACGTGCCCGCCGTCGCAGGGGCTGGATGAGCATCCGCTGCGCCGCGGCCGATGAGGAACCAGCCGGTCGCGATCACGGTGAGCATCAGGAGAAGGGCCGCCGCCACGAGAAGCAACGCGAAGCGGCGGTCTTCATTCTCGCTGGACGCCAGGGGGCTTGCCGGAAGAGCCGGATGAAGCGGCACCGCGGCGGCCGGAAGCGGAGCGGGGACGGCACGGAGTTGGGCTCTGTGCTGAAGGAGGGGCGCCGGATCGCTCCCCGCCTCGGCAGCCGGCGCCTCCAGGCCGCCCGCCGTCCGCAAGGCCTCGGCCATCTCGGCCGCGTCCTCGAAACGCGCCGCCGGATCCGGGAAGGCCGCTCGTGCCAGCACCTTGAACAGCGGATCTCTCCCCTGGCTGGAGACTCCGCCTCCTTTGAGACCACTCAAAAAGGCAAGGCGGCGCAACAGCAGCCCGACAGCATAGAGATCGGTCTGCGCCGTGAACGGCTCGGCCGGCGAATGCTCCGGAGGGCAGGGGGTGAGCGGCTCGAAGAAGAGCTGGGTCAGACCGAAACCGGTCAGGACCAGATGTCCCTCCGGGGTCACCACGATCTGGTCTTCGCTCACGTGCCGGTGCACGATCCCTTCCGCGTGCGCCTCAGCGAGGATCGCCAGGAGCTGGCACCCCCAGTCGACGAGCCGCGTCCGGTCCGGCCGGTCGCCGCGCGCGAGGAGATCGTGCAGGGTCGAGCCTTCCACCGGCGCGAAAGCCACCAGCAGGGAACCCTCGAGGTCGGCGAGCTCGTACAGAGTCGGAATGCCCCGGTGGTAAATCCGAAAAAGGGACCGGGTCTCGGCGAGCAAAATCTCCCACGGGGCCGCCTCCTGAAGCGCTCCGGGGCGCGACGGCGGAATCACCTTGAGCATCGCTTTCCGGTCGCTGCGGGTGTCGACCGCGAGGTAGAGGGTGCCGCAAGGTGCCGGCCCGAGATCCTCCAGGATCTGATAGGGGCCGATCTCCTCCACGCCTCGAACCGGTGTTGATAGCATGCTCATGGCTCGCCTCAAGCTGGCCGGAGCGTCGTGCAAATTCCGTGCAGGGCTCCGCTCCAACGGATCTATACAAAAAGGTGTGAGCTGGAGGGGGGAAAGGGACAGATGCGGATCGGCATTCTGGCGGACACCCACAACCTGCTGCGCCCGCGAGTTCTCGAGCTGCTGACGGGGTGCGACCGCATCCTGCACGCCGGCGACGTCGGCGAGCCGGAGATCCTGGCCGCGCTCCGGCGGATCGCGCCGGTCGCTGCGGTGCGCGGCAACACCGACACCGGCAACCTGGCGGCCGAGCTGCCGCCTTCCCTGGCCGGAGACCTCGATGGTCTCCCGTTCCGCATGGTGCACCGGCGGGAAGACGCCGATCCGTCCTGGCCCGCCCGGCTGCGCCTGCTGATCTTCGGCCATTCGCACCGCCCCGAGCTCGAATGGCAGGGTTCTTGCCTCCTGCTCAATCCCGGGTCCTGCGGCCCCCGGCGCTTCCATCTCCCCTTGACGCTCGCTATCCTCACCGTGGCCGACCAACGGATCGTGCCGGAGATACGAGCTGTGGAGTGAAGCGATCCAGCGCTCCGGACACCGTCAGTCAGCCGTTCGAGCCGCGTCTTTCAGGGAGGGTTCATGCGTCAGCAGCAGCGCGTCGAGGCCGGCGCCATGACCGCCCGGGGCGAAGAGCCTTCGGCCCTGACCTACAAGTCCGGCGGCGGTTCTGAATCACCGCATCACGCGGGCGCCAGCTCCGGCGCCCGCGCCTGCATCGCCGTGAACATGCCGGGCGTGTAGGCGGTGATGCGGCCGGTGAAGGCGGAAGCGGCCACGGTGAGCGGCGAGGCGAGCCACAGCTTGCCGGGGCCGGAACGCCCCTTGTAGTTGCGGTTGATCGCCGAGACGGTGACCTCGTCCGCGGTTTCGGAGACGCCCGGACCACAGCCGATGCAGGCGCCGCAGCCGGGATGGATGAGCTGCACGCCGGCACGCTCGAAAGTCTCGGCGAGGCCGTGCGAGCGCACGAAGTCCTCCACCGCCTGCGAGCCGCACTGGATCATGAAGCGCACGCCCGGCGCGATCTTGACGCCGGCGTCGACCGCCTCCTTGACCACCTGGTGATAGAAGATGAGGTCGTCGATCTTCCCCGCCGTGCAGCTCCCGCCATAGGCGATGTCGATCGGCACGTCGCCGATTTCGTCGATCCAGGCGCCGTTGGTCGGATCGGACGGAACGCCGTGGTCCGGATCGCCCGGGTGGGCGACCATCGGCCGCAGGGCCGCGAGGTCGACGGTGTGCACGCCGCCGGCGTACTCGGCTCCCGGATCGGGAGCGACGGCGCGCGTCTTCATCCGCTCGATGTCCTGCGCCGTGAGCTCGGGCCGCCACTCGGCGAGCCAGCGCCAGGTCTCGTCGTCGGCGACGACGATCGCGGTCTTCGCCGCGCACTCGGTCGCCATGTTGGTCAGCGTCGCCCGCTCGTCCATCGAGAGGGTGGCGACGCCGGGGCCGGCGAACTCCATCACCCGGTCGAGGGTGAGCTGCGGCCGGGCATGGTTCAGGAGGATGTAGAGCATCAGGTCCTTGGCGGTGACGCCCGGCTGGAGCTTGCCGGTGAGCTCGAAGCGGATCGACTCGGGCACCTCGACCTGGGTGAAGCCCTGGTGCACCAGATCGGCATATTCCGTCGCGCCCACGCCCCAGGCGAGAGCGTTGTTGACCCCGCCCATGCAGGTGTGGCTGTCGGTCGCCTGGATGAAGTCGCCGGGATCGATCAGGTGCTCGCGCGCCACCTCGTGGCAGATGCCCGGCGAGATGCGGTCCTTGGCCGAGAAGTCGCGCACCCCGGTGTGGCGCTGGAACTCGCGCTGGAGCTGGCGCAGCGTCTCGATCTTGTCGATGAAGACGCGCATCTTGGGCACTTCGTCGGCGTAGATCAGATGGTCTTCGAAGACCGCGAACTTGCCGGGGTTCTTGATCGCATAGTCCGCGCCGTACTCCTGCTCCAGGAAGTAGTGCACCTGGGCGGTGGTGAACTCGTGGGTGTAGCCGCCGTCGACGGAGACCACCACGGCGTCGCCGGGCTTGACGTACCGCGGCTCGTCTCCGACACCGATCAGGTGGCGGGAGAGGATCTTCTCGGCCATGGTCATCGGCCGCGGTCCGGTCGCCGGCCGGGGCAGGTCGATCTCCCCTGCCGCCAGCGCCTTCGAGAAGGGGAAGAGACCGCCCTGGTGGATGACGATGCGGGTGATCGGATCCCAGCCGGCGCAGAATTCCTCCAGCGGGATCTCCTCTCCCGCCTGCAGGCGCCGGAGCTGCTCATGGTCGCCCATCAGCACGCCCTGGCTGATGTTGTTGCGGGCGTGGATCGGCGCGAAGGACGCGGCGATGGCGATGCGGATGCCGGACCACTTCTCGGCCTGCACCGCGGTCTCCCGCGAGCTGCCCACCCCCTTGCGGTACCCGGAGACGATGACCTCGAAGTTGCCGTGGATCAGCGCATCGCGCTCGAACAGCCGCTTGCCGTCGACGATCAGGCCGGCGTAGGCGTCGCGGGCGATGTCCTCCGGGCGGTGGCTGAAACAGACCCAGGCCGGGGTCATGGCGTCGGTGTTGATGTCGTCCAGCAGATCCTCGACCTTGAGGTCCTCCATGCGGAGGTCCACCTCGCCGCGCAGTTGGCGGCGGATCAGCTCGGGATCCTTGGTGAGGAAGAGGACCCGCTTGCCGGGGGTCAACCGGATGGTCTCAGGCGGCTTCATTCGTCACGCTCCTGTCGCATGACTGCATTGTAACGCCACATCCGGACGTCGCGCCGCGCGCCGCCCGGACCGCCGCGAGATCGAGGGTGAGACGGCTGAGGTGAAAGCGCAGCTCACGCTCTTCGAGCACGGGCAGCACACCGGTGAAGGCGGCCTCCGCGCTGTCCAGGTCGCCCAGCGAGCGGGCGACCCGCCCCTCCAGCCAGCGCAGGGCGATCTTCGTGCGCAGGTCGCCGAACGGCCGGTAGAGGTGGCGGCAGCCGGCGAGCTGCATCGCCGCCTGGCGCGACCGGCCGGACGCGTCGAGGAGCCAGATGCGGTGGTGGCGGCCGAACAGCTCGACCCAGGACTGGCCACGGTCGGCTTTCTGGAGCGCCCGGTCGAGCAGCGCCAACCCCTGCTCCGGATCGCGCAGGCCCACCGCCTTCGCCTGGAACAGCAGGGCGATCCCCTCGAGGTGCTCGCTGCCGAAGCGGCGGTAGACGCCGGCGACCCAGTCCAGCACCGCGGCAGCCGTCTCGAGATCTCCCTGGTCGGTGGCGAGCGCCATCTCCAGCTTCACCAGGCGAGCCTGTTCGAGCAGGTCCCCCGTGCCGCGCTCGAACGCCGCCCGCGCCCGCGCCAGCGCCTCAGCCGCCGCCGGCAGAGCGAGCTCCAGCCGGTGCATCTCCCCCAGGGTCCCCCAGGCGAGAGCCTCCATGTCCGCCACCCGGCCGGCTCCGTAGAGCTCGGCCTCCAGGCGCGCCACCGCCTCGACGCCGAGCTCGGCGAGCTCGTTGGCCTGCCGCGGGTCCCGCCGGCCGAGCGCCAGGCACTCGTGCAGCAAGCGCTCGCAGAAGCCCCAGGTGCCGAACCGCGGATCGTTGCGGATCCGCCAGCGCCGCCGGAGAGGCGGATGCCGCCGCAGCTCCTGCCACTGGTCGCCGGCCACGGCGCGCTGCCGCGTCAGCTCCCGCTCGCGGACGGCGAGCCGCCGTTCGCTGGCGGCGAAGGCTTCGCCATACCCCCGCCGGTGGCTGGCCTGGCGAAACGCGGGCAGCAGCGGCTGCGGAGACCGCCAGGCCAATGCGCCCGCGGCCCTCAGGCACTGCGGGCAGTGAGACAGCAGATGATTGATCAGGACCGAGGTCTCCTCGGCGGAGAGCTCCGAGCACAGAAAAAGCCGGATGGTTTCCGGTGAAGCGTGTTGCTCTGCCATGGACTTTCCAAAATACGGTACAGCACGACCGTCCGCGCGGCACCCTATAAGAGTCACGCCAGAGGCGAAAAAGGGGACAGGATGATATAAGCCAGGCCGATGAGCACACGACTCGGAGACAGCTTGTATGAGCTGGTGTTGAACAATATCTCCACCGCGGGAGCCGGCGGAAGCGGTCCGGCCCTCCCCCCGTCGCGCCCCTCGGCGGCGGTGGTCCCCTGGCGCCGGACCGCCGGCGCCGATGAGACCGCCATCGAGGTCTACTGGGTGCGCCGCGCCGCGGAGCTGCCGTTCATGGGCGGCTGGCACGCCTTTCCGGGCGGCGGACTCTCCCGCGCCGATGCCGCCGTGCCGGTCGACGGCCACCCCGCCGGCGCCGGCGAAGGCCCACCGGCCGCCGGCTTTCCGGAGTCCCTGGGCGGCGGATCACCAGACCCTCGAATCAACCCCGGGCCCGATCTCGTCCCCGGCCTCGTCGTCTGCGCGCTCCGCGAGCTGTTCGAGGAGACCGGCCTCCTGCTCGCCACTCCGTCTCCCGGCCCGGCCGTTCTCGCCGCGGCGCAGAAGGCCCTCCTCGCCAAGGAGAAGAGCTTCGCGGACGTCCTCGCCGGCCTGGGAACCCGGCTCGACGCCTCCCGCCTCGTCTGGGCCGGCCGCTGGGTGACCCCGCCGTTCGCGCCGGTCCGCTTCGACAACCGCTTCTTCCTTTTGGAATGGCCGGCGAGCGAGCCGGTCCAGCCGGAAGTGCTGCCCGGCGAGCTGACCGAAGGAGAATGGATCGCTCCCGCCGCCGCCCTGGCGCGCTGCCGGGAGGAGACGCTCGCCGCGCCGCCGATCCTGCACATCCTGGAGGTCCTCGCCCAGGACGGGCCGGACTTGGGGATCGATCGCCTGCGCGATCCTGCGGAGACCAATCTCGGCCCGTTGCGCAGGATCGAGATGCGCCCGGGCGTGCTGATGATCCCGCTCGCGACCTATACCCTGCCACCCGCGTTCACCACCAACGCCTACCTCCTCGGTACCGAAGAGACGGTCCTGGTCGATCCCGGCTCACCGCTCGACGCCGAGAACGAGCGCCTGGAGCGCGCCCTGACCGCCGCACGCGACCGGCTGGGCAGGCGAGTGACCGCGATCTGGCTCACCCATCATCACCCGGACCACACCGGCGGCGTCGAGCGCCTGCGCCGCTTCCTCAACGTGCCCGTCCTTGCCCACCCGGCCACCGCCGAGCGCCTCGCCGGCCGCCTCGCGGTGGACGGCACGCTCGCCGACAACCAGCGGATCGTCCTCGCCGGAGATCCCCCGTTCGCCGTCCGCGTCCTCCACACCCCGGGGCACGCCCGCGGCCACCTCTGCTTCCTCGCCGAAAGCCACGGCTCGGTGCTCGCCGGCGACCTCGTGGCCGGCCTCGGCACCATCGTCGTCGATCCGCCCGAAGGGGACATGGACGACTATCTCGCCTCGCTCGCCCGCCTGGCGGACCTCCACCCGCGCACCCTCTTCCCCGCCCACGGTCCGGCGATCCAGAACGCCGTGGCCAAGCTCCGCGAGTACATCGAGCACCGTCTCTGGCGCGAAGAGAAAGTCGCCGCCGCCTGGGACCAAGGGCTCCGCACGCCCGGCGAGATGCTCCCCACGGTCTACGAAGACGTCCCCAAGGAAGCCTACCCCCTCGCCGAACGGCAGATCCTCGCCCACCTGGCCCGGCTGCGGAAGGCGGGGCGGATCGAGTAAGCCCTCACCCCCGTCCCCTCTCCCATCCCCTCCCACCGCCCGGGAGAGGGGCGCCACCACCCAAACGTCGCGGAAATTCCATAACCCAAAGTAGTGGAGGGGCTTGCCCCCTCCGGGCGGGCGGGCGGAGGAGCCGGAGGAGAGCTCCGGACCTTTCCGCCCATCCGCCCTCTCCCCCTCCCCTCTCCCGCGCGTGCCTTCCACCCCCCGCCCCGAGCGGGAGAGGGGCGCCGCCACCCGACCGCAAAAACAACCGCGAGGCTCGGAGGCTGTTGCTTTCGGGAGGGGGCGGTCGGGGGAAGGGCCAAAGGCCCGGGCTTCCTTAGCCCGGGGCAACGCCCCGGGTTGGGCGGGCGAGCGGAGGAGTCGGAGGGGGAGTCGGAGGAGAATACCGGACCTTTCCACCCATCCGGCTCCGTTTGCCCCCGCTGGGAGCGCTGCCATCCTGGCGGCCCGGTCGACAGAGTCGACCGGGCCGGCTGGAAGCCAGCGCTCCCTTCGAGAGGCTCAGCCTCGGTACAGAACGCGCAACTGGCCGACGAGCTGATCTTTCCAGGCCTCGTCTTGGTGGCTGTAGCTGATGAAGACCGTGGGTCCGCTCATGGAGTGTGTTCCGGGAAACACGGAGATTCTATCCGAAGGGCGGCGGCCGCGGATGTCGAGACATCGCATGAAAATGTCGAGACACCGAGCAGGAACACAGAGAAACCAGCGACGTACGTCGAGAAACCCGGCAAATTCTCGACATTCTTCGATATATGCATGACGCTCTGCTCTACGAAAGCAGAGACATCGAAGATGAACGCAGAGAAATCGCAGGAGTAAGCAGAGAATACAGCAAAAGAAGCAGAGAAGCTCGACCAGAAAGCAGAGAACTGCACGATGCGAGCCTTGGTTTGCAGCGCGGCAAGGCTGGATTGCGGCGCGAACGCGGAGAATTGCGGGATTGTCTCGACATCCGCGGAAGTGTCTCCCGGAGCCGGGCGCAGGGGGGAAGGCGAGGGGGCGCGGGCGGTGGAGGCATGACGCGGAGCGGCGGCGCTCCTACTCCCGACGCCCGCGGACGATCCGCTCCAGCGTCTTCCGATCCAGCCGCACCTTGGCGACCGGCCGGCCGTCGCGGAGGAGGACCGGCACCACGTCGGAGAAGCGCTCGCGGAGCGCCAGATCCGCGTCGACGTCGCGCTCCGTATGAGAGAGGCCGAAGGAGGGCAGTACCTCCGCGAGCAGCTTCGCCATGTCGTCGCACAGGTGACAGCCGGCACGGGTCACCATCTCGTACTTCGCCCGGGGGACGGAGCGGCGCAGGAGGCTCGGCAGGCGCATGGGAACGGATGGTACGCCGATCCCGTTTACACTGAGCAGGAGGAGACCAAAACCATGGTACAGAGCTGTGATATCCCACGTGTGGCGCCGCATCAGTTTCCCGATCCGGTGATCGATACGGCTCCCGGCGAGACGGCCGAGCAGACGGCGGTGCTGGCCGGCGGCTGTTTCTGGTGCGTCGAGGCGGTGTTCAAGGAGATGGACGGCGTGCTCGCGGTCAGCTCGGGCTATGCCGGCGGGACGGCGGGGACGGCGAGCTACGACGCGGTGTGCTCGGGACGGACGGACCACGCCGAGGCGATCGAGGTGCGTTTCGATCCCTCGCGGGTGAGCTTCGGGCAGTTGCTCAAGGTGTTCTTCTCGGTGGCCCACGATCCCACCCAGCTCAACCGCCAGGGCAACGACCAGGGCCGCCAGTACCGCTCGGCCATCTTCACCACCAGCGACGAGCAGACGAAGATCGCCGAGGCGTACATCCGCCAGCTCAACGACGCCAACGTCTTCGGCGGCGCGCCGATCGTGACCGAGGTGACGCCGCTGGAGCAGTACTACGAAGGCGAGGCGTACCACCAGGACTATGCGGCCCGCAACCCGCGGCAGTCCTACATCGCCTACACCGCGGCGCCGAAGGTTGAAAAGCTGCGCAAGTATTTCGGCGACCGGTTGAAGCAGTAGAAGCCCTCACCCCCGCCCCTCTCCTGGCTCCCCCCACACACCCGCCGGGAGAGGGGAGACCAGCAAGAAAAAACTTCTCCTGCTTCTTGTTGTTGCCTTTCTCCCCTCTCCCGGGGAAGGGCGGGGGGAGCTGGGAGAGGGGCCGGGGGTGAGGGCCCCCTCTTCCCTTCCTCCCCCCTTCCCGTCTATCATCCGTCTACTTTAAGACGGAACCAGACGTTGAACCGAAGGCAGTTTCTCAGGACGACTCTATGCGCTGGCGCCGGGGTGATCTGCGCCCCGATGATCAACCGCGGGCGCTACCGCCTCTTCGCCGATCCGGCGTTCGAGGTCTCTTCCCGCGCTCTCGACGTGGTCGGCGGCTCGCTGGTCATCGACATGCTCGGGCTGCTCACCCTCGACTGGAACGCTCTCTGGGACTGGCAGAGCACGCCGCGCGACTTCTCGGCCAGCGATTTCGCGAAGCTGCGCGGCTCGGGGGTGGACGTGTTCCATCCCGCGGTCGAGCCCAATGACGAGGACGCCCACACCTCGTGCCTGCGCTGGATGGCCGGCTGGAACCACCTGCTGCACGGCCGGCCGGATGCGTTCGTGCGCATCGACGCGGCGGCCGACATGGCGCGCGCCAAGGAGGAGAAGAAGGTCGGCGTGCTGCTCGGCTTCCAGTGCTCGGACCACTTCCGCACCAGCGCCGACGTGGCGCTCTTCCATGGTCTCGGACAACGCGTTTCGCAGCTCACCTACAACGAGCGCAACCGGCTGGGGAGCGGCTGTGAGTCCACTCATCTTGAAAATACAGCGGCGGGGCTGACCGCTTTCGGCGGCGAGATCGTGGCGGCGATGAACCGCTGCGGCATGGCGATCGACGTCTCGCACTGCGGCGACCGCACCAGCCTCGACGCGGTGGCCGCGTCGCAGAAGCCGGTGCTGATCACCCACGCCAACTGCCGCTCGCTGGTGGCGCATCCGCGGTGCAAACCGGACGAGGTGATCCGGAAAATGGCGGCGGGTGGCGGCGTGATGGGGATCACGGTGGTGCCGGCGTTCGTGCGGCAGGGGCGGCCGGCGTCCTTGAACGACGTGCTGGACCATTTCGACCATGCCGCCCGCCTGGTCGGCGTCGAGCACGTCGGCCTGGGCAGCGACGCCGACGTCGACACGCTCGATCCGCGCACCCGGACGATCCGCCCGCGCTACCGGGTGCAGGGGATGGAGCCGGCGCGCCGCGTCTTCGAGCTGACCGACGGGCTGCTGCGCCGCGGCTACCGCACGGCCGCGCTGGAAGGCATTCTGGGCGGCAACTTCCGGCGCGCGCTGGCGGAGATCTGGGGATAGAGTGGACTCCTAGCAGCCAATGTGCTAAACATGCAACGATTTCAGATGCCGACAGCCGGTGGTGAGGGCTCGTCCGGGTCCCGGCCGCGGAGACTCCGCGGACCGGCAACCTGTTGCGCCCTCCGGCATCTCAACTGTGCGACCTCAGCTCGCAACGGGAGTCATCTGCGCTGATGGACCAGACGATACCGATCATCCAGATCCGAAACTGCCTCCTGGTGAGTATCCAGACCGAGCTCCACGACCGGCTCGCCCTCGACCTGCAAGAGTCGCTGATGGAGCGGGTGCGGCAGACCGACGCCAAGGGGGTCATCCTCGACGTCTCGGCGGTCGAGGTCATCGACAGCTACATCACCCGCATTCTCAACGACATCGGCAAGTCGGTGCGGTTCATGGGGGCGGAATGCTACATCGTGGGGATCCGGCCCGCGGTGGCCATGACCTTGATCGAGATGGGAGTCGAGCTGGATTCGGTCAACACCGCGCTGACACTCGACCTGGCGCTGGAGAAGCTCGAGCTCTTGCAGTCATGAAGACAGTCGAAACGGAGATCGGGGCGATCCTCGCCGGCACCATCTCGGCGATCACCCAGCGGAGCATCTTCAACCGGCTGGGCCTGCTCGCCACCATGCCGGTGGGCCAGCTCTCTGGGGCGGACCGGCAGACGGTGATGACCGAGCTCGAGAGCTCGGTGCGCCTGTTCGCCCGCCGCAACAGCGTCGAGCTGATCGCCTCCTGTGCCCGCGCCCTGGGCGCTGAGACGCCGCAGGGGATGGGCGCCACCGCGTCCGGCTCCGGCACCGCCTCCGACCCGGCCGCTCCGCCGCCCGCCGCCACCAAGCGCCTCCCCATCGAGCAGGAGAAGGACATCGCCACCGCCCGCCTCGAAGCGTGGTCCGAGTCGGTGCGCATCGGGCTGTCCAAGTTCACCTCGGTGAAGGTGGCCACGGCGGTCTCGGAGCTGGCGCGCAACATCGTCTTCTACGCCGGCAAGGGAGCGATCGAGCTGCGCTCGGTGCGCGACGACCGCGGCTCGACCAACCTTCAGATCACCGCCATCGACCAGGGTCCGGGCATCGACACCAAGAAGCTGCAGGAGATCTGGGGCGGTACCTACAAATCGCAGCGCGGCATGGGCAAGGGGCTCGTCGCGGTCAAGAAGCTGGTGGACGAGTTCAATCTCGATACAGCACCTGGCCGGGGCACGACCGTGATGTGCGTGTTCCGGGGTGAGCGATGAAAATGGGTGGATACAGCCGGCCGTTCAAGGGGCTCACGATCTGCGGCGACAGCTTCGTCATGGAAGAGGTCGAGGGCGGCTCGCTCGCCGCGGTCATCGACGGCCTCGGCCACGGCTACGAGTCGTGGGTGGCCGCCGAGAAGGCGTCGGAGGTCATCCGCGCCAACCTCGAGCTGGGCGTGTCGGAGATCGTGGCGATCTGCCACCAGGAGCTGCGCACCACGCGCGGCGCGGCGGTCGGCGTGCTCAAGGTGGACGCGGGCGGCACCGGCGCCTTCTGCGGCGTCGGCAACATCGAGGTGCAGGCGCTGAACGGCCAGGCGCCGAGCGTCTTCTGTCTCGCCGGCATCGTCGGCCACAACATGCGCACCTCGAAAGTGATGCCGATCCAGATGAAGCACGGCGACATCTACTGCCTGATGAGCGACGGCGTCTCGACCCGCGGCAACCTGCGGGCGTGCCTGCCGGGCGCGCCGGGGAGCGTCGCGAAGCGCATCGTCGAGCAGTGGGGACGGGCGCACGACGACGCCACCGCGCTCGTGGTGGGCTTCGGCGAGAGCGAGCTTTTGAGTGATTTGAACGGCGGCGAAGCGCCGTCGTAGCTGTCTTTGAATTCTTCTGTTGGGAGGCTGAGCGATGGACCCGAGAACCAACCCGGACAATCTGGTGTTCGGGAAACACATCACCTATTTCGAAGAGCCGGACATCATCTACATGCGGTTCGCCGGCGCGGCGAGCGACGCCGAGGGGATGGAGCTGCTGCGCCGCCAGAAGCAGTATGCCGCGGGACGCGGCATGCTCTTCTTCCTCATCGACGCCTCCGACCTCGGAGGGATCACACCCGGCGCGCGCAAGGCGGTGGCCGAGACCCTGAAGGACATTCCCTTGCACGGCATGGCCATCTACTCGGCGCCGCTCAAGGCGAAAGTGCTGATCAAAATCCTCATCACCGCGGTCAACCTCTTCCGCAAGGACGCGGAGACCAACCCGGTGGAATTCTTCGACAGTGAGCAGGCGGCGCGGGATTGGCTCGCCGTCCGGCGGCAAAAGTACGCGAAGCAGTAATCAGACGAGGGGAAAGCCATGGCCGAGAAAGACGACACCACAGTCTCTATTACCTCCGAGCGCCTGCAGAATGTCATCCAGGCCCTCTCGTTCGCCAGCGTCGACGAGTTCGAGTCCTGTCTCACCCTGCTCGAGAAGAGCGAGGAGCAGGACGAGTTCAAGGAGCTGGAGACCGCGTTCGCGATCTTCGTCCAGGAACTCTCCGAGGCGAAGAAAGACGTCACCCGCGCGCTGACCAAGGCGGAGAGCGCCAACCGCCAGCTCGAAGCGAAGCTGGAGACGATCGAGATGCAGCAGGCGGCCATCCGCGAGCTGTCGACGCCGATCATCGAGGTGTGGGCCGGCGTGCTCTGCCTGCCGGTGGTCGGCGTGGTGGACAGCCAGCGGAGCGCCGAGATGACCGAGACGCTGCTCGAAACGATCGTCGCCAAGCAGGCGCGCACGGCGATCGTGGACATCACCGGCATCGACGTGATGGACACCAAGACCGCCGACCACTTCATCAAGATGGCGCGTGCCGTCCGCCTGCTGGGCGCCGAGTGCATCGTCTCCGGGATCAATCCGGGGATCGCGCAGACGCTCACCCACATCGGCGTCGACCTGACCGGCGTCCGCACCATGCGCAGCCTGCGGGATGCCTTGCAGTTCCACCTCAAGGATACGGAACAGCTCGCGCATCGCCCGAAGGAACACGTGTAGGAGGATGGACCCGGTGAAGGAGGCCCGCGTCCGTCCCCGGGTGCGGGTCTTCCCCGTGACCCACCGGGAGGACGCGGTGCTGATCGCGCCGCAAGCCCGGCGGCTGGCCCGGCTGTTCGGGCTGGACGACAAGCGGGCGGCCGAGATCGCCATCGTCGCTTCGGAGCTGGCCAGCAACATCGCCAAGCACGGAGTGCGCGGCGACCTCACCATCATCCTCGACGACGACACCCCGCCGCGGGGAGCGCTCACCCTCCTCGCGCGGGACGTCGGTCCGCCGATCAAGGACCTGCCGTCGGCGACCACCGACGGCTGGGACGACAACGGTCCAATCGATCCGGCCCTGCTGCTGCGCCGCGGCGGCCTGGGCACCGGGCTCGGCGCCATCCTCCGTCTCTCCGACCGCTTCGACTACCAGGAGCTGCCGGAAGGGAAGGAGATCACCGTCCGCTTCTTCCGCGGCGGCCGGGCAGCGAGTATGCTGGAGCCGCCCCAACCACAAGGAGACCGGAGGATGCCTGACGTCTACCGCATCGGCGCGCACACCACCTGGCTCGAAGAGCCCGACCTGATCGTCCTGCGTCTCGCCGGCGACGTCTCGCTCGACGACGCGGAGGAGATCAACCGCCGCCACTTCGCGCTGCTCGAGGGGCGGCCGCACGCCTACATGCTGGTCGACATGGTCGGCCTCGGCGCCGACACCCCGGCCGGCCGCAAGACCACGTCGGAAGCGCTCACCCGCATGCCGATCCGCGGTCTCGCGGTCTGCAAGGCGCGGATGGAGGCCAAGGTGATGGCCAAGATGGTGATCGCCGGCGTCGACCTGTTCCAGGAGGACGGCACCCCGCGCTTCCCGGTGGAATATTTCGAGGACGAGACCTCCGCCCGCGCCTGGCTGGCGGGGCTCAAGATGGGGTAAACGCCCCCGGAAATCCCCTCCCCGGGGAGGGGGCGGACGGCGGAAAGGTCCCGTTTACTCCAGCCGCCGCAGCAGGACCATCGACCGCCCCTCCACCCGCACCTCACCGCCCGGGCCCGCGGTCTCTTCGCCGGTCAGCATCCTGGCCTGCGCGGTATCGAGCACCTTCCCCCACCGCTGCCCCCAGTGCGGCCGGTCCGGCAGGCGGAAGGTCAGCGGCTCGGCGCCGGCGTTGAGCATCAGATAGAAGCTGTCGTCCACCACTTTCTCGCCGCGCTCGTCCGTGCTGCCGATGCCCTGGCCGTTGAGGAAGACGCCGAGCGCCCGGCCGCCGGGATCGTGCCAGTCGTCCTCGCTCATCTCGTCCCCGCTGGGACGCAGCCAGACGATGTCCCGCGCGTCGCAGCCGCGGATGGCGGTGCCGAGGAACCAGCGGCGGCGGCGGAAGACGGGGTGGTCGCGGCGGAGGTGGATCAGCTCGGCCGTGAAGTCGAGCAGCTCGCGGTCCGCCCCTTCCCAATCGAGCCAGGAGATCTCGTTGTCCTGGCAGTAGGCGTTGTTGTTCCCCCCCTGCGTGTGGCCGGTCTCGTCGCCGGCGAGGAGCATCGGGATGCCCTGGGAGAGAAAGAGAGTGGCGAGGAAGTTGCGCTTCTGCCGGCCGCGCAGGGCGCGCACGCCGGGATCGTCCGTCGTCCCTTCGACGCCGCAGTTCCATGATCGGTTGTGGCTCTCGCCGTCGCGGTTGTCCTCGCAGTTCGCCTCGTTGTGCTTGTCGTTGTAGGAGACCAGGTCGTGCAGGGTGAAGCCGTCGTGGGCGGTGATGAAGTTGATGCTCGCCGACGGGCGGCGGCCGTTGGTGGCGTAGAGGTCGGAGCTGCCGGTGAAGCGGAAGGCCAGTTCGTCCAGGGCGCCGTCGGCGCCGCGCCAGAAATCGCGCACCTCGTCACGGTACTTGCCGTTCCACTCCGACCAGAGCGGCGGGAAGTTCCCCACCTGATAGCCCCCCTCCCCCACGTCCCACGGCTCGGCGATCAGCTTCACCTGGCTGATCACCGGGTCCTGCTGGATGATGTCGAAGAAGGCCGACAGGCGGTCCACGTCGTGCAGCTCGCGGGCGAGGGTCGAGGCGAGGTCGAAGCGGAAGCCGTCGACGTGCATCTCGAGCACCCAGTAGCGCAGCGAGTCCATGATGAGCTGCAGCACGTGCGGGTGGCGCATGTTGAGACTGTTGCCGGTGCCGGTGTAGTCCATGTAGTAGCGCCGGTCGTCGGGCATCAGGCGATAGTACGCGGCGTTGTCGATCCCCTTGAAGCAGAGCAGCGGCCCTTTCTCATTCCCCTCGGCCGTGTGGTTGTAGACCACGTCGAGAATCACCTCGATCCCCTCCTGATGGAGAATCTTCACCATCTGTTTGAATTCCTGCACCTGCTGCCCGCGCCCGCCGGCGGCGTATTCGTTGTGCGGCGCGAGATAGCAGATCGAGTTGTATCCCCAGTAGTTGCGCAGGCCGCGCTCGATGACGTGGCCGTCGTGGATGAGCTGGTGCACCGGCATCAGCTCGACGGCGGTGACGCCGAGCTTCTTGAGATGGCCGATCGCGGCCGGATGGGCGAGGCCGGTGTAGGTGCCGCGAAGCTCCTCGGGGACGTCGGGATGGCGCTTGGTGAAGCCCTTGACGTGCAGCTCGTAGAGGATCGACCGGTGCGCCGGGGTGCGCGGCGGCCGGTCGTTCCCCCAGTCGAAGAACGGATTGGTGACCACACAGCGGGGGATGAA
This sequence comes from Thermoanaerobaculia bacterium, assembly GCA_036264085.1. Lineage (GTDB taxonomy): Bacteria > Acidobacteriota > Thermoanaerobaculia > Multivoradales > UBA5704 > DATARR01. The sequence continues at coordinate 40,126 of DATARR010000051.1, read as the reverse complement.
CGGCGCGCTGTCGTCCCCGTTGGGCGGCCCGCCGGGGTCGGCGAAGCGGTAGGGGAAGACCGCCTCGTTCCACTCCACCATCCCCTCGACCGCCTTGGCGTAGGGATCGAGCAGGAGCTTCGCGGGCAGGCACCGGCAGCCGTTCTCCGGCGCCCACGGGCCGTGCACCCGGAAGCCGTAGCGCTGGCCCGGCCCGACGGCCGGCGCGTAGCCGTGCCAGCAGAAGGCGGTGACTTCGGGGAGATCGAGCCGCGTCTCGATGCCGGCGCCAGCGGAATCATCGAACAGGCAGAGCTCGACGCGCTCCGCCATTTCAGAGAAGACAGAAAAATTCGTCCCGGCGCCGTCGTAGGTCGCGCCCAGGGGGTAGGGAGAGCCCGGATGGATTTTCATCGCGTTGCGCGAAACAGCAAGCCGTATGCCAGAAGCAGCGCGCAAACAGCAAGAGCGATCCCGGCGAGGATCGAGCCGGCCGCCAGCCCGGGCGGCACGAAACGCAGCTCGACCCGGGTGGTCCCCGCCGGGACGCGGAAGCCCAGGAAGGCGCCGTCGACCACCGTCACCGGCAACGGCGTGCCCGTCTTCCCGTTCCAGACCTTCCACCCTTCCGGCCAGCCGAGCGAAGTGGCCACCAGGGTCGGCCGCGGCGCGCTGACCTCCAGGGTGATCCGGCCGGGCCGGGCCGCGAGCGCCGTCACCGATGCCGGCGTGGGTTGCCCGGCGAGATCCGGCGCATAGACCGCCACCCGCCGCCCGTCGTCGAGGGCGGCGATCCAGCGCTCCAGATCGTCAGGACGGATGACGTCGATCCGCGCCGGCACGAACCAGCGCGGCAACGCCCGCGGATTGCGGTACAGGCGGAACGACGGCGTGATGCCGTCGTCGATGCGCTGGAACCAGGGGGGCACCGGGTGCGGCGAGGACCAGACGACGGCTCGCACGCCGAGAAAGTCCAGCAACGGATGCCCGGCGTTGTGGAAGAAAGGCACGTAATTGCCCATGGACGGCGCGAATCCGAAGGCCGCCTTGAGCGTCCGCAAGTACGGCACCGGCGCCAGCGGATTGTGCGGCCGCACCTCCGCCACGCCGTAGACCGGAAGCAGGGAGGGGAACAGGGCGAAATCCTCCCCCACCGCCCGCCACGTCCCGCCGGCGGTCTCCCGCCGCGCGGCGTCGAGCAGCCGGGACGGCGGATAGAACAGCGCCGGCTGCCCGGCGGGCAACATCCCCTGTCCCCAGGGCACGAGGTCGAGGAGGAGCACCAGGCCGAGCGCCAGCCTGCCCAGCCGCGGGCGGAAGACGCCGAGCAGAGCCGCGGCGAGGAGAAGCACCCACAGGAGGATGACGGGAGCCTCCCGGTCCTGCGCCAGGCTGATCCAGGCGGCGGCGCCCAGGGCGAGCGCCGGCAGCCAACGCCGAGGTCCGCCCGGGAGCCGGCGCGAGAACAGATGATCGAAGCCCATGGCGCCGGCGATCGAGAGGGCCAGGCAGCCGACGAGCAGAAAGCGCGTGTAGGCGGGAGCCCGCAGCGCCGGCACCGCGAACAGCAGATGGGCGACCGGCAGGAGCTGCGCCGCCAGCAGCAGGCACGCCAACGCGAACCCCAGGAACGGCCAGGCACGGCGGCGCGCCGCGACCAGGGCGATCAGCGAGCCCGCGAACGCCAGCAGACCGGCGTACCCGCTCTCCGCGTCCACCCAATTGGCCGGCCCGCGGAAACGCTCCCGGTACGGCAGGCCGAAAGCCCGCGGGTTGGTCGGCGCGAGGATGAACCGGCCAAAACCCGGCACGAACCAGGTGAGGGGTTGTGTGGCCGAGACGAAGGCCACCGGCAGCGACTGAGCCAGGGTCTCCTGGGCGCGCTGGGAGAGCGGCAGGCGGAGCGCGAACGGCACGATGAGCGGCGCCGCCAGAGCGAATCCGAGGCAGGCCGCGACCGCCGCGGCGCCCAGACCGCGCAGCAGGCCGCGGCGCCGCGCGCGCAGGGAGAGACCGCACGCCGCCGCGAAGAGGCCGCCGACCGCCGCGGTCTCCGGATGTCCGGAGAGCAGGAGAGCGGCGGTGAGCAACGCCGTCGTCGCCACCGTCTTTCCGAGCCGCCGTGGGCGGGCGACGCGGAACAGGCGGATCACCCCCAGCGTCAGCCACGGCACCCAGGCGAGCGCCGCGGTGTGCGGAAAGAGCGCCCACGCCAGCATGCCGCCGGAGAGTGCGAAACCGGCGGCGGCCAGGGCGGCCCCCGCCCGGCTCACTCCCACCGCGCGCGCCAGCAGCCAGGTCCCCTCGGCGGCGAGCAGCAGCTTCAGCGCCAGCATGGCGAGGAGGAAATACTGGATCGGAAACGGGCGCGCCAAGAGCGCCAGCGGCGACAGCACGCCCGCCTGCGGATTCACCCACGGCGAGCTCCCCCCTTCCAGCAGGTCGGACCACAGCGGCAGCCGCCCGGCGCGCAGCGCGTGCCGCACCTCGATCTCCCAGGGGAGGAACTGGAACACCGAATCGTTCAGCAGCTCGTGGCGGTCGACCGCCCGCACCGGCGGCGCGTCGGGGATCATCGGCTGCAGGAAGTCACAGGGCACCAGGAGGCGCGTGCCGCCGAGCCAGGGAGCGAGGAACAGCAGCGGCAGGAGCAGCCCGAGAGCCACGGCGGAGCGTTCGAGGCGCGCGCCGAGGCCGCGGGCGAGCAGCCAGGCCAGCCCCTGGGTCACCGCCAGGGCGGCGGCAGAGAGCGCGAGGAGCTTGAGATCGAAGGGCACGGAGAGCTTTACGGGCGACCGGGGCCGAAGCCGTCGCGCCAGGCGGCCGATCCTACCATCCGCGCAGGCAGCGGAAGCCCTTCTCTTGACAGCATGTTCATGCGTGGCGTACGCTCCACTTTCCCCAATGGAAAAATAGAGGGGGAAGATTCCGCTGTTCTTAATCGTTGAAATTCATTTTCCCCCAGGTGATCTGGGAGGAGGGTAAAATGAAGCGGATTTTCTTGTCGTATGTGCTCTGTGGTCTGACGGTTGGAACGGGACTGGCCGGCGCGGCTCAGGAGTGGCCCCAATGGGGACAGAACGCGCAGCACACCGGAACCTCGTCAGCCATCGGGCAGTCCCCCAACAACATTCTCGCCGAAGTGACCTACGACCCGTTCGCTCCCCAGGAGCAAGCGGACCCCTTGGCGGCGCCCGACCTGCTGGTGCACTACCAGGCGCCGCTGATCGACGGCAATGACGTCTACATGGAGTTCAAGACAGGCACGTATACCGACCTCTCCCACTGGGAAACGCAGATCTGGAACGAGAAGAAGCTGCACTGGCAGGCCGGCCAACTGTCGACGGTATGGGCGTTCCAGAGCGACTGGAAGCCGGCGCCCTTCAGTATCTACGCGGTCGGACCGTATTGGGAGCCGGTGTTCCACAGCGCGCTGGCGGGGAGCTTCGTCTACGTCCCCGGCGCCGGTGGGACCATCTTCAAGCTCAACAAGTCCAACGGCTCCCTGGTGGCGCGCATCAATCCCTTCAGCAGCATCGACGTCGACACCTTCACCACCGGCCCGCTCACCGCGGATTCCAGCGGCAACATCTACTACAACACGATGAAGCTCGTCCATGGCTCGGCCTGGCATGCGGACGTGGTGGGCTCCTGGCTGGTCAAGGTGTCGCCGACCGGCACCGTCCAGAAGGCGACCTACGCTTCGCTGACCCCCGGCGCGCCGGCCGGCAACGACAAGTGCCCCGGCACCTTCAACACCAACCAGCTCCCCTGGCCGCCGGCGCCCGACGCGGTGGCGCCCACGGTCCAGTGCGGCTCGCAGCGGCCGGCGCTCAACCAAGCCATCGCGGTGGCGCCGAACGGCACCATCTATACGGTCAGCCAAGCGCACCTGACCACCCGCACCGGCTACCTGCTGGCGGTCAACTCCAACCTCACGCCGAAGTGGCAGGCCTCTCTGCGCGGCCGCTTCCATGACGGCTGCGACGTGCTGATCTCGCCGAGCGGCACGCCGGGCGGTTGCCGCGCCGGTGCCAACGTCGGCGTCGATCCGGCGGAGAACCTGCCGGGTGCCGGCCGCGTCATCGACGATTCGACCGCCTCGGTGGTCGTCGCCCCGGACGGCAGCGTCTTCTATGGCGCCTACACCCGCTACAACTACGCCCAGGGGCAGCTCATGAAGTTCAGCTCCACGGGGCAGTTCCTGGCCAGCTATCCCTTCGGCTGGGACGACACGCCGGCGCTCTACGCGCACGACGGCACCTACTCGATCGTCACCAAGGACAACCACTACGGCGGTGTCGGGTCCTACTGCAACGACAACACGGCCTGCCCGCCGGACCGCACCGGCACCAACCCGGCGTATCCCGAGCAGTACTTCGTCACCCGGCTCAACGCCAACCTGCAGGTGGAGTCGCAGTACCAGAACACCAACACCCTGAGCTGCACCCGGGGACCGAACGGGGTCACCTGCCAGTCCGACCACCCGTTCGGTTTCGAGTGGTGCGTCAACGCTCCGGTCGTCGACAGCACCGGTGTCGCCTATGTGAACAGTGAGGACGGCGGTCTGTATGTGGTCAACCCGGACGGCACGTTGCGCGGCCACATGTTCCTGCGCCTCGCGATCGGCGCCGCGTACACGCCGCTCTCGATGAGCAGCGACGGCAAGATCTTCACCGAGAACTTCGGCGATCTGTTCGTCGTCGGTAACTGAAGCTCGTACCGCTTCACCAGGGTGCATCGCGGCTCCCCCCGCGATGCACCTCTCTCCATTTCGGAAGCCCACCCTTGACAGCCTGTCAGGGGTGGGCGTACGCTTCTCTTTCCCCTAGTTTGCATATCTGGGGAAACTCCGTCGTTATTGTTTCATGAAATTCCTTTTCCCCCAGTGATCTGGGAGGAGGGTAAGATGAAGCGGATCTTCTTGTCGTACGTCTTGTGCGGACTGACCGTCGGGGCAGGGCTCGCAGCGGCCCAGGAGTGGCCGCAGTGGGGACAGAATTCGCAGCACACCGGCACCTCGGCGGCGGCGGGGCAGTCCACCCGCCACATCCTCGACAGCGTCGTCTATGACCCGTTCGTCTCGATCGAGACGAACGCCGACAACGGCGCCGGCGACCTGCTGGTCCACTACCAGGTCCCTCTCATCGACGGTGACAACGCCTACATGATGTTCAAAGCCGGCACCTACACCAACATCACGACCTGGGAGACCCAGACCTGGGGCGAAAAGAAGTATGAGTGGGACAACGGCCACCTCACCCAGGAGTGGAGCTTTACCAGCGACTGGAAGCCGATCCCGTACAGCTTCGACGCCGATGGTCCCGCCTGGGAGCCGGTCTTCCAGCCGGCGATGACGGACGGCGTCCTGTTCATCCCCGGCGCCAGCGGCTCGGTCTACAAGGTCAGCAAGCAGACGGGCAACGTCCTGTCGCACTTCCAGCCCTTCGGCTCGGACTCCTCCACGTACACCATCGGGCCGCTCACCGTCGACCGCTTCGGCAACCTCATCTATCAGGTCGTCAAGTTCGACCTCTCCGGTGGTGACCCCTATGCGGTCGACGTGGTGAACGCCTGGTTGGTGAAGGTGTGGTCCAACGGCGTCGTGCAGAAGGCGACCTGGGCCTCGTTGACCCCCAACGCTCCGCATGGCACCGACCAGTGCCAGGGGACGTTCGACACCAGCCAACTGCCCTTCCCGCCCAGCCCGAACGCGGTGGCGCCCACGGTGCAGTGCGGCTCGCAGCGCCCGCTGAGCGGCCTGGCGCCCGCCGTCGGCACCGATGGCACGATCTACGTCGGCTCGGTCGCCCACTTCACCGAGCGCGCCTCGTACCTCGTGGCGGTCAACTCCAACCTGACGCCGAAATGGGCCACTTCGCTGAAAGAGCGGTTCAACGACGGCTGCAACGTGCTGGTGCCGCCAAACGGCACGCCCGGCGGCTGCCGGACCGGCGCGCACACCGGCGTCGATCCGGCCACCAACCGGCCCCCCAGCGCGCGTCTCTATGACGACTCGACGGCCTCGCCCATCGTCGCCCCGGACGGCAGCATCTTCTACGGCGTCTATACCCGCTACAACTTCGCCCAGGGCCATCTGATGCACTTCAGCGCCAACGGCCAAGTCCTCGGCTCCTACCTGTTCGGCTGGGACACGACCCCGAGCATCTGGTCGCACAACGGAACCTATTCCGTCATCATGAAGGAGAACCACTACAGCAACGTCGGATCGTATTGCAACGACAATACCATCTGCCCGCCGGACCGCAGCGCCACCACTCCCAATGATCCGGAGATCTACTTCCTGACCCAGCTCTCGCCGAGCCTGCACCGCGAGTGGCAGTGGCAGAACACCAACCAGTTGAGCTGCACCCGGCAGCCGAACGGCCAGGTCACCTGCGTCAACGACCACCCGAACGGCTTCGAGTTCTGCGTCAACGCGGCCGTCGTCGACCGCAACGGCGTCACCTACGTGAACAGCGAAGACGGCAACGTCTACGTCGTCCGCCAGGGTGGCACGCTGAAGGACCACCTCTTCCTGAACCTCGCCATCGGCGCCGCCTACACGCCGCTGTCGATGACCTCGGACGGCAAGGTCTTCACCCAGAACGACGGCGTCATGTTCGTCGTCGGCAACTAGCCGCTCCCCGTTGCCAGCACAGCCCCGGGCTCCCGCGAGGGACCCGGGGTTTTTGTTGTCATCCCAGATTGACTTACGCCTGACTCATGCCTACTCTGGCGGTGTGGATACCAACGCCTACGTCGAGCTCCACGCCGCCTCCGCCTTCTCTTTCCTGCGCGGCGCCTCGCTTCCCGAGGATCTGGCCGACCGGGCGGCGGAGCTCGGGCTGCCGGCGGCGGCGCTCCTCGACGTCAACGGCGTCTATGGCGCGCCGCGTTTCTACCAGGCGGCGAAGCAGGCGGGCGTCAAGGCGCTGGTGGGCGCCGAGGTGGTGCTGGACACGGCGGAGCCGCCGGCCATGCTCCGGCGCGGCCCGCTGGGCCCGCTGGGATTAGTGCCGGATCCGGCACCGCCGGGCGAGCCCGCGGTCCAGGCGCCGCCGCGGGTGACCGTGCTGGTGGAGAGCCGCGCCGGTTACAAGAATCTGTGCCGGCTGCTCACCGCCGCGGCCCTCGGCCGGCCGAAAGGCGAGGCGCGGGTCAGTTGGGACCTCATCGCCGGGCACGCCACCGGCCTCCACTGCCTCACCGGCGGCGACGAGGGTCCGGTGGCCCGCGCGCTCGCCGATCCGGCCGGCGGAGTCGACGCCGCCCGGCGCATCCTCGAACGTCTCGCGGTCTGGTTCGGCGGCCGCATCCACGTCGAGATCCAGCGCCACCGGCTGCGCGACGAGGAGCACAAGAACCGCGCTCTTCTTGACTTGGCTCAAAAGCTGCGCCTCCCCATTGTCGCCACCAACGGCGTGCGCTATGCCCGGCCGGCGGACAAGGCGCTCCACGACGTGCTGACCGCGATCCGCAACCACACGACGCTCGACGCGGCCGGCGCCCTCCTCGCCTCGCATCGCGAGCGCCACCTGAAGAGCGGCGCCGAGATGGCCCGCCTGTTCGCCGACCTGCCGCAAGCGCTGGCCGCCACGGTCGACCTGTCGCATCGCCTCGACTTCACCCTCCGGGATCTCGGCTATCGCTTCCCGGAGTATCCCCTGCCGCCCGGCGAAACCCCCTCCTCCTTTCTGCGGCACATCACCTGGAACGGCGCCAAGGGTCGCTTCCGGCCGCTGACCGCCAAGGCGCAGGCGCAGCTCCAGAAAGAGCTGGACCTGATCGAGAAGCTCGATCTCGCCGGCTACTTCCTCATCGTCTGGGACATCGTCTGCTTCTGCCAGCGCGAGGGGATCCTCGCCCAGGGTCGCGGCTCGGCGGCCAACAGCGCGGTGTGCTACGCCCTCTCGATCACCGCCGTCGATCCGGTGAAGATGGATCTTCTCTTCGAGCGCTTCCTCTCCGAAGAGCGCGGCGAGTGGCCGGACATCGATCTCGATCTGCCGTCCGGCGACCAGCGCGAGCGGGTCATCCAATACGTCTATCAGCGCTACGGTCCGCACGGCGCGGCGATGACCGCCAACGTGATCACCTACCGCGACCGCTCGGCCAGCCGCGAGGTGGCCAAGGTCTTCGGCTACTCGCCGGAGCAGGTGGACAAGATCGCCAAGCAGCTCGGCTCGTGGACCTGGGACGTGGCGCAGGGCGATCCCAAGTCCCTGGCCACCGAGCTCACCGCCGCCGGCTTCGATCCGGAAGAGCCGCGGATGAAGCTCTTCGCGGAGCAGTGGGTGCGCATCCACAACCTGCCGCGCCATCTCGGCCAGCACTCCGGCGGCATGGTGATCGCCGCCGGCCGTCTCGACGAGGTCGTGCCTCTGGAGCCGGCGTCGATGCCCGGCCGGGTCGTGGTGCAGTGGGACAAGGACGACTGCGCGGATCTCGGGATCATCAAGGTCGACCTCCTCGGGCTCGGCATGTTGAACGCACTGGAGGAGATGGTGCCCACCATCAAGACCCATGAAGGCGTCCAGGTCGACCTGGCCCATCTGCCGCCGGACGATCCCGCCGTCTTTCGCATGCTCCAGAAAGCCGACACCGTCGGCTGCTTCCAGATCGAGAGCCGCGCGCAGATGGCTTCGCTGCCGCGCAACCATCCGGAGAGGTTCTACGACGTGGTGATCCAGGTGGGCATCATCCGTCCCGGCCCGATCGCGGGCAACCTGGCGAGCCCCTACTTCGAAAGGCGCAACAAGCGGCAGCCGGTCACCTATCCGCATCCGAGCCTGGAGCCGATCCTCGAGCGCACGCTCGGCGTTCCCATCTTCCAGGAGCAGCTCCTCCGCGTCGCCATGGTCGCGGCCGGTTTCACCGGCGGCGAGGCCGAGGAGCTGCGGCGGGCGATGGGCTCGAAGCGCTCGGTCGAGAAGATGAACGCCATCGTCCAGAAGCTGCGCTCCGGCATGGCGGCCAATGGCATCACCGGCAAGCCGCAGGACGACATCGTGCAGGGCATCACCTCGTTCGCGCTCTACGGCTTCCCCGAGTCGCACGCCGCGAGCTTCGCGCTGATCGCCTACGCCAGCGCCTGGCTGAAAGCGCACCACCCCACCGCCTTCTATCTCGGCATCCTGAACGCCTGGCCGATGGGCTTCTATCATCCGGCGACGCTGGTGAAAGACGCCCAGCGCCATGGCGTCGAGGTGCGGCCGGTCGACGTCCAGATCTCGGGTTTCCGCAGCCACTGGGAGGAACGGCCTCTCGCCGAAGGCCAGCGCGATCCGCGCACCGGCACCGTGCCGCCGGCCGGCGCCATCCGTCTCGGTCTCCGTTTCGTCCGCGGCCTGCGCAACCGCTCGGGCCATCTCATCGAAGAAGAGCGCCGCCGCGCGCCGTTCGCCAGCGTGGACGATCTGGTGCGCCGTTGCGACCTGCACGCCAACGAGCTCGCTATTTTGGCGGAGATCGGCTCGCTCGCCGGATTCGGCCTCACCCGCCGCGCCGCCCTCTGGCAGGTCGCCCGCGCCGCCCGCCCCGCCGGTCCGCTCCTCGATCAGCTCGCCGACCCCGAGCCGTCGCCGCTGGCCGAGATGACCGCGGTCGAAGAGACCCTGGCCGACTACGCGGGAGTCCAGCTCACCCTCGGTCCGCATCCCATGGCCTACCTGCGTCAACAACTCAACGAGAAAGGCGTCGTCTCCGCCGCCGCGCTGGAAGCGATCCCCAACGGCCAGCGCGTCCGCACCGCCGGCTCCGTCATCGTCCGCCAGCGCCCCGGCACCGCCAAGGGTCTCCTCTTCCTCACCCTGGAAGACGAAACCGGCATGTCGCAGGCCGTCGTCTCCCCCGACCTGCTGAAAGAGCACCGCAAGCTGATCGTCGGCTCCCCCGGCTTGATCGTCGAAGGCGTGCTCCAGAAGCGCGACGGCACGCTGTCGGTCAAAGGCGAAAAATTCTGGTCCCTGCGCAAGATCGCGGCGGTGCCGAGCCACGATTTCCGGTGATCCTTGATCTACGACCGCATCTCCATCAGCCTCGGGGTACAAGCACAACACGGAATCCTGTGTCTCTGGTGGGAGTCCTGAAATCGTAAATCTCGCGGAAGGCACAGCGTGCGTACCAGGCCTCCTTGTCGAACGCGCCCCCACGCAACATCTGCCAGCCTTTCAGAGAGACTCGAAAATCCTCCCGCCCGTCGTCCGGGTCATAGGGATAGTCTCCGCTCAAGCACCGCGTCCACTCCCAGACGTTGCCGGCCATGCCCCCCTGGCTCCATCCGGGGCTGGAGCTGGCCGAGCGGAGTGCGAGGGGGCCGGAGCGGCCCCCTCGCGTGTCGGCCGCAGGCTACTTCTCGCACTTGCCGTCGTGCTTGACGTTCACTCCGGCCCGGTGCGCGACGCAGTTGTTGTTGTAGGTCTTGTTGTCGCAGCCGCAGACCGGGGCCACGATGTCCGGGCAGATCTGCGGCTTGGCGGCGCAGACGCCCGCGTCCTCGCACTTGCCCGTGTCCTTGGCGCAGAAGTCGCCTGCCGTCTTGCAGTCCTTGTTCGTCTTGCAGGTGTTGTCGCCGCCTTTCGGCGTCTTGCAGGCGCCTTCGGCCTTGACGTTGACCCCCGCCATCGCGGCGAAGCAATCGTTGCTGTAGGTTTTGTTGTTGCAGCCGCAGACCGGCTTGAAGATCAGCGGGCAGACCTCGGGCTTCGCCTTGCACTCGCCTTTGCCCTTGCAGTCGCCCACCGCCTTGGAGCAGTACTTCTTACCGCCCTTGCACTGCGCGTTGGTCGAGCAGCCACCCTTGGGCGGATTCGCCGCCGGAGCCGACATCGCGTCGGCATCGGCCAGCCAATCGGGAGCATCCAGGCTCGCCACGGCCACGCTGTCCGCGCAGGCATCGTCCTGCGCCTGCAACCAGGAGAGATCGACAGATTCCGCAGCCGCAGCGGGTCGCGGCCCTCCAATCCCCATACACACCACGACCAGGAATGGAACGATCCAGATCAGAGACTTGCGACAGTGCTTCTTCATCGCGCACCTCCAACAGAAGGGTTGCGGGCTTGAGCGCCCACGGCCTGTGCAAGAGCTAAACTATAATTCCGCGGCCGGTGCGTCAAGCAAAGGTTGAAGGCTAAAGGGGAGCCTCAGCCTCCGGCTCGATGCGGCCTTCCTCGTACTCTTCCTCTTCGACCTGCTTGACGTCCGCCAGGATGCGGCGGGCTCGATCGACGTCCAGCTCGCCCTCCCAGCGCGAGACGACGACGGTGGCGACGCCGTTGCCGATCAGGTTGGTGATCGCGCGCGCCTCGGACATGAAACGGTCGATGCCGAGCAGCAGGGCGAGACCGGCGACCGGAATGTTGCCGACCGCGGAGAGGGTGGCCGCCAGGGTGATGAAACCGCCGCCGGTGACCGCCGCCGCGCCTTTCGAGGTGAGCAAGAGCACGGCGAGGATCTCGAGCTCCTGCGCCAGGGTGACGTGCGTGTTGGTCGCCTGCGCGATGAACAAGGTGGCGAGGGTCAGATAGATCGAGGTGCCGTCGAGGTTGAACGAGTAGCCCATCGGCACCAGGAGGCCCACCACCGACTCCGGGCAGCCGAGCTTCTCCATCTTGCGCATCAGCAGCGGCAACGCCGACTCGGAGGAGGAGGTGCCGAGGACGATGAGGATCTCCTCGCGGAGGAAGCGCAGGAACTTGAGAATGCCGAGCCCCGCCCAGCGCAGCACCAGACCGAGGACGAGGAGCACGAAGAGCAGGCTGGTGGCATAGAACGTCGCCATCAGCTCGCCGAGGCTGAGCAGGCTCTTGATGCCGTACTTGCCGACCGTGAACGCCATCGCGCCGAAAGCGCCGAGCGGAGCGACGCGCATGACGATGGCGACGATGCGGAAGAGTACGTGCGACAGCTCGTCGACGAAGCGCACGACGAGCGCACCCTTGGGGCGGATGGCCGCGAGAGCCACACCAAAAAGGATCGAAAAGAGGAGCACCTGGAGGATGTCGCCGCGCGCGAAGGCATCGGCCACGTCCTTGGGGATGATGTTGAGCAGGAAATCGGTGGTGCTGAGCGCGTGCCCGGAGGTCGTGTAGTTGGCGATGGCGCTGGTGTCGAGCGTCGCCGGGTTGACGTTCATCCCCGCCCCCGGCTGCACGATCTTGCCGACCAGGAGGCCGATGGCGAGCGCGAAGGTGGTCAGCACCTCGAAGTAGACGATCCCCTTGAGCCCGATCCGCCCCACCCGCTTGAGATCGCCCATCTTGGCGATGCCGGTCACCACGGTGGTGAAGACGATCGGCGCGATGAGCATCTTGACCAGCTTGATGAACCCATCGCCCAACGGCTTCATGGCCGCGCCGAGCGACGGATTCAGGAACCCGAGCAGGGCGCCGAGCGCGACGCCGGCGAGCACCTGGGCGTAGAGGCTGTGGGCGAATTTCTTGAGCAGGCTCATCGGCCCTCAACTCTAGCAGGAGGGACGCCCGCCCCCGTACGGGCATACCGTGGCCGGCCGGTGTTCTTGTGACACAATCCCGCTCTCAATGAGGAGGGCCTCACCCTGCGCAGAGTCGGAGTCTTCGGCTGGGGAGTCGTGGCGCCACGGTCTCCTGATATCGCGGCTTTCGAGCGGAACCTGGACTCTGCCGAGAGTTGGTTGACGCCGTTCAATGGCTTCGGACCGGACGATTTCCTGGTCGGAATGCCGGAATTCTCGTTCGCCGTCTACCGCGACTGGATCTCCGAGCGGTTCCCGCCCAGCCGCTTCCGCCAGCTCGAGGAGAAGATGGATCTGCCGGCGCTCTATGCGATCGGCGCCTTCATCCAGGCTCTGGGGCAGAACCCGGGGATCGAGGCGGAGCTGCGCCGGCTCGGCACAGCAGCCCACGTCTACGTCGGCAGCGGCATCGGCAATGTGGACACCATCAGCCGCGGCGCCCTGGCCCTCGCCAGGGCACAGCGGCGCTGGGACCGTTTCTGGGCCCAGGAGCCGGAAAAGCCGCGGCCGATACCGCAGATGCCTGAGGACGGCGAGGACGACGACGCCGAGGACGCCTGGTGGCACGAGCAGGCCGCCCGGTCGCCCGGTCTGCATGCCTATCTCCGCGAGCTGGCCGAGATCGAGTCGCTCGTCGTCGAGGGCGACGTCGAGGCCGGCAAGATGAGCCTGATGAAGGAGAAGCAGCGCCGCCTCGGACAGCTCCAGAAGCGCTGGGGATGCCCGACGCCGCCCTGGCAGTCGGTCTCCGCCAATCTGGTCTGGAACCTCCACAACACGCCGGCGTCGCAGATCACCATGCTCGGCCACATCACCGGCCTCGCCTTCGCCCCGGTGGCGGCATGCTCGACGTTCGGCGTCTCTCTCAAGCTGGCGGTCGACGCCATCCGCCGCGGCGAGGCCCAGGCGGTGGTGGTGGGAGCGACCGATCCGCCGCCCCATCCGCTGGTGGTGGGCGCCTTCTACGCCGCGCGGGTGATCGCCGCCGATGCCGCGGTGTCGAAGCCGCTCACCGGCCTGCGCGGCACCCATGTGGCCGGCGGCTCGGCGCTGTGGATCCTGGGCGATTGGGAGCACATGACGGCGCGCGGCTTCCGGCCGCTCGGCATGGAGCCTTTGGCGGTGGGGGTCAGCTCGGACGCCGACCACATCATCACGCCGTCGACCGAGGGACCGACCGCGGCGATCGAGCAGGCGCTCGCCGCCGCCGCCGTCCGTCCGGGAGAGATCGCGAGCTGGGACCTGCACGCCACCGCCACCCCCGGCGACTTCAAGGAGGTCTCCACCCTGCGCGGCGTGATGCCGGAGTCGGTGCTGGTGACGGCGCGCAAGGGGACGTTCGGCCACGGCATGGCGGCCGGCGGCGGCTGGGAGCTGACGGCGCAGTACCTTGGCTACGAGTGCGGCCGCCTCTACCCGACCCCTCTCCACCGGCCGGAGCTCAATCGGGAGATCGAAAAGCTCCACGGCGTCTACGTCTTCGACGAGCCCTGCGCCGCCACCCGGGGCGCGGCCGGCAAGCTCTCCATGGGGATCGGCGGGATCAACGCCTGCGTGATCTCGCGGCCGTGGTAGGGCCAGGTCCAGCTCCGAAGCCGGGCTGAGGGACGCCGGGAACCTTTCCCGGCCTGCCGCGTTATGGTTGTCTGGAGACGAGAGCCAGCCATGAGCGTGCCAATGGTCCTGGAACAGCCGAGCGACGCGGAGTTGATGATCCGGGTGCGGGAGGGGGACCGCGACGCCTTCGCGGACCTGGTCGACCGCCACAAGGACGCCGTGGTGAGCTATCTCACCCGCCTGACCGGCCATCGCGACCACGCCGAGGACCTGGCCCAGGAGACCTTCCTGCGCCTGTTCCGCTCCGCCCGCGGCTACCACGAGCAGGGCTATCTCCGGGCCTACCTTTTCCGCATCGCCACCAACCTGGTGCGGTCGGAGGAGCGCCGGGAGCGGCGGTTGCGGCTGCTGCTGCCGTTCTTCCCCCGCGAGGAGCACGCCGAGCCCGCGGCCCCGGGCGGGCTGCTCCGCCGGGAGCTCCAGCGGGAGATGGCCGCGGCGATGGCGAAGCTGCCGCTGCGCTACCGGGTGCCGCTCGTCCTCCATGAGATCGAGGGCTGGTCCTACGTCGACATCGCCCAGGAGATCGGGTGCCGGGAGGGCACCGTCAAGTCGCGCGTCCATCGTGGACGCCAGCAGTTGAAACAGAAGCTCGAGCGTTATTGGACTGGAGGTGCGGCATGGAAGACCAGCGGCTGACGGACCTGCTGCGCGAGCTGCCCCGCGAGCACGCCCGTCCGGGCTTCACCGCCCGCGTGCTGGACGTGCTGGAGCCTCTCGACGCATCCCGGCGGACGGCGCCGCGCCGGAGCTTTCGGCTCGCGCCGGCCCTGGCGGCGGCCACCCTGGTGGCGGTCGCGATCTCGGCGGGCGCGCTGATGGAGCTGTGGCGGGGAGCCCGTCAACACCGCGACGCCGTCCAGGCCCGGCAGACGTTGCAGGAGCTGCGGGCCGAGCACGGACGGTTGGAGCAGGAGCTGCGCGATATGTCGGCGCCGCCCGTGGTCTATCTCGGCGGCGACGAGAAAGTCGATTACGTTCTCGACCTCGGCAAGGTACGCAACGCCGAGGTCGAGATGTCCGCGCCGGCGACGCCGGTGGCCTATCACGTCAATACGTTTTGAAAACCGTTTCATAACGACAGGAGGAACATCGCAATGCGCAATGGAAAGGGATTCAACGCCCTGGCCTGGGGCCTCGCCCTCGGCCTCGCAGCCTGGAGCGGAGCGGCGAGCGCCGTCCGCGCCGACGAGGGCGAAGGCGACGGCAAGAGGATCGAAAAGCGACAGGTCGTCATCGTCAAGGACGGCAAACCGGTGGTTTACGAGAACGGCGGACCGCTCGTCAGCCGCGGCTATCTCGGCATCGCCCTGCTGGACCTGACGCCGGAGCTGCGCACCCACTTCGGCGTGCCCGAGGACTCGGGCGTAATGGTCTCGAAAGTGGAGGCCGGCAGTCCGGCGGAGAAGGCCGGGATCAAGGTCGGCGACGTCCTCACCACGATCGACGGCAAGGCCATGAAGTCGAGCTGGGACGTGATGGGCAAGGTCCGCACCTACGAGAACAGCCAGCAGGTGCCGATCGAGATCTGGCGCAACGGCAAGGCTCAGAACGTCACCGCGCCCATCGTCACGCGCGAGCGGCCGGAGCTCGACATGGCCCCCTTCTTCGGCAAGGACGGCCCCGGTGGCGACCACCTGCTGCTCCACCTCGACGGCGAGAAGCTGCTCAAGGAGGGAAAGTGGCTGGAGGGAGGGGACGGCAAGCAGCTCCGCATCCAGCGCCTCCCCGCCCCGGGCCGCGAAGCCGAGCTGGAGAAGCGGCTGAAGGAGCTCGAGAAGAAGATCGACTACCTGCAGAAGCAGCTCGAGAAAAAGCAGTGAGGCTGAAACAGCGCTCCGCGTCTTCTTTTTCTCCAGACTAACCACTCCCTCTTCTCCCCGGGATGAGGCCGGGGAGAAGAGGGCCGGGGTGATGAGGGCCCCCGGCGGTGCGGCCTGCGGTAACGCTATTTCGTCCCCAGCACCGCCGTCGCCCGGTCGATCTCCTTCGCGAAGCTTTCGATCGTGGCGGCCACCAGAGGGATCTCGTCCGTGGCCTCTTTCCAGTTGCGCTGCTCGAGGGCCTCGCGCACGGCGGGGAGGGTCTTGACGCCGTAGCCGGTGTAGAAGCCGGGGGCGTAGATCTGGTGCACGTACCAGGAACGGCGCGGCAGCCCCTCGGGACGGGTGAGGGCGCGCTCGGATTTCATCAGGATCTCGTTCAGGCGGTTGGCCGTCTCCGCCGGCAGCGCCCTGCCGCCCGCGGTGGCGGCGGCCCAGGCCTTGTCGTAGGCGGCGGTGCTCTGCTTCAGGGCCGCGACGGCGTTCTGGAGCGGCGCGAAGTTGAGGTAGGGAGCGGGGTCCAGGCGCGGCGGCGCCACCCAGGTCTGGGTCGGGTCGTCCACCGACTGGAAGAGCTTGTCGTCGAGCCGCCGGTTGCGCTCCTCGGCCTCCTGGCGCAGGGTGTCGGTGAGCTTCACGACCTCGTCCACGTACTTCCCCACCGCGGCGGCAAAGGGGTCGAACGTCAACGGCAGGACGTCGGCATCGGCGAGGCGCAGGGTGAGCCGGCCGCCGGTCTTCGCCAAGGCCACGCCGTACTCGAATTTGGGATCACCGAAGCGGGTGAAGTGGTCGAAGCTGTCGTAGATCGAATGGTACTGTCCGTACTGCTCCTCGCCGCCGTAGCCTATGTTGAGGGCCGAGATCCCCAGATGCTGGAGGAAGGGGGTGAAGTCCGAGCCCGAGCCCAGCGCCTCGAGGTGGAGGGTCCTGCTGGCGCGCGCCTCCCGCGCCTCCTGCTGCTGGTCGGGAGGCCCGAACAGGACGTTGGCGGCGAGGGCGCGGTCGAGGACGCTGACCCCCTTCTCGGGGTCGGGGACGTCGCGGATCACCTGGCTGACGAAGGTCTCCAGGGTGTGGGAGCCACCAGCGCCGAAGAAGCCGCGGGAGTTGCTGTCCGAGTTGACGTAGACCACGGCGTGGTCGCGCAGCTCGGCGGCGTGCGTCTCGGCCCACTCGGTAGAGCCCAGCAGGCCGGGCTCCTCGCCGTCCCAGGCGGCGTAGACGATGGTGCGCTTCGGCTTCCAGCCGGCTTTCGCCAGCTCGCCGACGCCGCGGGCCTCCTCCAGCTCGGAGACCATGCCGCTCAGCGGGTCCATGGCGCCGTTGACCCAGCCGTCGTGGTGGTTGCCGCGGACGATCCACTCGTCCGGCCGCTCGGCGCCGGGGAACCGGGCGATGACGTCGTAGACCGGCGAGAGGTTCCAGTTGAACTCCAGCTTGAGATGGACGCGGGCGGGGCCGGCGCCGAGGTGATAGGGGATGGGCAGCGAGCCGCGCCAGGCCTCGGGAGCGATGGGGCCGCCCAGGGCCTTGAGCAGCGGCAGGGCGTCGCCGTAGGAGATGGGGAGCACGGGAATCTTGGTGATCGTCGGCGCGCTTTTGACGTCCAGCCGCTTGGCGTCCTCGGTGGCGCCGACGCCCGGCGTCAGCGGATCGCCCGAGTAGAGGGGCATGTCGGCCACCGAGCCGCGCTGGCCGCTCTGATCGCTGCGGTAGCCGCCCTTGGGGTAGACGTCGCCCTGGAAATAGCCGTCCTCGTGCGGATCGGAGTAGATGATGCAGCCGATGGCGCCGTGCTCGGCGGCCACCTTGGGCTTGATGCCGCGCCAGGAGCCGTAATAGCGTGCGATGACGATCTTGCCCTTGACGTCGATGCCCCGGCGCTGGAGCTCCTCGTAGTCCTTGGGCACGCCGAAGTTGACGTAGACGAGCTCGCCGGTGACGTCGCCGTCGATCGAGTAGGCGTTGTAGAGGGGGAGCTGCTCGGCCGCCTGGCCGGAGGTCGAGTCCTCCGGCAGAGCCGGCTCGGCGAGACTCGCCTTGAAACGGGTGGGGGCCTCCATCTCCAGCAGGCGCACCTTGGGCGTGGGGAACAGGACCTTGAACTGCTCGATCTGGGTCTGGTACCCCCACGAGCGGAAAAGGCCGGCCATGAATTCGGCGTTCGACTTGTCCCAGGGCGAGCCGACGTGGTGAGGATGGGCGGAGAGGCGCTGCAGCCACTGGCGCAGGTTGGCGGCATTGAGCGCGGCGTCGAAGCGGGCTTCGAGGGCCCGCTCGTCGCTGGCGCGGTCATTGCTGAAGCCGAGGAGGGGCTCCGAAGAAGGAACCGGTGCGGCGGCGGCCTGACTGGCGAGCGCCAGGGCGAGGACCGGAATCACGAGACGGCGTCGTCCGAGTCGTCCAAGCATGGGGCGGGTTTCCTCCCGCACGGCCGCGGACGGGCGTGCGTGGTCGTGGTTGGGGTGAAGCGAGCGGTGGCATTCTATCGCCCGGGATGGGTGGGCATGGCGATCTGGAGAGATACGGAATTGTCGACGGAAGGTTCGGGGGCTCAGGGCTGGCGTCCGGGGGAGCGGCTGGCGAGGCTGTCGGTGGAGGTCCTGCTGTGGGCCATGAGCTTGTTCTGCGGCACGATGGGCGCCGCGCTGCTGATCGCGCCCCATCACTTCCAGACGCCGCCCTACCGGACGCTCCTCCTCTACGACATCCAGTGGGGGACCCTGGCGCTGGCCTCGGGCGTGGGATTGCTAGCCGTGGCCGTGCTGCGGCCGCGGCGCTGGGTGGCCCTGGGCGTCCACGCCCTGGCCGGGCTGACGCTGCTGGCGCTGGCGACCAGCTTCGCCCGGGTGGGAGGAGTGACCGGAGCGGTCGTCTACGCCGTCCTCGGCCTGGGGACGGCCCTGGGAGGGCTGCTGCCGCGGGGACGGACGGCGGCCGACGGCAATGGCGACCTGTTTGGATTCCTCATGGGGGTGGTCGCCATCGTGGCGGGGCTGCTGATGGTGGTGGCCCCAGGCCTGTTCCGCAGCTCGGTCTACACGGTGAAGCCGCTCCATCTGACCCTCCTCGGCCTGGTCCTCCTGCTCTCCGGCCCCCTCCTGGCCTACGCCGATCTCGGCGCGGATCTGAGACGCCGGGAGAGCTGGGCGATCCACCTGGTGGCGGGCGCCGCTTTCCTGCTTTTCGGCCTTCTCCTCGCGCTGCCCGGCCGCGCCTGGACGGGGCTGGCGCTCTATTGCGGCGGCGGGGCCGTCGTCGCGGTCCAGCCCTGGCTTCGCCGCTGGCTGGCGGCGCTGGACACCTCGTCCCTGCGCGCCCGGCTCTCCCTCGCCCTGGCCATCGCCTCCTCGGTGACGCTCGTCCTGGCGACGGCGCTGGCCACGGCCCAGGAGGAGCGGCTGGCCAAGGAGCAGGCGCTGGCGGTGCGGGGGATCGAGGCCCAGGCCATCGCCCGGAGCGTCTCCGACTACATCGAGATGAACGGCGCCCGCACGCTCGCCATCGCCGCCCTGGCCGGCCGGGCGCCGCTGACGGCGGAGGCGCAGGAGACGCTCCTAGGCGCCTCCCGCCGGTCGTATCCTGACGTCTCCGCCTTCCGCACCCTCGGCCTTGACGGCGGGGTGATCGCCGCCGCCGGCGCGCCCCTGCCGTCCCAGCTCCTGCGGCGCCTGGCGGCGATGATGGGCGAGGAGCGGGAGCCGCGGATCCAGGTCATGACCTCCCAGGTCGACGGCCGCTCGCTGTTGTTCCTGGGCGCACCCGTCCGCGACGCCACGGCGCGGCTGGCCGGCCTGCTGGTGACGGCCTACGACTCCGAGGCGCTGGGCGAGCGTATCGCCCGGCCCGGGTCCAGCGTCTGGCTGAACGACGGCCATGGCCAGCCCATCGCCTCCCGCGACGCGCTGCCGCCGGATCTCGCGCGGCTCCCCAGGCTGCCGGACGGCTGGGACCGCCAGGCCGGCTCCGGCCGCGTCCTGAAGCGGGAGAGCGGCGTGGTCGGGTTCGCCCGGGTGCCGGGGGTCGGCTGGGTGGTGGCGGTCGAGCGGCCGCAGGCGGTCGACCTGGCCGGCGTCCGCCGCGGGCGCGACGTGGCTTTCGGGCTGCTCCTGGCCCTGATCCCGCTGGCGGTGGCGGGGGGCATCCTCGCGGCGCGCCGCATCGCCCTGCCCCTCCAGACCCTCTCCGACGCCGTGGACGAGCTGACGGCGGGCAACCTTGCGGCGCCTCTTGGGGACGGCAGCAGGATCACCGAGGTGGCGCGCCTCTCCGCCGCCTTCCGCGAGATGCGCGACCGGCTGGCGGCCCGCACCCGCGAGAGCGAGCGCTTGGCCGCCGAGCTGCGCGCCCGGGCCGAGGCCCTGGCCGAGGCCGACCGCCGCAAGAACGAGTTCCTGGCCATGCTGGCCCACGAGCTGCGCAATCCGCTGGGGGCCATCGCCAACGCCTCCTACCTCCTGGAGCAGCTCGGCCCCTCGCCGGCGCCGATGGCGAAATCGGTGGCCATCATCCGGCGCCAGATCCAGCACCTCGTGCGTCTGGTGGACGACCTGCTGGACGTGTCGCGGATCACCCGCGGCAAGGTGGAGCTGCGGCGCGAGCCCCTGGACCTGAGGGAGGTCGTGGGCCAGGCCGTGGACACCACCCGGCCATTGGCCGAGGCCAAGTCCCAGAGTCTGCGGCTGCACCTCTCCCCGGAGCCGCTGCCGCTTCTGGGGGACGCCACGCGCCTGGAGCAGGTGCTCTCGAACCTGTTGCGCAACGCCGTCAAGTTCACGGAGCCGGGCGGTCATATCGACCTCACGGCCGGGCGCGGAGCCACCGGTGAGGCGGTGGTCCGCGTGCGCGACGACGGCATCGGCATGGCGGCCGACCTGCTCCCCCGGGTCTTCGACCTCTTCGCCCAGGGCGAGCAGGCCCTCGACCGCGAGGGGGCGGGCCTCGGCATCGGCCTCACCCTGGTGCGCAGCCTGGTGGAGATGCACGGCGGCCGGGTCGCGGCCCGCAGCGACGGGCCGGGGCGGGGGAGCGAGCTCGAGGTGCGGCTGCCGCTGGCCCCCTTCTGAGAGCAGGCGACGGCGCCGCTCCTCTGCTAAGATCAGCTTCTCTCAACCGGGAAAGGAGCCGATGAGCAAGGATCGCATCTTCAAGATCGTTTTCCTCAATCAGGGCAATGTCGTGGAGCTCTATGCCCGCCAGGTCACCCAGGGGAACCTGTTCGGCTTCATCGAAGTCGAGGACCTGGTCTTCGGTGGCCGCACCGAGATGGTGGTGGACCCCACCGAGGAGAGCCTGCGCAGCGAGTTCGGCCAGGCCAAGCGCCTGTACCTGCCCATGCACGCCGTCTTCCGCATCGAGGAGGTGGAGCAGGAAGGGGTCTCCCGGATGCGGGCGATCACGGTCAAGAGCGACGAGGGGATCGTCCGCGTCTTCCCCGTGCCGCTCTTCCCGCCGGGCGGGCCGCGGGGGAAATAAGGCGGGGCGTTGCTGGTTGTAGAGGCGAAGGAGGGGAGCCCGATGTCGATCGAAACACCTGCGGACCTGGAACGGCTGCGCGAGATCGGCCGGATCGTGGGCCTGACGATCCAGGAGGTGAGGAAGTACGTGCGGCCGGGGGTCACCACGGCCGAGTTGGACGAGGCCGGCGAACGCTTCCTCGCCGCCCACGGTGCCCAGGCAGCGCCGCGGCAGACCTACGGCTTCCCGGGCTCCATCATGATCAGCGTCAACGACGAGGCGGTGCACAGCGTCCCCGGCGAGCGGCGCATCGCGGCCGGGGACCTGGTGAAGATCGACATCACGGCCGAGCGGGACGGCTACTACGCCGACGCGGCGATCACCGTCGCCGTGCCGCCGGTCGAGAACCTGCAGCACAACATCATCCAGGCCGCGCAGTCGGCGTTTCGCAAGGGGGCCCGCGCCGCGCGCGCCGGCAACCGGGTGAACGACATCGGCCGGGCGGTGGAGACCGAGGTCCGGCGCCGGGGCTTCACCGTGCTGCACGAGCTCTCCGGCCATGGCGTCGGCCGCTCGATCCACGAAGAGCCGCAGGTGCCGAACGTCTACGATCCCCGCAGCTCCCGGCGGCTCACCGAGGGGCTGGTCCTCACCATCGAGCCCATCATCGCCGCCGGCGCCTCGCACGTGAAGGTGGATGGCGACCGCTGGACCACCCGCACGGTCGACGGCAGCCTCTCCGCCCACTACGAGCACACGCTGGTCATCACCCGCGACCGGCCGATCCTGGTGACCCAGGTGGCCGAGGGATAGGGACGACCGGGCCGCGGCTCAGGCGCCGGTCTCTTTGAACACCACCCGCACCCCGTCGGGGTCGTGCGTCTCGAAGATGAGGACGCCATCGTCGTCCTTGCGCAGGCCACCGGGGATGTTGCGTTCCCGGAACTGGATCTCTTCGAAGGCCTTCTGGGCGGAAGGGACCTCGAAGAGGAGGGTCGCCTTGTTCTGCGGGCCGCGGGACTCGAAGCGTTCGTCGTAGTCGCGGCGGGGGTCCTCGCTGGCCGGGGGGCCGATGACTTCGAGGAGGGCGGCGCCGGCCTGGAAGACGGCGCCGCGGGCATCCTCCCGCTCCCAACTGTGGAGCCGCGGCAGCGCCAGGGAATCGCCGTAGAATTTCAGCGCGCGATCGTAGAACATCGCGCGGACCACCACCCGAAACTGCCGGATCTCCATCTCGTTCCTCTCCTTGGATCGACATTGAACCGGCGCGGGGCCGGCTCCCCCCAGCATTTACCACACTCCGCGCGGAGGTCCAAAGGCGCTCTCCCATGGGCGCCCGGTGGTATCCTCTCCCGCTGTGAAAGACCGCCGTATCTGGGCCCTTCTCCCCTTCCTCTGTCTCCTCCTGCCGATGCTCGTCGCGGCCCAGGGCGGGCCGACGCAGACGCCTGCCGCGGTGGCGCCTGCGGCCCGTCCCTCGGTGGTGCTGGAGGGGCGCGAGGTCGCCGTTCCCGTCACCCTCGCCGGCAATGGGCCGCTGTTCGGCCTCACCCCCCTGGCGGAGGCCCTGGGCGGCACGCTCTCCACCGACGTCTCGGGCGAGAGCGTGTCGCTGAAGGTCGCCGACAAGGAGGTGGTGATCGGCCAGGGCAACGCCATCATCACCGTGGGCGACGCCATCGTCTCTCTCTCCCAGCCGCCGGTGCAGGGCGAGGGCGGCCTCCAGGTGCCCCTCGACTTCCTGCGCAAGACCTTCGGCGACCTGCTCGGCTACAGCTTCGACTGGCGGCCGGAGACGCAGCGGCTGACCATCGCCCGCCGGGGCGCCCGCGAGCTGCCGGTCGCGCTCGACGTCGTCCACCTTCAGGGCATGACCACGATCGTGCTCCAGTTCCCGGAGGAGCCCCACTACAAGGTCAGCCGCCAGGGGAGCACCATCCAGGTGCAGATGCTGGCGGACCGCCTCAACCCTCCGGCGCCGAAGGAGGTCCAGGACCCGCTGGTGCAGGGCGTCACCATCGATCCCGGGCAGATCCGCGTCCAGCTCGCCGAGGGGGCGCAGGCCGAGAGCTACGTGCTCGAGAAGCCGTTCCGGCTGGTGTTCGACGTCCACCGCACCGCCGCGGTGGAGGTGCCCACGTCGCCGGCCGCCCCCGCCGGCCGGCAGGCGGGCATCCATACCATCGTCATCGATCCCGGCCATGGCGGCACGGAGGTGGGAGCCATCGGGCCCAGCGGCATCCAGGAGAAGGAGCTCACGCTGCAGCTCGCCCGCGAGCTGGAGGCGAAGCTCGCGCAGCGCCTGCCGGTGCGGGTGGTGCTCACCCGCACGGAGGACGCCAACCTGCCGCTCGACACGCGCACGGCCATCGCCAACCAGAACAAGGCGGACCTCTTCGTCTCCATCCACCTGAACTCCTCGCTCGGCTCCGGGGCCTACGGCACGGAGACCTATTTCCTCAGCCCGCAGGCCACGGACACGCGGGCATCGAGCTCCGCCGCCACCGAGAACCGGGCCGCGGCGGCCGGGAGCGCTCCCGCCACCTCGGACGCCACGAACCCGGGAGCCCCCGCGAATCCCGCGAATCCCGCAGACGACACGCAGGACCTCCAGCTCATCCTCTGGGACCTGGCGCAGACCCACCACATGACCGAGAGCCAGCGCTTCGCCAACATGATCCAGGGCGAGCTGAACGAGATGCTGAAGCTCAAGGACCGGGGGGTGAAGCAGGCGCCCTTCCGCGTGCTGATGGGGGCCACCATGCCGGCCGTGCTGGTGGAGCTGGGCTTCATCAGCAACCCGGACGAGGAGAAGAAGCTCAAGGATCCGGCCTACCGGGAGCAGCTCGTGGACGCCCTGTCGCGGGCCATCGCCCATTACAAGGCCCTGGTGGAGAATCAGCCGGAGAATCAGCCGGGGCAGCCGGGAAGTCAGCCGCCGAGCCCGCCGGCCGCTGCGGGCGCAGCACCCCAGACCACGCCGCCCGCAGCCGCCAAGCCGCCGGCAGCCGCAAAACCGCCGGCAGCCGCAAAATCGCCCGCGAAGGTGGGCCGGCCCGCATGAGCCGCCGGGCGGCGAGCTTCATCCTCGGTTTCGCGCTGGCGCTGCTCGTGGGCGGCGGGCTGTGGTGGTGGCTCGCCGGCCGTCCGCAGGCCGGCCGGGGGCACGGGGCGGCGGGAGCGGCGGCCCAGCCCGGCCAGAAGGTGAGCTTCCAGCTCTTCTTCCCGGCCGACGGCGGGGCGATCAAGCCGGAGCCCCGGGACCTCCAGGTCCTCGAGGCGCCGAAGGACCGCATCCACAAGATCCTCGACGCGCTGCTCGTCGGCCCCAGGGCGGCCGGGCTGGTGCGCCCGTTTCCGGAAGGCGTGGTGGTGGGCGGCGTCCTGCTGGGCGGGGACGGCACGGCCTACGTCGACCTGCGCTGGCCGAATCACGAGGAGCCGCCGCCCGGCGGCTCGACCGAGGAGATCCAGCGGGTCTACAGCGTGGTGGACTCGGTGACCCTCAACGTCCCCCAGGCCGCGCGGGTCGTGCTGCTGTGGAACGGCGTGCAGCGGGACACCTTCTCCGGCCACCTCGACCTCTCCCGGCCGCTGGTCCCGGACCGGTCGCGCTGAGCTTCCGAGCCTCGTCATGATCGACGCCATCGGGGTCTTCGACTCGGGAGTGGGCGGGCTGACCGTGGTCTCGGCCCTCCGCCGGCGGCTGCCGGAGGAGTCCATCCTCTATCTGGGGGACACGGCGCGGCTCCCCTATGGCAGCAAGTCGCCGGACACGGTGACGCGCTACACCCGGCGGAACATCGAGTTCCTGACCGGCCGCGGCGTCAAGGCGGTGGTGATCGCCTGCAACACGGCCTCGGCCCTGGCGCTGCCCAACCTGGAGATGCACGAGCTGCCGACCTGGGGGGTGATCGAGCCGGGGGCGCTCAAGGCGGCGAGGGTGAGCCGGGGGCGGGTGGGGGTGATCGCCACCGAGGCCACCGTGCGCTCCGACGCCTACCCCCGGGCCCTGCGCAACCTGCGGCCCGGCCTGGAGATCGTGAGCCGGGCCTGTCCGCTCTTCGTCCCCCTGGTCGAGGAGGGGTGGCACGACGATCCCGTCACCGGGGAGGTGGCGCGGCGCTATCTCGCCCCGTTGCTGACGGCGGGCATCGACACCCTGGTCCTCGGCTGCACCCACTATCCGCTGCTCATCCCTGTGCTGCAGCGGGTGGTGGGCCCGGACGTCACCCTGGTCGATTCCGCCGAGGCGGTGGCCGAGATGGTGGCGGCCGGCCTCGCCGACCGCCACCTCGAATCCACCCACCCCGCCGTCCACGAGCTCTGCGTCACCGACTCCGGGGAGACGTTCCAGCGCATCGCCCGGCAGATCCTGCAGGACCCCGGGGTGGGGCTGGAGTGGGTGGAGGTGGTGTAGCCCCCGAACGCCGGACTACTGCCGGCTACTGCCGGGTTACTAATGCCCCTGGTTCTCCACCCCGGTCAGGGTGACCACCCCGCAGGCCAGCCGGTCGCCGGAGTTGCCGGTGGGCTGGGTGGTGCAGTCGTCGGCGCCGGCGTGGAGGATGACGGCCTTGCCGACCACGGCGTTGGCGCCGGTCACGGAGATCGCCTTGGATGTGAGGTCCAGGTGGCCGTTGCCGCTGGCGTCCACGTCGACGTTGCCGAAGTCGCCCGCGTGGCGGGGGTCGGTGGGCGGGCAGGCGTGGGGCGCGTTGGCCGGGTTGAAGTGGCCGCCGGCCGAGGCGAAATGTTTGCCGGCTTCATCCCCATGGACGCACTCGCCATTGGCGTGGAGATGGAGGCCGTGCTTGCCCGGCGGCACGCCCTTGACGTCGGCCACGACGCGGACGGTGCCGCCCGGGCCCGGAGTGAAGGTGACGGTGCCGGAGAACCCGGTGTTCGCGGGATCGCCCTGGAGCGTCGCCGTCGCGGCAAGGGGCGAGGCGGACATCGGCTTGGGAGCGGGAGAGTGGTCCGCCATGTCCCTCGCGTGGTCGCTGGTCGTCGCCTTCTCGATCTTCGGGCCGCAGGCGGCCAGGGCGAGAAGCCCCGCCGCCAGGAAAACCCAACCATACCTGGAATGACTCATCGCTCTCTCCTCCTGAGAAGATGGACTGCCACGGTTCGCCAGGATACCGCGATCTGACTAACGCAGCGACTTCAATTCCATGCGCACGTCCGCGAGGTTGCGGGAGATCAGGATCTCGACCGGCGTCGCCGCGTCGTCGCGGGCCAGCCAGAGGTCGAGCCTCCCCTTCCAGCGGTCGCGGTCGGGCATGTCGACACCCCGGATCGAGAACTTCTGGACCTGGACCTTCTTGCCGTCCTGGAGGGTTCGGGTCTCGAGGCCTTGAGGGACGACGATGACGGGATAGACTTTGCCGTCCGACCAGATCTCCATCCGCCGCGGCTTCTGGGGCGGATCGCGCCGGATGGCGTAGATGCCGGAGGCGATGTCGAGCACCCCGTCCGCGGTGATGTCCTCGCTCTTCGACTTGGTCTCGCCGCGCCAGGAGTAGGCGCTCCAGGCCCGGATCGGCTGCAGCGTGCGGGTGTCGACCTCGGAGCCGTAGCGGAAGTACTCTCCCTGCTTGGCGACGTTCGAGGTTATGGTCAGTTCGCTCCGCAGGTGGCCGTTGCCGTCGGTCTTGAAGGTGAGATACCCGTCGCCCCGGTTGGGCAGAAACAGGCCGGCCAGGGTGCCGAGGATGTTGCGGAGCTGCCAGTGATATTGAAATTCCTCGTTCCCACGCCCCGGAGTGGCCTGCGCGGACACCGTGGACGTCCACGGGCCCGCCACCAGCAACGCCAGGAGGCCGAGAAGGAGAGATTTGCGTAGGATCGAGCTCATAGGTTTCCTTGAAAGCGGAGTGGAGCCAGAGGTTCCTATGGGTTATAACAGAAGCAAGCCGTCTGTCATGCCCAAAATCCACCCTCCCGGCAGTTGGGAGGCTGGAATGGAGGAGGTTGAGAGAGAGGGCTCCGCCCCGGAGGGGCGGGCGCCAACGGGTCAGTCCCCGCTCTCCAGAACCTCCCGCACCTTGGTCGCCAGCTCGCGGCCGCTGAAGGGCTTCTTGAGCAGCGGCGCGTCCTCGCGGCCCAGGCTGGCGTTCTCGGCGAGGCCGGCCGGGTAGCCGGTGGCGAAGAGGACGCGCATCTCGGGGCGCTTGAAGGAGAGGCGCTCGGCGAGCTCGACGCCGGTCATGCCGTCCATCAGGATGTCGGTCACCATCAGATGGATGGGCCCGGGATGGCTCTGGCTGATGCGGATGGCCTCGGCTCCGTCGCGGGCCTCGAGGACGTTGTAGCCGCGGGCGGCCAGGATCTGCACCAGGGGCTTGCGCACGTTCTCCTCGTCCTCGACGATCAGCAGGGTCTCCCACTCGCGGGCCGGGGCCGCCGGTCCGGCGCCCGCGCTCTCGGCGGCCTGCTCGGCGCTGGGCAGGAAGATGAGGAAGCGCGAGCCGCTGCCCGGCTCGCTGTCGGCGAGGATCTGGCCGCCGCTCTGGCTGACCACGCCGTAGGCCGTGGAGAGCCCCAGCCCCGTGATCTCCATGCCGCCCTTGGTGGTGAAGAACGGCTCGAAGGCGTGACGGCGCACGTCCTCCTGCATACCCGGTCCCGTATCGCTCACCTTGAGCAGCACCCAGCGGCCGGGGGTGGCCCGTATCGGGTGGGTGAGATTGCCGGGCTGAACGTCCACGTTCTGCGTTTCCAGAACCACCCGGCCGCCGTCCGGCATGGCGTCGCGGGCGTTCGAGATCAGGTTCATGACCACCTGCTCGAACTGCTCGGGGTCCAGCGACACCCGGTCGAGCTCGGGGTGAAGGTCCAGCTTGAGCTCGATGTCGTCGCCCAGGAAACGGTGCAGGCGCTCTTCCATCCCTGTCAGCAGGTGGTTGAGCTGCAGCACGCGGGCGTGGAGCACCTGCCGGCCGCTGAAGGCCAGGAGCTGGCGGGCCAGGGCCGCTCCCCGCTCGCCGACCTTCTCGATTTCCCGCAGGTGCTTGCGGGCCGGGTCGTCGCCGGACAGCGAGCCCATCGCCAGCTCCGTCTGGAAGGAGATGGCGGTGAGGAGGTTGTTGAAGACGTGGGCGATGCCGCCCGCCAGCCGGCCCATGGCATCCATGCTCTGGGCCAGCGCCGGGATCTCCTCGCTGTGCCGCATCAGCCGGCGGGTCTCCGCCAGCCGGGGTGCGCTACGGGTCTCGGGCCCCTCGGGGAGGAGGTCGTCGACGGCCCGCACGAGGTTTGGAGTGTTGTTGGGGTTGCGCATAAGGGTCTCTTTCCCTTCGGTCCGCGGCGGACCGGTCGAGGAGCGGCAGGAACACCCTGGGGTGGGCCGTTCCTGCCGTGGTGACATGCAGGTTTTAGTCCAGGTCCGGGTCTGGAACCTTGTCTCCCGGCGGCCGGGGCCGCGCCGCGGAATTCTGGCTCCGGAGCCGCGACACGGCCCGGAGGGTGAGCTTGCGCACACTGGATTGACAGTAGCCGAGGCGCTCCGCCACCTCGTGGGGAGTGAATCCCAGGCCGAAGCGCAGCCAGAGGACCTGCTGGTGGCGCGGGTCCAGAATACTGAGCAGGGCTTGCAGGTCGAGCGCTTCATCCCGCCTCTCCTGCTGCGGCGGCTGCGGCGGGCAGAGCCTCTCCAGGTGCGGCATGTCCAGCATCGACGACGGGTGCAGCCGTTTCTTTTTCTGATAATTCCAACACTTGATGCGGAGCGTACCGAGGAGCCAGCTCTCTTTGTCGTAGATGCTCTCCCACTTGCGGAACGCCTCCAGGATGGAGTCTTGAAGGAGGTCCTCGGCATCCTGGAGTGGGATGTCGAAGCTGCGGAGGACGGTCTTCAGGCGGAAGCGGAGCCGCCATATGAGCTCCTCCAGGGTCTCTTGGGGTCGAGGGTCGGGTTTGGGTTCGCAGGCGCCGTTCACAGGGTGGCTCGGGGGTTGTCCGGCCGCGGAATTGCGCCCGGAGTCTCGCACCCCGAACTTTATCACTCACATCGGTGATCTGTGCTGCAATCTCAGAACATTCCGAGTTGAAGCCGCGCCGCCTCGGACATCATGGACGGATTCCAGGACGGATCCCACACCAGCTCGACGTCGGCGGAGGCGACGCCGGGGACCCCCTCCACCTTGCTCTTGACCTCGCCCGGCAGGGAGCCGGCCACCGGACAGCCGGGAGAGGTGAGGGTCATCCTGACCTGCACGTGGCCGCCCTCCCGGATGTCGACGTCGTAGATCAGCCCCAGCTCGTAGATGTTGACGGGGATCTCGGGATCGAAGACGGTCTTCAGGACCTCGACGATCCCGTTCTCGACGTCGGAGGGATCCACGGCAGCGCCGGCGTTGGTCGCCACCGGATTGGCCGGAGGGTTCGCAGCCGTCGGATCAGTCAGCTCGGTCGGATGGGCCGGATCGGTCGGATGGGTGTCCATGGCGAGACTCCTCCTGAAGCGCTACTCGGTGGAGACGGGTTGATCCTTCTGATCCAGGGCGGCGAGCAGGGTATGCCAGGCCAGGGTGGCGCACTTGACCCGCATGGGGTACTCGCGGACGCCGGTGAAGACGGCGAGCTTGCCCAGCTCCGGCAAGCCCTCGCCCTCGCGGACCTCGCCGGTGGTGAGCAGGTCGTGGAAGACGTCGAAGAGCCGGCGGGCCGCTTCGACGCTCTGCCCCTTGAGGGCCTCGGTCATCAGCGAGGCGGAGGCGGTCGAAATGGCACACCCGGCGCCCTGGAAGGCGATGTCGCGGATGCGGTCCTCGTCCAGATCGAGCAGCACGGTCACCTGGTCGCCGCACAGGGGGTTGTTCCCCTCGGCCCGGTGGTTGGCACTCGCCAGCGGCCCGAAGTTGCGGGGCCGGCGGTTGTGGTCGAGGATGACCTCCTGATAGAGGTCGCGCAGGTCGTTCATCCGAAGAGCTCGCGCGTCCGGTGGAGGGCGGCGGCGAGGGCCTCGACCTCCTCACGGGTGTTGTACAGGCCGAAGGAGGCGCGCGTCGTGGCCGGCACCCCGAAGCGTTCCATCACCGGCTGGGCGCAATGGTGGCCGGCGCGCACCGCGATCCCCTCCCGATCGAGGATCGTCCCCACGTCGTGAGGATGAATCCCCTCCAGGGTAAACGACAGGACGGCCGCCTTTTCTTTCGCCGTGCCGATCAACCGCAGGCCCGGCACCGCCGCCACTCGCTCGGTCGCCAGGGCGAGCAGCCTCGCCTCCCAGGCGGCGACGGCAGGCAGGCCGAGGGCGGTGAGGTAGTCGAGGGCCGCGCCGAGGCCGATGGCCGCCTCGATGGCCGGAGTGCCGGCCTCGAAGCGGTGGGGCGGTGGCGCGTAGGCGGTCCTGGCGAAGCTGACGGTGCGGATCATGCCGCCGCCCCCTTGCCACGGGGGCATCGCCTCCAGCAGCTCCCGGCGGCCCCAGAGAGCGCCGATGCCGCTGGGGCCGTAGACCTTGTGGCCGGAGAAGGCATAGAAGTCGATGCCCAAGGCCTGGACGTCGACTCCCAGGTGGGGGGCGGACTGGGCGCCGTCCACCAGCACCACGGCGCCAACCGCATGCGCCCGTTCGGTGATCGCGCACACGGGATTCACCGTTCCCAGGGCGTTGGAGACGTGGGCAACGGCCACCAGCCGGGTGCGGGGGGAGAGGAGGCGGTCCAGCTCCTCCAGGATCACCGCACCGCGGTCGTCGATGGGGACCACCCGCAGGAGCGCGCCCCGCTCCTCGCACAGGAGCTGCCAGGGGACGATGTTCGAGTGGTGCTCCAGCTCGGTGATGAGGATCTCGTCGCCCGGTCCCACGTGGCGCCGCCCCCAGCTCGCGGCCACCAGGTTGACGGCCTCGGTGGTGCCGCGGACGAAGACGACCTCCTCGGCGCTCGCGGCGTTGAGGAAGCGGCGCACCGTCTCCCGCGCCCGCTCCCGGGCCGCGGTGGAGCGCTCGGAGAGGGTGTGCACGCCGCGCTCGACGTTGGCGTAGTACTCGCCGTAGCAGGCGGCGATGGCGTCCATCACCGCCCGCGGCTTCTGGGTGGAGGCGGCGTTGTCGAGGTAGATCAGGGGCCGGCCGTGTACCTTTTGCGCAAGGATGGGAAAATCGGCCCGCACCCGGTCGAGGTCGTAGGCGGGCCGGGAAGCCGTCTCCCTCGTCTCCTCTATTTCTTCAGGGGGAGCCGCGAGGGTCATGGCGCTCTCACACCGCCTGCCGCACGACCTCGCCCTTGGGCAGGCGGGCGAAGAGGAACTCCTCGAGGTCCCTGCGTACCGGCTCCACCTGGATGCGCTCCACGATGTCGCTGGCGAAGGCCCAGGTGAGGAGGCTGCGCGCCGCCTCCTGGCCGATCCCCCGTGAACGCAGGTAGAAGACGGCATCCTCGTCGAGCTGCCCGACCGTCGAGCCGTGGGTGCACTTGACGTCGTCGGCATAGATTTCGAGCTGCGGATTGGAATTCGCGATCGCGTCGCGCGACAGCAGGAGGTTGCGGTTCGACTGCTTGGCGTCCGTCTTCTGGGCGCCCTTGTGGACGTGGATCAGGCCGTTGAACACCGCCCGCGCCTTGCCGTCCAGCACCCCCTTGTAGAGCTCGTGGCTGGCGCAGTGGGGCTTGGCGTGCTCCACCCGCATGTGGTTGTCCAAGTGCTGGCGGCCGTCCACCAGGTAGAGGCCGTTGAGGATGCAGTCGATCCCCTCGCCGGCGAGCACGGCGTTGACGTCGTTGCGCACCAGGCCGCCGCCCAGGGAGATGGAGTGGGAGCGCGGCACGCTGTTGCGCTCGCCCTGCACCTGGAAGGTGGCGACGTGGAAGGCCTCGCGGCTCTCGCGCTGCACCTTGTAGTGGTCCACCACGGCGTTGGGGCCCGCCACCAGCTCGGTCACCGGGCAGTTGAAGTAGGCGCCCGTGCCGGCGTAGGTCTCCACCACCGTGAGCTGGCTGCTCTCGCTGGCGACGAAGAGGTTGCGCGGATAGGAGACGGTCGCCCGGCCGTCCTCGGAGGACGACAGGAAGAGGACGTGGATCAGCCCCGACGCCACGCCCCGGGGAACGTGGATGAAGGCGCCGTCGCCCAGGAACGCCGTGTTGAGGGCCACGAACGGCTGCTGCTCGAAGCCGGCGAGCTGGCCGAGCCAGGGCTCCACCAGGCCGGGCGTCGAGGCCAGGGCCTCCGCCAGGCTGGTGACGACCATACCGGCGGGCAGAGCCGGTGTCCCGGCGAGCGAGGACAACCGGGTCGAGAAGCGTCCGTCCACGAACACCAGCCGCGCGGCGGCCGGGAAGTCGTAGGCCGCGATCTGCTCCGGCCCCACGGCGTTGGGGTCGCCCACGGCGCGGTGGAAAGAGCCCTGGACGATGGGGGCGACGTTGGTCAGCCGCCACTCCTCCTGCCGGGTGTCGGGAAAGCCGAGGGCTGAGAAGCGCTCCAGCCCCGCCCGGCGCAGCGCCTGGACGAACGCCGGCTCCGTGGCTGCGGGGTGGCGCTCACGCTGAAAACGCTCGAAGTCGGCGAAGTACGGGGCGAGCGCCGCCGCGGCGTTCTGGATCTCCGTCGCGGGCATGGCCATTACGCTCCCACCGGCGCGGCGGTCACCGCGGCCAGATTCTCGAGCCAGGAGTACCCCTTCGCCTCCAGCTCCAGGGCCAGCTCCTTGCCGCCCGAGCGGACGAACCGGCCGTCCACCAGGACGTGCACGTAGTCGGGCACGATGTAGTTGAGCAGCCGCTGGTAGTGGGTGATCACCAGGAACGAGCGGTCCTTCGAGCGCAGGGCGTTGACGCCGTCGGCGACGATGCGCAGGGCGTCGATGTCGAGCCCCGAGTCGGTCTCGTCAAGGATGCAGAGGCTGGGCTCCAGCACAGCCATGTGGAAGATCTCGTTGCGCTTCTTCTCGCCGCCCGAGAACCCCTCGTTGACCGGCCGGTTGAGCAGCGTCTCCTCCATCTGCACCAGCTTCATCTTCTGGCGCACCAGGGCGAGGAACTCCAAAGCGTCCATCTCCGGCAGGCCGCGGTGCTTGCGCACGGCGTTGAGCGCCGCCTTGAGGAAGTAGGTGTTGCTCACCCCGGGGATCTCCACCGGGTACTGGAAGGCCATGAAGACCCCCTCCCGCGCCCGCTCCTCGGGGTCCATCTCCAGCAGGTCCTGGCCATTGAAGAGCACCTGGCCCTGCGTGACGGCGTAGGCCTCCTGGCCGGCCAGCACCCGGGCGAGCGTGCTCTTGCCCGAGCCGTTCGGGCCCATCACGGCGTGCACCTCGCCGTCGCGGACTGTGAGGTCGATCCCCTTGAGGATCTCGGTGCCCTCGACGGAGGCGTGCAGGTTCTTGATCTCGAGCATATTGGGATTTCCGATTTTGGATTTTGGATTGGGAAAGCGCGGGATCAGCCGACGCTCCCCTCCAGGTTCACGGCCAGCAGCTTCTGGGCCTCGACGGCGAACTCCATGGGCAGCTCGCGGAAGACCTCCTTGCAGAAGCCGTTGACGATCATCGATACGGCGTCCTCGGTGGCGATGCCGCGCTGATTGCAGTAGAAGATCTGGTCCTCGCCGATCTTCGACGTCGTGGCCTCGTGCTCCATCCGCGCCAGCGGGTTCTGCACGTCGATGTACGGGAAGGTGTGGGCGCCGCACTGGTCGCCGATGAGCATCGAGTCGCACTGCGAGAAGTTGCGGGCGTTGTCCGCACCCTTCAGGATCTTCACCTGGCCGCGGTAGGTGTTCTGGCCATGGCCGGCGGAGATCCCCTTGGAGACGATGGTGCTCTTCGTGTTCTTCCCGATGTGGATCATCTTGGTGCCGGTGTCCGCCTGCTGCCAGCCCTTGGTCAGCGCCACCGAGTAGAACTCGCCCACCGAGTTGTCCCCCTTGAGGATCACGCTGGGGTACTTCCAGGTGATGGCCGAGCCGGTCTCCACCTGCGTCCAGGAGATCTTGGCGTTCGCGCCGTCGCACTTGCCGCGCTTGGTGACGAAGTTGTAGATGCCGCCCTTGCCGTGCTCGTCGCCCGGGTACCAGTTCTGGACCGTCGAGTACTTGATGGTGGCGTCCTTGAGCGCCACCAGCTCGACCACCGCGGCGTGGAGCTGGTTCTCGTCGCGCATCGGCGCCGTGCAGCCCTCCAGGTAGGAGACGTAGGCCCCCTCGTCGGCGATGATCAGCGTGCGCTCGAACTGTCCGGTGTTGAGGGCGTTGATGCGGAAGTAGGTGGAGAGCTCCATGGGGCAGCGCACCCCCTTCGGCACGTAGACGAAGGAGCCGTCGGAGAACACGGCCGAATTGAGGGTGGCGAAGAAGTTGTCCGAATAGGGAACCACCGACCCCAGGTACTGCTGCACGAGGCCGGGATGGTTCCTCACCGCCTCGGAGAAGGAGCAGAAGATGATCCCCACCTCTGCCAGCTTGGCCTTGAAGGTGGTGGCCACGGAGACGCTGTCGAACACGGCGTCCACGGCGACGCCGGCGAGCAGCTCCCGCTCCTTGAGTGGGATGCCCAGCTTCTCGTAGGTGGCGAGGATCTCCGGGTCCACCTCGTCGAGGCTCTTCGGCCCCGAGCCCTTGGGCTTCGGCCCCGCGTAGTAGGCGATCGACTGGTAGTCGATGGGCGAGTAGTGGATGTTCGCCCAGGCCGGCTCCGCCATCGTGAGCCAGTGGCGGTAGGCCTTGAGGCGCCACTCCAGCATCCACTCGGGCTCCTCCTTCTTGGCCGAGAGCGCACGGATGACGTCCTCGGAGAGGCCCGGCGGAAAGATGTCCTGTTCGACGTCGGTGACGAAGCCGAATTTGTAGTCCTGAGTCGCGAACTGCTCGATGGTATCGGTCTGCGTCTGCATGGTTTCCCTCGATGAGCCTTTATGAATAGGTCCCGGAGGACCGGAGATCTGTCAAGCTTCCTGGAGGACCGGCTGAGCGAAGGCGGCGCGTCCGCTGCCCAGGGTCACCAACCGTTGAGCCTTCGGCCGAGCCATCTCCGACAAGGCAATTCCCTCGAGCGCCGTGCGCACCGCCACGTTGATGCGCTGCCAGTTGGAGCGCACCGGGCAGAGCGGCTCATGGGAGCAGTCCCCCTCGACGCTGATGCACTCGGTGAGGGCGATAGGCCCCTCGAGGGCGGCGATGATCTCCGCCATGGAGATCTCCTCGGCGTGGCGGGCCAGACCGTAGCCGCCCTTGACGCCGCGGTGAGAGGTCAACAGCCCCTCCCGCGCCAGCAGCTTCAGGATCTTGCTCACCATGGGCAGCGGCAGGTGCGTCTCCCCCGCCAGCTCCGGGGCATTGAGCTGCCGCTCCGGATTGGCCGCGAGATGGGTCAGGAGGACGATGCCGTAATCGGTCTGCTTGGTGATGCGGATCATGGTTGCCTGGCCCTCAGATCCCGAGTCCAAAAACAGGACTGAATCGGTACGAATTCCATGATAGCAGGGTGGGAGGGATTGTCAACCGGGGGCGCGGAACGCTCCGCAGGAGAGGATGAGCAGGCCGCGGCCGAGGATGAGCACTCCGGGAGAGGCTGGGAAAGCCCGCTCCGGCGGCGGCGGAGCGGGGCTGACGAGGCGCGGTCTAGCTGCAAGCGCGGACGCAATCACCCGGAGTGCCGCCGTCGCACTGGCAGCAGGCCTGACAGTTGGTGCCGCCGCTCGCGGCGCACACGCCGCACCCGATGCCGCCTCCCGCTTGGGCTGCCTTGGGCGTGGTGGCCACGGCGGCGCCGATCAGCACGGCCGCGAACAGCAGTTTCTTGAGGTTCTTCATGCTCTGTTCCTCCTACAAAGGGTTGGGATGCTGACTCATCAGTCCCGAGCCCGCGCCGGGCGCTGAGGTCACCCCATGCTGGCAGGGAGAAGAGCTTCTGTCTTGCATGATATTGCGGGCTGGCGACTGCCAACGTCGGCCCGGATCTACAGACTCTGGACGAACGTCTGCCGACTCTGGCCTGGATCCACAGACGTCGGAGCCACGCCGGTCCCTGGCACCGTTGCTGCCCGGCCTCGAGATCCCCCTCGCGGAGCTGTTCAGAGCCTAGAAGAACACCCGCTGCACCGACCAGTACAGCCCCACGGCCGCGATGAGGAACGAGGTGGGGACGACCACGCGCTGGCGATACCAGCTCTGGCTGCGGAACGGCAGGCCGACGAGGAGGAAGGCGATGCTGATGACGGTGAGCTGGCCCGCTTCCACTCCCAGGTTGAAGGAGAGGAGGGCGGTGAGGAACTCCGAGCGCGGCAGGCCGAGCTGCGAGAGGACGCCCGCGAAGCCCAGGCCGTGCAGCAGGCCGAAGGCGAAGACCAGGGCGATCCGCGAGGGTTTCAGCTCCGGCGTGAGGATGTTCTCCACCGCCACGAAGACGATCGACAGCGCGATCAGCGGCTCGACGATCGACGGCGGCAGCGACACGACGCCGTAGATGGAGAGGCCGAGCGTCAGCGTGTGCGCCACCGTGAAGGCGGTCACCTGCTGGAGGATCGGCTTGACCCGCCGGGAGAGCAGGAAGATGCCGAGCACGAAGAGGATGTGGTCCGGCCCCTCGGGCACGATGTGGGTGAAGCCGAGCTTGAGATAGAGCTTCACCACCTGCCAGCGGGTGGGCGGCACCACCGCCTTCGAGAGAGAGAACGGCGGGCTCTGCTTGCCCCCTTCGAGCCACCCCCACTCGGCGCTCTCGTCCCCTTCGTTCTGCAGCACCAGGGGGTAGGAGCCGAGCCGCTGCGTTTCCACCCAGGTGAAGGCGTGGGCGCCGCCCGGGATGGGGCCGTGGAGGCGCAGCGTCGTCCGCCCCGGCGGCGCGTCCTTGTCCGGCGGTGCGATCTCCGCCTGGGGCTCGACCTTCCGGCCGTCGAAGGCCACGGTGGCGCCGTCCACGAAGTTGCGCAGGAACTTCCCGTACCTGCCCTCCACCTCCGGTGTCAGCCCGGCAATGGCGCCATGGCGGGTCTCGCCCGCGGGACCGCCGAAGTCGCCCGGCGTCAGGTGCTCGGGGTCGATGGGCACGTCGATCCGGTAGGTGCCGTCCTTCAGGAAGGTGGCATAGACCTGGATCTTCCCCAACTCGTGGGCATGGGCCGGAGAAAGGGAAAGGACGACAAGGACGGCAAGGACGGGAAAGCGGAGGCGGAACACGGATCGGGTCCTCACGCTCTGAGTACGGCGCGGGAGCCAGGATGGATGAACGCTCAAATCAGCTTCCCCAAGGGGCCGAGGTCCAGGTTGAGGTCCTCGGGAGCGAGGCCGAAGCGGGCGGCGATCTCGTGCAGGGTCTCCTCCAGGCGCATCAGGGAGAGGCCGAGCTTCTCCACCTCCTCGTCGGTGAGGGTGCCGGCCTCCATGCGCCGGATGGCCTGCTTCTCCATCAGCTTGCGCAGGAACTCGGCGAGCGCCAGGAGGAGCCGCGCCACCGAGCGCTGCACCTCCTCCGGATCGGCGTTCCAGCGCGGCGCCTCGGCCGCGGCCCGGCGCTCGATCTCGGCGCGCAGGGCGTCCAGCTCCTCGATCTCCAAGCGGACGGCGTCCTGCTGGCTCAACGGCTGCCTCCCGGGGCGAAGGCGTAGGGCGGCCAGGGGCCGGTGGCGGCGAGCCGCCGGCCGCCGACGTGG
This sequence comes from Thermoanaerobaculia bacterium, assembly GCA_036264085.1. GTDB lineage: Bacteria > Acidobacteriota > Thermoanaerobaculia > Multivoradales > UBA5704 > DATARR01. The sequence continues at coordinate 2,156 of DATARR010000051.1, read as the reverse complement.
CCGCGGGCCTCTTCCACGGCGGCGAGGTAGGCGGCGGTGCCGTCGCGGGGGACGAGGTGATAGGCGGTGCCGAGCAGCGGGCCGGCGGCGTGGCGCTCGATCCGCTCGGCGCGCAGCAAGGGACGGAGGGCCTGGCTCAGGGGATCGATCTCGGGGAGCGAGTGGAGCCTCTGCCGCTCCTCCCGGCGCGCCGCGAGATAGCGCGCGCCCGGTCCGCCGGCGGCCGGGTCTCCGGGCTCGGGCGCCGGGTCCGCCGCGCCGAAGACCCGCAGGGTCATCTGCACACAGCCGCGCACGAGCGCCAGGGCCGCGGCCAGCTCGCTCTCCCGCGGGGCGAGCCGCGCCGCGAGGGCGGCCTCGTCCGCGGCGCTCTCGCCGAAGCGGGCCGGGAGGAGGGCGGCGAAGAGCCCGGCCAGCCGGCGGACCACGGCGTCCTGACGTTTCAGGATCTCGGGGGAAGGCTGGGGCGGGCCGGGGAGCAGACCCGCCATGGCCGCGATGCCACCCGTGCGGACGAGCCGCAGGGGCTCACCCCCGATCCCCTCGCCGAGGGGGCCGGCCGGCTCGCCGTCGACCACGGCGTATATATAAAGGACGGGGGTCACGGCTCTGGCTCCTCCGGCGGCTCCTTGGGCAGGATGCGGTCGGCGGCGCAGAGCACGGCCGAGAGCTCGAGGTAGATCAGGTCGATGCCGGCGAGGCCGATCACCACCTCGCCCTTGAGCACCACCCCCCGGTTGAGCAGGTTGTCCACGGTGTCGAGCAGCGAGACGTCGCTTGAGTCGAGGATCTCCAGGCCGTCGTCCCCACTCGGCGTCCTCGTCGCGCTCATCGTGCCTCCTCCACGAAGTGGTAGGGGGGCCAGGGGCCGGTGAGGATCACCTCGCCCCCCTTGGCGGCGAGGCGAGAGGCGAAGCGACCGACGGCGGCTTCGAGCTCGGCGGCGCGGCCGGCGGGGACGAGGAGGGCGGCGTCGAGGAACACCTTGCCCCCCTGCTCCGGCGCCGTCGCCGGCTGCCGGCGGAGGACCTCATCCGCCGCCGCCGCCAGCTCGTCCCAGCCGGCGTTCACCTCGGCGCGGAGGCGGCTCGCCAGGTCCCGCGAGGCCTCCTGCTCCCGCTTCTTGCGCAGCAGGAAGCTGGTGCCGGAGCCGGTCGGGCCCGCCTGGCGGGCCTCGGCGGCCAGGACCTCGCGGGCGCGGGCCTCGTCGAGACGGACGCGCACCCCCCACTCGACGCGGCCGGCCACCCGGTCGAGCACCCGGTCGAGCCGCTCGCGGCTCTGGCGCAGGTCCGCGAGGGCGCGCTCTTCCGAGGCGAAGAGGGTGAAGAGCTTCAGCGGCAGGAGGGCGGCAGCGTCGCGGAAGTGCTCGACGACCGCCTCGTGGGCGAGGGCGCAGGCCGACACCCAGTCGAGGTCGGCGAGCCGCTCCTCGATCCGCTCGCCGCTGAACTCGGGCAGGGGGGCGCCGGCCGCCACCAGCCAGAGCCCGCCGGCGACTTCCAGCGCGCGGGGGAGCCTGAGCCCCGGCAGGCCGGGCGGCACACCGGCCAGCGGCGGCTCGCCGGAGCCGCGCACGAGGCAGTAGAGGTAGGTGGCTTCGCTCATCCGGTACCCGCGGTCATCGTCCACTCTTGAGCCCACGCCGCCAGGTCCTGCGCACCGCGGGGCGGCGGGAACGTGGCGGGAGCCTCGATGATAGCGCAGCGCCCGCGCACGAGACGGGAGAGCCGTGAGCTCTTTGCCTCGCCGTACCCTGAGGGCGGCATGGCGTTGACCACCACCGCCGGCACCGCGATCTTCAGCCGCTTCAGGGCGCCGAGGAGGCGCACCGTCTCGCGGCGGGGGAGCTCGGCGGCGCGGGTCACCACCACGAAGCGAGCTCGGCCGGGGTCCCGCAGCAGGGCCTGCAGACGCTTCAGGCTGCGGGAGAGGTCCACGAGCCCGGCCGCCAGATCTCCCAGCCCCACCGCCTCGCGGTACTTGAGCAGGAGCGCGAGGAGGAAGCGGTCCCAGGAGAGGGCCAGCTCCGGCATCTCCAGCAGGCGTAGCGCGTGGCCGGTGGGAGCGGTGTCGACGATCACCAGGTCGTGAGCGGGCTCGTCCTCCTCCCCATCTTCGCCGAACATGGCGTCGAGCAGCGAAGAGACGGCGAT
>DATARR010000017.1:0-2637 GCA_036264085.1 Thermoanaerobaculia bacterium | reverse complement strand
GTCGAGGGGCCGGCCGGGATCGGCAAGACCGTCCTGCTGGCAGCCGGCCGCGATGTGGCCGAGGGCGAGGGCTTCCGGCTGTTGCGAGCACGAGGGAGCGAGCTGGAGCGGGAGTTCGCCTTCGGCGTGGTGCGGCAACTGGTCGAGCCGGTTCTGGCGGAGGCGTCGAAACAGGAGCGTGCCTCGCTCCTGGACGGAGCGCCAGGGTTGGCAGCACGCCTGCTGGGCTTTCCGCGCGTGCCCGACGAGGGAGATGGAACGGCGCCGGTCGCTCCGGACCCGCTCTTCGCGGTGTTGCATGGCCTCTACTGGCTGTGCGCCAACCTGGCGGCCGAGACCCCGGTGGCCCTCGTCGTGGACGACATCCACTGGGCCGACGCGGCGTCGCTGCGCTTCCTGGCCTTCCTTCTGGCGCGAGTGGAGGAGCTGAGTGTGGCGCTGCTGCTGGCGGCTCGGCCCGCCGAGACGGGTGCGGAGGGGCACCTGTTGGCCGCGCTGACGGTGGACCCTGCTACCGAGGTCGTCACGTTGAGGCCGCTCACGATCGAAGGGGTGGGGAAGTTGATCGCGACCGGCTTGGGCGCCGAGCCGGACCCCGACTTCGCGGCGGCCTGCCGGCACGCGACAGGCGGTACTCCGTTTCTGGTCCGCACGCTTGTCACGGCACTGCGCGAGCAGGGGATCGCACCCGTTTCGGCCTCGGCGGCCAGCGTGCAAGGCGTCGCGACGACCTCGCTGGGTCGATGGGCGCTGCTGCGCCTCGAGCGGCTGGGGCCTGACGCTGACCGCCTCGCCCGGGCGGTGGCAATCCTGGAGCGCGCCGAACCGCCGGAGGCCGCCCGGCTGGCAGGGCTGACACCCGGCGAGGCGGCTGGGGCCGCTGAGCTGCTCGTGCGGGCCGGCGTCCTGGAGGAGGGGCCGCTCGCGTTCGTCCACCCGATCCTGCGCGGCGCCGTCTACGGGGCGATCCCGAGCTCCGAGCGCGCTGCGACGCACGGCCACGCGGCGCGGCTGCTGGCGGAGGGCAGCGCCAGTCCGGCTCGGATCGCTGAACACCTGCTGGCCACCGCCCCGGCGGGCGATGCGTGGGTGGTGGAGCACCTGCAGGCGACCGCCCAAGCGGCCACCTCCGCCGGAGCGCCAGAGTCGGCGGCCGCATACCTGCGCCGGGCACTGGCCGAACCGCCGCCACCGGAGGCGAGCGCGGGCGTGTTGCTGAGACTCGGCCTGGCCGAATTCAACGCGGGCCAGCCGGGCTGGCAGCATCACCTGGAGGCGGCAGTGGCGGAGGCGCGCGAGGAGGAGCCCCGCATCGCCGCCGCGTTGCACTTGGCGAACGCGCTGGGGTTCCATCAGAAGCTTGCCGAGGCGGCCGAGGTCTGCGATCGCATCGCCGCCGGCCTCCGGAAGAGCGACACCGAGGGTCGTTTGGTGCTCGAGGCCATGGCGGTCGCCTGTGGGTTGATCGACGCCGCCACTGCGTCGTCGATGGCCGATCGAGCCGGAACCCTGCTCGTGCTCGCCCGCGAGCGGCCGGTTCCGCGCCACGTCCTGGCGGTCGCCGCCTACGTGGCGGCGCTGGCCAACGAGCCGGCCGAGCAGGCGGCCGGCCTGGCGCGGCGGGCGGTCGCCGCCGGCCCGCGGCCACTGCCCGATCCGGGCGAGCCCCCGTGGTTTCCCTTTGCCACGGTCGCCCTGTTCTGGGCCGAGCGCTACGACGAGGCGCAGGGGCTGCTGGACGCCGCCGTAGCCGAGGCGCGCGGGGTAGCCAACGGTCTCGTCCTCCCCGCGGTACTGGCTCATCGGGCCTGGCTGGCCCTGCGGTGTGGCGATCTCACGGCCGCGGAAGCGGATGCGCGCGCCCTGCTCGAGGGGGCCGACCTGCCGGCTCCGCTGCTCCACCGCCTGCTCGCAGCGGCCGCCCTCGTCAACGTTCTCGTCGAGCGGGGTGAGCTCGACGAGGCCGAGCGCGTCCTCGAGCCACTGGCGGCCGATCTCCATCGCAGCACGTCGCAGACGGCAGCCGAGCTGCGCCACGCGCGCGGCCACCTCCGGATGGCGCAGCGACGTTTCGGCGATGCGCTCGCGGATTTCCGGGCGGCCGGCGAGATAGCGACTCGAACGCGGGCGCCCAGCCCCTGTTACCTGCCCTGGCGCTCGAACGCCGCCCTGGCACAGCTCATGGTCGGTGAACCCGACGCGGCACGACTCCTGAGCCAGGAGGAGCTCGAGCTGGCCCGCGCCTTCGGCGCCCCTCGCACGCTCGGCGTGGCGCTGAGGGCCGCCGGGCTGGTCGCGGGCGGCAGGCGCGGCGAGCCGTTGCTGCGCGAGGCGATCCGGGTGCTCGACGGAGCGGCTACCCGCCTGGAGCAGGCTCGCTCCCTGACCGATCTTGGTGCCCTCCTCCGTCGCACCAACCGCCGCGCCGAAGCCCGCGAGCTGCTGCGCCAAGCGCTCGATACCGCTCACCGCGCCGGTGCGGCTCCCCTCGCCGACCGGGCCGAGACCGAGCTTCGCGCCACCGGCGCCAGGCCACGCCGCGTGCTGCTCAGCGGGCTGGAGGCCCTTACCGCCAGCGAGCGCCGCATCGCCGAGCTTGCCGCCGAAGGTCTCACCAACCGCGAGATCGCTCAGAAC
>DATARR010000012.1:0-99883 GCA_036264085.1 Thermoanaerobaculia bacterium | reverse complement strand
GACCCCCAGGCCGGCGAAGGAGTACAGCGGCTTCAGGACGTAGCTCTCCAGGTCCGCCGGCAGCTCCTTGAGATCGCTCACGAACGAGGTGGGCGGGCAGTAGCGGCTGTGGATGAACGGCAGGGAGAACTTGCTGATCTTGAGATACCAGTTCGGGTGCCCCACCCAGGTGACGTCCAGCTCGCGGCCGAAAATATGCGAGAGGTCGAGCCCCTTCCTCTCCACCTCGTCGAAGATCACCCGGTTGTAAATCCGCTCGATGGGCACCTCGCGGCCGTCTTGCAGATAGAAAAGCCGGCCGCCGCGCTCGATCACCTTCGTGGCGCAGACCGTCCTGATCCCCAGCAGCTTCTCGGTGACGTGGAAATCGATCCGCGTCTTCTGCTTTTCGGGCTCGACCTCCAGCAGGACCACGTTCTCCGGATCCCGATCGGCCACGATGACGTCGCGCAGGACGTGCGGATAGGTCTCCGGGGTCAGGCCGCCGAAATAGGGCGTCCAGTCCGCGGGGATGGCCGGAAAGTTGGCGCGGAAGCTCTTCTCGAGCAGCCATTGGAAGCCGTAGAGCGATGGAAAACCCTGGAGCTCGATGAGCCGCGGCGTCAGCTCGCCGTCGTCCCCGCGCACGATGGCGAAGTCGATCTGAAGGAAGGCCGCGTGCCCCTCGTCGCCGGGCACGGAGAGCTGGGCCGGCACCGCCCGGCCGGCCTCCTTCAGGTACGCCTCCGAGGTGACCGCTTCCAGGATCTCCGTCGCAGCCGTCACCAGCTCGCGGGTGAGAGCCTCGGAAAGGAAGATGGGCGTCTCGCTGATTCGGAAATCCGCGGCGCATCCCCCGCCGGCCTCCAGATCGCGCAGCAGGCCCGCGTAGCGCTCCGCGGTGAATTCGGCGTTGTAGGCGCGGCGGATCTCGGGGACCATGGCGGCGGATTCTACCGCACGGGCCCTCAATCCTTCGGCAACGGCGGCGGACCGTCGGGGATGTAGCCCTTGTAGACCGTCCCCTGGGTGCTGGCCTCGAACTCGCGGCGGATCTCCGCGCGCTTCTCCGGCTGCTCGAAGAGGTCGACCATGGTGGCGGCGAGGACCTTCGAGGCATAGGTCAGCCCCTTGTGACCGATCGACATGCCGCCGCTGGCCGCCACCGGCCAGGCATGCCAGGGGGAGCCGAGCGGCGCGGTGACCACCGAGACATGGAGCACCGGCACGTTCCAGCTCACGTCGGCGACGTCGGTCGAGCCGCCCTCCGGCCCTCCCGGATGCTCGTTCAGCGGCTTGACGGCGCCGCTCATGCCTTTCTGCGGGATGCCGGTCTCGCGCTGGATCGTCTTCGCGAACTCCTCCTCCGCCGGGGTGTACTGGATCGGCCCCACCCAGTCCATGTTGGCCTGGAGAAGCCGCTCGCCGGCGCGGTTGACCAGCATCTCGTAATCGCCCGACTGGACCCGCAGCGTCGCCTGGACGTCGGCCGAGAGGGCCGCCCCCTGGACCATCTTGCGCACCCGCTCCATCAGCTCGTCGACCGAGGCGTGCTTGGTGTCCCGCACCCAGACCCAGACCTTGGCATGGTCCGGCACGACGTTGGGCACGTCGCCGCCATCGGTGATGACGTAGTGCATGCGGACCGTGGGCTGCACGTGCTCACGCATCATGTTGAGCGAGTGGGTGAAGATCTCCAGGCCGTCGAGCGCGCTGCGGCCGTTCCACGGATCGAAGGCGGCGTGGGCCGTCTTGCCGTGGAACTCGACGACGAAGTCCACCATCGCCTGCGTGCTCTGGGTGTCGGCCTTGGTCTCGTCGGACGGATGCCAGGCGAGGACGACGTCCACGTCCTTGAACAGCCCGGCGCGGACCATGTAGAGCTTGCCGCCCACGGCCTCCTCGGCCGGCGTGCCATAGAAGCGCACCGTGCCGTGGAGCTTGCCGGCGGCGATGAGCTCCTTGACGGCCACCGCCGCCCCCAGGCTCGCGGCGCCGAACAGGTTGTGTCCGCACCCATGGCCCGGCGCGCCGGCGGTCACCGGCTCCTTGGTCGGCTGCGCCTTCTGGGAGATCCCCGGCAGCGCGTCGTACTCGCCGAGGATGGCGATGACCGGCCTTCCCTCGCCATAGCTCGCGACGAAAGCCGTGGGCAACCCCGCCACCCCGCGCTCCACCTTGAAGCCCTGACCCTCGGCATAGTCGGCCAGCACCTTGGACGACCGCTTCTCCTTGAGCGCCGTCTCCGCAAACCCCCAGACCTGGTTCGCCAGATCCACCAGCTCCGGCCGGTGGCGCTCCACCGAAGCGGCGGCAGCCTCCTTGTTCGGCCCCGCCTTGGGAGCAGGCGGTGGGGCCGCTCCAAGCAGGGTCGGGAGGACCAGGAGACAGACGCAGAGAACGAACGCGGATCGACGGCGGATCATCGGGGCTCCCCCTTGGGCAGACGGTTGAGGAGGGAATCATACAGCCGTTGTCCTACAATGTGCCCTCGTGCAAAGCCGGCCGGAGATCCTGAGCCTCGCGCCAGAGCAAGAGGAGCCGTTCTGATGCTCACCCAGCTCGCATTCCAGAATTTCAAGTCGTGGCGGGATACCGGGGACATCCGCCTGGCGCCGCTCACCGCGCTGTTCGGCAGCAACAGCTCGGGAAAGACCAGCGTCCTCCAGATGCTCCTCCTGCTCAAGCAGACTGCCGAATCTCCCGACCGGACCCAGGTGCTGAACCTTGGGGATGATCGCAGTCTGGTCGACCTGGGCACCTTCCAGGACGTGCTGTTCCGTCATGACCTCACGAACCCTCTGGCGGTGAGCCTGGCCTGGAACCGGCCTCGCAGCCTCGAGATCGCGGACCCGGCCCGCAAGAGCGGCATCCTCTTCAAAGACGACGCCATCGGGTTCTCGACCGTCATCGAGTGGCAAGCCAACGGGGAGCCGGGGTTGGGCAGGCCGGTGGTCACGGAGATGAAGTATCGCTTCTCCGACGAGACGTTTGGCATGACTCAGGTGAGCGGCAAGAAATCGGAATATGACCTCGAGAGCGGCTTCAAATTCCTCCGTGCTCAGGGGCGACCCTGGAAGCTGCCACCGCCGGCAAAGTGCTACGGCTTCCCCGACCAGGTGCGGGCCTACTATCAGAATGCGAGCTTTCTCTCGGACCTCGAGCTGCAGTTCGAGGAGCTGTTCGCCCGCGTCTTCTATCTCGGGCCCTTGCGGGAGTATCCGAAACGCCAGTATTCCTGGGCAGGAGCGCAGCCCGCGGACATGGGCCGGCGAGGCGAACGAGTCGTGGATGCGCTGCTGGCGTCCCGCGAATCCGGAGTGACGCTGTCCCGCGGCAGAGGAAAGAAGCGCCAGACGGTCGAGGAGCGCGTCGCCGAATGGCTCAAAGAGCTTGGACTGATCGACTCGTTCCACGTGCGTCCCATCACGAAGGATGGGAGACTCTTCCAGGTCTGGGTGCGGCGCGATCCCAAGGCGGCCGAAGTGTTGATCACGGACGTGGGCTTCGGCGTCTCGCAGATCCTCCCCGTGATCACCCTGTGCTACTACGCTCCGGAAGGCTCAACTCTTTTGCTCGAACAGCCGGAAATCCACCTCCACCCGAAAGTGCAGGCGGGGCTCGCGGACGTGCTCGTCGATGCGATGAAGACCCGCGGCATCCAGATCATCCTGGAAAGTCACAGCGAGCATCTCCTGCGCCGTCTGCAACGCCGCGTCGCCGACGAAACGATCGCTCCGGAGCAGGCGGCCCTCTACTTCTCCTCCACAGAAACAGGTGAATCCCATCTGACGCCGCTGGACCTCGATCCGTTCGGAAACATCAAGAACTGGCCGAAGGACTTTTTCGGCGACGAGTTCGGCGAGATCGCGGCCATGAGCCAGGCCGCCATGGAGCGAAAGAAGAAGGGGGTCAGTTGAAGGCGGCCGTGGTGATGGACACCAACGTCGCCGTCGTCGCAAATGGCAGGACACCCCAGGCGGGCGACAAGTGCGTGGAGACCTGTGTCGCCACGCTGATCGAGATGCGAGACCATCGCCGGGTGCTCCTTGACGACCAAGGATTGATCCTCGACGAATATCGCCGGCGCCTCTCACCCTCGGGTCAACCGGGCCCCGGGGACGCATTCTTCAAGTGGCTCTGGGACAACCAAGGCCATCAGGACCATTGCCGTCAGATCCCCATCACGCCTGCGAACGGCTCTCGAGGTTTCGAAGAGTTCCCAGACGACCCTGACCTCGAACGCTTCGACCGCGCAGACCGGAAGTTCGTCGCCGTGGCGCTCGCCAGCGAAGAGCGTCCGCCCATCCTCAATGCCTCGGATACCGACTGGTGGGTTCACCGGGCGGCGCTGAATCGCCACGGAGTCGAGATCCGGTTCCTCTGCCCGGAGTTGATGAAGGGGAAACGCTGAGGGCGGGTCTCCCGCCGGCTCCCCCCCACTCAGCGGGTGCAGGTCCGCACGATCGTCCGCGGGCACGTATCGGTGCAGCCGACGGCGCTGCAGCCGGCGAAGCAGGAGAGCAGGCAGGACTTGTCGTTCGTGGCCGCTCCTCCTACCGCTGCTTCCATCTGGTGGTTGGACAGGTTGGCGAGGGTCTCACGGTGGAGGATGAGCTTGAGCGTCTTCTTCTTCATCAGGGGCTCCTTTCAAGGCGTCGGCGCAGCGACGACCGCGGCGTTTACACGAAGAGCGGGCAACGGCCCTTCACAGCCACGAAGCAGCGGTTGCCACAGTCGGGCTGACCGCAGGCCGGGCAGCAGAGCTGGCCGGGCAGGCACTGGGAGCTGCTCGTGCAGCCGCCGGTGGTGAGCCGGGGCGCGGGAGGCGCCGCTGGCAGAAGCTGGGCCAGGGCCAGGATGCCGCAGAGGACGGCCAGCAGCACGATGCGGGAGCCACGGCGCGGAGTGGATGAAGCACTGTCGGATGAGTGGCGCATGTCGGAATCCTCCATGGTCGTTCAAAAAGGGAGGTGCCCGGCCCCGCGGTTCGCGAGCCCGGGTCTCAATCTAGCAAAGGAACTTCCCGGCCTCCATCACCGGCTCGCCGTCGATCCAGATGTCGAAGTCGCGGCCCACGCAGTCGATGTGGGTGGCGGATTTCCAGGTCTGGCCGGTGTGCTCGGCGTAGGGATGGCCAAAGGCGATGTGGCAGCCGGGGATCTTCTCGTCCTGAAGGATGTTCCCCCGCACGTCCTTGACAGCGAGGTTGGTGCCGATGGCGAACTCGCCCACCCGGCCGCTGTTCTCGTCGGTCGAGGTGTAGCGCTGGAACTCGTCGAGCAGCTCGTCGTTGGCACAGGCGAGGTGAGCGATGCGGTTGTGTTGGATGTCAATGGTCAGCGGCGTCGCCTTGAGGTCGCCGTATTTGCGGCAGAGATAGTCGCCCACGACTCCGTCCACCACGAAGCGGCCTTCGACGTTGTCGGGGGCGGTGAAGATCTCGCCGCCCGGGAGGTTGCCCCACTTCTCCGGGGTGATGATGCCGCTGGTCTTCAACCACTTGAGGCGGGGCGAGAAGGTGGCGAGGATGTCCGTGCCACCTTTCGAGGTCACCCGGATCTCCCGCGCCGGCCGCGCCTTGGCGATCAGCCAGGAGCTCAGGCGGTCCACTTCCAGGAAGTCGGCCAGCATCCCCTCCTGCATGATCTGGCGGTCGATGTTCACCATGTGGCCGTGGCGGATCCCCCGGCGGTTCACCACTTCGGTCATGGCGATGCGCGAGCCGAGCTCGCCCTGCTGGGCCTGGGCGGCGAAGATGGAGACCTGCGAGCGCTCGAGGTCGTCCAGGATGGCCCGCGGCATGCCGGCGGCCAGCGGCCGGGGCGCGTAGTCCTCGAGGACGAAGACGCTGTGCTCCGCGCCCAGCTCTTCGACCTCCCGCTCCAGGGCCGCGGCGATGTCCGCCGTCTCCCGGTCGGTGATCAGGGTGATGCGCTCCTGAGGCTGGAGCCGCAGGCAGGTGTGGATGGCGTTATGGGCTCCCGGCAGATACTCCGGGGGGATGGGAATGGTTTCGAGGTTCATGAGTGAGGGCCTCAAGCAAGATCCAGGCCGTGGTGGGTCTCCCGCACGATGAAGTCGACCACGGCGCGGACGTCCTGCGTCTGCTCCCAGACCTGGAGCTGGCGGTCGGCGCCGGTGCCGTGACGCAGGATTTCGTGGATGTAGTCGATCTCCTCCCGGCTGCCCAGCTCGTCCACCACGTCGTCGATGAAGGCGAGGAGCTCGTGGATGAGGTCGACGCAGGGCACCTCTTCCTGCTTGCCGAAGTCGATCAGCTTGCCCTTGATGCCGTGGCGCGCCGCGCGCCACTTGTTCTCGTTGAGCAGCAGCCGGCGGTAGAGGCGGAAGCCCAGGTTCTGCTTGATCAGCTTGTGCAGCTTGACGGTGACGGCCTGGATCAGCGCCGCCAGCGCGATCGTCTCGTCCACCCGCATGGGCACGTCGCAGATGCGGAACTCCAGGGTGTCGAAGAAGGGGTGCATGCGGATGTCCCACCAGATGCTCTTGGGATTGTCGATGCACCGCGTCCTGATCAGCAGCTTGACGTAGTTCTCGTACTCCGACAGGCTCTGGAAATGGTCCGGGATGCCGGTGCGGGGGAAGCGGTCGAAGACCTTGCTGCGGAACGACTTGAGCCCCGTGTTGCGCCCCTGCCAGAACGGCGAGTTGGTGGAGAGGGCGAAGATGTGCGGCAGGAAGTAGCGCACGGAGTTCATGATGTGGATCGCCACCTCGCGGTCCGCGATGCCGACGTGGACGTGGAGGCCGAAGATCAGGTTCGCCCGCGCCACCTGCTGGAGGTCCTCGACGATCGCCTGGTAGCGCTCGTTGGGGGTGATCTCCTGGTCCTTCCAGTGGGCGAAGGGGTGGGTGCCCGCGGCGGCGATGGTCAGGCCGTTGCGGCGCGCCAGCTTGGCGAGGTCGCTGCGCAGCCGCACGACCTCGCGGCGGGCCTCCCTGATGTCGCGACAGATGTTGGTGCCGACCTCGATGACCGACTGGTGAAGCTCGGGCTTCAACTGGTCCTGGAGGGTGTGCTCATCTTCGATCAGGTGCTGGACGTGCGAGCGCAGGTCTCCCGTCGCCGGATCGATGATCTGGAACTCCTCCTCGATGCCCAGCGTGAAGAGCCCGGCTTCGCTCATGCGTTGGACCTCGGGGTCACGGCTTGGGCAGTCGCCCCGGTCGCCGCGGACACCGCAGTGGTCGCAGCCGTCGCGGTGCCGGCGGTATTGGCGGCAGCGACGGCCTTGGCCGGGGCGGTCTCCACGCCGACGGCGTCGGCCGGCGGCGCCGTGGCGCGCCGCACGTACTCGCCCCAGCGCAGGTTGTCGCCGCCCTCGCGGTGCAGCCCGGCCTTGCGGATGGCCATGGTGGCCGCAGCCTCCACCACCCAGGCGAAGTTTTCCTCGCCGATCGACTTCAGCTCGGCGTCCGGCGCCGGGTTGCAGAAGTCGATGGCATAGGGAACGCCGTCGCGCACCGCCATCTCGACGGTGTTGAAGTCGTAGCCCAGCCAGCGGTTGAGGGCCAGCACGTCGTCGTGCACCTTCTGGAGCAGCGCCGGATCGACCGGAGGGCCGTCCTTCACATAGCGCAGGTGGTGCGGCTGGCGCGGATCGTACTGCATGATGCGGACGTCCTGGCAGTCGAGGCAGTAGCAGCGGAAGTACTCTTTGAAGACGATCTCCTCCTGAAGCATCATGACGAGCTGGCCGGTCTCGTCATAGGCCTTGAAGAATTCGTCGCGGCTGGTCACCCGGTAGACGTTCTTCCAGCCGCCGCCTGCGAAGGGCTTGAAGAAGGCCGGGAAGCCGATGTAGTCGAAGATCCCCTCCCAGTCCAGGGGATAGGCCAGATTGCGGAACGACTTCGGGCCGGTGTCCGTGGGGTGCTCCTTCGAGGGGAGGAGGACCGTCTTCGGCACGGCGACGCCGATCTTGGTGGCGAGGGCGTTGTTGAAGAACTTCTCGTCGGCGCTCCACCAGAACGGGTTGTTGACGACCGCCGTGCCGTTCAGGGCCGCGTTCTTCAGGTAGGCGCGGTAGAAGGGGACGTCCTGGGAGATGCGGTCGACGATCACGGCGTAGCCGGAGGGCTCGCCCTGGACGAGCTTGTCGATGCGGACGGGCTCGGCGATGATGCCGTCGGTCCCGCCGGCGCGCTTCGAGTTGATGCGGTCGCAGAAGGCATAGGGGAAGGTGTCCTCCTGGCCGAAAAGGACTCCGATCTTCTTCATGGGGTCGATTCCTCCGGATCTGGCTGGGGTAACGGAAGCGTCAAGACAACTCCGGCGAACAGTAGCACAGCCAGGAGAAGAGGGCCGGGGTGATGAGGCCCCACTTAAATAGGCCAGGGCATTGACTTTTCCTCCGGGAGACCCAACAATATCTCCAGTCCAAGGGTCCACGACCTCCTTCCAGGAGCGGCGTGGCGGCTCCGATGAGCTTGGGCGGCTTAAGGAGCTGGGCGGGCTGGGACCTGCCAATGACGGATTCGCCCAGGAAGGAGGTGGTCCAGTGATCGAAGGTAAACACGGTTCCATGGAGGTGGCGTCCTCGTAAGGGGAATCCTCCACGTGTCCGTGGCACAGGGAGGTTAGCCCGAGAGGGATAACCCAACGCCACCAACAAGGACCCTTGAGACCCCGGCCCCGAATGGGACCGGGGTCTTTCGTTTTCAGGTGGTTTCACGCCGCCAGACGGCGCCGCAGGGCGACCGCGCCGGTCGCGGCGAGCAGCAGGGCGAGCAGGATCAGACCCGGTCCGCCCAGCGCCGGCACCTCGGCGAGGGCCGGCGCCAAGGTATAGACGTAGACGACGCCGCAGGCACACCCCGTCAGGACGGTGTGGCCGTCTTCCGAGACCGACGCCGAGGTATCGCCGGCAACCTGCTGCCCCAGGATCCAGGTCCCGGCACCGCGCAAGAAGAAGGCCGACCTCACGCCCAACACCAGGGCCAGGGCACCACTTCCGGAGATCGCTGTCCTGCCCCCTAAAAAGGAAGAGCCCTGAGAGCGCGTTACTTTCAGCACCTGTCGCGGCGTCCAAGCTCCGCCGGCGCGCGAGAACACTCGCACCGAGCCACAGAAGCTGTTCTCGTCGGGATTCTCGAGATCATGGGTACATCCGTCCTCGGGTGTGCTCAACAGGGCCGTGCCGCCGTCACCCGACAAGCTCACGGCGCCGAATTGAGATTCGGACTGGTTCTGGAACCCCGTCGTCAGCTCCTGCTCCCGAGTCCACACCCCTCCTCTCTTGACATAAGAGAAGACCGCGGTGGTCGGGTCAAGGCCCTCCAGCGCTCCCGCCAGAGCCATGAGACCGTCCTTCGAGAGGGCAACGGAGTTGCCAAAGAAAAAAGTAGCGCTTCCCTTGAGACGGGCCTCTTCGCTCCAACTCTCACCCTCGCGCACGAAGACATGGACGATCCCGCAGTTGGACCCTTCACACGATAGCGGCGATCCCACCAGGGCCGTGCGGCCATCGCCGGCGAGAGCCATCAGACCGAGGCCATGGCTCCAGAAGCCTCCCGACGTCCTCAGCCTGGCCTGCTGGCTCCAGGAGCCCGCGATCCGCCGAAAGACATGGACGACCGCGCAATCCGGACTATCCAGGCAGTCGGTCGAGCGCGCCCTCACCAGAGCGGTGGAGCCATCTCCCGAAAGCGCGAGGCCAAAGCCGAACTGGCTCCCGGGCGTGGGATCGGACGCCGTGAGCTTGACCTGCTGGTGCCAGCCGGCCTCCGTCCTCACGAAGACGTAGGCCGCCCCGCAATCGAGGCCTGCGCCGCAATCGGCACCGGCGGCCGATATCAGCGCAATGGTGCCATCCGCGGACAGGGCCACCTCACCGCCGAAGCCATCTCCCGCGGCGGCGTCGGAGGCCGTGAGCCGAGCCTGCTGGACGAAATCCACGGCTGCGCCCTGGCGGACGAAGAGCAACGAGAGGAAAAGGCCGATGAAACCCCAGGTCCGCATGCCAGGCTCCTTCATGGTTTCTTGGCATATTACCAGAAGCTCGCCCTGAAGCAATAAGAGGGGGCGGAGCCTCCTTCACGGCAGGGCCGCGCCGGTCTCAGGCACGATGCTGTTGAGAGCGTCGATGATGGCGGGGACGTCCTTGCTCTCCGTGTCGCGGATGAGGGCGACGGCCGAGGCCACGAGCCCGACGGGCTGGGCGATCAGCCGGCCCAGGAACTTCACCTTGTCGTCCAGCGCCTGGATGGTGAGGGGCCAGGAGGACGGCGGCTGAAGGGAGATGATCTGGGCATGCAGCCAGGCGTCGTCGCGGGCCGCGTCCAGGCTGAAGTTGAGGACCTCGACGGCGTCCTCGCCGCCGATCTTCTCCAGCACGTCCAGCAGCGGCGAGAGCTCGCCGACGGTGGCCTCCACGGCCGGCAGGAGGCCGGCGAGGATCGTGTTGATCTTGTCGAAGTCGTCGTGGAAGCCCTCGAGGGCGAGGCCCTGGAAGGTCTCGCCGGTCACCACGCCGAGGTCGAGGTTGATGTGGGCGTTGATCCCCACCAACAGGTCCTGGAGGATGATGAGCCGGCCCGACTGGGTGGAGTCGAAGGCCACCTGCCAGCTCTGGGTGGGCTTGCCGCCGGAGCGGAAGGCGTCATAGGCCGCGAAGTAGCGGTTGGCGAACAGGGCGTCGAAGCGGTCCATGCGGGGGCCGTCGTCGAAATACCCGGTGTCGATCCCCTTCTTGACGGTGAGCGTGACCTGCCGGTAGAGCGCGGGAAAGTATCCCAGCGGATCGCGCTTCGCCTTGCAGTCGGCGATGATGCCGTCGAGGATCTGCAGCACGTCGTCGATGTTCTGGGCCGGCATGGCACCTCCTTGATGGAATGCAGGAGAGCTTAGCACCGTGGGCTGATAGGCTTTGGTCATGCACCCCAACGCAGAGAGAGTCCAGGCAGAGCTTCGGGCGCGCGACTGCTCCGGACAGGTCGTCGAGCTGGCCGCCAGCACCCGTACCGCCCAGGAGGCGGCCGAGGCCATCGGCACCACCGTGGCGCAGATCGCGAAGAGCCTCGTCTTCCTGGTGGGAGGAGACCCGGTCCTGGTGATCGCCTCCGGGATCAACCGGGTCTCTCTGTCGAAGCTGACCGACCACCTGGGAACGCTCGCCTTCCGGCCGGACGCCGACACCGTGAAGCGCCTCACGGGCTTCCCCATCGGTGGCGTCGCCCCCGTCGGCCACGCCACGCCTCTCCGGGTGCTGATCGACCGGGACCTCCTCAAGTATCCCGAAATCTGGGCCGCCGCCGGCACGCCGAACGCGGTGTTCCGGACGACGCCGGAGGAGTTGGTGCGGATGACCGGCGGGGAGATCGTGGATATACGGGAGGAGTAGTCTCACGCGGCGACTTTGGACTGCAAGATGATCGCCTTCGGAATGTCGATTCCAGAGATGTTGGCCGAATAGAGATTGACGACCGAGCCCTTGGTTTGATGGGTTCGGGTCAAAGCTCGGACGAATTCGTCGTCGGTCTTCAACACCGTTACCCGCAGCACCCGACGCCAGTTTTCGTCACTAAGAGTACGCTTCAGCAGCCTCACCACGTCGCGAATCGCACTCGCCCGGTCCATTGCATCGAAACCTTTTGCGCTGACCACGACGTTCCAGTCCCGTTCCGAGGAGATCTCGGGAGCGAGCAACATGAGCAGGAGTACCGGTCCACGCTGCTTGCTCAGCTCCCGGAAAACTCTTTGAAAATCTTCTACCAATATTTCTTGATCCATGAGAAAACTCCCGTGACAGGCTTGCGGATGGCATTGAGAATGTTCAGAGCCTCAGACCGGGCAAGGCTCCGGGGCTCATATCTCAATTCCGGTCCCCAGGGTAGGACGACCGACCAGTTCGCGACAACCTCTTCGTTCTTGTTGAGCTTCTCCCTCAGACCTGCAAGGAATAGGAGTTGGTCGATCCTATGGACCATGAAGGCGCTCTTCAAGGCCGGCTTCTCGGGATAGTCCGGAGTGTCCAGCAACCCAGATCGGGCAACTTGTGGAGCCATCAGAGAAGAACTTCACGCGCCAACCCTAGCCCCGCAGCCTCGCCGCCACCCCCCGCAGGTCCTCCACCAAGCGCGCCCGCGCCTCCCGCCGGGCGTCGGCGTCCGGCATCCTCAGGATGGCCGAGGGGTGGATCGTGGCGGTGAGCCAGGGAGCCCAGGGGGTCTTGAAGAACCTGCCCCTCTCGACGGTGACCTTGAACTTCGAGCCCATCAGGGACTGCGCCGCCGTGGCGCCCAGGCAGACGATGATCCGCGGCTTGACCAGGGCGAGCTCCGTCTCCAGCCAGGGGCGGCAGGCCTTCACCTCGCCCAGGGTGGGCTTGGCGTGGATGCGCTTCTTGCCCCGCGGCTCCCACTTGAAGTGCTTGACGGCGTTGGTGACGTAGACCTCCTCGCGCGGGATCCCCGCCGCGATCAGAGCTTCGTCCAGCACCTTCCCGGCGGGACCCACGAACGGCTTGCCGGCCAGGTCCTCCTGGTCCCCCGGCTGCTCGCCGATGAAGAAGACGGCCGCCTCCCGCGGCCCCGCTCCGACGACCGCCTGGGTCGCCTGCTTGTAGAGGTCGCAGGCCGTGCAGTCCTGGGCGGCGCGGGTCAGGCTCGCCAGCGTCGGCTTCTCGGGGATGAAGGTGAAGGCGGAGGGGTGGGTCGTGGTCGTCGTGGTCGGCATGCCGTAGCGAGAATACAAGAAATATGCCGGGGATTCCCGCGTCCCGGCGAGTCTCTGGTTGTCCTTGGGCTCCGAATCCGGGAATCCCCCCGGTCGCGCCGCGGCCTCCTCGCCGTTGACACCTCCCCGCCCTTCGCTTTAGATTAGGCCGTGCACCCCAACGCGTCCCCTGCCCCTCCCACCGTCACCGGCGGCACGGGTATCGTGGGCGCCATTCCGGCCCGCTACGGGTCGACTCGCCTGCCAGGAAAGCCGCTGCTCGCGATCGCCGGCAGGCCGATGATCGAGCACGTCTACACCCGGGTGGCGCGCGCCCGCGGGCTCGACCGGGTGGTGGTGCTGACCGACGACGAACGCATCGCCCGGGCCGTGGAAGCCTTCGGCGGCGAGTGGGAGATGACCCCCGCCGACTGCGCCAGCGGCACCGACCGCATCGCCTGGGCCGCCCGCCGCTGGGACGCCCGGGCGGTGATCAACGTCCAGGGGGACGAGCCGCTGATCGATCCCGAGGCCGTCTCCCAGGTGGCGATGCACCTGGCGGCGATGCCGGACGACCCGGTGGTGACCCTGGCGACGCCGGCGACGCGCGAGGAGATGGAGAACCCGAACGCCGTCAAGGTGGTGCTCACCCGCGACGGCTCGGCCCTCTACTTCAGCCGCGCGCCGATCCCCTATCCTCGCCAGGAGGGGGGGTTCGCGCCGCTCAAGCACCTGGGACTCTACGGCTATCAGCGGCAGGCCCTGCAGCAGCTCGCCGCGCTCGCGCCCACGCCGCTCGAACGCAGCGAGTCGCTGGAGCAGCTCCGGGCCCTGGAGAACGGAATTCCCATCCGCGTCCTGGTTGTTGACCGAGGGTCGTTCGGGGTGGACACGGCGGAGGACCTGGAGCGGGTGGAGAGCATCCTGCAAGCTTCTTTCAAGGCCTGACGAATTGATCCTGGGAAACGCACAAGGAGACGCGCCATGGCGACCAAGTTCATTTTCATCACCGGCGGAGTCGTTTCCTCTCTGGGCAAGGGGGTGGCCGCCGCCTCCGTCGGGGCCATCCTGGAGGCCCGGGGGTTCTCGGTGACGCTGATGAAGTTCGATCCCTACATCAACGTCGATCCGGGGACCATGTCCCCCTACCAGCACGGCGAGGTGTTCGTCACCGACGACGGCGCCGAGACCGACCTCGACCTCGGCCACTACGAGCGCTTCACCCACACGATCGCCAGCCGGCGCCACAACTACACCACGGGCAAGATCTACGAGTCGGTGATCAACAAGGAGCGCCGGGGGGACTACCTGGGCAAGACCGTGCAGGTCATCCCCCACATCACCGATGAGATCAAGGAGGGGCTGCACCGCGTGGCCGACGATTATGACGTCGTCATCGTCGAGATCGGCGGCACGGTGGGCGACATCGAGTCGCTGCCGTTCCTCGAAGCCATCCGCCAGTTCCGCCAGGAGCTGGGCCGCGGCAACGCCGTCAACATCCACCTGACGCTGGTGCCCTACATCGCCGCGGCCGAGGAGCTGAAGACCAAACCCACCCAGCACTCGGTGCGCGAGCTGCGGGAGATCGGCATCTCGGCCGACATCGTCCTCTGCCGGGTGGACCGCGCCCTGCCTGAGGAGATGAAGAAGAAGATCGCCCTCTTCTGCAACGTCGACCCCCGCCAGGTGATCGCGGCCCGCGACGTCTCCACCATCTACGAGGTGCCCCTGATGTTCTGCCGCGAGGGGCTGGACGACGTCGTGCTCGAGTTGCTGAACCTCCCCCACTACGACCGCGACATGTCGCGCTGGGAGAGCCTGGTGGCCCGCGTCAAGAACCCCAAGCACCGGGTGCGGGTGGGTATCGTCGGCAAGTACGTCGAGTTCCCCGACGCCTACAAGAGCCTCAACGAGGCCCTCACCCACGGCGGCATCGCCAACGACGCCCACGTCGAGCTGGTCTACGTCGACGCCGAGGAGGTGGAGAGCGGCAACTGGCCGCGCGAGATGTTCGAGGTGGACTCGCTGCTGGTGCCCATCGGCTTCGGCCGCCGCGGCACGGAGGGGAAGATCCGCTCCATCCGCTATGCCCGCGAGCACAAGGTGCCATTCTTCGGGATCTGCCTGGGGATGCAGTGCATGACGATCGAATACGCGAGGAACGTCTGCGGCATCAGGGACGCCACCTCCTCCGAGTTCGATCCGGACACCGAGCACGCCATCATCTACAAGCTGCGCGACCTGCTGGGCGTCGAGGAGCTGGGCGGCACCATGCGCCTGGGGGCCTACCCCTGCCGGCTGAAGGAGGGCTCCCTCGCCCGCCGCATCTACGGCGCGGCCGAGATCAGCGAGCGCCACCGCCACCGCTACGAGGTCAACCAGAAGTACCTGCCGACCCTGATCGAGCACGGCCTGGTGGTCTCCGGCCTCTCGCCGGACGGCAAGTTCGTGGAGATGGTCGAGCTGCCGGACCATCCGTGGTTCCTGGGCTGTCAGTTCCACCCCGAGTACAAGTCGAAGCCCACGGAGCCCCATCCGCTCTTCGTCTCCTACATCGCGGCGGCGCTCGCCCACAAGCAGCGACGGGAGCGCGGCGAATCCGAAATCAGCGAGACGCCCAAGCCGGCCGGGTCGCGGGTCCTGTCCGAAGGCCCGGCCGCGACGGTGGCCGAGCGGCCGCCGGAGGTCCCGTCCGAGATCGAGGTGCAGGGCTGAGATGACGGTCGAGCGGGTGGAGCTGGCGCCGGGGGTGACGATCGGCGGGGAGTCCCTCCCTGTCATCGCCGGCCCGTGCGTGATTGAAAACGAGGACCTGGCGATCGACATGGCTCACACCCTCGCCGCCATGGCGGAGCGGCTGGGCCTCGCCCTCGTCTTCAAGTCGTCCTTCGACAAGGCCAATCGCAGCTCGCTCGGCAGCTTCCGCGGCCCAGGTCTGGAAGAAGGTCTGCGCGTGCTCGCCCTGGTCAAGGCGGAGACGGGATTGCCCGTCCTCACCGACGTCCACGAGTCCGCTCAGTGCGCGCCCGCGGCCGAGGTCTGCGACGTGCTCCAGATCCCCGCCTTCCTCTGCCGGCAGACCGACCTCGTCGTGGCCGCCGCCCGCACGGGCCGCGCGGTCAACGTCAAGAAGGGTCAGTTCATGGCTCCGGACGACATGCGCCGGATCGTGGACAAGGCTCGCGCCACGGGCAACGACCGGGTCACCGTGACCGAGCGGGGAGCCTCCTTCGGCTATCACAACCTGGTGGTGGACATGCGCAGCTTCGCCATGCTCCACGACGCGGGGATCCCCGTGATCTATGACGTCACCCACTCTCTCCAGCTCCCCGGCGGCGGCGAGGAGAGCGGCGGCGCCAAGCGCTTCGCCGAGCCCCTGGCCCGGGCGGCCGTGGCCGCGGGCGCGGACGGGTTGTTCCTGGAGGTCCATCCGGACCCGGATCACGCCCTCTCCGACAGCGCGGTGCAGCTCGATCCGGCGCGGGCGGAGGGGCTGTTGCGGTCGGCGATGGCGGTGCGGAAGGCGGTGGCATGAAACCCTCACCCCCTGGTTCTACAGGCGACTTAGCCTCAGAGCTCCCCCACCCGAGGGCCCTCACCCCTGGCCCCTCTCCCGCCCTCTCCCAACCCCCCTCACCGGGAGAGGGGAACCCGGTTGAAGCGGTTTGCTTTTCTCCCTCTTCTCCCGGTGAGGGGGGTTGGGGGGCGGGAGAAGAGGGCCGGGGTGATGAGGGTCTTGGGAGGGGTGGTGGAAGATCCCCCTGCGAGGTGGCCCGCGAGGTCCTGGAGACCGAGGCGGCGGCCATCCGCGGCCTCCTCCCCCAGCTCGACGAGCGCTTCGACCGCGCCGTGGCCCTGCTGCGGGCGTGCACCGGCCGCGTGGTCTGCACGGGGATGGGCAAGAGCGGGCTGATCCTCAAGAAGATCGCCGCCACCCTCGCTTCGACGGGCACGCCGGCCTTCTTCCTCCACCCCGCCGAGGCGGTGCACGGCGACCTGGGGATGATCGTGCCGGGCGACGCAGTGCTCGCGGCATCGTACTCCGGCACCACGGAGGAGCTGCTGCGGCTGGTCGAGACCCTGAAGCGCCTCGGCATCCCCCTGGTGGTGATGACGGCCAGCGCCACCTCGCCGCTCGCCCGCCATGCGGACCTCCATCTGCCGGTGGCCATCGACCGCGAGGCCTGTCCGCTGAACCTCGCTCCCACGGCTTCGACCACGGCCATCCTGGCCCTGGGCGATGCGCTGGCCATGGCGCTGCTGGAGGCCCGGGGCTTCACCCGCGAGGACTTCGCCCTCCTCCACCCCGCGGGCCAGCTCGGCAAGCGGCTGCTCAAGGTGGAGCAGCTCATGCACGCCGGCGACGCCCTGCCCAAGGTCACGACCGCGACCCCCATGCGCGAGGCCATCTACGAGATGTCGAAGAAGGGGCTGGGGATCACCGCCGTGGTCGAGGACGGCGACCGTCTCGTGGGCTGCATCTCCGACGGCGATCTGCGCCGGCTCCTCCAGGAGGACGACGGCACCATCCTCGGCCATACGGCCGGCGAGCGCATGACCCCCCATCCGCGGACCATCGCGAGCGGCGAGTTGGCCGCCGCCGCCCTCAAGGTCATGGAAGACCATCGCATCACCTCCCTTTTCGTCTGCTCCGAGGCCGGACGGCTGGAGGGCATCGTCCACCTCCACGATCTCTGGGGCCTGGAGCTGTTCTGATCCGCTCATGATCTCCGACGAGGATCTCGCCCGGCGCGCCCGGGACCTGGAGTGGCTGCTGCTCGACGTGGACGGCGTGATGACCGACGGCCGCCTCGTCTATGGTCCCGAGGGTGAGCAGTGGAAGGTCTTCCACGTCCACGACGGCGTGGGCCTGAAGCTCGCCCGCGACGCGGGGCTCAAGGTGGGCATCCTCTCCGGCCGCGGCAACGACGCTCTGGAGGCCCGGTCGCGGGAGCTCGGCCTCGACGCCCTCGTCGAAGGGCGGCACGACAAGGACGCCGCCTTCACCGAATTCCTGGCCCAACACGGCGCCGCACCCGAGCGGGTGGCCTACATGGGGGACGACATCCTCGACCTGCCGGTGCTGCGCCGCTGCGGCCTCTCCTTCGCGCCGGCCGACGCCGCGCTGGAGGTGCGCGAGCGGGTGCACCGGGTGCTCACCCGGCCTGGCGGCCGGGCGGTGGTGCGGGAGATGTGCGAGCTGATCCTCCGCGCCCGGGGGGACTGGGACAAAGCCGTCGCCCACCTCCTGGCGGACTGGTGATCCGCGGTCACTGATGCCCCGCCGGAAGAAAAGCCGTTTCCGAGCCCGCCTCGAGCCGGCGCTGCTCAACGCCGGCCTGCGGCTCCTCACCGCCACCCTGGGCCGCCTCCCCTGGCCCGCCGCCCAGCGGGTGGGCCGGAGTCTCGGCGCCCTCGGCTGGATTCTCTCCCGCCGCGACCGCCGCCGCACCCTCGATCACCTCGCCCTGGCCTTTCCCGAGATGCCGGAGGCGGACCGCCGCCGCCTGGGCCGCGACTGCTTCCGCCACCACGGCACGACCCTCGGGGAGTGCCTCCACCTCTTCCACCGTGACTGCGCGTTCGTGCAGTCAGTGGCGGAGGTGCGGGGCTGGGAGGAGATCGAGCAGGCGCGGGCGGCGGGACGGGCCCTCCTCCTCTTCACCGGTCACTGCGGCAACTGGGAGCTGCTGGGCGCGGCCGTCAACTGCCGCGGCCTGGGGATGGCGGTGGTGGCCCGGCCGCTCGACGAGCCCGTGCAGCAGCGCCTGCTGACGGGCTTGAGAGAGCGCTTCGGCACGCCCTCGATCGCCCGCGGCAGCGAAGGCGCGGCGCGCCAGCTCCTCGCCACCCTCCGGCGCGGCGGCGCGCTCGGCATGTTGATCGATCAGGACACGAAGATCGACGGCGTCTGGGTCCCCTTCTTCGGCCGCCCCGCCTTCACCCCCGTGGGCGCGGCCAAGATCGCCCTGCGCCAGAACACCGCCGTGATCCCCGCTTTCATCGAGCGGCTCGCAGACGGCCGCCACGCCGTCACCCTCCACCCGCCCCTCGACCTGCCGGACGATCCCACGGCGGCCACGGCCCTGATGACGGCGAAGATCGAAGAGCAGATCCGCCGCCGGCCCGAGCAGTGGGTGTGGATGCACCGGAGGTGGAGGCGGCAGCCGGATGGGACCGTGCTAAGATAACCTCATGGCTTCGGAACCCCGGCCGCGGCTCACCATTCCGGAATATCTCGCTCTGGAGAGAGACTGCGAGATACGGCACGAGTACCTCGACGGCGAGATGTTCGCCATGTCCCACCCCACCCGTCGCCATAGCCTCATCGCAGGCAATCTATTCGGGCAGATCTGGACGCAGTTTCGGGGGAGGCGCTGCGAAGTCCACAGGGAGACCCTGCGGGTCCGGACTCCCAGCGGGCTCTTCACCTATCCCGACGTGGTCGCTGTCTGCAACAAGCCGAGCTTCGACGACGCCGAGTTCAACACCCTCCTCAACCCGGCGCTGATCATCGAGGTCCTCTCTCCCTCGACCGAAGACTACGACCGGATCACCAAGTGGGCGCACTACCGGTCGATACCCTCCCTGCTTGAGTACGTCCTCGTGTCCCAGGAGCGGGTGTACGTGGAGCAGCTTCGGAAACAGGAGAATGGCGGCTGGCAGTTGGTGGAGCTGGACGACCCGGCGCAGACGCTCGAGCTGCCCTCGATCGGTTGCCGTCTGGCGCTCGTGGAGGTCTACGAGAGGGCCCTTTCAGAAGAGGAAGAGGATTCGGATGTCAGCCGGATGGCATTGCGCTGAGATGACTTCATGGCCTCGGATGAGTACACCTGGTCCTTGCCCGTCGATGCGACCTGCCCTCCGAAGGGCAGACCCCATTGACCGGCAAGGATGCGTGTATGGGTAGAGCCTGATCCGCCTACCCCGCCGGCTTTGCCGGAGCGGGCGGGGGTGTCGCGGCGGGCGGCGGGGCCTG
Source organism: Thermoanaerobaculia bacterium (assembly GCA_036264085.1). Lineage (GTDB taxonomy): Bacteria > Acidobacteriota > Thermoanaerobaculia > Multivoradales > UBA5704 > DATARR01. The sequence goes on along the minus strand of DATARR010000012.1, from coordinate 80,246 downwards.
GGGGGACTGCAGGGTGTAGCCGAGCTGGCGGAAGAGCTCGATCTGATCGTTGACGATCCAGCCCTCGTGGATCCGGCCGCCGGCGAGGTGGAAGAAGCTGGCGCCAGTGACCTCGATCGACTTGCCGCTCGCCTTGTGACGGGCCCGAACGGTGTAGCGGGCCGCCACGTGGTCGCCGTCGGCGAGCAGGTCGTCCACCGTGTAGACGACGTCCGTGAACAGCTCGCGGGCCTTGGCCTGGGCGTCCCGGACCACCCCCGGGCCGCGGGTCTGGTTGGGATTGCCCGGCGTGCGGTCGACGAAGTCCGGGGCGATGACGTCGTCGAGCTTCTTCAGATCGCCCCCGCTCAGAGCTTCGAAGTAATGGCGAACCACGGCCTTGTTGGCGTCGGGGCTGGCCGGCGCGGCCTCCTGAACCAAGGCCGGCAGGACTCCGAGCCCCCCGAGGAGAACGGCGGCGAGGAGGTAACGGGCCGGGCGCCGCCGCATCAACGCTCGAAGTGGCCCACGAAGGCGCTGCGCTTGCCGGGGCTGCTCCACGTTTCGCCCAGCTCGGCGCCACGGAAGGCGTGGGCCAGGGTCACCGCCGGCACGGCGTCGGCCGAGGGGGTGAGCGGCGGATAGTAGACCTCCTCGTTGCCGCAGAGGTGGTCGTGGTGGTTGAGGGCCCGGGTCCGCAGCTCGACCTCGGTGCCGGCCGTCAGGCTGGCGACTCCGGAGAGGGCCGCCACGGTCGCGTGACTCATGTGATTATGCATGGCCTCCGCGGGTGACGCCGCCTCCACCGTCAGCGTGATGGGCGCGCTCTCGACGGCCACGACGTCCGAGAGGAGCTCGCCCCCCATCTCGTGGGCGAGGCCGACGAGCGCCTGCTTCTGGGCGGCATCGGCCCGCTCGTCCACCAGGACGACGGAGTGCGCCGGCAGCGGGCTGCGGGTGGGATCGCCCAGCGTCGCCGCGGCGCGCACCACGGCCACCACGGAGAGGCCGTCGATCGCGACCCCCTTCCAGGCGCCCTGCTTCACCCGCCAGGCGAAGACCGCCTCGCGGCCGGCCAGGTTCACCTCGGAGTTGGCGAAGCAGGGGCCGGTGTAGACGTCCGAGGTGCGGGCCTCCAGGTAGTCGCCGGAGATCGCAGGCGCCGCCAGGCAGGCGGGCGCGGCGGCCAGCAGGGCCAGGACCGGCAGGGTCCACGCGAGGATGCGATGTCTGTTCATGCTTCCACCTCCGTAAAGTCTCAACCCGTGCGTGCCGGGGAACCTTCCCGCACCGGGCGCCCCTACACCTCCCAAGACCCTCATCACCCCGGCCCTCTTCTCCCAGCCTCCCCCCCGTCCGCCGGGAGAAGAGGGAGGGGTTAGTCTAAAAGAAAAGACAAAAAAAGGCCCTGTCTTAGCCCTCTCTCTCCCGGCCGTTGTGGGGGAGGCTGGGAGAGAGAGGGTTGGGAGAGTGAGGGTCTTGGGCGGGGGCCCCCCCCGCCCTACACCGGGTTGAAGCACCCCCGCCCGTCGCAGCAGTGAGCCTCGGTGGCCACCTGGCCGTCGGGGCCGAGACAGGTCATGGTGTGGCTGCACCAGAAGAAGCCGTCGCGGGTGTTGGGGATCGACGGATCGGGCTCGACGTCCACGTACATCCCCTTCCAGCGCAGGTGGAAGCAGCAGAGCTGCCGTCCCGAGGCGGACTTGCTGACGGGTTCCATGGCTTCAGGCCCCCTCTTCGACGATGCCAGCGGCGGCGAGCAGGGCCCGCTTCACGGCCACCCGCGCGAGCTGGATCTTGTACCGGTTCTGAGAGAGGGCCTTGGCCTTCGCGACCGCCGCCTCCCCCGCTTTCGACGCCACGTCGACGTCCAGCGTCTTGCCCTTGAGAAACTCCTCGGCCTCGGCCGCCGCCCAGGGCACTGGCGCCACCTGGCCCAGGATCACCCGCGCCCGGTTGACTTTGCCGCCGTCCATCTCCAGGGCGACGGAGGCGGTCGCCAGCGACCAGTCGAGCGTCTGCCGCTGCCGCACCTCGTAGCTGTAGACCTTGCGGCCGGCCGCCGGCGGCAGCAGGACCTGGGTCAGCACCTCCCCCGGCTTCAGGTCGTGCTCCCGCTCCCCGTCAGCCTTGGGGATGCGGTAGAGCTTCTCCAGATCGAGCCTGCGCTCCCCCTGGGGGCCGAAGAGGACGACCTGGGCGCCCACGGCGACCAGCAGCGGCGCCAGGGTGGAAGGCTGGACGAAGTAAGCCGGCCCGTCGTTGCCGAGGATGGCGTGGTAGCGGTTGTCGCCATCCACCACCATCGACTTGCCATCGCGCTGAGCGAGGAGGCCGAAGCCGTTCCGGAAGTACCAGCAGCTGGGGCGCTGGAGGAGGTTGCCCCCGAGCGTCGCCACGTTGCGGATCTGGGGGCCGGCCACGTGGCCCGCGGCGGCCGTGAGCGCCGGATACTCGAAGCCCAGCGCGGCGTCCACCGACAGGTCGTCGACCGTGGTGAGGGCGCCGATGCGCAGGCCCCCCGCCTTCTCCGTGTGGACGCCCGTCAGGCCGCCGATGCTCTTGACGTAGACCAGCCGGCCGGGGGTCACGACGTTGTCCTTCATCAGGCCGAGCAGATCGCTGCCGCCGGCCAGGATGGTGGCCCGGGCGGGATCGGTCCCGAGCAGGCGCACGGCCTGCTCGCGGGTCTTGGGGCTTGCGAGCTCGAAGGGTTGCATTTAGGCGGTCTCCTTCTTCTTCGCCGCGTTCGCTTCCAGCGCGTCGAGCACCCGCCGCGGATTGAGCGGCAGAAAGGGGACGCGCACGCCGGTGGCGTTGGCCACGGCGTTGGCGATCGCGGGGCCGGGCGAGATCACCGGCGGCTCGCCGACGCCGATCACCCCGCGCTCGTCGTAGCCGGGGCCGGTCATCATGTGCACCACCAGCTCGCCGACGTCGGCGATGCCGGCCATCTTGTAGGACTCGAAGTCGGTGGTCAGCACCTGCCCGGTCACCGGGTCGTGCACCTTCTCCTCGGAGAGCGCGGCGGAGATGCCCATGATCATGCCGCCGTAGACCTGGCTCTCGGCCGTCTTCAGGTCGACGATCAGACCGCAGTCCTGCACCGCCACGACCTTGTTGATGCGGACGACCCCGGTCTCGACGTCCACCGCGACGTCCGCCATCTGCACGCCGCCCACGCCGCTGCTGGTCAAGTCGCCGGTCCCGGGGTTGGAGCCCGTGGCGGTGACCGGCGTCTGGCCGAAGGGCGCCAGAGCCTGGCGCCAGGTGAGGCTCTTGGCGGGGTTGGCCTTGACGCGGATCGTGCCGTCCACCGCCTCCAGCTCCTCGGGCTTGACGTCGAAGTGCGGCGCCGACTTCTCGAAGATCATGGCGAGCAGGTTCTGCGCCGCCCGGCGGGTGGCCGAGCTGACGCCGCCCACCGTCGTGCTGCCGCCGGAGCCGCCCGAGGCCGGATAGCGGCTGTCGCCCAGGCTCACCTTGACCGACTCCAGCGGCAGGCCCAGCGAATCGGCGAGGACGATGGCGATCACCGTGCGGGTGCCGGTGCCGAGGTCCTGGCTGGCGAGCTTGGCTTCGGCGATGCCGTCCGGATGCATCGTCACCTCGCAGTTGCTGCGGTGGCCGCGCCCGCCCCAGGTGTGGAGCGAGAGGCCGAGGCCGCGCTTGATCGGACCCTTGGCCGGGTCGCCCCGAGGGTGCCAGCGCTGGCGCCAGCCCATGAGGTCGTCGGCGATCTGCAGCTCCTCGCGGTAGACCTTCTCGTTCACGCCGGTGATGGCGAGGTTCTGGATGAAGAAGTCCAGGGGGTTCATCCCCAGGGCCGCGGCCAGGTCATCCAGGGCGCTCAGGGTGAGGAAGGCGCCCTGGGGATGATTGGGCGCCCGCCAGGCCCGGGCGCTCGCCCGGTTGGTGGGCACCGAGGAGTGCTTGCGCCGGCGGTTGGGGATCTGGAAGATGTAGGGCAGGGGCGGATCGCCCGAGCCGCCGGGGCCGCCCGAGGCCCAGGACTTCGAATTCCAGGCGACCAGCGTGCCGTCCCTCTTCGCTCCCACCTCGATCTCGCCGTAGGCCGACGGCCGGTCGCCCGCCACCGTGATCTCGGCGCGGCGGTCGAGCATCAGCTTCACCGGCGCGCCGGCCAGCTTGGCCAGCCGGGCGCACTCGACGCCCCAGCGGTCGACGCTGAACTTGCTGCCGTAGCCGCCGCCCATGTACTCGGTGACCACGTGGACGTTGGCGGCCGGGATGCCGAGCCCCTCGGCGAACTGGCCGGCGACCCCGGCCACGGCCTGGGTCGAGCACCAGGCGTTCATCGTGTCCGCCCCCGTCCATTCGCAGATCTGGCCGTGGGCCTCCATGCAGTTGTGGGCCACCGGCGGCATGCCGTAGGTGCCCTTGACCTTCACCTCGGCGGCGGCCATGGCGCCGTCGGGATCGCCCACCACGTCCTCCGCTCCGGCGTCCACCTTGGGGGCCTGCGCGAGGTTCGCCTCGTTGACGAAATGGGGGAGCACCTCGTACTCGACCTTGATGGCGCGCAGCGCCTCCTCGGCCAGCGCCTCGCTGGTGGCGGCGACGCCCACCACCTCGTCGAGCGCCCACTGCACCTCCGTGCCGGGACCCTGGATCACCCGCACGGCCTTGACGCCCGGCATCTTCTCCGCGGCCGAGACGTCGACCGACTTGATCTTCGCGTGAGCGTGGGGACAGCGCAGGATCTTCCCCCACAGCATTCCCTGGGGCTTGAGATCGTAGGTGTACTTGGCCCGGCCGCTCGCCTTGGCGGGACCGTCCAGGCGGGAGATCCGCTGGCCGATGAGATGCCGGTCCTTGGCCTGTGGCCAGAAGTAGTCAACCACGCAGGCCTCCCTTCGGGTCGTCCTGGGACGGGGGCGCTGCCTTCTTCCTCTTCTTCTTCTCGGGCTCCGGCTCGGCGTCCGCGGCCGCCGCGGCGAGCACGGCCTTGCGCATGCCGGCGTAGGTGCCGCAGCGGCAGAAATTGCCGGACAGACCGTGATGGACGTCCTGGAGCGTGGGATTGGGATTGCGGTCGAGGAGCGCCTTGGCGGCCATGACGAAGCCGGGCGTGCAGAAGCCGCACTGCTGGGCGTCGTTCTCGACGAACGCGGCCTGGAGCGAATCGAGGTCGTCGCGGTGGCCGAGGCTCTCCACGGTATGGATCGGCGTGTACTGGACGGTGATCGCCAGCAGGCTGCACGCGTAGACCGGATCGCCGTTGACCAGCACCGTGCAGGCGCCGCAGGTGCCGCGGTCGCAGACCCGCTTGGCGCCGGTCAGCTCCAGGTGATCGCGCAGGGCGTCGAGCAGCGTCGTCCGCGGCTCGAGCATCAGGTCCATGGGCTTGTCGTTGACCCGCAGCCGCATGGGGACGGGTCCCGGACCCCAGACCTCCACGCCGCCCTCCAGCCGGGGTGCGTGCGGATCGTTCTTCGCCGCCTCCAGCATCTCCCCGGCGAGCAGCCCGGCGCCGCCGAGGGCGCCCACCGCCGCGCCGCCGCGCAGGAAGTCGCGCCGGGAGAGGCCATCGCCACCCGGGGTCCCCGGGGGCGCCGGGAGATTGTCGCGCTTGCCGTCACTGGCCATTCGCCGCCTCCTTCGAGATCAAGCTCGCGTGCAAAAAGGTACCACAGGGCAGGGGTGATGAGGGCCTTCCGGTGGTGCCGGGGCCGCCAGCACTTTAGGACTTCCTTCGCCGCCGCATCTGTTCTACCCTTGCAGCAGAGAAACGCATGCCTCAGCGGTGTTGAGCCGCGAGGTTCCTTCGCATTGATTGCTTGTAGGCGGCTCGCTCGCGGCCGTGCCGGCCGTCGAGATGCGGCCATCCGAAAGGAGCTCTGCCCACCATGCCGATCTTCAACCCTCGCCGTGGTCTGACGGCCCTCACCCTTGCCACCCTGCTCTCCGCCTCCCCCGTTCTCGCTCAGGGCCAGCCCCAGTCGCGGACGGCCCGGGTGGCCCGGACGGGGCATCCGGCGGGGGCCACCCCTCAATTCAGCCTGCTCGACCTCCTCCACGACACCCTCTCCCGCCTCGTCGCCAGCGCGACGAGCACCCCGCCCACCAGCAAACAACCCGGCGACGCGGGTGTCCGGATCGATCCGGAAGGTGTCACCACGGCTCCCGCCCCGGGTCCCGCGATCGGTCCTCCCTGACCGGCCTCGCCTCTCCGGGCCGGCGGTTTGCGCCGCCGGCCCGGAGCGTCGCCTCGAGCTGCCTACTCGCAGAAGGCAGGCGAGGTGCAGGCGCAGGTCGCGAAGCAGACCGTGTTGGCGTCCGATCCGCACTGAGCCGGGCACGTGGGGGGATACGAGAACCCTCCGGCGGCCTCGGGCAGACTGGCCTCCGCGAGCGACCGCAAGGTCTCGCGGCTGAGCTCGAGCTTCTTCTGAAGCCTCTTCTTCATGGCTGGCTCCTCCTTTGCCGTATACTCTACAACCAGACCGGGGGACCATGAGCCGCGGGACGCGCCCCATCGCTGGCGGGACGCGTCCGACGCGACGCGGGGCCTGTCCCCTCGGTCAATGGACACTTCCCATGAGACGCGGGACATGTCCAATGGCTCGTTGGACCTGTCCAACGAGGCGCAGGACACGTACCATGAGACGCAGGACATGTCCCCTGAGCCGATGGACACGTCCGATGAGCCAAAGGACAGGTCCGATCTGACGCAGGACACGTCCCATGAGCCGTGGGACCTGTCCATCGAGCCAAAGGACACGTCCAACGAGACGCGGGACACGTCCATTGAGCCAAAGGACACGTCCAATGGCACGCGAGACGTGTCCATCGAGCCGTGGGACGCGTCCAATGAGACGCGGGACATGTCCATCGAGCCATGGGACGCGTCCAATGAAGACGCGGGACATGTCCATCGAGCCATGGGACACGTCCAATGAGACGCGGGACATGCCCGTCGAGCCATGGGACACGTCCCGTGAGCCGCGGGACATGCCCGTCGAGCCATGGGACACGTCCAATGAGACGCCGGACACGCCCATCGAGCCATCCCTGATCGCAGGGTTACCCCGTCCGGAGTCCTCCACTCCCAGCCCGTAGGGCGGCATACTCCCAGCCCAGGGCGCAAGCCCTGGGGCCGGACGCAATAAAACCAAATCCAGCCCTGCCAAGGGCGTCACAAAGATCGCCCTTGACAGGGCTCCCATGAATGAAATGAAACGTTCCCGTTCCCAGGGCTCACGCCCTGGGCTAAGAGTATGCCGCCCTACGGGCTGGGGGCGGTGGCCTTTGGCGGCCTACGCGGACAGGTGGGCTTTGGTCGATAGCGCTCGCTCGGCCCTTACACGCTGCCATAAGCGAGTCCCCTCCTCCTTATCAACTCGCCCACTTGGGCGTATAATACCCTGAGAGAGTGATCTCGCCCTCACCGGGCTCCCAAAAACGGGGCTCATTGGCAAAGGACGACATCCTGCCGGAGGCAAGATCTCCTCTTCATAGCTGCCCTCTGGGCAAGGAGATTTTGCCGTGCTGCACGCTTCACATCCCCCTTTCCTGGCTGCGTCCACACCTGGCTCAGGCTCCCTGGCAGGAAGTGCACGTGGCGAAGACCTAGCCTTTGGCGAGTTGCTTACACAGTGGAATGGGTATCTCACCGCCTCGGTTCAGAAGTACGCAGGCAAATCATCAGAATTAACCGACCTCCTTGGGCAAGTTGGTCGAATTGCCTTGTGGCGAGCGACTCTCGTCTTCTCTTCAGAGGCGGGCCATTCTTTCGAAAACTTCGCACGCCGTGTCATCAAGAATGCGATGATCCAGGAACTCCGAGATATCAAAGGAACTCGGAGCAAGGTTTGGCAACAGGTAACGGAAGTACCCGAGATACTCTCCGATGATCCGGACCCATACACTCGGCTTGAACAGCGAGCAATCATCGACCGCATATCTAGCTGGACAGAGTCTTTGCCCGAAACCCTCAAGAAACTTTACCTGCTGCTCTACCACGTCGAACTTCCACAATCCGCAGCAGCGCGCCTCCTTGGTGTTAGTCAACCAAGAGTCTCTCAATTACATCGCCAGATCCTTACTCTCGGGCGCCGCCAACTCACGAACAAATAGCGAAAGGAAAGCAGAATGCCTAACCCACATGAGTCCACCACTATTATGGATACAACGCAGCGCCAAAAGAACTATGTCGAGACAATGAAGAGAAGGGCCCCCGGGGCGGGGATTGTATTCGCCGACGCGTTCCTTCGAGGAATGCGCGACATTGGCTATAAGAATCCCGCCTGGGCAATCGCCGAATTGGTCGACAATGCTATGCAAGCGTCGGCGACGACCGTTGAAATATGCTATGGATTCAAAGAAGCTAATACCACCGAAAGTAAGCCCAACCAGATCGCTATCGTCGATGACGGAAACGGAATGATTCCGGACATGATTGGCTACGCCGTTCGATGGGGCGGCACTGACCGGGAAGACGACAGGTCTGGGTTCGGTCGGTACGGATATGGTCTTCCCACGTCAGCCGTCAGCCTTGCATGCCGCTATACGGTATACTCAAAAATCGCTGGCAGCAACTGGCACGCAGTTTCAGTAGACATCTCCAAAATTGCAGGCTCTGCGGATAGTGCCGAGAAAATCGAGAAGCTATTGACTCCTCAGAAGAAATCCCTCCCTCGCTGGATTTTAGAAGGAACAGAGACGATTGACCTTCACTCTATCGATTCTGGAACAGTGATCGTATTGGAGGACCTCGATCGCCTGAAGAGGCTCCCAGGTTGGGTTACCAGAAAGTCGATCACCACCAAACTTCACCAACATTTAGGGGTAATCTATCGACACTGGATGCCCGAAAGAAGTATCTTCGTCGACCGTGCGCCGACACAGGTTGTAGATCCACTCTTCCTCATGGAGCATGGCCGCCTTTTCGACGAGACGTCCGACCGCGCCATTCGCTTCGAGGCCCGTACGTTCGACGTCTCTACAGCAGAGGGCCGAGTGGGTGCCGTAAGAATTCGGGCTTCACTGTTACCGCCGACTTTCCAGCGAGTCGATCCACTTCGCACCGACAGCAGTAACACAAACAGCCGCTGGCCAATTATGCGAGAGTATAACGCTCTTCTAATCTGCCGGGAAGGTCGCCAGATCGACTCCGTTCCACCTCGCTGGACCAAGTTCCAAACCTACGACGCCAACATTAAAGTGGAGATCGACTTCGATGCTTCGCTCGACGAATTCTTCGGAATTACCACCGCGAAGCAGCAGATAACGATCGCAGAATCAATGTGGGAAAAGCTACTACACAACGGCAAGGGAGGAGGAGCGCTAATACAACTCGTCAAAGATCTCCGCGCCGCCCGCGACCGGCTAATCGAGAAGGATGAAGCAGTCCGCAGCGAAGCAAAAGCGATTGATGGTCGTAAGGCCAGCGAGCAGGCGATGGAAGAAGCCGAAAAGTTCAAACTCCGGAAAAGAGAACAATCGGTCCGGAAGAGGGAGGAAGGCCGCAAGAATCTCCAGAATGAGGCACAGCAGATTGCTGCCGCAACAGGCCGGCAGGCTGACGAAGTTCTAAAGCAGTTGGAAGGTGAGGCTAAGGAGCACCGCTGGCGGATCTTGTTCGATGCAGTTAAGGAAGGCCCTTTCTTCAGTCCACTGCGCCTTGGCGAGCAGAAGCGAGTAGTACTAAACACGAATCATCCCTTTTATCAAAAGGTATACGAACCCCACCCTCAAGTGCGCTCCGCCCTTGAGGTGCTCCTTTTGGTATTAGCCGACGGCGAACTCGAAGCAGAAGGCGCGTCGGAAGTTTTCTATAAAGCAGCTCGCCAGTCGTGGTCCGAACGCCTTCGCCATGCCTTGGACGCACTCGTCAGCGACCAAGCCCTCTCAGACAAAGCCAACGCCGTGGCGGAGGCACTGTATACAGACGAGTCTTAGAAGACCCCGCTGCTAGGGATGTAGGGGCCAGGGTACTCTAGGCTGGTCGACCCAACTTAGCGACCCTAGAGTCCCCTACTGGGCGGAGGATTGGCGCGAATCTTGCCTTATCTCGAAGATCTAGTCGACAGCCACGGGCATGCATGGGGGGCTTCTCATGGATACGCCATTCGGTATACTTCTGCCGCAGTCGGGCCTAACCGAGTTCGGGGGAGAGGTGGTCCGGTTCTCCGACCCAACAGACATGGACGCCGGTTCAGGGCACCCGACGCATCCTTTTTCTGAGGAAGGCGAGGGGCACAAGGTGAAACCAACGGGCGAGTACTCGGTCATTGCCCTGGACAAATTCATCCAGGCGACTCGGGATTCCGGCTACAAAGGTACTGTGAGCGCTATTAGCGAATTGGTAGACAACTCCCTTCAAGCACTAGCACGGACCATCTCCATTTTCATCCGACGCAGCGATGAAGAGACCGAGCACTCTATTGTCATCGCGGTTCTAGACAATGGCCACGGGATGGACGCTCATACGCTAAGGCAGTCGCTTCGCTTTGGCGGGAGTAGCCGCTTTGATGACCGTTCGGGCCTGGGTCGTTATGGCATGGGACTACCCAATGCCTCCCTAAGTCAAGCTCGGCGTGTTGAAGTCTACTCATGGTTGGAGCCAGGGAAGACTCTGTTCACTTACCTAGATCTGGAAGAAATTGTCTCTGGGGAAACTTCTAGGGTACCTTCTCCTCGGCGAACTCGCTTGCCTCTCTGGGCTCAGACGACGGAGACCTCTTCCGGAACGCTCGTCGTCTGGAGCCAATGTGATCGCCTAGAGAACCGCCGTATCTCTACCCTCGAGCAGAAGCTCAAACTGGCCCTTGGCCGTGTCTTTCGCTATTTTCTCTGGGATGGAGTCGAGATAGATGTAAACGGCGACCAAATTATTCCTGTCGACCCACTGTATGTTCGCCAACCTTCAGTGACCGCCGGAGGGGAAGTATTCGCAGAACCCCTAGAATATGAAGTGCGAGCACCGGTGCCTTCTGCCAAGGCAAGCACTGGAATAGTTACTGTTACTTTTTCTGAACTGCCGATCGAGGATTGGCACTCTCTTCCCAATGATGAGAAGCGCAGATTAGGCATTACTAATGGCGCAGGCGTATCCATAGTCCGAGGTGGTCGCGAAATAGATTATGGTTGGTTCTTTTTAGCTGATAAACGACGCGAGAATTATGATGATTGGTGGCGTGCGGAAATCAGGTTCGAGCCAGAGCTAGACGAACTCTTTGGCATCACGCACACCAAACAACAAGTCAGACCTCAAGAGTCCCTAATCGAGGTGCTCTCGCCCGACATGGGAGACATGGCTCGCGCGCTGAACGCGCGCGTGAGGCAGACTCACCTCGCCCTTAAAACAAGAGTACAAGCGAGATCTGCAGAAACTTTGGCCGCGGGGAAGGATCATCACCTCCGGGAAATACGCCATAGAGCCTTACCTGAGGAGCACCAACAGATGGCGCAACGGCTCCGTCGACGTCATGCCTCATTACGCGAAACCTCACCCACAGCGGGAAACCGGGATTATAGGATCGTTGAGGATGATCTCGGAGAATCATCTTTCATTTTTCCAATATTTGATGATGGTCGTATCACACTCGTAGTCAACCCGAAGCACCGATTCTATAAGCAGGTTTACAGACCTCTACTAGAGGGTGATTCCCGCAAGCCGGAGGAAACTCTCCTTGCAATGCAACTCCTTCTCCTGTCAGCAGTTCGGGCAGAGATTGCAGCCACCTCAGCCGCCGAGCGCAAGGTGATCGCGAACTTTCGCCGCGAGTGGAGCGAAGTTCTTGACGTTCTATTAAAGCCCTAGAGGTGCTACATGGATAAGGATTTCCTCTCTTCAATTGGAATTGAATACTCCGACAGCGATCAACTCGCTCATGAAGTGGTATTGGAGTTTTACGAGGTTCTGACCAAAACAAATGCACCACCCGGCTCTGCAGAGTGGAACGACGAGATCGAGCGCTTACGCCGTGCTTATGTCCGCCGGACGAACAAAAGCGCCCGAGAGGCAATCCTGAAACGCGTTGCGATTGTGAATGTTGTAGCCGATCTCCTGCGTCAAGGATGGAACTTCGAATCCCAAGCCACCACGGCGGCCAAGACTAGAATGGGCGAGAGAGAGTTGAGAAGGCTTCAACTCGTCGCTCAGCGGACAGAGCAACTGCGCACTCTTGCGGTTCAATCATTTGTTCGCAAAATGGAAAGACCACATTGGTTTGAGGGAAGACGTGTGTCTATTTTTTCTCTGATGCGGGATGGTCGAGAATTGGCAGATTCCTTGATGGGCGTCCAGTCTGGCCGGATTCAAGCTGAAGATGTAATCAAACCATACCTTCAGTTTGTTGAGAGCGACACGACTTGCGAGTATACAGGAATCCCTCTCTCAGACATATGGAGATACTTTCGACTTACCTGGACGAATCCCTATCAGAGCGTACCCGGCCGCTCGATGACCTTTCTTCTTCGAGATGCCGCCACACCCTTGCATACCGTGATGGGGATTGGGTGCCTTAGCAGTTCCGCTGTGAAGTTACGTAACAGAGACGATTTCATAGGCTGGGAAGCTGAGAAGGTTCTGCAAGAATTTCCGAACATTTCACCCACGCGGACCAATGCTTGGCTGGAATCTGTCATAGAGAACAGGCTCGGAGAGATCTACAAGGTCGACTTTATTGAAGACGAACTCATAACTCCAAAGGTCCTAGAGAATCCCACAGAGGCCGTCATTGCAACTCTTCGGGAGGAGGCTAGTAAGCGAAGAACTCAGCATCACCGAGTAACGGACCCAGAGGACCATAAGGCTGTCGAGAGATCCCCGTTGACTACAGACTATTGGGTGAAACAATCTATGACTCCACTCTTCCGCAGCAAGAGAGCGGTGGAACTCGCCAACCTCCTCTGGGCAAGAAAAATCGTTCGAAGCTTTCTTGGAGGGGGAGCAAACCGGGAAGCCATCCGCAGATTAGTCGCGGCCCCAGATGGTAAAAAGGCTATAGCTGACCTTGTCCGTCTAGCAAAAGCGGTTCGCGTTGGCACTGCTATCGCTGATCTGACAGTTTGCGGCGCTATTCCCCCGTATAATCCATTGGTGGTGGGCAAATTAGTGGCTATGCTCGCAGTAAGTCCTGAGGCGATTTTGGCAAATCGGGCGCGATATTGCGATTCGCCGAGCGTAATTGCATCATCAATGGCAGGGCGTCCAATAGTCAGGCCAGCTGATCTCGTCTTTGTCGGCACAACGAGTTTGTACGGCGAGTTACCATGCCAATACAGTAGTATTTCTATTCCTGCTCAGACTCTTGGGGGAAAATTGGGGCAGCCCATTAAATATCGATACATCGACAACACCGTGGGTTGGGGGACATACCAGTTCAGCCAAGAGACGATGAGAGCGATCACCGGCTTTCTAAAGTCTACACGGAATGGGCAGAGGGTAAACTACATATTCGGTGAGGGGGCCAATCCCAAAATGAGAGCTTTGCGAGATGGGCTAGCCGCTCTTGGTTTTAACGAGGAGGCCCTCCTAAGGCATGGTCAACAAAAGGCGATGTTTGGAGTGAACCTGGTGTCAAATTTAAAAGAGTACCTCCTAGGACAGGAATCCAGACCAAAGTATCTGTTTAGCTTAAAGGCGCCCAACCAGTCCAGCCAGAATCTTATCAATTGGTGGGCTGGCCGTTGGCTCCTGAAGCGTATCGCGAAACCAGGAGTACTCGATGATGTTCGCCGACATACCCTTGTCCACCCAATTGAGCATGGAGCGAGGGTCCGTTTGCCTGTCAGGGATGTTGAGCAGACAAATCTGCTAATTTGACCCAGGGAACTCTTATCGAAAGCCGCAAATGTGGTCCTCGCTCGGTCCTACGGGGATTCCCGAGGATGATGCGAGACCCGCCCGCAATTGCAGTTCCTGGCCGATCTCGACACGCTGGAATCCAACGAGATGCTTGGCTACGGCAAGTTGGGCTGCCGAGCCGCCTTCGCTCAGGTTTGTCGAGAGAGCATCAGCACTTCTTCCCACCCCTCGAAGTCCTTTCCGAGCGGCTCCTCGCCCCCCGCATTGGCGCGCTCGTACTGAGCATCGATCTCACGTTCGCGACGTTGGCGCAGGAAGTCGCTGGTGAGTTGCCGCAGCACCGCGGACCGCCCCTTTTCACGAACGTCGGCGGTCTCATCCAATTCGGCGAGGAGATCTTCGTCAAACATAATCTGTACGGCCTTCATGTGGGAAGTGTATGTTGGATTGAGCCGGTGGATCAAGCCGGCTCCCTAAGGCGTAGCGCGGCCCTTTAGGCCGCATCGATGATTTCCGATCTCCCTGAGACCCAGGCGTTGCCCCGGGCTGAGGGAGGGCGCCCGTTGGGCCTCAGGAATCCTTCAGGTCGGGGCCGGAGCCGACACGATCCCCTGCGCGATTGTCTCGGGCGGTTTCCGCGATGCCATGACCGCGCCTCGGCGGCGCAGCTTAGCGCGGCCCTTCAGGCCGCATCGATGATTTCCGATCTCCCTGAGACCCAGGGCGTTGCCCCGGGCTGAGGGAGGGCGGCCCGTTGGGCCTCAAGAAGCCCCAGGCTGCGGCCGGAGTTGACACGGTCTCCTGCTCGATCGTCTCGGGCGAGGTTCCGCGGGCGAGGTTCCGCGATGGCATAGCGACCGCGTGTCAACGGCGCAGGGGCTGGCCCGGCTCGGAGGGGGGACGGACCGGCTCTGCGATGACGGGCGCTTCCTGCCGTCCCCAAACTTGGCTACTATTGCCGGCCAGGGAAGACTCCGGTGTCACAACTCTGTGCCACCCCGGCGCGAGATGAGCGTCGCCTTCCGCGACGAGGTGAGGGCTTATGAAGAAGGCTGTCAGACGGGAGGCCTCGGCGCTGGCGGCTCCGCCCGCTTTCGACGGGTTGCTCGGGCAGTTGCGCACTCTGATTCAGGAGGCCCGGCAGCAGGCCCTGCGCGCGGTCGACGCGGTGCAGGTGCGGACCTGCTGGGAGGTGGGACGGCACATCGTGGAGCTCGAACAGGGCGGGGCAGATCGCGCCGCGTATGGAGCGCGGTTGCTCTCGCAACTGGCGGAGCGTCTGACGACGGAGTATGGGAAAGGGTTCGACGTCTCCAACCTCCGCTACATGAGGCTGTCTACCAGGCCTTCCCGAAGTGTGACGCACTGCGTCACGAATTGAGCTGGCCGCACTACCGAACCCTGCTGCGGGTGGAAGACCCCAGGGCACGGGAATGGTAGGAGCTCGGCAAGGGCTTCGCCTTCGTCGCCCGGCAGCAGCGCATCAGCACCGAGTCGAAGGACTTCTATCTGGATCTCGTTTTCTACAACTATCTGCTCAAGTGCTTCGTGCTCTTCGCGCTCAAGGCCGTCCTGCACGGCAGCGAGCAGCTCTTCGCCAGCAAGTACCGGCTGGTGCTGCCGTCGGAGGAAGTACTGCGGGCCGAGCTGGATCGCGAGCAGCGGCATCTGCTCGCAGGCGACGGACGCGCCGGCACTGTCCCACTTCACCCCACCCTACGCACTTCAGAAGTAGACGAAAGACATCGGCTCGAGGGCTCCTGAGATCGTCTCCGATCAGGCGCCGTCCCGCCGCCGGCCTTGCATGGAGCTTGCAGCTTCGGGTCCCCAGAGGTCTGGCGGTCGACCCGAAGCGCATGGAGCGAGCCATGGGGATGCTATCTACACCAGTCAGCCGAGGAGTGCGGGAGATCGGTCCCTATCAGGTCCTGGAGGACCTGGGGCCGGCGCCGTTCGGTACGGCCTATCTCGCGGCGGACACCCGCAGCGACCGGACGTCGATCCTGAAGGTGATTCCGGCCTCGCGGCCGGGCTCCTGGCAGGAGGCCGCCTCGTGGGAAATCCTGCTCGCCGAGACCGAGGCCCTGGGACGAATCTACCATCGCGGTCTGCCCGCCCTGCTGGAGGTCGCCGAGCACGACGGCTCGCTGCTGGTGGCCTTCGCCGAGACCGAGGGGCGTTCCCTGCACGAGCTGCTCGCTCAGGGTGAGCGGCCGGACCGGGCGACGCTGATCGACTGGGGGAGCCAGCTCCTGGAGATCCTCGCCGAGGGCCATGCCGAGGGAATCCTGCACCGCCACATCGCCGAGGACGAGGTCATCCTCGCGCCGGAGGGGCACCTGGTGCTCACCGGCTTCGGCTTGACGCAGCTCGTCTTCGATCCGCTGCTCACCCTGCCCCCCGAACAGCTCGCGGGGGAGCTCTACACGGTGCAGAGCGACCTCTATGCCGTGGGCTCGCTGCTGCGGCGCCTGACCTTCGCCGGCTCGCTGCGGAGCCAGGGCGGCCTGGGGGTGCGGGATCCGCTCTTCCGGGTCCTGGCCCGCGCCACCAGCCAGGAGCCCGCCGCCCGCTACGCCAGCGCCGCGGAGATGGCGGAGGCCCTGCGCGAGGCGGCCCGCACGGACAACAGCTCCGGGGTCCGGCCCCGGACGATCCAGCCGCTCCCCACGGAAGGACGGCTGGAGGTCCTCCCCGGCGCTCCCCGGCCCGTCGCCGCGGCGCCGGCCCGGACCCGCTCCAACGCCGGAGACGCCGGCGAGCGGGACCACCGCCAAGCCCTCCTGCTGCTCGCGGTCACCCTCCTGCTGATGGTCTTCGTGCTGGCCACCGGCTGGTTCCTGTTGAGCCGGAACGGATCTCCGGCCCCGGCGGGAGCTCACGCGGTGCCGGGACAGGTCACTCCGACGGCCAGCTCTTTCCGCTGAAGGTCTCTGCGCTCCCCGCGTCAGCTTGTCTTTGGAGTAGGGGTGTAGTCCTGCTTCGCCAGATTGCCCGGCTGAGCCGTTGGCCCTCATCACCCCGGCCCTCTTCTCCCGGCCTCCCCCCCGTCCGCCGGGAGAAGAGGGAGTGGTTAGTCTGAAGAAAAAGCAAGGAATGCGGCTGTCTTAAGCCCTCTCTCTCCCGGCGGACGGGGGGGGAGGCCGGGAGAGAGAGGGTTGGGAGAGTGAGGGGTCCGCCCCGGAAGCCCGGAGGGGCGCTGACAACAGCAGGTCGGGCAAATCCCGGCGCCCCCCGGGGAAGCTCGCCCCAAAAAGAAAAGAGCCCGGTCAGGATTGCTCCGCCGGGCCTCACCCCTAATACAGGACTGAATCAAAAGAACAGAACCTAAGAGCTCCTCTCCTCCCCATCAAATGACCTTCAAAAAAGAACTTCAAGTGAGTGACGGGCCCCTCCCTCCGGTTTCCGCCTCTCCTCCCCTCGGGTGCTGCGATGAAGGAAGTATGCGGCCGGAAGCACTCAAGAGTCCTCATGGTTTCGCTCAAGCTTCATCAAAAAACATCAAAGCCGTCTCAGAGCCGCCTTGAGGCGTCCTGATGTACAATCCGTTAACTTCGTGCACCTTGAGGACGAGGTGGGCTGGAGAGAGGTCACTCCGAGGAGATCCGAGGCGGTCTTCCGTTGTCTCCCTCGGGGAGACTCGGGGGAACCCTGGTTTCGAGCTTCAGGACGATGAGCAGCCTAGAGACGCGCACCGAGAAATCCCTGTACGAGTTCGACGGCTTCCGGGTGGACCCCGTCCGGCGCCGCCTGCTCCGGGGCGGCGAGCAGGTCCCCCTCACGCCGAAGGCGTTCTCGATCCTCCTCGTCCTGCTGGAGAGGCGCGGCGGGGTGGTGGACAAAGAGGACCTGATCCAGAAGGTCTGGCCGGACACCTACGTCACCGAGGCCAACCTCACCCAGAACGTCTCCTCCCTGCGCAAGGCCCTGGGCGAGCGGGCGAACGACCATCGCTACGTGGTGACGGTGCCGGGGCGGGGATACAGCTTCGTGGCCCAGGTCCGAGAGGTCCCCCGGGAGTCGACGGGGGAATTCCAGATCGCCGCGCTCTTCCCGCCGCCGGGCTCGCTGCCGGCCGTCCCCGCGCCCCCCGCGCCCCCCTCGCCATTGCCGCCACCCACTGCCGCCGCCAGACCGGCGCTGGACGAGGACGAGACACTCTCCGACACGTTCGTGCTGTCGAAGCCGCCCCCGCCCCGGCCCTTCCTGGCCCCCCGCGGCCGGCGCCGCTTCCTCTTCGCCGGCCTCGTCCTGGGACTGCTGCTGGCGGCGGCGATGGCCGGCCTTTACCTTCTCTATGGCCAGCGGCAGAAGCCGGCGGCGAATGCGAAGGCGGAGACGCCGGCCCCCGCAGCGCCCGCCGTCAACGTGCGGCCGACGCTGGCGGTGATGGGCTTCCGCAACCTCTCCGGCATCCGCGATCAGG
Source organism: Thermoanaerobaculia bacterium (assembly GCA_036264085.1). GTDB lineage: Bacteria > Acidobacteriota > Thermoanaerobaculia > Multivoradales > UBA5704 > DATARR01. Next base: position 62,064 of record DATARR010000012.1, on the reverse strand, counting down.
ACTGGCTGGCCACCGCCCTCGCCGAGATGCTCACCACCGAGCTGTCGGCCGGCTCGCGGGTGCGGCTGGTGTCGGGTGAGGACGTGGCGCGCGTCCGGCAGTCGCTGAAGACGTCCCCGGGGGGCGCGCTCGAAGACCTGAGCGAGGACGACCTGGCGCAGATCCACCGCAGCCTGGGCGCCGACCAGGTGGCCGTGGGCTCCTATCTCTCTCTCGGCGCCCGGGGCGACGGCAGGATCCGCATCGACCTGCGCGTGCTCAAGGCGCCGGGCGGCGACACCGCGGCCTCGCTGGCCGTCTCCGGGACCGAGGACAACCTCTTCGAGCTGGTGTCGCTCCTGGGGGGGAAGATGCGGCACGACCTCGGCTGGGCCGACCCGTCGCCGGAGCAGGCCCGAGCGGCCCAGGCGCTGCAGCCGGGGAGCGCGGAGGCGGCGCGGCTCTACGCCGAGGGGCTGGACAAGCTGCACGCCTATGACGCGCTGGGGGCGCGCGACCGCCTGCAGCGGGCGGTCAAGGCGGACCCCGATTCGGCGGTGATCCACTCCGCCCTGTCGCGCGCCTGGACGGGGCTCGGCTACGACGCGCAGGGCCTGGAGGAGGCACGGCAGGCGGTGAGCCTCGCGGGCTCGCTGCCCAACGAGCAGCAGCGGGCGATCGAGGCGCGGTTCCGCGAGGCCAGCCGCGATTGGGCCAAGGCGACGGAGATCTACCGCTCGCTGTGGACCTTCTTCCCCGACAACCTCGAGTACGGCCTGCAACTGGCCAACAGCTTCTCGATCGCCGGCCGCAGCACCGAGGCCCTGGCCACGGTGGCCGCGCTGCGCGCCCTGCCGGCGCCGCTGCGCGACGACCCGCGCATCGACCTCGCGGCGGCCCAGATCGCGCGCCGGATGGCCGATCCCGGAGAGGAGCTGCGCGCCGGCACGGCCGCCGCCGCCAAGGGACGGCGGCTGGCGCAGAGCCAGATCATCGGCGAGGCCCTGCTCCTCCAGGGGGACGCCCTGTACACCATGGGCCGGCCGCAGGAGTCGATCGCCCGCTTCCGGGAGGCCCGCGGCCTGTTCGCCGCGGCGGGCAATCAGGCCGCGGTGGCGCGCACGCTCAATCGCGTGGGGGCGGTGCTGCTGGACACCGGCGATTTCGCCGGCGCCGAGGAGCAGTATCAGGAGGCGCTCGCCATCGCGCGGCAGACCGGCTCGAGCGAGCTGGTCGCCTCCCAGACCCTGGGCCTCGCCTTCGTGGCGGCGAACCTGGGGGACCTCGAACGCTCGCGCACGCTGATCGAGGAGACCCATGCCCGCTTCGTCGCGCTGGAGGACCATCTCTATGAGACCCGGACCCTGTTCAAGATCGCCGAGGTCCTCTGGGACCTGGGCGACGCGGCGGGGGCCCGGCAGCGCTACGAAGAGGTGCTGAGCCAGGCGCGCCAGTCCGGCAACCGGGTGGAAGAGGCCCGGGCGCTGAACGGGATCGGCCGCATCCTGACCTCCGCCGGCCCGCTGTCCGAGGCGCGGCTGCGCCAGGAGCAGGCGTTCGCGGTGGCCCGCTCCTATGGCGACCCGTTCCTGGCCGCCTCGTACCTGGGAGCGGTCGGCAGGACGCTGATCCTGCAGGGCGATCTCCCGCTGGCCGAGCGCCGGCTCACCCACGCCCTGGAGGAGAAGCGGCGGGTGGGCGACAAGCTGGGCGCCTCGCAACTGCTGGGGACGCTGTCCGACCTGGCGTATGAGCGGGGGGACCTCGCGGGCGCCCAGCGGTTCGCATCCGACCAGTGGGAGCTCGCGCAGCAGATCCGGGCGGTGCTGGTGGGTGCCGCGGCGCTGCAGCGGCAGGGGCGGGTGCAGACCGCGGCCGGCGACCTGGCCGGCGGCCGCCAGCGCCTGTCGGACGCGCTGCGGCTGGCCGACGAGCGGCGAGCGGCGCTGCTCGCCGCCGAGATCCGCCTGGACCTCGCGCGCCTCGCTCTGCTGGCGGGGCAGGCGGCGGAGGCCGAGCGCCTCGCCGGCGAGGGGGCGCGGTGGTACGGCGAGAGAGGGCTGGCCGGCGATCAGGCGCGAGCCCTGGCGCTCCTGGCCGAGGCCCTGCAGGCCCTGGGCCGGCCGGGGCCGGCGGGCGAGGCCGCCGGCCGCGCCACCTCCCTGGCCCAGCCCAGCGAGAACCCCGAGCTGCAGATCTTCGTGACCACGGCGGTGGCCCCGGCCGGTGTCGCGACGACGGCGGCGGCACCGGCCCTCGACCGGCTGCGCGGCGCGGTCGCCGAGGCGGACCGGCTCGGATTCGTCACCGCCGGCCTCGAAGCCCGCCTCGCCCTCGGCTCGCTGGAGCTGGGGACCGGGAGCACGGCCGCCGGCCGCGCCACTCTCGAAGAGGTGCGGCGGGCCGCCGAGAAGCAGGGGCACAAGGGGCTCGCGCAGCGGGCGGCGGCGGCCCTCGCCGGGACGCCGCGGCTGACGGCTACACCTGGTGCTCGGGCCGCAGCAGGTCCAGCACCGTCTTGACCGGCGCGAAGGTGACGTCGGGCACTTCCACGAACACGGTGTTCCAGCCGGCCATGGCGCCGTTCCACAGGCCGGGCCGCTCCAGGGCCTTCAAGGGGCGCCCTTCGTGCGACTTCTCGGAGATGAAGACGGTGGCGGGATCGATGGCGCGCTGCAGGTCGTAGGGGCGGCCGTGGCGGTCGCGCAGACCGCAGGCGAGGTCCACCGGGTTGAAGTGGCTGGAGGCCCTGAGGGCGGCCTGCTGGTCCGGCGCGGCGGGATCGATCTGCGAGGCCTCGACGATCTGCGGCGAGATGCCGCCGGACGGGGACTCCACCCAGAACGGCCCGCCTCCGGGCTCGCCCTGGTTGCGCACCACGCCGCAGACGCGCAGCGGCCGGTCCAGCGACTCCATGAGGAAGCTCTTGCGCTCCTGCGGCGAGGCGGTGTGGAACCCCGGGGGCAGAGGGCGGGAGAGCTCGCCGGCGAGGAGCTCGCCGGCGTCGCGCAGCACGGCCTCGGCCGCGTCCCCCCGCACGCCGTCCAGCGCCTCCAGGCGGTCCAGGTGGCCGAAGATGCGCTCCCGCACCTCCAGCAGGCACCCCCCGAGCAGCCGCTTCCAGTGATGGACGACGGGCTTGCGAGCGTCGGGCACGACGTTGTCGACGTTCTTGAGCAGGACGACGTCCCAGCCGTCGCGGCCGAGGTCGTGCAGATTCTCGATCAGGGCGCCGTGGCCGCCGGGACGGAAGAGGAGGGAGCCGTCCTCCAGCCGGAACGGGCGGTTCTCGAGGTCGACGGCGAGGGTGTCGGTCGCCGGCCGCTGGAAAGAGAAGGAGACCTCGAAGCGGCAGTCGTAGCGCTCTTCGAGGTCCGGCCGCACCCGGGCGAGCAGCCGCTCGAACCCCTCTTCATGGTGGGGTGAGACGGTGAAATGCAGGAGGCAGAGGCCGTCCTCGTCGCGGGCGATGTCCGCCGCCTCCACCAGGTGCTCCTCGAACGCCGTGCGCGTCCCCTGTGGATAGCGGTGGAACGGGAGCAGGCCCTTGGGGAGATGGGCGTAGCCGAGCCCGAAGCCCTCCAGCAGGTAGCCGAGGACCAGGCGGTGCTCGCCCCGGCGCACCGCGTCGTCGAGGTCGATGCCGTCGGCTCCCAGGGCCGCGGCCAGCTCTTCGTGGAAGGGAAAGCGCGGCAGGTTGTCGAAGAAGGTGCGGACCTCCTCCGGCAGCTCGCGCGGCCCCAGAGCGCCGGGCGTGCCGGGATGACTGGTCAGGAATGACAGCAGACCCTTGAACATACGGGTGGCGGCGCCGGAGGCGGGGACGAGCTTGCCGATGCGCCCGCGGCAGGCGGCGGCGTCATAGCGGGCGAGCAGCGCCGCGTGCGCCGATTCCGGCAGCGACAGGATGCCGTCGCCCAGCCGGCAGGGCCGCAGCACGCGGGTATAGGGCGGCGGGTTGCGGAACAGCTCCACCTGGCGGGCCGCTTCGCGCGGCGACAGGCCCATGGCCCCCATCTGCTGCAGGTCGCGCGGCGTGAAGAGGTCTTCGTACATGTCCGGGGCGGTCACGGCGGAGAGGGAGCCATGGCGAGTCGTGATCTCAGGAGTCTTTTTTCCCATGTCCGTGCAGCCGATGCAGGATCTCCGCCAGCCGGGGGAAGCCGCGGTCCCGGGCGTTGAGGAGGGGTTCCCGGACCGGCCAGTCGATGGCGAGGTCCGGGTCGTTCCAGAGGACGCCGAACTCGTCCTCCTTGTCGTAGAAGTCGGTGCACTTGTACTGCACGTGCGCCGTCTCGCTCAGCACCACGAAGCCGTGCACGAAGCCGGGAGGGACGTAGAGCTGGTGGTGGTTCTCCGACGAGAGGACGGCGCTCACCCACTGGCCGCAGGTGGGAGAGTGGGGCCGGGCGTCCACCGCCACGTCGTAGATCTCGCCGGCGATGGCCCGCACCAGCTTGCCCTGGGGGTGGTGGAGCTGGGCGTGGAGGCCGCGCAGCGTGCCCTGCACGGAGAACGAGTGGTTGTCCTGGACGAAGGTGCCGGGGATGCCGCCTTCGCGGTACTTGCGCGCGTGATAGGTCTCGAGGAAGAAGCCGCGGGCGTCGCCGTGGACGTCGGGCTTGACCAGGACGATCCCAGCGAGCTCCAGCGGGACGAATTCCATTCTTCAGCTCCTCCCCAGGCTGATCCCCAGGCCCAGGCGTTCGCGCCCGTAGCGGCCGGCCTGCACGGCCTCGCACCAGGCGCGGTTCGCGAGGTACCAGCGCACCGTGGCGCGCAGGCCGGCGGCGAAGTCGTGCCGCGGCTCCCAGCCGAGCTCGCGGCGGATCCTGGCGTCGTCAATGGCGTAGCGGCGGTCGTGCCCGGGACGGTCGGCGACGAAGGTCTTGAGGTCCCGGTAGCTGCGGCCGGCCAGCGCCGGGTTGGCCGCCGCCGGCCGCTCGCTCTCCAGGATGTCGCAGAGCGTGTCCACGATCTGCAGGTTGGTGCGCTCGCTCCTCCCCCCGAGGTTGTACCTCTCCCCCGGCCGGCCGTGGCGCAGCACGGTCAGGAGCCCCCGGCAGTGGTCCTCCACGTACAGCCAGTCGCGGACGTTGCCGCCGTCGCCGTAGAGGGGGAGCGGCCGGCCTTCGAGGGCGTTGAGGATCATCAGCGGGATCAGCTTCTCGGGGAACTGGAAGGGGCCGTAGTTGTTCGAGCAGTTGGTGAGCAGCGCCGGCAGGCCGTGGGTCTCGTGGTAGGCGCGCACCAGGTGGTCCGCCCCCGCCTTCGAGGCGGCGTAGGGGGAGTTGGGGGCGTAGGGGGTCGACTCCGAGAAGGCGCCGGTGGGCCCCAGGCTGCCGTAGACCTCGTCGGTGGAGACGTGCAGGAAACGGAAGCGCTCGCGCTCGGCGGCCGGCGCCGCGGCGAGGTGGAGGCGGGCCGCCTCCAGCAGCTCGAAGGCCCCCACCACGTTGGTGCGGACGAAGTCGGAGGCGTCGTCGATCGAACGGTCGACGTGGCTCTCGGCGGCGAAGTTGACCACGGCGGCGGGCCGGTGCTCCAGGAAGACCCGCTGCACCGCCGGCCGCTCCGCGACGTCGCCGCGGACGAAGCGCAGGCGGGGATCTCCCAGCACGTCGTCCAGGCTCTCCAGGCTGCCGGCGTAGGTGAGCTTGTCGAGGACGACGACGCGGGCCTCGGTCTCGGCGAGGGCGAGCCTCACGAAGTTGCAGCCGATGAACCCGGCGCCGCCGGTGACGAGGAGGGTATCCATGGAATTGAGCCGCCCCGGGGTACGGCCGCGGCCGGGGAAGTATAGCGGTATACGCGCCGGGAGCCGCGTCCGTCATAGAATCGGCCGGCCCGCCCGGCGGCCGGGCTTGCAACCAAGGAGATCACCCCCATGTCCAGAGGCTTCGCGCCGTGACGGCGATCCAGGCCGTCGTCCTGTCGATCGTCCAGGGCATCACCGAGTTCCTGCCCGTCAGCTCCTCGGGTCACCTGATCCTGGTCCCCTGGTTCCTGGGCTGGCCCGACCAGGGGCTCGACTTCGACATCGCCACCAACACCGGCACGCTGCTCGCCATCGTGGCCTACTTCCATCGCGACCTGCGGGACCTGATCACGGGCTTCTTCACCGGCGCGCCGCGCTCGCGGGACGGCGAATTCGTGCCCCGCACCATGGCCTGGAACCTCGTGCTGGGGACCATCCCCGCCGGCCTCGCCGGCCTCGCCCTCCACGACTGGATCGCCACCGAGGCGCGCAACCCCCGGCTCATCGCCGGCACGACCCTCTTCTATGGCCTGCTCCTCTTCGTCGCCGACCGCATCGGCCGCAAGGACCGGGCCTTGGGCGACCTCTGGTGGCGGGACGCCCTCGTCATCGGCATCGCGCAGGCCCTGGCGCTGGTGCCCGGCACCTCGCGCTCCGGCATCACCATCACCGCCGCCCTGCTCCTCGGCCTCACCCGGCCGGCGGCCGCCACCTTCACCTTCCTCCTGAGCGTGCCGATCGGCGTCCTGGTGGCCGCCCACGACGCGAAGAAGCTGTTCCTGCCCAAGGTCCCGGCGGCGCACCCCCTGACCTCCCACGACCTGGCCATGATGGGCATCGGCATCGTGGTCTCCGCCCTCGTGGGCTACGGGGTGATCGCCTGGCTCCTCAACTGGCTGCGCCGCCGCAGCCTGACCGTGTTCGTGGTCTACCGGGTGCTGCTGGCGGCCGTGATCCTGGCTGCGCTGGCTTCGCGCTAAGAAGATAGAGAATTCATATTGACAAGTGCGCATGACTAGGCTAGGGTTCGAGGTGCGGGGAGGCAAATCCTCCTCTCATCCCTCCCAAAAAAGGAGCGCACCGCGCTCCTTCTTTTTTTGGACCCCCGCGATATCCTCCCGGCATGGTCCCCGATCCCTGCTCCACCCACACGGTCTTCAATCAGCCGCCGCCGTTCGAGGACGTGAACCTGTTCACCACCGACGCTGCCCTCGCCGAGGCGTTGCGGCGCGAGGGCGCGGAGTGGGCGGAGGAGCGGGCGCGGGCGTTCGGGGAGGTCGTGGGCCGGCGGGAGACGATCGCGTGGGGGTTCCAGGCCAACGAGCATCCGCCGGTGCTCAAGGCGTTCGACCGGGCGGGCCGGCGGCTCGACGAGGTGGAGTATCACCCCGCGTGGCATGCGCTGCTGGCGCTGGGAGTGGAGCACGGGCTCCATTCATTGCCGTGGCGGGAGCCGCGGCCGGGGGCGCACGTGGCCCGGGCGACGACGTTCATGCTCCTCGCCCAGGTGGAGGCGGGAGTGGGATGCCCGCTCTCCATGACCTACTCCGTGGTGCCCGCACTGCGCCAGCAGCCGGAGCTGGCGGCGGAGTGGGAGAGCCGGTTCACCGCGACCGTTTACGATCCGCGGTTGATCCCCGCCGGGGAGAAGGCCGGAGCGCTGTGCGGCATGGCGATGACGGAGAAGCAGGGGGGCTCGGACGTGCGCGCCAACACCACGCAGGCGCGGCCGGTCAACGGCGACGGCCCGGGTGGCGAGTACGAGCTGACGGGCCACAAATGGTTCTGCTCGGCGCCGATGTGCGACGCCTTCCTGGTGCTGGCGCAGGCGCCCGGCGGCCTCACCTGCTTCCTCCTGCCCAGGATCACGCCGGACGGCGAGCGCAATCGCTTGCACATCCACCGGCTCAAGGACAAGCTCGGCAACCGCTCCAACGCTTCGAGCGAGATCGAGCTCGCCGCCGCCTGGGCGCGGCGGGTGGGCGAGGAGGGGCGGGGCGTGCCCACGATCCTGGAGATGGTCAATCACACCCGGCTCGACTGCGTCATCGGCGCGGCGGCGGGGATGCGCTGGGGCACGGCGCGGGCCCTCCACCACGCCCGGAATCGCAGCGCCTTCGGCCGGCCGCTGATCGAGCAGCCGCTGATGCGCAACGTGCTGGCCGACCTCGCCCTGGAGTCGGAGGCGGCGACGGTCGCCATGATGCGCCTCGCCCGCGCCTACGATTTTTCCTCCAAAGAGGGCGATGCGCCGTTCCGGCGGCTGGCCACGGCGGTGCTCAAGTACTGGGTCTGCAAGCGGGCTCCCGTCCACGCCGCCGAAGCGCTGGAGTGCCTGGGCGGCAACGGCTACGTGGAGGAGTGGGGGCTCGCCCGGCTGTACCGGGAGGCGCCGCTCAACGGCATCTGGGAAGGGTCAGGCAACGTCCAGTGCCTGGACGTGCTGCGGGCGCTGCAGAAATCTCCCGAGTCGCTCGCGGCCCTCTTCGCCGAGGTCCGCGAGGCCCGGGGCGCCGATCACCGTCTGGACACCTTCGCGATGGACCTCCGCCGGTCGCTCGACGATCCGGCGGACGCCGAGGTCCGTGCCCGCCGGCTGGTGGAGCGGCTGGCCCTCGCCCTCCAGGCCTCGCTCCTCATCCGCCATTCCCCGCCGGACGTGGCCGACGCCTTCGTCGCCAGCCGCCTCGCCGGCGACGGCGGCCGGGCGTTCGGCACCCTGCCGCCATTGACGGACTTCGGAGCGATCCTGGAGCGGGCCTCAGCCGCCTGAGCCTGCCCCGGCCGCCGCCTTCTGCGTTTTCTGCTGATAGTTCGGATACGCCGGCCGCTTCGACTTCGGCAGCGGGTTCTTCGCCAGCAGGTCGAGGGCCGTCTGGACGGCCTTCTCGAGCTGCAGGTCGTGCCCCTGGCGCCAGGCCTTGGGGTCGAGGTCGACCTCGACGTCGGGCGCCACACCGTGGTTCTCCACGTCCCAGGTGCCGTTGGGATTCCAGAAGGCCACCCGCGGGGCGGTGACGCGGCCGCCGCCGATCAGCGACGGGTAGTCGTAGATGCCCACCAGGCCGCCCCAGGTGCGCGTGCCGATCAGCGGGCCGATCTCCAGCTTGCGGAAGTACCAGGGGAGGGCGTCGCCGCCCGAGCCGGCATCCTCGTTGATGATCATCACCTTGGGGCCGAAGATGGAGCCCACCGGCGTCGTGAAGTCCTCGCCCTCGCGGGTGGTGAAGTAGTTGAGGAGCGGCCGGCGCAGGTAGTCCACGATGTAGTCGGCCGCGGCGCCGCCGCCGTTGTAGCGCTCGTCGATCACCGCCCCTGCGCGGCCGAGTTGAGCAAAGAAGTAACGGTTGAAGTTGCTGTAGCCGCCGCCGCCCGTGTCGGGGAGATAGACGTAGGCGAGGCGGCCGCCGGAGAGCTCGTCGACCTTGCGGCGGTTGTCCTCCATCCAGGCCAGGCCCCGCAACCGGTCCTCGCTGTCGACGGGGACGACGGTCACCTTGCGCGCACCCTTGCCGTCGGCGCGGGGTCCCACTTCGAGGACCACCGACTTGCCGGCCGTGGCCTCGAAGAAGCTGTGGACGTCGTCCGTGCCTTTGAGCTCGCGGCCGCCCACCGACAGCAGGAACTCACCCGGCTTGACGTTGACGCCCGGTTGGGTGAGGGGAGCCTGGAGCTCCGGGTTCCAGTTCTCGCCGCTGTAGATGCGGGCGAAGCGGTAGCGGCCGTCCGCCACCTCGTAGTCGGCGCCCAGCAGGCCCACCTTCACCTTCGGGACCTCGGGAGCATCGCCGCCGGCGACGTACATGTGGCCGACGGTGAGCTCGCCGAGCATCTCGTTGAACAGGGCGTTCAGGTCGCTGCGGTGGCCGATCCCGTCGACGTAGGGCTGGTAGCGCGCCATGGCCGCCTTGAGGTCGAGCCCATGCAGGCCGGGGTCATAGAAGAAGTCCCGCTCCATGCGCCAGACCTCGCGGTACATCTGGCGCCACTCGGCCGGCGGATCGACCAGGACCTCCAGGCTGTCGAGGGCCAGGGCGCCATCGCCCGGCTTGGGCGGCGCGGCCGCGGGAGCCGTGGGCACGATCGCCCAGGACTCGCCCACGTGGACGAGCATCTTCTCGCCGTCGTAAGAGACGGCGAGCGTCTGCACGCCGTCGAGGAGCTTCTCGGTCTTGCGCTTGTCGAGAGCGAAGCGGTGGACGATGTTGCCCTTGGCGCCGCCGCCCGCGGGAGGGGTCTCGAGGAGGAGGACGACCCCCTCCTTGCCGGCGCTGAGGCCGGTGTAGTTGCGGGCCGGCACGGGCAGGGAGAGGATGCGCTGGCCGATGCCGTCGAAATCGACCTTCACCACCGGCACCGCGGCCTTGGCCTTGCCCTTGTCCGCGTCCTTGTCCCCGTCCTTCGCGTCCTTGCCGTCCTTGCCTTCCTTCGCCGCGGCGTCCTTCTCCTCGTCGCTCAGCGGCGCCAGCGGCGACGGCAGGGTCTTGTCCAGCACCGCCACGTAGACGCTGCGGGTGACGGGGTGCTGGAAGCTCGACATGTCGAGCCAGCCGGTGGTGGGCCCGACGTCGGTCGAAGCCGCGAAGTAGAGGTATTTGCCCGACTTGTCGAAGGTCGCGTAGCGCGCGTCGCTCATGCCGTCCGTCACCTGGGTGGACTTGCCCGTCTCCAGCGAGTGGAGGAAGACGGCCCGCATGTGGTTGCGCAGCTCCTTGGTGTAGGCGAGGAAGCGGCTGTCAGGGGACCAGGAGGGGTCGAGGCCGCGGGTGGGCGCGTCATAGGTGTCGGCGTCGACCCGCACGGGCTTGGGGCTGGCCAGGTCGACGTACCAGAGGTTCAGGCGCTTGTCGCTGTAGGCGATCTTCCGGCCGTCGGGCGACCACTTGGGCTCGTAGAAGAAGGACGGCGGATTCCCGAGGTCGATCTTCTTCACCGGCCCGGCGCCCGTCTGGTCGACGACGTGGAGGGCGTACTCCCCGGACTCATCGGAGAAGAAAGCGAGCTTCTGACCGTCCGGCGACCAGGCGGGATAGCGCTCGGCGGCGCCGGGGGTGTGGGTGAGGTTGCGCACGTCCCCCTTCTCCGCCGGCACGGTGAGGATCTCGCCGTGAGCCTCGAACACCGCCCGCATGCCCGTGGGCGACAGCCCGGCGAAGTCGATGCGGTCGGCCACCTTGACGTAATGGGGGCGCACGGCCGGCAGGTCGCCGCTCACCTTGACCTCCACGACCCGCGACCGGCCGGAGGCGAGGTCGTAGAGGTGGAGCTTGCCGAGCTGGTCGTAGACGATGGCCCCCGGGCCGGCCGAGGCCGAGGCGACGTCCGGCCCGGGGTTCTCCAGGGCCTGCGTCACCTTCCTGGTCGCCGGGTCGTAGACGAACAGGGTGGCGGGGCCGTTGCGGTCGGAGAGGAACCAGACGCGGTCGCCGATCCACATGGGATCGAAGTCGTTGGAGCCCTGGCGCGGGACCTCCTCGACGGCGGAGTCGGCGAGGCGGGCGATCCAGATCGGCGAGGCCAGGCCGCCGCGGTAGCGCTTCCAGGCCACATAGGTGCCCGGCGAGCTGCGGCGGTTCCAGCGCGGCACGTAGGCGAGATGGGTACCATCGGGAGAGAAGGTGCCCTCCTCGGCCGTGGGCAGCGGCAGGGCTGCCGGCAGCCCGCCGCCCGCGACGGCGATGGTGTACAGCCGGTTGGCGAACGGGTTGTCGCGACCCGAGCGGAAGACCACCCGCTTGCCGTCCGGCGTCCAGCCCACCACGCGGTCGATGCCGGGGTGCCAGGTCAGACGGCGGGGGATGCCGCCGGCGACCGGCACGAGGTAGACGTCCCAGTTGCCGTCGTACTGGCCGGTGAAGGCGAGCCACTGGCCGTCGGGCGAGAAGGCCGGATCGGTCTCGACGCCGGCGCCGGTGGTCAGCCGGCGGGCCTCACCCCCCTCACGTCCCACGAGCCAGATGTCTCCTGCGTAGCTGAAGGCGATCTGCGTCCGGCTGAGGGCCGGGGTGCGCAGCAGCGGCTCGGCCCCCGCGGCTTCCAAGGACACAGCGGCGAGCAGGGCGAAGACCAGGATGAGAGCAAGACGGCGCATAAAGGGAAACCTCCAAAGGGTCGACGTTCGAATCCTGTAATACGGTGGGCTGGCTGCAAAGTTGCTCCGTAGTGTAGCGCCTGGCGCGCTGTTTGCTCCGGCGGAATGAGATGGCGCCACGGGTGGTTACCAGAACAGAGAATTCGAAGGAGGAGCCGACATGAAATGCCAGACCCCAGGATGCACCGGCGAGCACGAGCCCAGGGCGATCAGCCACTCCGTGATCCACCGCCAGCGGACGCTCGTCGTCCACGGCGTGCCGGCGGAGGTCTGCCCGGACTGCGGGGCGGTGGTCATCCATGAGGAGACGATCCTTCACCTCGACCATCTGCTCGCCCGCAAGGCGCGCTCGAAGAGCGCCGGGCTCGTCTTCGAGGCCTGACCGGTAGAACTCTCGGGCCCTTGCGGCGTACTCTTCTGGCCAGAGCCTCGACGCCTGACCCAGGAGAGACCCGATGCGCCATGCCATCCCTGCCGTCCTGTTGCTGATCCTCGCCCTCGTGGCCGCTCCGGCGCTCGTCGTCGCCCAGCCGGCCGCTCCGGCCGCCACGGGCAGCGCCGCCGTGGCCGCGAGCGGACCGCTGTCGCAGCCCGTGCCCGTGCCGCAGCCCGGCGACAAGGCGATGCGGTACTACCGCAGCGGCAACCTGCTCTGGGTGATCGAGACGCTGTGGGGGTTCGCCGTGCCGGCCCTGCTGCTGTTCACCGGCTTCTCGGCCCGGATGCGGGACGCCGCCCGCAAGGTCGGCCGCAACTGGTTTTTCACCCTCGTCGTCTACGGTCTCCTCTTCACCCTGGTAACGTTCATCCTCAGCCTGCCCTTGGACTGGTACACGGACTTCGTCCGCCAGCACGCCTACGGCCTGTCCGACCAGACGGCGGCCAAGTGGTGGAGCGACGCCTTCACCAGGCTCGCCATCGCCTGTATCGCGACCGCCCTCACCCTCTGGCTCCCCTACCTGCTGCTGCGCTGGAGCCCCCGGCGCTGGTGGCTGTACACGGGGCTCGCGGCCATTCCGCTGATCGTCGTCCTGCTGATCGTCACCCCGATCTGGATCGAGCCCCGCTTCAACCAGTTCGGGCCGATGAAGGACAAGGCGCTGGAGAGCCAGATCCTCGCCCTGGCCGACCGGGCGGGGATCGAAGGGAGCCGCGTCTACGAGGTCAACAAGAGCGTCGACACCAAGACGGTCAACGCCTATGTCACCGGCGTCTTCGGCACCAAGCGGATCGTCCTCTGGGACACCACGCTTCGCCGCCTGGACAAGCCCGAGGTCCTGTACGTCATGGGCCACGAGATGGGGCATTACGTGCTGGGGCACGTGTTCCAGCTCGTCGCCCTGGCCTCGCTCCTCGTCCTCTTCGGCTTGTGGGTGATCCATCGCACGGCCGGCGGGCTGATCGCGCGCTACCGCGACCGCTTCGGCTTCGTCCAGCTCTCCGACGTCGCCTCCCTGCCCCTGATCGCGCTGCTCTTCGGTCTGGTGACCTTCGTGCTGTCGCCCGCCCTCCTGGCCTTCACCCGGCACACGGAGCACGAGGCCGACCGCTTCGGCCTGGAGATCACACGCGACAATCACGACTGTGCCACGGCCTTCGTGAAGCTCCAGGAGCAGAACCTGAGCAATCCCCGTCCCAGCCTGCTCTACAAGCTCTGGCGCTCCGACCACCCGCCGCTCGGCGAGCGCATCGATTTCTGCAATGAGTACCGGCCGTGGGAGAAGGGAGAGCCCCTCAAGTACGGCGACCTGATCCAGCCGGCCAAGGGGTGAGCCTCACGTCACCACCCGCGGGTAGAGCTTCGCGCCCACGGCGACGAGCGCCACGCACCAGGCCAGCAGGACGCCGAAGTCCACGGCCAGGCCCAGGGGCCCGAAGTGGCTCGGCGCGCCGGCGATCATCAGGGTGCGCAGCGCGTCCACCTCGTAAGTCAGCGGGTTCGCCCTGGAGATCCACTGCAGCCAGAGCGGCATCATGGAGAGGGGATAGATCGCATTGCTGGCGAAAAAGAGAGGCATCGTCATCACCTGACCGATCCCCATGAAGCGCTCGCGCGTCTTCACCAGGCAGGCGATGATCAGGGAAAACGTGGAGAACAGCGCCGCGCCGAGCACGGCGGCGGCGATCAGGCCCAGCAGCGTCACGGGATTCCACTGCACCTTGACGCCGAGGAGGGCGGCGAGGCCGAAGATCACCGCGATCTGCGGCAGCGCGCGCACGCCCGCCGACAGCGCCTTGCCCAGCACCAGCGCCGAGCGGGGCGTGGGGCTCACCAGGAACTTGTTGATCAGTCCGAGGTCCCGCTCCCAGATGACGCTGATGCCGTAGAAGATGGCCACGAAGAGCACGCTCTGGGCGAGGATGCCCGGGGCCATGAAGTCGAGATAGGGCACGCCGCCGGTGGGGATCGCCCGGGCGTGCGAGAAGACCTGGCCGAAGAGCAGCAGCCAGAGCACCGGCTGCACGCCGCGGGTGATCACCTCGGTGTAGTCGTGCCGCAGCTTGCGGACCTCGAGCTCGGCGATGACCAACGTCTTGCGCACGAATTCGGGCGCGAAGCCGGACGCGGGTCTAGCCGAGGCGGCGGGCGGTCCGGCGGCCTCTTGAAGTCTCACGATAGCTCCCTCCCGATTCCAGGGTGTCGCCGGCATAATGGAGGAACACGTCGTTGAGCGTCGCCTCCGCCCCCGGGCGCCCCAGCGAGGCTTTGAGCTCCGCCGGCGTGCCGGCGGTCGCCAGCCTGCCGCGATGCAGGATGGCGAGCCGGTTGCAGAGGTCGTCCGCCTCCTCCATGTAGTGCGTGGTGAGGAAGAGGGTCGTGCCGAGCTCGGTATGGAGCTTCTTGATGTGCTCCCACACCGCCTCGCGGGCCAGGGGGTCGAGCCCCACGGTCGGCTCGTCGAGGAACAGGACCCGCGGCCGGTGCAGGGTGGACTGCGCGATCTCCAGCCGCCGGATCATGCCGCCGGAGAATTCGCGCACCATGCGGCCGGCGGCGTCCGTCAACCCCACCAGCGCCAGGGCGTGCTCGATGCGGCCGGCGCGCTCCCGGCGGGGGAGGTCGTACAGCTTGGCGAAGATCAAAAGGTTTTCATAGGCGGTGAGCGCGCCGTCCACGGAGAGGGCCTGGGGCACGTAGCCGATGGCCCGCCGCACACCCATCGCCTCGCGCTGCACGTCGCAGCCGGCGACGCGCGCGCTGCCCACGGTGGGCGGCAGCAGGGTGGTGAGCATGCGGATGACCGTCGTCTTGCCCGCGCCGTTGGGTCCCAGCAGGCCGAACGCCTCCCCCTCCTCGACCGTGATCGTGAAGTCGTCGACCGCCGTGACGTCGCCGAAGCGCTTGGTCAGCTCCCGGGTTTCGAGGATCGTCATCTCGGCCGCTTCTTCCACGGCGCGCGGGGCCTCGCCCGATCCGACCGATCCGCCCGATCCGACCGATCGGTCCGATCCGTCCGATCGGTCCGATCGGTCCGATGCGGACGCTCCCCCTGGTCCCGGCCGGCGACCTTGATCTCCAGCGAGCGCCCGCGCAGCGTGGCGCCGGACATCTTGTCGATGACCTGCTGCTGGAAGCGGGCCGGCACCTCGACCAGCGAGAAGCGGTCGTAGATGTCGATGGCGCCGATCTCGCGGCCGGGGACGCCGGCCTCGTTGGCGATGGCGCCCACGACGTCCGCCGGCCGCACGCCCGCCTGCCGGCCGGCGTTGAGGAACAGACGCACCATGCCGTCGCCCGTCCCCGGCAGCTCCCGCGGCTCCGGCTCGACGGCCACCTCCACCAGCGGCCGCTCGCGGCGGGCGAGGTAGGCGGCGGCGGCGGCGATCTCGGCGATCTCGAAACCCTCTTCCACCAGCTCCTCCACCAGGGCGAGATAGAGCTCCAGGTCCCCCTCGCCGATGGCCTTGCGCAGGCTCTCCTTGAACAGCTCCGACCGCCGCGCCGCCACGTCGGCCGGGGTGGGCATCTTCATCGGCTGCACCCGCTGGCCGGTGAAGCGCTCGATGTCCTGGAGCATGCGCCGCTCGCGCGGGGTGACGAACAGCACGGCGATGCCGGCGCGGCCGGCGCGGCCCGTGCGGCCGATACGGTGGACGTAGGCCTCGACATCGTTGGGGACGTCGTAGTTCACCACGTGGCTGATGCGCTCGACGTCGAGCCCGCGGGCCGCCACGTCGGTCGCCACCACGATCTCGACGCTGCCGGAGCGCAGGCGGTCGATCACCCGTTCGCGCAGCGGCTGCCCCATGTCGCCGTGCAGGGCCGCCACCGAGTAGCCGCGCGCCTCCAGCCGCTCGGCGACCTGAGCCGCCGCGGTCTTGGTGCGGGTGAAGACGAGCACGGCCTCCGTCGGCTCGATCTCCAGCAGCCGGGTGAGGGCCTCCAGCTTCTGCGGCTGGGCCACCAGCAGGTAGCGCTGCTCGATGGCCGGCAGGGTGAGGGCCTTGTGCGCCAGCTCCAGGGTGGCCGGATCCTGCAGGTGGCGCTGGGCCACGCGCCGGATCTCCGGCGGCATGGTGGCCGAGAAGAGCGCCGTCTGCCGCCCCGCCGACGAGGGGGGCGCCTGGGCGAGGATCCACTCCACGTCCTCGATGAACCCCATGCGCAGCATCTCGTCCGCCTCGTCCAGCACCACCATGCGCAGGCGGTCGAGCCGCAGTGTGCCGCGGCGCAGGTGGTCCATGATCCTTCCCGGGGTGCCGACGACGACGTGCACGCCGCGCTGCAGCCGCCGTTGCTGGTCTTCGAGCGAATGGCCGCCGTAGACCGGCAGCACCACCAGGCCCTGGAGGTTCTTGCCATAGGTGTGGAGCGCCTCCGCCACCTGGATGGCGAGCTCGCGGGTGGGCGTGAGCACGAGCGCCTGGATCGACCGCTGGGCCGGGTCGATCGCCTGGAGCAGCGGCAGGCCGAACGCCGCCGTCTTGCCGGTGCCGGTCTGCGCCTGGCCGATCAGGTCGCGCCCGGCGAGCAGCGGCGGGATGGCGGCGGACTGGATGGGGGTCGGGGCCTCGTAACCGACCTCGGCGATCGATTGCAGGAGCGGCTCGCTCAAGCCCAAGGCCTGGAAGGAGTCGAGGGAGGGCGGTGGCAGCGAGCTTTCCATGCTCGCTTTATACCACCCTGCCCCGCTCCTCCCCGGTTTCCGGCGCCGCTACCGGCTGACGACCAGGATCACGAACGAGTCCGGCAGGATCGTCGGGCGCGGGCGCGGCTGCTCCGCGGTGGGCGCGGGCGGCGGGCCGAACTTGGCGGTGGCCAGGTAGACGTTGTGCGTCTTCTCGTCCAGGGCCATGGTCCGCGCGCCGCGGCGTGTGGGCACGTCCTCGGCGACCGTGAACTTGTCCGGCGTCTCCTCCTTGATCACCGTCAGCGTACCCTCGCCGCCGCCGTTCGAGCTGAACCCGAGGCCCGTCCCGGGATCGAAGGCATTGGCGTCGACCCCATCGCCGATGGGCACCGTGGTGACCACCTTGCCGCTCTCGGTGTCCACGACGGCCGCCAGCTTGTTGGAGCAGCCGATGAGGAGCCGGTGGTGCTTGCGGTCGATGGCCATGCCGGACGGCTCCTCGCAAGGCTTGAGCGGCCAGCGCGCCTTCACTTTCAGGTCCTTGGCGCCGAGCTCCGCGACCTCGCTCGTGTCCTCGATGTTGACGAAGACGTTGCCCTTGAGGTCCGAGGTGGCGAACTCGGGCTTGCCCCCGAGCTCGATGGTGCCCGCGACCTTGCCCGTCTTCGCGTCGAGGACCGTGGCGTTCTTGGAGCGGCCGTTGAACGCGAAGACCTGGGACGAGAAGGGGTCGTAGAGGATGGCGTCCGGGTTCTCGCCCGAGGACTTGACCTCGCTCAGGGTGGCGAGCGTCTTCAAGTCGAAGATGGTGATCATCGAGCTGCGGCCGTTGCTGATGAAGCCGCGGCCCAGCTCCGGGGCCACGGCGATGCCGTGCACTCCCGAGAGGTTCCCGACCTCGCCGACGACCTTGTCGCTGTCGACGTCGACCACCACCACCTTCGTCGCATGCGAGACGTAGAGCCGCCGCGCCGCGGCGTCCACGGTGAGGTAGTCCCAGCCCCCCTCCCCGCCGATCGGAATCTCCTTGGCGACGTGATAACCCGACTTCGCGGCTGGGGCCTTCTCCGGAGCAGGCTTCGCCGGGGCAGCCTTCTTCTCCGACTTCTCCGGCATCGCGCCCTGCGGGACGCCCGCCGAGGCGAACAGGAGACCTGCGACGATGCCGCAACAAGCAACGGACCTGATCATGGGTGTCCTCCGTAGGTTTCCGGGGGCAGCTCCCCCGGCAAGTAGAGGAGGAGTATACGCCCGGCCGGTCAACTCGCGGTTCCACCCGGCTTGTACAGCCCCTCGACCACCGCCCCCATCAACCCGGTCTCATACGATCGGGGATCCATCGGCGAGAGCCTCGCCACCATCCGCGGGGTCACCACGGACACCTTGCGGATCTCGTCGAGACGCGCGGCGATCGCTTCCATGGTCTCGTCGCGGGTCGTCCAGCGCCGGCGATCGAAAGGTTTCAGGCTCAGGGGGACGGTGTAGCCGCGCAACGTCTTCTCGCGAGCGACATTGTAAAAGAATTCGAAGTAGGACATCACCAACTCGCGCAGGCTGGCGTAGACCGCTTCGCGGAAACGGATGCCCACGAAGTTGGACTTGGCGATAGCGCCCCAGTGGCCGTCGATCTTATAGATCGCCAGCACGTGGTCGTCGTCGCGCTCGGCGAGCATGTCCACGATGAGGGGCGGAAAGCCCAGCCGGCGCAGCGCCGCCGCCGCGAAGACCGCGCCGTCGAAGCAGTGCGCCTTGCGATCGCGGACCACGCTCGCCGGGCAGCGGTAGAACGGGTCCGCGCTGTAGGGAACGTCGTCCAGGAAAGACTGGATGGCCGCCGGACTGTCCAGCCCGGCGGGGAGGGAAAAATCAGGGTCTTGGCGTTCCGTCATCGCTCACTCCTCCGACGGGTCTTTCACCCCGGACGCGCGCAGCAGGTCGGCGACGGCCACGGCGTCCGGCAGCTCCTGGATCACGGATGCGTCCGCGCCCGCGTCCAGCAGCAGGCGGACCACGCCAGGATAATCGCCTTCCGGGTTCGGATAGTTGTCGCAGCCGTGCACCGCCCAACCGAGGGGCGTGGCGCCGAACTCGTCCTCCACGGCCTCCAGGGCGGCGCCTCGCGACAGCAGCGCCGCCGCCGTATCCCGCCAGCCGTGCCAGGCTGCCCAGTGCAGCGCCGTCTGACCGTGCCCTCCCCGCGTGCTCACCGGCAAGCCGCAGTCGATCATGGCCGCGATCGTCGCCGTCTTTCCCTGTGCGCCGAGCTGCACGAAAGCGCGGCGGTCCTCTCCCGAAAGTTTTTCGAGCAACCGCGGATGGTCGCCGATCACCCGCCGCGCCGTGACGAGGTCGCCTCGCCCGCAGGCATCGGCGAAGCGCTCGAAAGGCGTCGCATCCGTAGCCGCGCCGAGCCCGGCGAGATACGCCGCCGCCTCGTGGTGGCCGTGCTGCATCGCCACCTGGTACGGCGACCGGCCGTCCCATCGACGGGCTTGGACGTCCGCGCCGTGCGCCACCAGCAGCTCCAGCACCGCACGCTCGTGCCCCTTCTCGATCGCCAGGTGGAGCGGCGTGCCGTTGCAGCCCAGCACCTCGTTCGGATCCGCTCCGTGGTCGAGCAGCAGCCGGATGCGCTCCAGACCCCGGACGTCGAAGGCGTGGTTGAGGGCGTTGGTCCGCCGCGGATTCGCACCGCGCGTCAGCAGCAGCTCCAGGCAGCGGGTATCCGCGTGCTCCGTCGCGTGGTAGAGCGACTCGTTGTCGTCGATCGTCGCGCCGCGGTCGAGCAGCAGCTCGGCCATGGCCGGGAAGTTGGCCACCCCGCAGGCGCCGAGGAGGGCGCCCAGCGGGCTCTGCCATTGAGCGTTGATGAACGAGGCGTCCGGGTCCGCGCCGGCGTCGAGCAGCAGACGGGCGGTCGCCAGCAGCCCTTCGGCGATCCGCGGGCTCTCGCGGTGGAATTTCGAGTAGGTCACGTAGAGCAGGGGCTCGCGGTTCGCACGCGGCCCGCCCTTCTGCCGCACCCAGTCCGGATCGCGCTCGACCTGCCGGCTCACCGCCGCGACGTCTCCCAGCACCAGCGCGGTATGGACGTCCGCCCGTACCAGGGCCGGGTCGCGCGCCAGCATCCGCTTCGCCAGGAGGAAGGGGCCGTCGACAGGGCCCGACGACTCCTCCGTCGCCGCCCGTACGAAGTGCCTCACCCGGTCGGCGAAGACCAGGCTCGCCAGCTCCACCTCCTCCTTCAGCCGGGGCCAGCTCGCAAACCCGTATCGCCGCGCTGTGACCAGTTGGGCGTCGGCGAGCCGGAGATCCGCCGCGGGAACGGTCTCCTGCGCATACTCAGGATGGTGCTCGCGCAGCCACGACAGCGCTTCGGCGTCGCCGGACCGCCACGCGGCGAGAAGGTCCTTCGCCTGTTTGCGGAGCTGATCGAGGTTCGGACGGGAGGGCAGGGACAGGGGCATGGAGCCACCTCCTTTCGCAAGCGCCGATTCGTCCGCTGCTCCTCGGCAGAAAGAAGGTGACGACGCACGGAATCGATGTCACCGGAGGTGGGCTCGGCCCTTCCCGCGGACTGGCGGCTGCCCCTTCAGCCAGTGAGGATCCTACCGCCACGAGCCACCTTTCGCAACGGGGCGGCGAACCTTTGGTAAGCTTGGGCGTCACGCCAACTCTGGCGCACGCCAAAGGAGACTTCCCATGCACAAGAAAATCCGCAAGATGACCCTCTCCCGAGAGACCCTCCGCCTGCTCGACGGCTCCACCCTGAAGGGGGCTGCGGCGGGGCTGGCCCAGCAGAGGGAGATCGGGGGCGGCGGCTCCATGGATCGCACCTGCCAGAGCCTCTGCTTCGTCTGTCCGGAGACCTGGCCGGTCGTCACCGGGTAGCCGAGAGTTTGCTGGCCGGCGAAGTGAGAGGATCGCCGCGAGCTCGAGCCATGCGCTCCCGATGCAGAAACGCCCTGATCGCGGCCTTCCTCCTGGCCATCTGCGTTTTCACCACCGCCCGGGCCAGGGGGCCGGAGACCTATGGCATCGTCAACGCCACGGTTCCCGAGCCCGGGGTCTTGTTGGCCGGCCAGCCCACGGGCGAGCAGGTTCAGCTCCTCGCCGAGGACGGCTACAAGACCATTCTCGACCTGCGGATGCCGGAGGAGCCGCGGGGCTTCGACGAGGTCGAGGCCGCTCGCCAGAACGGCCTCGCCTACGTGAACGTCCCGGTCAGCCCCGCGACGCTGGACCAGGCCACCCTCGACCGCTTCCTTGCCGCGATGAAGAAGGCCAAGAAGCCGGTGCTCCTCCATTGCAGCACCGGCAGCCGGGCGGGCGCCCTGTGGTATGCCTGGCTGGTCTTGGAGAAGGGGAGGAAGCCGGCGGCGGCGTTGGCTCAGGCCAGGGCGGCAGGCCTGCGCAGCCCCGAGCTGGCGGAGAAGATCGAGAAGCTGGTGGCCGAGCGGAAGCCGGCGGTCCGGTGAGGGCCGGGCTCCAAGGCGTTGTCGCCAATCTTAGAGCCAAAGTGCTATCCTTCCCCGCGGGTCTTCACCACCATGGCCATTCCTCCCGGCCCATCCCAGTCCGGCCAGAGCGGGTTCACCCTCCTCGAGGCCCTCGTCGCCCTCGCCTTGCTGGGCGTCGCGCTGCTGCTGGGCATGGAGCTGGTCCTCCAGAATCCGCGGATGGTGCGCCGGATGGACGGCGAGCGGCAGGCCTTCCGCGCCATGGAGTCGACGCTGGAGGCGGTGCGCGCCGGGGTCATCCCCCTCCCCCTCCCACCCCCCCGGACCGCCGAACTCGGCGGCTTTTCCACCGCCGTGGGCAGCCCCGCCCGCAAGGACCTGGCGATCTCCATGCGGGTCGATTTCACCGCTCTTCCCGGCCTCTACCATGTGACGCTCCGGGCGTGCTACACGGCGGACGCGCGGAAAGTCCAGAAGGAGCTCCAGACGATGGTCTGGAGCCCGCCCAAGGGCTGAGATGCGCCAGCCGCGAAAGGACCTCGTCGATCCGGATGGGCAAGGCGGGTTCACGCTCATCGAGCTCTCGATCGCCCTCCTGCTGCTGATGCTGGGGCTGCTGCTCGCGGCGCAGCTCCTGATGGAGACGTCGCAGCTCTTCGCGGAGATCTCCGGCGAGGCGATCGACACCCCGGTGCCGCTGGTGATCGCCCGCATCCGCGGCGACGTCCAGGGCGCGGCCGGTGCCTCCCCCGTCTTCCAGCCGGACGGCTCGCTCGCGGCGGTGACGATGGTCGGAGGGCCCGAGGGGCAGGTGGTCTACGTCAAGCAGGGCACGGACCTCTTCCGTTCGGTCGTGCCGGCGAACGGCGATCCGCCCTCGCCGCCGAGAATCCTCTGGCGGGGCGTGACGGCGTGGAGCTGTCAGCTCGTGCCGGGCACGGGTCTGCTGGACCTGCAGGTCACCTACCGCCGCCGCACCGTGCCCCACACGCCGTTGGCGGTGATGCCGGCCTACCGGGGTCCCCGCACCGAGGAGCTGACCCAGCGGCTGTACCTGCTCCCGCGGGGAGGCGGCCTGGGGGACACGTGGTGAAGCGCCGGCGCCGCGGCGAGGCCGGCTTCGGTCTGCTGATGGCGCTGATGGTGATCTTCCTGCTTTCGATCGCGCTCGCCCTGCTCGCGGCCTCCCTCCAGCTCCGCATGCGCCTGGTGCGCGAGGACGCCCAGACCGTCGTCCTCACCGCCCTGGCCGACGCCGCCGTGGCCGAGGCGGTGGCCAACCTCGCCCGGAACCCCGATTACGCGGGCGCTCCGGCGCACGACTTCGGCCACGGCAGGATCGGCACGCAGGTGAGCTCCCCGGGACCCGGCCTCTTCGACGTGGTGGCCACGGCCACCTACGCCGGCCGCACGCGAACCGTCGAAGCCGAGGTCTTCCGCGCCCCCGGCATCGCCCGCGTCCGCCGCTGGCGGCGGCTGCCGGGGTGAGGCGTCACCCCAAGTCCTAGCTGCTCTTAGTGATGCGTGAAGTGGACCTGGCCGCGGATCTCGCCGCCTGGGAAGAGATCGCTGTGGACGTTGGCGTACACCACGCCGCCACGGATCCCCTGGATGATCTCGAACAGCTCGCCCGGAGCGATGCCCTGGGTGTTGCCGATGACGTCGGCGGCGTGGATGACGCCGCTGATGGTGCCGCCGCCCGTGGGGCAGGCCTGGGTGCCGGCGGGGCCGTTGCCCAGGTTCGAGCAGAGGAAGATCATGATGGCGCCGTTGACCCCTGGCTGCGCGAAGTGGAGGTGCGACTGGGTGACCTTCCCCTGCAGGTTGGCGAAGCGAAGCTGGTAGTTGATCTCGGTGCCCGCCGCGTTGATCGTGGCGACGAAGTCGCCGCTGCCCGGCGTCGACAGCGCCGGCACCTCCTGGTATGACTGCAGATGAGCGGTCGCGGTGCCCCGGACGTTCGGGGAGGCCGCCCCCTGCAGGTCGTCCTCCTGGGCCTGGAGAGCCCCCGCGAGCACCAGCGACGACAGGACGACGAGGAGCATCGGAACTTTCACCTTCATTGCACACCTCCTGAGTAGTTTGCGGTTGAGAACCGTGGAAAGCCCTGAAGCAAATACATCATACTCTGGTTCAGTCCTCCTGAGCCAGCTCAGAGGTTAGTCCCGCCACGGCCCCGCCAGGTTCAACGCCTGGCGGGGGACGGACGGGGATGGCCAGCGCTTCAGTGCCCACAGGCTGGTGCCTTGCGTGATGCGCGAGAGGGCATCATACTTGATGCCTGAGAGGAGATGCAGATGACGGTAAGAAGAGTTCGGACTACGGTGGCTCTCTCAGCAGACCTGCTCGAGGCGATGGATGCCGTGGTGGAAAAAGGAAAGGCCGAAAGCCGCAACGACTTTCTCGAACGGGCCATACGAAAGCAACTCGCAGCCTCTCGCCGTGCCGCGATCGATGCGGAATTTGCCCGCATGGCAAGCGATCGCACCTACCAGGAAGAAGCCGTTCAGGTTGAGGACGAGCTCGCGGAGACCAGTTGGGAGGCGCTGCGAGCCGCCGAGAGGAGCGCTTGAGACGAGGCGACGTGTTCGAGGCTCGTCTCGACCCGGTGGAAGGCTCTGAGCAGGCGGGCGTCCGGCCTGTAGTCGTGGTCAGTCGGGATGCCATCAACGAAGCAAGCCCTGTCGTCGTTGTCGTTCCGTGTACGACTTGGAAGCCGGAACGGAGAATCTATCCCAGCCAAGTTGTTCTCCGCGCCCCGGATGGCGGCCTGAGAGCCGATTCCATCGCCCTTGGCGAGCAGGTCCGGGCGATCGCGAAGACCCGACTCCAATCACAGTGGGGCACGCTTTCGCCAGAGGCCATGCAACGACTTGAACGAGCGCTTCTGATCACACTCGACTTGTCCAGCCACGAGCTCCTCTGATTGGGAGCGGTTCAACCTCCTCGTTCGCCCTCAGGGTCGCTGCCCTCGATGGCAAGGCTCCTGCTTAACCTGAGCCTGTGACGAGCGGCAGGGGACATACAGAGCCTAAGGAGGCGAGCTGATCAACCACGCACAATCCGCGAAGCCCATCCTCTGGCTGAAGCGCCTCCTCCTCGCCCTCCTCGCCCTGGCCGCGGTGTACCTGCTGGCGGCCAACCTCTTCCTCAACACGCCGCTTGGGTCCCGGGCGATCAACCGCCGGCCGGAGCGGTTCCGGGCTTCCTGGTCCGCGGCCTGGAGCCTGTGGCCGGGCGCCTTGCAGGTCCGCGGGCTCGCGCTCCGGGGGTGGACCCGAAATGATGTCGCCTGGACCGTGACGGTGGAGCGGGGGCGCGGCTGGATCGACCTGCCGGCCCTCCTCCGACGGCGGTTCGTGGTCACCGGTTTCCACGGCGAGGGCGTGCGCTCCTCGGTGTCGCGCGGCGAGGGCAAGGGCGCGCCGCCGCAGTCGGAGAGGCCGGACGAGAGACCTCGGTCGCCATGGAGGCTCCGGCTCGAAGGCATCGAGCTGACGGGAGTCCGCGAGGTGGGCTACAACGATTTCCGCCTCACGGGCGACGGGCGGGGCCGGGTTTCGGGGAGCTTCTCCCTCGTGTTCGGAAATGCGTTCCGCATGGACCGCTCGCGGCTGGTCATGCCGGCCAGCCGGCTGTGGCTGGACCAGGAGGCCCTGGCCCAGGACCTCGACGTCGACGCAACGGTGAGCTTCTCCCCCTTCGTGCCGCACGAGCATCCGGGGCTGGAAGGGTGGGATTTCCTCTCCGGCTCTCTCGCGGCCCGCGGGCGGGTGCCGGGCCTGCCGTTCCTCGCCAGGACCGGGCTACAGAACGCCGGGAAACCCGGCCGGCTGGTGGCCGGCCTGCGGGTGGACCGCGGACGCCTGACGCCGGGGAGCCACGCCGAGCTCGTCGCCGGGGGACCCGTGGGCTCTCCCGCCGCCTTCACGCTCACCGCCGACGTGGCGGCCGGAGCGCCAGCCAGCGGGCTCCGTCTCGGCCTCCAGGCCCAGGGGCTCCAGGCGGGGCGGATTCCGGGCCGCCCGCCGGTCTTCCAGTGCGCCGCCATCGCCGGCACCGTTCAGACCCCGGTGGTGCAGCTCCGCCGCCTCTTCGTCACCGCCCGGGAGCTGCGCACCGCCGCCGAGCTCGCCGCCTCGCCGCCCCTCGGGGCAGACCTGCGCCTCGAAGGGGTGCGGCTCGACGCCCCCGGCTCCCGCGCCAATCTGCGGCTGGCGGTCGACCACGCCGCCGGCCGCCTCGACCTTGCGGCTTTCCTGCGCCACGAGGTCGACGTCGAGGGCCTGCGGGCGGAGGGCGTCTCCACCCGGCTCGACCTCACCGAGACCAAGCCTGTGACCTCAGCGCCGCGCCGGCCGTCCTGGAGCGTCCGCATGGCCGGCGCCCGGCTGGCCGGCATCCGGGAGATCGCCGTCGACCCGTTCCGGCTGACCGGCGCATCCCAGCTCGAAGCCACCTTCAGCTACGACCCCGCGAGAAACCTCGACGTGCAGCGGGCCGCGTTGTCCCTGCCCACCGGGGCTCTCCTCCTCGCCGGCCAGCCGGTCGCCCGGGGCCTCGGCGTGAAGGCCGAGGTCCGCGTCTCTCCCCTGGTGCTCGGCTCCGCTCCGGGTCTCGCCTTCCTGCGCCAGGTCTCGGGCGCGGCGGACGTGCGCGCCCGGATCTCCTCGCTGGGCTTCCTCAACTCCTTCCTGCGCAAGGTCCCCTGGCTCGAGCTCCAGGGCCAGGGGAACCTGGACGCCGCCGTCCGCCTCGACGCCGGCCGGCTCGTGCCCGGGAGCCACCTCGCCATCCGCCAGGCCCGGGTGCGGGCCCGGCTGCTGGACAGCCTCGCCTCCGGCGCGGGCACGGTGACGGTGGCCGTCGATCCTCACGGCCGGACCGACCTGCGCGTCGATCTCGACCGGTTCGGCCTCGCCGACCTGCTGCAACCCGGCCGGCCCGACTACCTCCGGGGCCGCAACCTGCGGATGGCCGCCACCGCCGCCGCTCCCGTCGACCTCGGAGGAACCCTTCCGGACTTCGATGCGTCCCTCTCTCTGACTGACGCCGAGGTACCGGACCTGACGGTGTACGACGCCCTGCTGCCCGCGGGCGCCGGCTTCTACATCCTCTCCGGCACGGGGCGGGCGGGGCTGCAGCTCTCGCTGTCGACTGCCACCGGCAGGACCCGGGGCACGGCCTCCCTGATCTCCGACGCGGCACGCGTCGGCTTCCAGGACCTGGAGATCCAGGGGCGCGTGGCCCTCCAGGCTCCCTTTTCCAGCCCGGATCTCCAGGGCCGCCACTTCGACCTCGACGGCGCCCGGCTGATGCTGGACCGCGTGTCGTACCGCCAGGCCGGCGACACCGCTCCGAGCGCGCCTGCCGATTGGTGGGCGCGGGCGCGGCTCGGCGACGCCGCGGTGGTCTGGGGCCAGCCGCTCTCCCTGCGCGCCGCCGGCCAGGTGGAGATGCGGGATTCGGGACCCCTGATCGCACTGTTCGCCCAGCGCAGCCGGGCCGTCAAGTGGTTCGACAGCGTGCTGAGCGTCGAGGGCGTCATCGCCCAAGTCGCGCTGCGCATCGAACGGGGCACGGTGGCCATCGACTCTCTGCAGGCGACCGGCGGCAATCTCACGGTCCGCTCCCGGATGAGCTTCTCCAAGGAGCGCAAGCAGGGCGACCTGCTCGTCCGTTATGGCCACCTCTCGGCGGGCATCGAGCTGCTCGACGGCCAGCGCAGCTTCAAGCTGATCCGTCCGCAGGAGTGGTTCGAGCGGCGCGCCGGGGTTCAGCCGTAAACTATCCCTCGGGATCGACGTAAGAAGATCTCAATCGGACTCGCGGAGGGCAGCGGTGCGCGACTTCGTCAAGGATCTCTGGACCATCGTGCGGTCGCTCGCCCGCCAGCCCGAGCTGCCGTTGGTCGTGGTGCTGACGCTGGCGCTGGGCATCGGCGCGGCCACGGCCCTCTTCGCCTATCTCGCCTCCATCCTCTGGCCCACGATCGAGGCGCCGGGGGCGGAGCGTATCGTCTGGGTCTACACCGGCAGCGCCGACGAGAAGGAGGCCCCGGCCTCCTATCCCGAATACCTCGACCTCCGGCGCCAGCAGAGCGCCGTCGCCGAAATCGCGGCCTTCTCCCCCATGGGGACCACAGTGGGCCATGGCGGCACGACGCTCTTCGCCTGGGGGGAGCTGGTCAGCGGCAACTACTTCTCCTTCTTCGGCGCCCGGCCCGCCGTGGGACGCCTGCTCCAGGCCAGCGACGACCGGGCGGGCGCCGAGCCCGTGGCCGTGGTCAGCTATCCCTTTTGGAAAGGGGTTCTGGGGGGAGACCCGGCCGTCGTCGGCCGGCCGCTGCGGATCAACGGCCGTTCCCTCCTCCTGGTCGGCGTCGCGCCCGACGGGCTCCAGAGCTTCGGCGTCTCGGCCTCCATCTTCGTGCCGGCCGTCCAGTCGGATTGGGTGACCAGCCTGGCGCGGCTCGAGAACCGGAAGAGCCGCTGGCTGAGCCTCCTGGGGCGCCTCGCTCCCGGCGTCAACCTGCGACAGGCCCGCACGGCGCTGGGGATCACCGCCCACGGCCTCGACCGGACCGCTCCCCTGCCCGACGGCAAGCGCGTCTTCTCGCTCGTGCCGGTCACCAGCTACGATCCGAATCCGCAGACCGACCGCTACCTCTCCGCCGCCCGCATCCTCCTGGCGGCGGCCGTGCTGTTCCTCCTCCTCGCCTGCGCCAACGTCGCCAACCTCCTGCTGGCGCGGTCCACGGCGCGGCGGCGGGAGTGGGGCATCCGGGCGGCGCTCGGCGCCTCCCGCCGGCGGCTGATCGCCGGGGCCTTCACCGAGAGCCTGGTCCTCTGCCTGGCGGCCGGCGCCACCGGTCTGGGGATCGCGGTGGCGCTGTCGCACCGTATCGAGACCTATCTCCAGACCTCCCTCGGCGGGCTCGGCAACCTCTCGGCGGGGACCACCCTGCTGCGGCTCGACGGGCGGGCCTACGGCTTCGCACTGCTCGTCGCCTGTCTCTGCGGCCTGCTCTGCGGCCTCGCGCCCATGCTGCACGCCCTGCGCGGCGACCTCCTGGGGCCGGTGAAGGCCGACTCCGGCGGCACGGCGTCCCAGACGGGCGGGCTCACCCTGCGCCGGTTGCTGGTCGTCGTCCAGGTGGGGCTCTCGGCGCTGCTGCTCCTCGGCGGCAGCCTCCTCGTCCGCAGCCTGCGCAACGCCGAGCGCACCGATCCCGGCTTCGATCCCAAGGGGCTCCTCTACGCCACCATGTACGTACCCAGGAGCGCCGGCTCGGACGGCGTGAGCGCCACGGTCTACCCGCGCATTCAGGAGCTGGCGTCGCGGCTGCCCGGGGTGCGCGGCGCCACTCTCGTCCTGATGCCTCCTCTCGCCGGCTGGTCCCGCGCCAGCCGGTTCGCGAGCCACGAGCATCCCGACCAGTGGCAGCCGGCTGCCTTCAACATCGTGGCTCCCGGCTACTTCGACTCGTTGGGCACC
Source organism: Thermoanaerobaculia bacterium (assembly GCA_036264085.1). GTDB lineage: Bacteria > Acidobacteriota > Thermoanaerobaculia > Multivoradales > UBA5704 > DATARR01. Next base: position 33,207 of record DATARR010000012.1, on the reverse strand, counting down.
CCCATCGTTCAGGGCCGGGCCCTGGACACCCGGGACCGCAAGGACACCTCTCCCGCCGTGGTCGTCAACCAGACGCTGGCCAGGAAGCTGTGGGGCGACGCCGACCCGATCGGCCGCTGGGTCATCAGCGGCGAGCCGCCGCGCACCGGCGAGCTGGGACCGGACTTCCAGGTGGTGGGCGTGGTCCGGGACGCGCGCATGGTCTCGGCCGTCGACCCGCCGGAGCCCACGCTCTACTTCGCCTACGACCAGCACAAGCATTCGCGGATGACGCTGGTGGTGCGCTCGGCCGTGCCGCCCTCCACGCTGCTGCCGTCGCTGCGGGCGGCGGCCCGCTCGGCCCATCCGGACCTCGCCTTCGTGGACGTGACGACCTCGGACGAGCAGATGCGGCGCAGTCTCGCCCCGCAGCGGATGTACGCCGAGGTCGCCGGCCTGCTCGGTCTGCTGGGCCTGGGAGTGGCGGTGATCGGCCTCTTCGGCCTGCTCAGCTACTCGGTGAGCCTGCGGGTGCGCGAGTTCGGCATCCGCATGGCGATCGGCGCCCATCCGGACGACGTCCTGCGGCTGGTGCTGCGGCAGGGCCTCGGGCTGGTGGCGGCCGGCGTGGCACTGGGGATCCTGGGCGCGCTGGGCCTGGCGCGCCTGCTCCAGGGCCTCCTCGTGGGGGTCGCAGCCAACGATCCCTTCACCTTCGCGATCGTCTCGTCGATCCTCACCTTCGTCGCGCTCGTCGCCTGCTACCTGCCGGCGCAGCGGGCCTCGCAGCTCGATCCGCTGGCGGCGTTGCGGCAGACGTAGAAACAAGGACAAACACGGACTTCAAGGACAGACAAGGACACGAAGGATGCCGCCGAGTTCGGGGCGTCCCCCGTTCTTGACGTCCTTGTTTGTCCGTGTCTGTCCGTGCCTGTCCTTGAAGTCCCCACCAGCCCGGCAACCGCCTTGCCGACGACCGCCTGGATCGGGGCTCCTAGCGCGAGCGCCGCGATCAGGCCGCCAGCTTCAGGGCTCGGGTGGCTTGGCCATGGACCGCGGCGTGGCGGCGGAAAAGCGGCGGCGCAGATCCCGCGACATCCCCAGCACCGCTCCCACCACGCCGGAGAGAATCGGCGCCACCAGCAACAGCCCCACGACCGTCTGCACCGGAGCGCCGAGGGCGACCACCACGATCAGACCGCCGGCCAGCCCCGCGACGCCCAACAGCGTCCAGCGAAGGCGAAGCGCGCTCTGATCGGGACTGCCATGGATCGCCATCCGGCCACCTCCTTCATCCTCTTAGACGGACCAGGAGGCGATTTGTTGCAGCTTCACTGTCTCGCTCGGGCTCGCCAATCCTCCGCCAGGAAGGCCCACCGTTCATGGTCGCGCCACCGCCCGCCGATCTTGAGGTAGCGTCGGGAGAGGCCCTCCCGCGTGAAGCCGAGCCGCGCCGCCAGGGCCAGCGAAGGGCGGTTCTCCGGCTGGACGTTGGCCTCCAGCCGGTGGAGCTTGAGCCGCACGAAGGCGTAGTGGAGGACGAGCCCCAGGCCCTCCGTCATGTAGCCCTGCCGGGCGAAGGGGGCGCCGATCTGGTACCCGAGGTAGGCGCTCTGGAAAATCCCGCGGACGATCTCGCTCAAGCTGATCGAGCCCACGATCGCCGCGTCCGAGCGCCGGCGCAGGAGCAGGCCCACATAGGACGGCTGGCGGCAGCGCTCCAGGTACCGGGCGAACCCTTCCGGTGTGACGGGAGGTGAGGTCAGGCCGCGGTAGAAGTCCCGGCTGGCACGGTTGAGCGCGATCAGCTCCGGGCCGTCGCTCTCCTGCGGAAAAACGAGCCGGACGCGGGGACCCTGGCGCGTGGGGGCGGTCACGAAGCCGGCTCCGCGGCCCGGACCTGCCGCAGCTCCTCCTTCGCCCGCTCCAGCCGCTCGGCGGCGCGGTCCGCCTTCTCCCGCGCCTTGGCGGCGGCCTGCTCGGCACGCTCGGCCGTGCGGCGCGCCTCGGCCGCTTCCGACTCCAGACGCTCGGCCTCCTCGCGCAGCGGGTCCGCCTCGGAGCGGGCGCGCTCGACCTTCTCTTCCGCCACCGCGATCCGCCGCCGGTGGAGCTCCGCCTCCTTCTCCCGGTGCGCCAGCTCGGCGGCCTCGCGGCGCCGCGTCTCCTCCGCCTCCCTCGCCTTCTCGCGGGCCTCGTCGCGGCGGGGCGGCCGCGGCATGGGGAGCACCTTCTTCTTGCGGGGCGCCGGCGCCCGCTCCTCCGTCTCCTTTGGCTTCGCCTTTTTCGCTTCGCGCCGCGGCTCCGGCGGCGGGCGGCGGCTCGCCAGGTCCACGACGGGCGAGCCGGCGAGCTGCAGCCCCGCCAGCACCTCGAAGCCGGGCGGGTCGAGGTCGCGGTCCAGCCAGCCGCGGGAGACCTGCTCGGCGGCGGCGGGGCTGAAGGCGATGGCCTGGAGGTTGGCCGCGATGCGCTCGACCAGGTCGCGGCTCGGCGGGCGCCCGCGTTCGGAGAGGATCTGGGCGGCGTCCCAGCGCAGCTCGTCCGCCAGGCCGCGGGCGAGCCGGATGGTCTCCCGCAGCGACTCGGCCCCGCGGCCCGCGACCGCCTCCCGCTGCGCGGCCCGCGCCCGCTTGCCGGCCGCGATCAGGGCGTCCATCTTCTGCTCCTGGCGCTCGAACAGCGCGTTCACCGCCCAGGCGGACGGCGTCGGCTTGGGGAGGGCCTTGACCTCGGCCGCGTCGTCCTTGCGCTTCTCCTTGCCCAGGCGCGACGCGAGGGCGTTGCGGGCGGCCGTGAACTCCTCGGGAGGGAGACGGTAGAGGTCGCGGATCTCGGCGTTGAGCCCGGTCTTGGAGGCCATGGCTGGAGATCGTACAACGCGGGATCGAGCCGCGCTTCTTCTAAGCGGACTACAATCACCCCAGTGAAGCTGCACAACCTCCTCTTCCTCCTGCTCCTGGCTCTCGCCCCGCCGGCGCACGCCGCCGATCCCGTCATCGCCGCGGCCGGGGACATCTCCTGCGATCCCGCGGACGGCTTCTTCAACGGCGGCCCTCCGCGCCAACAGCGAAGCGCGCAACGCCCGGGACCTGGGGATCCTGAAGCTGCGGCTGCGCACCGACGGCTACGACTGGCAGTGGGTGCCGGCGCCGGGAGCACCTTCGCCGACGCGGGCAGCGCCGGCTGCCACAACGCTCCGGACACCACGGACCTCGTCCTCCACCAGGGCCGCTTCCAGGCCCGGGTCTCCTGGCGCGACGCGGCCGGCAACACCGGCACGGGCCGGGTCGCGGCCCCGGCGGCGGACGGCTCCGGCCTCTTCTGGTTTTTCAGCCTGGACAACTGGGAGCTGCTGGTTAAGGTGATCGACGGCTGCGCCCTGAACGGCCGCCACTGGGTCTTCGCCGCCGCCACCACGGACGTGGAGTACACCCTGACCGTGACCGACTCCCTCACCGGCCGCACCGCCCGCTACGAGAACCCCCTGGGCCGGCGCTCACCGGCGTTCACGGATACCGAGGCGTTCGCGACCTGTCCCTAGTCCGGGTGGTGAGGGCCTGAAACTGGTAAACTGCGATCAGCAATGAAGAAGCACGCGCCGCTCGTCCTGGCTCTGCTCCTCGTCACCCTCGCCGCCTGGGCCGCTGGCGAGAACGCCCCAACCTTCTCCCGCAGCCGCTGGATCGCCGAGCAGCGGGCCTGGGGGGCGCGGTTCTCGGCGGGCGTCCTGCCCGCGGACCGCGAGCGCCTTCAGGAGCTCGTCGACTCCCCGGGAGCCCAACGGCCGGCGCGCCGCCAGCCGGCGCCGCACTTCACCCGGATCAGCAACGACCTCCTGGCGCCGGACGGCGGTCCGGCCGAGCCGGAGACTCAGGCGGAGCCCTCCGTGGCGGTCGATCCCCAGCAGGACAATCACCTCCTCGCCGGCTACCAGGAGAACCGCTTCGATACCGGCGGCGCCCGCGCCCTTGCCTACGCCGTCTCGCGCGACAGCGCTCGCGACTGGAGCGAGGGGCTCGTGCCCGGGCTGACCCTGGCCTCGGGCGGCTCCCACGAGCGCGCTTCCGACCCCTGGGTGGCTTTCGGGCCGGGCGGCCGCGCCTACTTCTCGTCGCTCCTCTTCAACGAGACCAGCCGCCCCAACGGCGTCTACGTCTCCGTCTCCGCGAACGGGGGCACGACCTGGGGCGAGCCCGTCGCCGTCCACACCACCTCGGCCGAGCTCGACGACAAAGATTCGGTCGTGGTGGACAACCGTTCCGACAGCCCCTTCCGCGGCCGCGTCTACGTCGGTTGGGACACCGTCACCACCGACCAGCAACAGCCCGTGCGCATCGCCTACTCGGCGGATGGCGGCGCCAGCTACACGCCGTTCGTGACCCTGCTCGCCCGGGGGGCGAACATCGGTGTCATCCCTCTCGTCGGTCCCGGCGGCGTGGTCCATGCCATCTGGGTGCGCTTCAACAGCAACGACGCCGCCACCTTGATGACCGCCCGCTCCGAGGATGGCGGCGACAACTGGACGGCCCCGGCCATCATCGCCCAGCTCCACACCGCCGGCGTCCCGGACTCGCGCACCGCCGACGGGCTCCCCTCCGCGGCCATCGATCCGCGCACCGGCGACCTCTACGTCGTGTGGCAGGACGACCGCTTCTCGCCCGGCGTCGACCAGGTGCTCCTCTCCCGTTCGAGCGACGGCGGCGACACCTGGAGCGAGCCGCATCTCGTCTCCGACGGTCCCCTCGACGCTCCCAACTTCACGCCCGCCCTGGCGGTGAATGGTAACGGAGTCGTGGGCGTCGCATATTACTCGCTGCGCAACGACCCCGGCCGTCACACCTTCGCCGACGAGTACCTGGCCGTGTCGCGCGACCGCGGCCAGCACTTCGCCAGCACGCGGATGAGCCCCCTGGCGTGGGACGTCGGCTTCGCGGCGGTGGCGGACGGCGGCTTCTTCCTCGGCGACTACCAGGGTCTCGCGGCCAATCGCAAGACCTTCTTCCCGGTCTGGATCGCCACCTTCCTGCGCTCGCGCATCGATTCCAGCCGACCGGAGCCGGATGCCTTTACCTGGCCCCTCCAGGTGCGCTGACCATGCACGGCTCCGTCCTCCTGCTGACTCCCTGGGTGGTCCTCCTCCGCCTCTCGGCGGCCACGCTCGTCGGCTGCGCCATCGGCATCAACCGGGAGCTCTGTGGCAAGCCCGCAGGCATGCGCACCCACGGCCTCGTCGCCCTGGGCGCCGCCCTCATCACCGTGGCGAGCCTCGACCTCGCGGGCACGGACTCCGCGGCCGTCCTCCGCACCGTGCAGGGCATCATGGCGGGCATCGGCTTCCTGGGCGGCGGCGTGATCCTGCGCGACGAGTCCCACCACAGCATCCATGGTCTCACCACCGCCGCCTCGGTCTGGGTGGTGGCCGCTCTGGGGATCGCCTGTGGCGCCGGCCAGTGGATGACCTCTCTGACCGCCGTCGCCATCACCCTCATCCTGCTGATCCTCGGCGAGTCCGTGGAGCGGAAGCTGAAGCTCAAGAACCCGCCTGCGCCGGAAACCGGCTCGAGCCGGAATCAGACGCCGCTGGCGTGAACGGGTGGAGGATAAGATGGCCTCCAATGAGGAGGCGGATGCGATGAGGTTCTTCAACACGGCCGGTCCGTGCGACCCCGAAAAGCACTACACCCTTCCTCCGGAGCGGCGTCTGCCCGAAGCGCGGGGCCTGATCGACCAGGAGCTCTTCTTTGTCATCCATGCACCCCGCCAGTCGGGGAAGACCACCCTGGTCCGGACCCTCGCCCGGAAGCTGACGTCAGAGGGGCGCTACACCGCCCTGCTCGCAAGCTGCGAGGTGGGACAGGCGGCCGGAGGAGACATGGAGGCCGGGATCGCCGCGGTTCTCGACGCCCTCCGCCTCGCCGCCGTCAACGACCTGCCAGAAGAGCTGCGGCCTCCCGGGGCAGATGCTGCCGTGCCCGCCACCACCCGGCTCCAGGATCTCCTCTCCCGGTGGTGCCAGCAATCGCCGCGTACCGTGGTGCTGTTCCTGGATGAGATCGACGCCCTGATGGACGCCGTTCTGATCTCGGTGCTCCGCCAACTCCGTGCCGGCTATGGTAACCGTCCACAAGGCTTTCCGCAGTCCGTGGCGCTGATCGGACTGCGAGACGTGCGGGATTACAAGGCCCGACTGCGCCCCGACACGGAAAGCCTGGGGACCTCCTCGCCGTTCAACATCAAGGTTGAGTCGCTGACCCTTCCCAACTTCGCTGCAGAAGAGATTGCGGAGCTTTACGATCAACATACGCAGGACACCGGACAGGTCTTCACGCTCGCAGCGAAGGCACGCGCTTTCGAGCTGACCCGAGGACAGCCCTGGCTGGTCAATGCCCTGGCACGTCAGGCGGTCGAAAAACTGGTCCCCGATCGGGCTGTCCCAATCGAGCCGGTCCACATGGATCGCGCCAAAGAGATCTTGATCGAGCGGCGGGACACTCACCTCGACTCTCTGGTGGACCGTCTGCGAGAACCGCGGGTCAAACGCGTTCTGGAACCGATCCTGGCCGGAGAGTTCCTGTCCCCGGACGTGCTGGACGACGACATCCAGTTCGTGAAAGATCTTGGGCTGATCGCAAAAGGACCCGCCGGGCTGGAGATCGCGAATCCCATCTACCGCGAGATCATTCCCCGCGCGTTGACAGGCGTCCTGCAGGAATCGCTGCCCGTCCTCCGCGCGCCCTTCATCGCTCCCGATGGCAAGTTGCTCTTCGAGAAAATCCTCGCCGATTTCCGCGCCTTCTGGTGTCAGCATGCCGAGTTCTTCCTGCAACGACAGCCCTACTCCGAGGCCGCGGCTCAGCTCATCTTCATGGCCTACCTCCAAAGGGTCGTCAATGGCGGAGGCTTCATCGACCGCGAGTATGCGGTCGGCAGCGGACGTATCGATCTCTGCGTTCGTTGGCCGCATCCGGGTGGCCTTCAGCGGTGGGCCGTGGAGCTCAAGGTTTGGCGAGACGGCCGGCCTGATCCTCTGCCGGAAGGCCTGGAGCAATTGACCGGTTACCTGGCTCGCCTCGGTCTGGCCGAAGGGACGCTGATCCTCTTCGACGGCCGGTCCCAGGCGCCGCCGTTGGGTGACCGATGCCATCAGAGCGAGACGGAGTATCAGGCAAAGCGAATCGCAATCCTGAGGCTCTGAACGCCAGCGCCGGCACCACCCACAAGGTCGCCAGCACGCAGACTCCCAGGCTGATCGACAGCAGGCCGCCGAGGCGATGGTTCGCCGGCACCTGGGAGAGGAGGAGCACGGCGAAGCCCAGGATGCTGCTCGCCGAGTCGATGAGGATGGCCGGACCCGTCGCCTCCAGGGCGTGGACCAGGGCTGTCTCGTCCCCCAGACCGGCCCGCCGCAGGCGCTCCGTTCTCGCCAGGAGGTGAATCGCGTAGTCGACGCCCACGCCCAGCGTCATGCCCGCGAACATGGAGGTGGCGACTCCCAGCGGGATGCCCAGCCAGCCCATGGCCGCGAAGTCGAGGAGCACCGCGAACGCCGCCGGCACGACGCACAGCCGTCCGCGCCGCGCCGAACGGGCGAGCCACGCGGTCACGGCGAAGATCCCCACGAGCGACAGGGCCAGGGATTCCACCTGTGTCGCCACCACCGCGCCGATCAGCGCCTGGCTCACGGCCACGTCACCCGCGAACCCCAGGCGCACGCCGGCCGCCGCGAGATGATGCCGCTCCCAGGCCCGGAGGCCGGCCATCAGCCGGCCGGTGCCGGCGAAGCTCGAGCCCCGCAGGAAGACGGTCACCAGCCCGCGGGCGTGGCCGGCGTCCACGGTCCTGCGCAAGCGCTCGGAGCCCAGCGTCAGCCCGGCGTTGTGCCAGAGGACGTCCGCCGCCTCGGGCGACTCCGGCAGCCGCCGCGAGCCGGGATCGTCCGGCGTCGTCAGGAAGGCGGCCGTCTCCAGGAACCGCGCCGGCCCCAGCACGCCGCCCACTCCGGGACGCCCGGCCAGGAAACGCTCCAGGTCCCGGACCCGCTCCAGCACGGCCGGCACGGTGAGCGGCTCCCGGCGCAGCTTCCAGCTCACACGGTCCCCCGGCTCCGGCGCCAGCCAGAAGCGGGGAGAGCCCCCGGTGAGGGGCCAGCTCAGGACGATCCGGCCCTCCTCCGTCCGGGCCGTCTCCACCCAGGAGGACCACTGTCGGGACTGAGGTCCGTCGAGCTCGAGGAAGCTTCCCGGGAGCTGCGGGGTAGAGATCCCGGCGAGGGCCGGCAGCGACAGGGTCCGGTCCCCCACCGCGGCGCCCGCCACCTCGCCGGCCCGCTGGAGCGGCTCCGTCTCCACCACCACCTGAAGGACGTGGGCGCCGGCGAAGTCGCGGTCGAACCGCCGCATGGCGCGGGCGAAGTCACTGCCCGGCGCAAAGCCGTCCACCCAACTGTCCTGTACGGTCACCCGCCGCACGCCGTCGAGAGCCAGCAGCGCCACGGCGGCAGCCACGGCCAGCACGGCCCGGCGGTGGCGGACAGCGAAGCGGGCGATCCGGCTGAAAAATCCTCCAGCGGGTTTCAATCCCGTCCGATCCCGAGAAATCCAGCTCGGCGGCACCAGGGCGAGCACGGCCGGCGTGGCCACGAGCGATCCCAGCAGGCAGAGGAGGACGCCCGCCGCGGCGGCCAGGCCGAACGCCCGCACCGGGCCGATGGGTGAGAGGGAGAACGACAGGAAGCCCACCGCCGTGGTGGCCGCCGCCTGCAGCACGGGCGCCTCCACCTCCTCGACGGCCGCGCCGGCCAGCTCGCGGCTCGCCGCCCCCGGTCGCTGGGCATGGAGCGCGCCATAGCGGCGGAAGAGGTGGACCTCGCTCGCCGTCCCCACCGCGAGAAGGAGGACGGGGAGCACCGCCGTCGTGAGATAGACCGGCACGCCGAGCCAGCCCATCAGGCCAAAGACCAGGACCAGGCAGATCCCCACCTTGGCCAGCGGCAGCACGGCCGCGGCCGGCCGCCGGAAGCCGATCAGGAAGACCAGTCCCATCATCGCCAGCGAGGCCGGCACCAGCCCGATCCGGCGGCCGGAGCCCTCCACCTCCGCTCCCAGCCACGAGGCCGGGATGCCCAGGTCGGCCAGGATGTGGCTCCCCAGCAGCGTCTCGGCCACGGGCGCGCCCAGCACCTCGACGCGGTCGCCGTCCCCGGCGTGGGCCACCGCGACGGCGCGCATCTGACGGTAGAGGGCCTGCCGGTCCGCACCCCGCGGCACGCCCACCACCACGGCCGCGGCCCTGCCTCCCGCACCCACCAGGACGCCGTCGTAAACGCCGATCCGCGCCAGGTCCGAACGCAGCTCGGCCAGCGCCGCGGGAGCCGTGGGCAGAGGCTCGAGGAGGGTGCGCCGCTGGAGCGTCCCGGGCCGGAAGCGGAATCCCTGCTCGGTGGCGAGGCTGGTGACGCCCGCCGGCCCGATCCCCGGCAGCCGCGCCAGCGCCGCCGTCAGGTCCCGCACCCGGCGCAGGGTCTCGGGATTGCAGATCCCTTCCGGGCGCTCCACACGCACCACCACCACCATGGGGTCGCGAACGTCGAACCGGCGGCGCACCTCGCGGTCGTAGATCACGGCCGCCGCCCGCGGCGGGACGAGCGCGGCTCCATCCGTGCGCAGCTCCAGGCGGGCGACGCCCGGCGCCGCCGCCGCCGTGAGCAGGACCACGGCAACCAGCGTCCGGCCGGGATGCCGCAGGGCGGCTCGGGACAGGGGGTTCACGCGGGGGGATCTCTCCAGGTCAGAGCCGGGCAGCGATCGCCGTCGCCACCCGGCCGAGCCTATCGGAAGGAATACCTACTGCTGCGCCTTCATCATCACGGTGCCCTGGGTGGCGCCGCTGAGGCCGGCGAGCCTGCCTCCCGAAGCGCCGACGAACTTGATGACGTAGCCGACATTGAAAGAGCTGTCGACGTTGAAGGTGCCGTTGGACTGGAGGGTCAGCGTCGTCGAGCCGGGGCTCGAGAAGCCGTTGGCCGTGCCGCCCACGACCTGGAAGGAGTCGAAGTCGGGATCGCCGGTGATCGCGCCCTGGATGAGCTGCATGTCGGTGTTGAAAGTCTGCACCGAAGCGCCGGCTTTGCGCGGCGCCGTGGCGACCTGGACTGCAAGCGGGACGGTCACCGTGCGGTTCCAGCCGCTCAGCGCACCCGTACCACTCAACTGGAACACCGCCGTCGAGGTGAAGTTCTCCACCTCGCCGCCCAGCGGACCGCCGGGCACGTTGCAGGGACCGGTGCCCGTCGATTGGCGGCAGAAGAATTCTCTGTGGCTCGGCCCCAGGATGATGGTGGTTCCCGGCGGCAGGCCGTTGATGATCATGTGGACTTGGCTGGGGCTGAGATACTGGCAGCCCACGGGGGGGAGAGTCACCGTACCCATGCCGTTGTTCGGCACGTTGCACGGCGGCTGGGCATGGACCGCTCCAGTGGCGAGCATCAGGCCCAGGGCCACCAGGGCCACGCCGGTCAGGATCCTTTGCGTCTTCTTCATACGATTTCCTCCTAAGGTCCCCGGCCTACAGGCCAGGACAGATTTTGGGGGCGGGCCGCGATCCAGTATCACGGCGACTGACCGTCCTCAGTTTCTATAGTGCTGCCAATTCTAAATTGCGAGCCAATAGCTGAACAACGAAGCCAGGAGCTTGAAACAAAGGGGGCCTCGCGGCCCCCCATGACCCGACTACGCTGCCGGGCCGGTCGGCCCCGCCGTCGCCGGCTTCGCTGCCGGCGTCTGCGTCGTTGACGGAGTCGTCGGTGACGGAGTGGACGGGGTGGGAGCCGTGGTCGGCGGCGGCACCGGCTTGGCTGCCGCCTTGCGGCGCGGCGGACGGCGAAGCTTCACACCGAACTTGAGCAGCGTCTCGTTCGCGAAGCCGTACTTCGACTGGAGCCCGGCCGACAGACGGCTGCGCAGCTTGTCCGCCTGAGAGGCGAGCAGCTTCATCTTCTTCGTGTTCTCCTGGGATTGTGAGCGCAGGTCGTCCTGCCGGCTCTCGAGCGCCCTCCCATCCTGAACCAGCCGATCCAGCGCCGCGATGTCGTCGGCGAGAAACGGCACCTCGGTCAGGTGCTCCTTGGCGTTCGTCACCAACACGGAGCTACGGCTCAGCCTTTCTGAGAACGAAAAACCCTTGGCAGCCATACATCTTCTCCTTTCATGACATGAGGCGGAGCGCCCTATGCACCCCTCCTGGCCCTGCTAGCAATTCATACGGATGATGCACGGAATCCGTCTACGTCCGGATACCTTACGCGTCTCTTAGCGCCTGTATCCGTCGATATTGACCGGCCAAGCATCCGCCGGTGCCGCTCAAAGCGAGCGCTGGAATGACTCCATCCGCCGCCTCCCTGGAGCCCAGGTCCGCGCCGATGGCACCCCAAGCTTCCGGCACCGGCCGCCAGCGGTAAAGCCATCGGAGCCCAACGCAAGGTCGTTTGGAAGCCGATGGCCCTCGATCTGAACCCCTGCCCTCGGCGGGGATCTCCCGATGGCCCGGCAGTTGAGCTCCGATGCGACCCAGACAGCGGCGAAGCCCACCGTCTCCCGGACCACGTCTTTCTGCGAGCTGGCACCGAATCGGTGATGGCTTGGGGTCAATTCGGTCGACGGCCGGAGGATCGCCGAGAGGCGAAAGGACTCCGCACGACGGCCGCCTGGACCCGCTTTGCTAGACTCTGCGGGCTTGCAGGCCGCCGCTGCGAGCCCAAACCGCGACCGGTTGGAAGGAGAGCCCGCCGAATGGAGTTCCAGAGCACGGAGCGCTACTACCTCGACCCCGAGTTGGGGGCCATCGTCAACATGGCCATCGCCATGGAAAAGCCCCTGCTGCTGACCGGCGAGGCCGGCACGGGCAAGACGCAGCTCGCCTTCGAGATCAGCCGCTCGCTCGGCATGGACCTCGAGGCGCTGCGCTGCAAGTCCACCATCAAGGGCGAGGAGGCCTGCTACGTCCAGGACACGGTGCTGCGCCTGAACGACGCCCGCTTCGGTACCTCGGGCACCGGCCGCGACGTCAACAACTTCTTCGACTACGTGATCTGGGGCCCCATTGGCCGCGCCTTCCGCAGCGACCAGCGCGTGGTGCTGCTGCTCGACGAGATCGACAAGACCGAGTCGGACGTCCAGGACAACCTGCTCGACGTGCTGGAGGACTGCGAGTTCACCATCCGCGAGGTCAACCAGGTCATTGGGGCGAGAAAGCGGCCGGTGATCATCATCACGTCGAACGCCAAGCGCGAGCTCTCGGACCCATTCCTGCGGCGCTGCTACTGCCACCACATCGCCTTCCCCAGCCCCGAGCAGATGCGGGAGATCGTCAACCTTCACTTCCCCGACCTCGACCGCGGCCTGCTGGACGCGGCGCTGGGCATCTTCTACGAGCTGCGGGGCCGGGGCTTCGAAAAGCCGCCCGCCACCTCGGAGCTGCTCAACTGGCTCGGCGCCCTGAAGCACGCCCGGGTGACGCCCGACCGGCTCAACGTCCCCTTCGTCGGCACCCTCCTCAAGCGGACGGAGGACATCCTCTCCTACCGCAGCGGCGGCAAGCGGACGCGGGTGAACTGACCGACGATCGGAGCGGGCCGTGTTCCTCGACGACTTCATCCTCCGGCTGCGGGACTACGGCGTCCCGGTCTCGCTGACCGACGCCATCGACTTCTACAAAGGGTTGGAGCGGGGCCTGGCGCCGGACCTCGACTCGCTCTTCCTCTTCGCCCGTCTCGCCTTCGTCCGCCGGGTGGAGCACGTGGACGCCTACGAGCGCGCGTTCGCCTTCCACTTCTACGGGCTCGACCTGCCGCGGGTGGCCGCGGGGGACCCGGAGCTGTTCGACACGCCGCAGTTCCGGGATTGGCTCAAGGCGGCGATCCGCAAGGGCGAGCTGCCGCCCCACGCGCTGTGGACCTTCCCGCCGGACGAGCTGATGAAGCGCTTCTGGGAGACGATGCGCCAGCAGACCGAGGCCCACCACGGCGGCAGTCGCTGGATCGGCACCGGCGGCAACTCGCCCTTCGGCCACTCGGGGAACGCGAGCGGCGGTGTCCGGGTGATGGGAGAGGGCGGCAGGCGGTCGGCTTTGAAAGTGATCGGCGAGCGGCGCTACATCGACTACTCGGACGACAAAGCCTTGAGCCACGCCAACCTCTCCCAGGCCCTGGCCTCCCTGAAGAGCCTGAAGCCGGCGGGGCCGCGCGACCAGCTCGACCTCGACGCCACCATCTACGAGAGCGCCAGGAACGGGGGAGAGATCGACCTCGTCTTCCGCCGCGACCTCATGGACCGTATCGAGGTGGTGCTGCTGATCGACAACGGCGGCACCTCGATGCTCCCCCATGTCGCGCTGACCCGGCTGCTCTTCGCCAAAGTGCGGGACCGTTTCAAGCGGCGCGACACCTACTTCTTCCACAACACGATCTACGCCACGGTCTACAAGGACCCGCAGCGGCGGATCCCATGGCCGGTCGAGAAGCTCCTCCAGCGCTCGCCGGAGACGCGGCTGCTGATCCTGGGCGACGCCTCCATGGCGCCCGAGGAGCTGCTCTACTCCGGCGGCGCCATCACCTGGGGCACGAACGACGCCGAGCCCAGCCTGCGCTGGCTCGAGCGCCTCCGCGACCGCTTCCGCCACTCCGTCTGGCTCAATCCCATCCCGAAAGAGAACTGGCCCGAGGCCTACGGGCGGACGACGCTGAAGAGGATCGGCGAGGTCTTCCGCATGGAGGACCTCACCCTGGGCGGGATCAAGCGGGCGGTGGAGTGGTTGAGCCGGAAGTAGAAGTTTGCCCCTTCCGCTATACTTGCCAGGTGCAATCCCCTTTCGCGCCCTCACAGACGACTCCGCTGTTACGCACTTCAGAGCCGCAGACCCTCGCGGACTCGAATCCTGACAGAGGCGCTGGGAGGCGTCGTCGCCCATGACTGATCCTACCCTCCTGAGACCGCAGCCAGAGTGGTTGTCTCCGAACGAGCTTCTCCTAGATCCGGGGAATCCTAGCCTCGCTGGGCACGAGTTCGCTCTTGAGGAGCAGGACCGCATCCTCGAATGGCTCTGGAAGAACAAATCGGTCAACGAGTTGGTAGATTCGATTGTTGCGAGCGGCTTCTGGCAGCACGAAGAGCTCTTCGCGTCCCGGGAGAAAGGTCGGCTCGTCGTTGTAGAAGGCAATCGAAGGCTGGCGGCCGTCAAGGTACTGACGGATGCCTCCCTGCGAGCGCGCCTTCGCCTCCGAGACTTCGGGCCGCTGAACCCTGAGGTTCAGGCCAGCCTGGAAAAGCTGCCGGTCCTGATCCGGCCGCGCCAGGAGATTTGGGAATTCATTGGCTTCAAACATGTCAACGGCCCCCAGGAGTGGGACTCCATCGCCAAGGCCCAATACATCTACCGGGTTCGGAAAGAGTTCGGTGTCGAGTTGCCAACGATCGCCCGGACCATCGGCGATCGACATGACACGGTAGCCCGTCTCTACAGCGGCTATCTGGTCCTCAAGCAGGCGCAGGATCTCAATCTCTTCGATCCAGACGACTGCTACCGCAAGAAGCTTCCCTTCTCACATCTGTGGACCGCTCTCGGATACAGCAATGTTCGGACCTTTCTCGGGGTCGATTCTGAGCGTCTTCTCCAGCCAGATCCCGTCCCCCACGAGAAGCTGGAAGATCTTCAGACCCTGCTCCTGTGGCTGTTCGGAAGTCAGCGGAGAGAAATTAGGCCGATAGTGGATCGGCAGAACCCTGATCTGCGCCACCTTGTGGAAGCCCTTGGCAATCCAAAGGGGATCCAAATCCTGCGAGCCGATCTCCCTCTCGCTGCCGCCTTTGAGGCCAGCCTCGGCGACGAGCGCCTGTTCCAGGATGCGCTCATCGAAGCAGAGCATAACCTTCGCGAAGCAAAACGCTTCGTCGCAACTGGATACCACGGGGAGGAGCATCTTCTCGAGACATCTGCCAATGTGGAGACGCTGGCGAAAAGCCTCCGCCGAGAGATAGGCTGGAGCTGATGTCCCTGAATTGAAGAATCATTCGTCAGGAGGGAATCCCCTGAACGGTGGAAGGTTAAGTTCCGATCATGATTGCCTCTGGCCTCAAACTCCTGCGCTCACGCTATCAACTCGTTGCCGGTCCCCTCGTCCAGGACACCGCAGCTCAGGCTTGGCTCGGCATTGACGAGGATGACTCCAAGTACCTCATCAAGTTGAGTTGTGGCCGTTCGATGGGGATCGCCCCGACGCCCTCTGGGATGCGGAACTGCGAACACTCTACCGCGTGGGCAGTTCGCCTGGAGCGGAAGACACGATTCTCGTGCTACGCGACGCCGGGGTCGATCGAGATGCCCACTGCTTCGTCATGGCTCTCGGGGCGCCCGGATACGAGCCCCTCGCAGGAGCGCTGACCCGACGTGCGGAGGTTGCCTGGCTCTCGCCTCGCGACGGACAAGCACGCCGCGCACTCTGGATGGGTCTGCAACACTTGGCTTCTGGAATCCGGCTCCTTCACGAGCAGTACATCCTCCATCGTGACGTGCGCGCCGAGACGGTGTTCTTCAATTCGCAGCTCGGGGCTGCATCGCTGCGCCTCGGCGGTTTCGAGTAGAGTCTCCGACTCGGAACACCAGATACGAAGGCACCGCCCCCCAGTTGGTCATCTCCGCCTGAGTTCTTTGGAGCGGCAGTTTTCGGTTATCGACCCGAGACCGACTGGTACGGCTTCGGCATGCTCGCGGCCCGAGCCTTGCCGCTTCGCTGATTCGAGGGAGCGCCGGCGCTATGTGCTTTCGGCGCGTTGTTTCAGGTTCAGCAACTGCCGCCGCATCATCACCAGATCCCCCGGCGGCAGGACGGCCCGCATCAGCCAGCCCATCGCTCCTCGCGGATATCCGACGCGCACTTTGGCTAAGAGCCGGCACTCCCGGTCGCTGCGGGGAACGATCAGATAGCTCACCACGACGTCGCCGAACAGGCGGCTGGACGGTGATCCCGGCTTGATGCGGCAGGTGAGGTGACGGTCCTTCTCGAAATCAGTCAGCTTGAAGATGGTCATCACCGTCTGGCCGATCTCGAGCTCCTCCAATCCGGGAATGAGGTGCCGCGGGCTCTGACGGCCCCAGTTGTCGATCCAGTCGTAGCTGTAGGGGGCGGCGCGGAGCTGGCAGAGCCAGCGGAAGACGACGGCGGACGGGGCGTGAACGGTCACGCCCCGGTAGTAGTCGGCGTCGAAGCCGCCGGGAATTTGATCGCAGGGGAAGGCGATCGCCGTCTCGGCGGGCTCGATGCCCCAGGTTTCTCCAGTCATTCTCCGATCACGCTCCCACCACGGCCTTCACCCGCTCGGCCAAAGCACGCCCGGCTCCAGCTCCTCCTACTCATAGGTGACGTTGGCCACGGGCTTGTTCACCTTGAGGATGCGGGAGAGGTCGATGGGTAGGACCACGCTCAAAAGGATCGGCAAGGTCTTCTCCCAGCCCACCCGCGCCACCCTCACGGCACCGTGGGGCAATAAGGCCGGCGCGACGTAATGCAGGTATCCTCACACAGGCTACCGGTTCCCCCCACCACATGATTCATCTGACCGTCCTTCCCGAGGTCGAGCTGCCTGAGGGTTTCCCGGCTCAACGAGAGTCTCGTCACCTTCTTGGTCTGCTTTTTCATACCGTTTCTCCATTTCCGCTCAGTGATTTGCTGTGAAACCCGCGACTCAGGCAACTATAGACGATGAGAAGCCACCGGACAAGATCGCCCCCAGGTGTCTCCAATCATTCTCCGATCACGCTCCCACCACGGCCTTCACCCGCTCGGCCAGCACGCCCGGCTCCAGCTCCTCCAGCTCGTAGGTGACGTTGGCCACGGGCTTGTTCACTTTGAGGATGCGGGAGAGGTCGATGGGCGTGCCCTCCACCACCACGTCGGCCGGGGTGGCGTTGATGGTCGCCTCGAGCTCGCGGATCTGGTGCTCGCCATACCCCATGGCGGGGAGGATCTTGCGGGCGTTGGGGTACTTCTCATAGGTGGCGCGGATGCTGCCCACCGCGTAGGGGGTGGCGTCGACGATCTCGGCGGCCCCGGCCTGTTGCGCCGCGAACCAGCCGGCGCCGTAGGTCATGCCGCCGGCGCTCCCCTTGTGCATGACGTCGAGGTGGGAGACGTCCGAGTAGGAGAACCAGACCTCGTCCACGCCGTGCTCGCGGATCAGGGTCTCCAGCTCCTCCTCGGCACTAGAGCGCGCCGGCCAGCTCGGGCGGATAGGTCCGCCCCTCGATGTCCGGGATCTGGGCGGCGGTGAAGGCCACGACCTCATAGCCTTCGTCGCCGCGGAACAGCGTGTTGAAATTATGAAAGTCCCGCCCCGCCGCTCCCATGATGACGACCTTTCTCCGCGCCATGAGTAGACCTCCAGTTGGTTGAACGCGAAAGGAGCATATCGCTGGCGGGGGTGGGGAGAACAGGGCGGGAGGGTGTTGCCGGGGCAGGAATAGAAGTCGCGCTTGCAGGGTACTGGGCAGCCAACGGCGGGGAATGTGCTACACTCCGATTGCGCAAAGCCGTGACTTGGAGGAGAATACTCGCGTCATGACCGATCTGGAGCTCAAGGAGCTGGTCGCCAACCTCGCCGTCCGCCAGACGGACTCGGAGCAGCGGATGGACCGGACGGAACGATACCTCGAACGGACCGAGCGGACTCTCGCCGAGAGCGCCGAGCGCCACAAGGAGATCGACCGGGCTCTAGCCGAGAGCGCCGAGCGCCACAGGGAGATCGATCGTGAACAGCAGGAGACTTGGCGCCAGATCCGGGAGGTGGGCAAGCAACTCGGCGGCCTCGGCCAGAAGTTCGGCGGCTTCACGGAGGGCATGGCCTTCCCTTCCATGAAGAAGATCCTGACGGAACGCTTCCGCATGACCGACATAGGCCCGTGGAGAACGTCCCACAGGAATGGCCGCACGATGGAGATCGACGTCCTGGCGCACGCCGACGACAAGGTCGACGAGGTCTACGTCGTCGAAGTGAAGAGCACTCTCCGGGAGGAGGGCCTCGAGCAGATGCTCCGCATCCTCCGCGAGTTCCACGACTTCTTCTCCGGCCACAAGGGAAAAATGCTCTACGGCATCCTCGCCGCTGTGAACGTGCCCGACAACGTCAGGAACAAGGTTCTGAAGGCGGGCATCTACCTGGCCCGCATCCACGACGAGAGCTTCGAGATCTCCGTCCCCGAGGGTTTTCAGCCCCGCGCCTACTGATCGTCCCTCACCTGCGCTCCCCCGCAGCTCACGCCGCGGTCGCTGAAACCTTCCAGCGCCGCCGCCGTTCCTACCGACAGGTGTATGCTTCCGCATACGCTTCCCGAGGCCCCGACGAGTCTCCGATCCACCCGTCCCCACCCCGGAAACCCTCCGCCGCGCCGTGTTTTCCCAGAGCCCGCCCCGCGCTTCCGGCTTCCCGGCTACACCAGGCACCGGGTTTGCCCTGGAACCATCGGCGAAGCCACGCGCCATGACGGCTCGTACCGGTCGCTGGAGGATTCACACGTGAGGACACGCATGGTCTGGGGCCTCGCCCTGTTCGTTCTGGCCACGCTCCCCGCTGCCGCCCAGGAAGAGGCGCCGACGGAGCCGGCCCGCTTCCTGATCGAGACCGTCACGGTCGAAGGGCCGAAGGAGGCGGTGGCCAACATCGTGCGGGCGGAGACGCTGCTGCGGCGGGGGGAGTCGTATACCGAGGAGGAGCTCCGCCAGGCCGTCTACCGGGTGCACCGGCTGCCGTTCGTGCTCGACGCCAGCTTCGCCCTGCGCAAGGGGAGCCGGCGCGGGGCCTACGAGCTGGTAATCACGGTCCAGCCCGCCCGCTGGTTCTTCTTCGACCACTGGATCCGCGCCTTCGCCTTCGAGCACCCCCTGGACCTGCGGGACGAGACCTTCCGCGGTCACCGGTCGAGCGTATGGCTCGGCGGTGTCGCGGGGGCGCGGCTGTTCGTGGGGCGCTCGGGCGAGCTGTTCGGCGCTTTCGACTCCCGCGACGGCCTGCAGTTGGGCTTCACGCAGTACGACCTCTTCCACCGCGGCATCCTGGCCAGCGCCGGGATCTCGCGGGAGCTCTGCTGCGTCACCGAGGTCCTGCCCCTCGCCCTCGACCCGACGTTCTCGTCCTGGACCTTCGACTCGTCGCGCAAGCTGTCGCTGGGGGCGTCCGTCCCCCTGGGCGGCCGCCAATCCATCCAGGTCGCGCTGAGCGACCGCCGCGGCCAGCCCGAGAGCCATCGCGGCGTGCTCGAGGACACGCCGGACAGGGTCCGCCAGCTCTTCGCCCAGTCTGGAGAGCTGGCGTATCAGCGGGCGGAGGCGAAGTGGGTGTTCGATACCAGCGACGATCCGCTGCTGCCCACGCGCGGCGTCAGCGTCTCGGCCGGCGTCGAGGCCGCCCGCTTCTCCAGCAGCGGCCTGCGCGAGCTCGCGTCCACTCCCCCGTTCGAGTTCCAGCGCATCCCCGCCTTCCACTCGCAGCAGGTGATTGCCGCCCTCTCGGGGATCTGGCACCTCTCCCTCTCGCCCCGCCAGACGGTCTCCCTGATGAGCAGGATCTTCGGCGGGCCGTCCCAGTTGGAGAACCTGAGCCTGCGGAACCGGACCGTGGGCGAGACGAGCGTGAGCTCCTATGGCGGCTCGGTGGGGGGTCCAGCACTCCGTGACCCTGCGGCGCACGCGCACCGCGCACAACTTCGCCGACCTGCGCCTGGAGACGGGCGCCGAGATCGGCTTTGAGAAGACCGCGCCCGACTTCGGTCCCAGCCCCCTCAAGCGGTTCTCGGCCCACACCGGGCTCGTCTTCCGCAACCCGTGGGGCCGGGTGCGGGCGACCCTCACCTATCTGAACTTTGGAAAGGTCGTGCCGTGAGGCAGCGCCCCCTGCTGTGGGCGCTGCTGCTGTCGGCTCTGGTCGCGCGGCTCGGGGCCGCCCTCCAGCCTCCACCGCCGGCCGTCGAGGTAGCGCGAGAGGGGCTGGTGCTCAGCCGGCTCTCCCCCATCCTGGCGGAGGAGGAGGTCAAGAAACAGCTCGGCACCGGCCTCACCACCAGCTTCCTCTTCACGGTCAGGACGCAGGGCGACGCCGGCAGGGCCAAGGGCGGCGCCCGCGTCGACGTGCGCTACGAGCTGTGGGACGAGATCTACATCGTGACCCGGATCGACGCCACCGGCCGGGCGGCACGGACGACCCTGCCGTCGTTCGAGAAGCTGGCCGAATGGTGGCGGGATGCGCGCCTGGTGGTCCTGCGCCCGCCGGCGGCGGCCGCGGTGCGCAGCGTCGAGGTGCGCCTGTCCGTGATCCCCTTCTCCCAGGCCGAGCAGCTCGACGCCCAGCGCTGGTTCTCCCAGTCCCTCTCGGCGGAGAAGTCGGGCAGCGCCGGAGCCGTCTCCGACGCCGTCCAGGACCAGCCCGAAGCGTTCAGCCAGGTGCTGAACCTGCTGCTGGCGACCTCCATCGGCCGGACCCCGCTCCTGGAGCTGCAGTGGGACCTCGCCATCACGAATGGTAAAGCGGGTGAACCAGCAGGGAGGAAACGATGAACCTGCGTTCCGCCGCCATCACCGTCTGCGGCATGCTCCTCGCCGTGGCCGCGGTGCTCTGGCTCTTTGAACGGGAGATCTCGGGCCCCTGGTTCCGGCTGGGACTGCAGCCGGAGATCACCACGGCCCTGGAGCGATCCATGGACGATCAGAAGCGACTGGCCCGCCTCGAGCCGCAGCGCCGGGACGAGCTGCGGGCCCGCTTCGAGGCCACCCAGACGCTGCTCAACCACCTGCGCATCCTGGAGCACAACCGGCTGCGGATCACCCGCCGCTGGGAGCTGATCGTGCTCGCGGCGGTGGGCGGCGTGCTGGCCGTGGCTGGCGGCGCGCACCTGCTGCGCCAGGGCCGGCTGGACGCCCGCCTGGAGCGGCTGCGGCTCGCCCTGGTGGCCCTCTCGGCCGGCGAGGAGGACCTGCAGATCGAGGACCGCGGCCGCGACACCCTGGGACGGATCGCCGGCATGATCGAGGAGACCTCCCGCGCCATGGCCCGCGACCGCAAGCGGCTGGCCTATCTCAAGAACCTCTCCGTCTGGCAGGAGACGGCCCGCCGCCACGCCCACGAGATGCGCACGCCGCTGACCGCCGCCCGGCTGGAGCTCGCCCGTCTCCAGCAGCTCCTGCCGGCTGAAGGCCAGGAGGAAACGCGGCAGGCCGCGGCGAGCGTCGGCGAGGAGCTGGAGCGGCTGGGGAAGTTCACCCAGCAGTTCACCTCCTTCGCCCGCCTCCCCCAGCCGCGGCCGGCGGTGCACGACCTGGGGCCCGTGGTCGAAGAGTTCGTGGCCACCTTCGCCGCCGCCTGGCCCAACCTGACGCTGCGCTACGAGCCACCGGGGAAGCCGCTGCCCGCGGCGCTCGACCGCGACCTGCTCCGCCAGGTGCTGGTGAACCTCTGCGACAACAGTGCGCTCGCCATCCGCAATATCGGCGATATCGGTGAGGAGCGGGGCATCGTGACCCTGCGGCCGGGCGAGACGGCCACCGGCGCCGTCCTCGACGTCTCCGACAACGGCCCGGGCATTCCGCCGGAGATCCGCCCGCGGGTCTTCGAGCCCTACGTCACCACCCGCCGGGTGGGCGAGGGGATGGGCCTGGGTCTCGCCATCTCGAAGAAGATCCTGCTCGATCACGGCGGCGACCTGGAGGTGCTCGCCAGCTCCGGGGCGGGCACCACCTTCCGGCTCTCCGTCCCGCGGCAACCACGGCCATCGCGGCAAGGCGAGGAGGTGGCGGCATGACACACCTGCTGATCGTCGAGGACGACGAGAAGATCCGCGGCAGCCTCCTCCTCCAGCTCCGGGAGGAGGGCTACGCGCCCCAGGCCCTCGCCTCGGCCGAAGAGGCCCTGGGCCATCTCGGGGACGGCCGCGCCACCCTCCCCCACCTGCTGCTGCTCGACGTCCGGCTGCCGGGGATGAGCGGCGTCGACCTGGTGCGGCGCCTGGCCGCTTTGCAGCGCATGCCGCCCACCATCATCATCTCGGGCGAGGCGTCGATCAGCGAGACCGTGGAGGCCCTGCGGCTCGGCGTCCACGACTTCATCGAGAAGCCGTTCTCCCGCGAGCGGCTGCTGCGGTCGATCCGCAACGCCCTGGAGCACCATGCCCTGAAGCGGGAGGTGGCCACCCTCAAGGCCGACCTGGGAGGCGAGCCGCCCATCCTCGGCGCCTCGCCGGCCGTGGCCGCCCTGCGCCAGCTCATCGCGCGGGCCGCCGCCACCGACGCCCGGGTGCTCATCGTGGGCGAGAGCGGCACGGGCAAGGAGCTGGTGGCGAGCGCGCTGCACCGCGAGAGCTCCCGCAGCCAGCGGCCGTTCATCAAGATCAACTGCGCGGCCATCCCCCATCACCTGGTCGAGGACGAGCTCTTCGGCCACGCCAAGGGAGCTTTCACCGACGCCAAGGCGGCCAAGCCGGGCCTCTTCGAGGAGGCGGACGGCGGCACCCTGTTCCTCGACGAGATCGGGGACATGGACCTGACCATGCAATCCCGCCTGCTGCGCGTGCTGGAGGACGGCCGGGTGCGCCGGGTGGGCGAGACCCGCGACCGGCAGGTGGACGTGCGCGTGCTGGCCGCCACCCACCGCAACCTGGAGGAGGAGGTGAAGGCCGGCCGCTTCCGGGACGACCTCTACTTCCGCCTCGCCCACCTGCCGCTCCAGGTGCCGTCCCTGCGCGAGCGGCGGGAGGACGTCCCGCTGCTCTTCGACCATTTCCTCGAGCACTTCTGCCGCCAGCACCGGGCGCGCCCGCGGCAGACGGAGCCGGAGGTCTACCCCTACCTGGAGCGCTACTCCTGGCCGGGCAACGTCCGCGAGCTGCGCAACCTCTGCGAGCGGCTGGTGGTCTTCGGCGCCGATCCCCTGACGCCGGACCAGCTCCCCTCGACCTTCTTCGAGCCCGCCCAGGACCCCGGCACCGGCCTGCTCCTCTCCTCCACCAGCCTGCCCATCGTCCCCCTGCGGGATTTCAAGACCCAGTGCGAAAGGGAGTACATCGAGAGCGTCCTCCACCGCACCCGCTGGAACTTCACCGCCGCCGCCCGCCTGCTGGACGTGCAGCGCACCTACCTGCACCAGAAGGTGAAGAGCCTGGGGCTGCGCCGGCCCGGGTCGGTCGGGGAGGGGGAGGAGGAGGGGTGAAGCTCAGGTTTCAAGACGATTTAGCCAATATCCGGGCTGCCGTCTGATGTGGGCGACGGCGATCACCCGGATATCTCTCTTCAGCTCTAGAAAGATGAGAGCGTAGGAGAAAAGAGGCATGGCAGCCCTACGGACTCCCCGAGACGCCGGTACCTCTCGAACGCGGGGAAAAGCCGAGGGATGGAGCTGAATCTGAGCGAGGAGGCTATCAATCTCAGCGAGAAACCGCGCCGCCAGACCAGGTTGGCGCAATTCATACCAGTCCGCCGCCTCATCAGCCTCCTGAGCGGCCTCGGGTGCGAGCCGGATCGGCTTCATTCAATGGACAAACGCCGTTTGATCGCTGAACGAACCTCTTCCCAAGGAACACCGGGGTCGCCGGCGAGTGCAGCCTGGGCCCTGCGCTCGATTTCTGCTATCCACTCCTCGTCGGTATGCTCTGGGGTATGCCGAGGAGGTCCGAAGCTGTCCAGGAGACCGCAAACCAACTTGGCTCTTTCCTGCTCCGGTAATTCGAGCGCTTCCTTCAGGACCTGTTCCGCGGATCTCGCCATCTTCCACAGGGTAGCGTTTGGGAGAGGCTTAGACAAGGAGGGCCGAGGTCGAGTGATCTGGCGATGAGTGGTCATGGTCGTAGCGTCAGAAGAAGATGTTCCCGATACTGGCGATATCATATCACTAGTGGTTGGAGGAGGGAAGATGGACGATCAGGATGAGATGCTGCCCGAGTACGACTTTCGCGGCGGTGTCCGCGGAAAGCACGCCCAAGCATACCGACAAGACCGCACGGTGAGGATTCACCATCCGGATGGAACGACGACCGTCCAGCACTTCACGGGGACGGACCCCGCCCCTACTTCACCTCCAACTTCCCCTCCCCGCCCAGCGCCCCCGCATAGCCGCCCCGGGCGAGCCAGGACTTCGCCGCGGCGTCGCCCTTGAGGTAGGCGTCCCAGAAGGCCGTCGTGCCCTGGAGGATCAGGTCCTGGAAGCGCGCGTCCTTCTCTCCCCTGCCGGCTTGTAGCCCTCGGCCGGAGAAGATCATGTGGTCGCCGCCCTGGAAGATGACGAGGTACTGGTCGGAGGCGTGGATGCGATCGAAGGGGACGCGGCGCTCCGCGGCCTTGGTGTCGCCGATGGGGCTGTCGTCCAGGGTGCCCGTCATGTGGAGGACAGGCATCGTGACCTTCGCGTAGGCGCGGTCGAGGTCGGCGTTGCGGGGGACGGGTGCGCTCATCTCCACGGCGGCCTTGACGCGCGGGTCGGCCAGGGACATCGCCTGGCGCGGTCCCAATCCCTGCCCGGCCACGGCGAGCGTCGTCCAGGCGCCGAAGGAGTGGCCCGCCATGCCGATGGCGCGCAGGTCGAGCCGGCCCCGCAGCGGCGAGGGATCGCGGTTCAGGGCCTCCAGCCGGTCGAGCGCGAAGCTCACGTCCTTCGGCCGGTTCAGAGCGTTGCGAACGTCCGCGGCAGCCCGCGTCAGGTCCTGCTGCGGCTGCTGGCTCCCCCGCCAGACCGCGTCGTCGCTCCCCAGGTGCTGGACGTGGACCGAGACGTAGCCGTGGCTCGCCCAGCGGCGGCCGAGGTACTCGTAGCCCTCCCGTGAGCCGCCGAGGCCGTGGGAGAAGACGATCACCGGAAAAGGTCCCGGGCCTTTCTCCGGATAGTAGATCTTCACCGGCACCTTGCGGCTGCGGGCCGCGTCCGTCCAGTCATAGGAGACCGTGGCGACGGCGTAGGAACCGGGCCGCTCATAGGATTCGGCGGGAGCGGGGGCCTTCGCCGGCTGGGCGAAGAGGGGAGCGGCGAGGACGGCGGCGAGACAGAGAGGGGCGAGGATTCGCTTCGTCATGGTCGTGGAGATCTCCGGTAAAGGTTTTCCCGCGGGATCTTACGCCTGCGGCACAGACGCCCGCGCCAGCGCCGCCTTGAGCTTCTCGACGTCCACCGGCTTGACCAGGTGCTCCAGGAAGCCGGCCTCGCGGCTGCGGCGCAGGTCCTCCTCCATGCCGTAGCCGCTGACGGCAATCCCCTTGAGGCCATAGCGGTCGCGCAGCTCGCGCATGAGGTCGAAGCCGGTGCCGTCCGGCAGGCCGAGGTCGCTCACCACCAGGTCGAACTCGCGGCTGGCCGCCAGCGCCCGGGCGGAGCGCAGGTCCTGCGCGGTGCCCACGTCGTGCCCCGCGATCTCGAGCAGCGCGGCCATCACCTGGAGCGTGGGCTCATGGTCCTCCACCAGGAGGAGACGCAGGCCCCGCGACGCTCCCGCTCCGGCAACGGCGACCTCCTCCGGGCGGGGCGGCGCCACGGTCGCCAGGGTCACCGTAAAGGTGGCGCCGTGGCCCCGTCCGGCGCTGACGCCGGTGAGCACCCCGTTGTGCTGGTCGACCAGGGCCTTCGAGATCGCAAGGCCCAGCCCCAGGCCGCCGAAGCTCCGCGTCACCGTGGGGTCCCCCTGCTCGAAGGCGTTGAACAGGCGCGGCAGGACCTCGGGTTCGATGCCGATGCCGTGATCGATCACGTGAACCTGGATCTTCCCCGGCTCCGGTGTGCTCGTGCGCACCTCGATGCGACCGCCGGCCGGCGTGAACTTGACGGCGTTCTTCACCAGGTTCCAGAACACCTGCCGCAACCGGCCGGGGTCGGCCCAGACGTGCTGCTCGGCCTGGCCGGCGCGGACGTCGATCTCGATGCGCTTGCTCTCCGCCTCCTCGCGACAGATCTCCACGACGTGCTCCAGCACCTCGTGGATGCCGACGACCTCGAAGTGGAGGGCCAGCTTGCCGCGGGTGATGCGGGTGAGGTCCAGCAGGTCGTCGATCAGCTTGGCCTCCAGCTCGACGTTGCGCTGGATCATCCGCAGGTCGTCGCGCAGCTTGCGGGGCAGCTCCGGCGTGGCGGCGAGAGCGGCGACGCGCAGCAGGACGGGGGTCAGCGGCGTGCGCAGCTCATGGCTCAGCGCGGCGAGGAAGCGGTCCTTGGCCCGGCTCGCCGCCTCGGCCCGGCCGTAGAGGCGGGCGTTGTCGATGGCGAGGGCGGCGCGCGCCGCCAGCTCCTCGGCGAGCTCGAGGTCCGCCGGCCACAGTTGCCGCCGGGAGTCGGAGGTGGCGAGCAGCATCACCCCCAGCGTCTCGCCGCGAGCGGCGAGCGGCACGGTCATGAACGAACGGGCCGCCAGGCGGTGATAGAGCTCCAGCAGCTCCGGATCGCGGGTGACGGCCTCGGCGAGGCCCGGGGCGACCTCGGTCACCAGTGCGCTCCGGCCGCTGCGCACCGAGCGCCAGAGGTAGCTGTCGGGGTTCTCCGGCGAGGCCTGGAAGATCTCTCCCAGGGTCCGCACCAGGACCTCCTTGGCGGGGTCGGCGTGGCGGCAGGCGACCTCGTGCAGCCCCCCTCCCTCCTGGAGCTCGAAGACCAGCGCGTAGTCGACGAGCCGCGGCACCGCCAGCTCGACCAGGCTGCGCAGCGTCTCCTGGTAATCGAGGGACTCCGAGAACACCCGGCCGGCCTCGGCCAGCAGCGCCACCTGGCCCTCCGCCCGCTTGCGCTCCGTCAAGTCGAGCACGAAGCCGACCATCTCCTCGGTGCGTGGCAGGAGCGCCGCACCGAAGAGGACGGACAGGCGGCTGCCATCGGCCCGCCGCAGCTCCTTCTCGTAGGGGGTGCAGGCGCCGCTCGCCATCAGCTCGACGATCGCCCGCTGGTCGGCCTCCTCCCAGCCGGAGGGCGTCATCTCCACCCAGTTGAGGTCGCCCCGCTTCAGCTCCTCGCGGCTGCGGCCGAGCATGGCGAGGAACGCGTCGTTGGCGTTGGTGACCTGCGCGTCGCGGTCCGCGTAGAGGATGCCGGCCGGCAGGTGCCGGAGCACCGAATGGAGGAGCGGCAGCTCGGCGTCGAGCCGGTGGGCAGCGCCGCCCTTGCGGCGGAACCAGCGTCGGAGGAATCGCAACAACGAGGTAAGCCTCGAGACTCAGGGGTTCCCGATGGCTCCACTATACAGCATGGGACTGTTGAACTGAATGCAAAGAAACCGAGGTGGCGGGTGCACCGCGATACACCCGCCAACACTTCACGGCACGTCGTAGGCGTCCGTCTTCTTCCCCTGGAGGTACTTGTCCATCCAGGCCATGATGTGCCGCAGGCGCTCGATGCGGTGCCAGGGCTGGCCCGAGCGCGACAGCTCGTGGCTTTCGCCCGGGAAACGCACCATCACGACGGGCTTCTTCATGTTCTTGAGGGCGCGGAACATCTGCTCGCCGCCGGCGCCGGGCGGCGTGCGGTAGTCCGCCTCGCCCTCGATCAGCATCAGGGGCGTCGTGATCTTCGCCGCATAGGTGATCGGCGAGCGGCGGGCGAAGTCCTGGGGGTCCTCCCAGGGCGCGCCGTGGAACCAGGTGGGGCGGAAGAGGGTGAAGTCCGCCGTGTACCAGAAGTCGGCCCAGCTCGCGATGGAGCGCTGGGCCGCGGCCGCGGCGAAGCGGTCCGTCTGGGTCACGATCCAATTGGTGAGGATGCCGCCGCCGCTGCCGCCCGTCACCCCCAGCCGCTTGGGATCGGCCACTCCCCGCTTCACCATCTCGTCCACGCCGGCCAGGAGGTCCTTGGCGTCGTCGCCCGGGAACTCGTATTGGATGACGTTGCCGAAGTCCTGTCCGTAGGTGGAGCTGCCGCGGGGATTGGGATAGAGCACGACGTAGCCCTTGGCGGCCATCCACTGCATCTCGTGAAAGAAGGTGTAGCCGTAGGCCGAATGAGGGCCGCCGTGGATGTTGAGGATCAGCGGGTACTTCTTCGCCGGATCGTAGTCCGCCGGCTTCTGGACGAAGGCATGGATCTCCTTGCCGTCGAAGCTCTTGTAGACGATCTCCTCCGGCGGCGTCAGGTTGAGCTGGGAGAAGAGCTCCTGGTTCGGCCGCGCGATGGGCGTCAGGCGGCCCGCGGCGGTGTCGAGCGAATAGAGGTCGCCGAGCACCGTCGGGGTGGAGAGGACCAGGGCCAGCCGCGAGCCGTCGGGCGTCGCCGAGTAGGAGACGACCTCCTGATCGCCGCGGGTGACGGGCTGGATGGCGCCGGTGGCCACGTCGATGCGCACCAGGTTGGCCCGCCCCTTCTCGGCCGTGGTGAGGTAGAGGAAGCGGCCGTCGCGGCTCCAGACGATCGGTTTCGGGCTGCCTCCCCGGGGTGGATGCTGATCCGACCCGATCCCCTCGCCGATCTCGCCGTCGAAGCTGGTGGTCAGATTGCGCGCCTCGGCTCCCGGCGCGGTGCCGATCACGAACAGGTCCGTCTCGTTGTGCGAGCGCGGCTTGTCGGGGTTGGCGAAGCCGCTGAAGGCGAGCCAGCGGCCATCGGGCGAGATATTGAATTCGTTGAGGTCGCCGTGGAAGCTGAAGACCTGCCGCGGCTCGCCGCCGCCGGCCGGGATGGCGTAGAGAGTGCTTTCGGCATCGGTGTAATACGGCTCCTTGACGTGCTCGGAGCCGAAATAGAGCGTGGAGCCGTCCGGCGACCACTCCTGACCGTTTTCGGCGAACTCGCCCGAGGTGAGCTGCTTCGGCTCCGGCGCCGGAGCGCCATCGGCGGGAACGGCCACGGTCCACAGATGGCCGGGGCGGGTGGTGTCGTTGTAGCCGGCACCGTTGAAACGGTAGATCGCCCGGCTGATCACGCGGACGTCGCTCTCCCGCTCCTCGTCGCTTTTCGCCTTGTCCTCTCCGTTATCCTGCCCACTCGCGGCCTTGTCCTTCGTCTCTTTCTCCTTCTTGGCCCGCCACTTCTTGAGGTCCTTGTCGTTGGCGGAGCTGGCGAAGGCGATCGTCCTGCCGTCCGGCGACCAGACGGGATTGCCGGCTCCCTTCGGCAGGCTGGTCAGCGCCACTGCCTCTCCACCGCGGGTGGAGATGAGCTGGAGCTGTGGGCCGTCCTTGTCCTTCTCTGAAGCACGCACGAAGGCGACTCGCGTGCCGTCGGGGGACCAGCGGGGCGACGCGTCGTGCGGACCGCTGGTGAACGGCCGCGGCGGCTCGCTGCCGTCCGCCGGGACGATCCAGAGGGCCGTGTCGTAGCCGTCCTTCTTCTCGTTGACGGTGACGCGGACGAAGACGACCTGCTTGCCGTCGGGCGAGATCCGCGGATCGGCGGTCCAGACGAACTTGAACAGGTCCGTCTCGGCGATGGGCCGCTTGTCCGCGGCCGGCAGGGCGTGCGGGGCCACGAGGGCGAGGAGAGCCAGCAGGACTGCCGCAACGCGGCGACTATGCAGAATCGAAGGCATCAACGGGTTCCTCCAGAGTAGGGCACAACTTTACAGCTACGAAGCCGCGAGATGGAGGTTGCAACCCCGCTCAGTTTCCTCCCTCCCCCGAGCACAGAGGAGGGAGGATCGATCCGATGAGTCAACGAGAAGGGCTCCTAGGAGAGTGTCTCGAAAGTGCTGATCTCCACCTGGCCGCCTGGGTCTGAAGACCCTGGCTACCCTCGGTAGTCCCTGCGGGACCCATGGAAAGCGAAATTGTGGTCCCGCAGGGACTACCGAGGGTAGCCCAGGATTTCAATCCCGGGCGCCATCGGGGTCGCTGTCGATCTTTTGAGACACCCTCTAAGAGAGTGGACTGACGCCCCACCGTCATACCCTGGTCAATTCCGACCATGACGACCGCGGAACCATCGTCCAGATGCGTCGGAAGAAAGTCGCAATCCCACCGTCCTACCCTGGTCAATTCCGACGCAACGCAAACATGTAACAAGTGTCCCGGACCAACAGGGATTGTCGCAATCCCACCGTCCTACCCTGGTCAATTCCGACACCACCCAAAGCAGGCCTAACGGTCTGCGGTCTCCGAAGGTCGCAATCCCACCGTCCTACCCTGGTCAATTCCGACTGTCACCTTCCCAACGCCAAGATTCTACACCACTTACCAGGCCTTCCGCCGTTACCCCCTCCAGAGGGCCCTTCCACGAGCCAAAATCCTGGCCTTCAGCGCGGCGTTCCTCACCCGTAAGTGTCCTGTCTTCTGTCATTTCCACTCTCCGCCGTTACCTACCCTCGTTCGAGCCCAAAAGGGCTTGGCATGATTCTTTCCCGGAGGATGGGGAAAACGCCCGCGGCTCCGGGGTGAACTCCCCAATCATAGAGAAGGACAGCCCGGAAGGGAATCTCTGTCGAGTATTTGAATTTGTCAATGCGTCAACGATCTTGACGCATTCAGGAAATATAGGTACTCTCTATTTGGACCTTTTGCCGCCGACCTGCGAATGGCTGACTACGTCTTCACGCTGGGCCTGATTCCCGTTCAGGATCAGGAGTGGATCGCGCAGGCGCGCCGGTCGCGCGACCTGGGTGCGGGCTCGGTTTTCCTGTGGCACCTCGTGGCGAGGCTCCTCACCCGCCTGAGAGGGGAGCTGGCCGGAGTCGAGATCTGGACGCCGAAGGTGACGGACGAAGAGTTCGACCGGCTGGCCGGGCTGTCGTTCGGGCAGGCGCTGGCCGAGCCCTACGGCATTCCCAACCGGGCTTCGGGATGGTGCTCGGCCCAGGACGACGACGAGTTGCGGCGAGCGTTCCGGACCCTGGAAGACGAGGTCGCCGTGGCCTGGCGGGCTTTCCGCGACAAAGCCAAGAGAGGAGCCTGGCACCTCGTCAGCGCTGGTCCTTGTGAACGTACACCGGGTACAACATCGCTCACCTCCGTTCAACAAGAGCCCGCACCTTTCGCGCAGCACCTCTCCCGGACCGCTCAGGCGACCGACACAGACACGACTCCCGACGCGTGCCCCTCGGCCTTCGGCCGGATAATGATCTCGACATCGCGATCGAGGAGAGTGACGAAGCGCAGCAGCCGTTCGGAGGAGAACCGATTCAGCTTGTAGTGCTTGAGCTCCGAGACATGGGGCTGCGGAATGCCAAACAGCTTTGCCGCGCGCGCCTGCGTCAAACGGCGGGCAGCGACCAACTCGTTGAGCCGCATCGCGAGTTGCACGCGCAGCTTCCGCTCGTCGGAGTCCGGGAAGCCAAGATCCACCAGCACGTCACCACTGCCCGCATCGACCGTCTCCATCTCAGTCTTCTTTGCTCGCATAGCGCACCTCGTAGTCCTTCTGTGCCGTTCTCAGGCGCTCGCGGATCAGACCGACATCCTGTTTGGCCGTACGCACGCCCGAGGGCGACTTCTTCTGGAAGCAATGCAGGACATAGATCGCCTTCTCAAAGCGCACCGTGTAGACGGCCCTGAACGCATCGCCACGATGCTCCTCGACCAACTCGAAGACCCCTGGCCCTTCACCCTTCCACGCCTTGACGGAAGGTGGCGTACCGCCATGCTGGACGACGCTCAGGGCATACCCGAGGTCGTCCACCACATCGCCGGGAAACGCCAGCAAGTCCCTCTTTGACGAGCCGACCCAGTGGAGGGGCTTTTCCGTGGTCGTCAGGGACCGAGCCATGTCGCATTATACCGCTTTGGGTATGCCCCGTATACCTCACTGCTTCGCCCGGGAAGAGCCTGGCACCTATCGCGGCACCTATCGCGGCCGCTGGCCGGGCTCCGAGCCGCGCGACGATCCCCGGGCCACCGCCCTCGCCGGCACCTCTTCCGAAGCGGTTGAAGAAAGGGTATGCTCCTGGTTGAAGACCGGCCTCGAAACCTGGGGAGCCGGGGCCAAGACCGCCGCCGGCTACGGCTACTTCAACTCCCAGGTTTGACCTGAGTAAGTCCAGGCCCAGAGGGCCGAAGGCGTAAAGCCTGGGCCTTCAGGCCCAGGAAAGGGCTGCCCCAATATCCAGAGCCCCGTAGGAGCGACGTAGGAAATGCAGCCGTCGCCCCGCCATCATCTCCTATTGGGCTTCCCCCGGTTTCGTGGACACCCCAAAAAGCCCCATAATGGGGTTCGAGGTGTTCCATGAGAAAGGCAAGAAGAACATTCACGGCGGACTTCAAGCGCGAGGCGGTGCGTCTGGTCCTGGAAAAGAGGCATCCGCTCTCGGAAGTGGCTCGCGACCTGGACTTGGATCCGAAGATGCTGTGTCGGTGGCGCGATGAGCTGGCTGCAGGGAGTGGCTCGGCGTTTCCGGGCAAGGGTCATCAGCAGCCCGAGCAGGAAGAACTGCACCGGTTGCAGCGCGAGATCGAGCGACTGCGTCAAGAGCGTGAAATTCTAAAAAAAGCGTTGGCGATCTTCTCGGCCCCGACAGCCCGCCTCGGTTGAGGTATGGGTTCATTGCGCAGCATGCCAGGGAGTATCCGGTGCGATTGATGTGCGAAGTATTGGAGGTGTCTCGCAGCGGTTACTACTCTTGGCGCGGCCGGCCGCAGAGCCGGCATCGCCGGGAAGATCGCCGTCTGGGCGTTGCGGTGCGCACAGCCTTCGAGCAGGGCCGCGGTCAGTACGGCAGCCCGCGTGTGCATAGGGCGCTTCGTCAGCAAGGAGTGCGTTGCAGCCGCAAGCGCGTCGAGCGGCTGATGCGCCAGCAAGGGATGCAATCGCGTCGTCGTCGAGGCTTTCGCGCCCGGACGACGCGTTCGGTGCCGGGTCGTACTGTGGCTCCGAACCGGTTGAACCGCCAGTGGGCGTCGGTGCAAGAGTGTGACCGGGTGTGGGTCAGTGACCTGACGTACCTGTGGACCCGGGAGGGCTGGCTGTACCTGGCGGTAGTGCTCGACGCCTTCTCGCGTCGGGTCCTGGGCTGGTCCACGGGTAGCCGGATCGACCAGTCGCTGACGTTGAAAGCCTTGGAGCAGGCGCTCGGGCAGCGGCGTCCGTCGCGAGGCTTGTTGCATCACAGTGACCAAGGCGGCCAATACTCGGCTCTGGCTTACCGCCAGATGTTGGGTCAGTATGGACTGGAGGCGAGTATGAGCCGGGCCGGTGACTGCTACGACAACGCTTTGGCGGAGAGCTTTTTCAGCACGCTGAAGGCAGAGCTGGCGGGCTACGGGGCCTTCGAGACTCGTCAGCAGGCGCACCAGAGCCTGTTCGACTACATCGAGCG
>DATARR010000004.1:0-17272 GCA_036264085.1 Thermoanaerobaculia bacterium | reverse complement strand
CGAGAGCGGACCTCCCCTGCGCCGTGCCTTCGACACATTGGAGGAGGAAATCGCCAAGTATTGTGAAAGAGAAAAACTTGCCGCTTGAACTTGACTCAAAGACACAACAAATTACGAACCAAGGACTCTAGCCCAGTGCGTGAGCGCTGGGACTGTGCGCGATCCCACCCCCGACTTGAGCCCTGCCAAGGGCGCCCTTGGCAGGGCTGGAATTGAATCTACCGCCGCCTACCCAGGGCTCGCGCCCTGGGCTAGAAGTATGCCGCCCTACGGGCTCGGGGTAGTGGCCTACAGAGGATGGCGTACTCCAGGACCGCTGGATCGCCGCGGCGTCCGCCCGTCCGCAGAGGGTTCAACCTGCGGACCGCCGACCTCCCCATAAGCCATCGTATCTATGGTAGGCAGTACTTAGCCGCAGCCAACGCGGCCGGCCTCTTGGACCGGCCGCGGCGGAGCGACTACTAAAAGCAGCCGCTGAACTTGCAGTGACAGGTCAGGGTACAAGTCGAAGGATTGCACGAGAAGAGAAAGGGACAGCCAGCGCAGTCGGACGCGCAACTGGCCCGTTCGGCGGCGCAGTCAAAGTCGCAGCCAGGGCAGACGGGGCACCAGGTGGTGACGCCATCGCAGGTGACAGACCCTCGGCGCGTGTTACAACTGCTGTCCGTAGCCGTGCAACTGGTGGTGCTGTTGTTACCCGAGCAGCTCACGGTGCTGCCATCCCAGCAATTCGCTGTGGCGCTGCAAAGAGCCTTCTTACCGATGGCTGGGCGCTTGGCTGCGAGCACCGGTGCCGGTGCGGCGAGAGAGGCGAGGAAGGCCTGATCCATGGCGCTCAACGCCGGCGCGGCCTGCGGTGGGCTCGCCGCCATCGCAGGAGACATGAGGAAGCCGAGACCTACCACGACCAGAGAGAGCCCCAAAAGCGTCTTCTTCACGGCGATCTCCTTTCTCTAAATGAAGCTCCTTCGCAGAACGGATGCTTCCAAAACACTAGGTGCCCATCGCGAGCTGCCGCGAGCCTCCACCACCATCGCTGCTACCATACGCAGCCATGGAAGACGACGAGGATCTGCGAGGGGACCTGGAGGGGCCCGTCCACCGCTCCCTGGACGAGAGCCCGGACGGCCTGGAGACGCTGATCGAGCAGCACAAGTCCGCCGTCGAGCGCTTCGACCTCCTGGGCTGGCCGCGGCCCGAGGTGGCGGTGGTCTCCGGCTCCGGCCTTGGCGTGGACCTCGGCGAGCGGACCCGCGGGCCGGTCCAGCTCGAGTTCCTTCTCCCCTTCCCCGTCCACGCGGTCGAGGGGCACCAGCACGCCGTCGAGATGTTCGAGCCGCTGCCGGGCCGCCACGTCCTCTACTATCGAGGACGGCTCCACTCGTACCAGGGCTACAGCGCCAACGACACGGTCTTCCAGATCCGCCTCGCCGCCCTGCTGGGAGCGAAGGTGCTGGTGATGACCAATGCCACGGGCGGCCTTCAACCCCTCCATCGCGCCGGCGACCTCGTGCTCATTCGCGACCACGTCAACCTCACGGGGCTGAACCCGCTCCGCGGCCAGCTTCCCCCGGATTGGGGGCCGCGCTTCCCGGACATGACGGCCGCCTACGACCCGCGCCTGCGCGCCCTGGCGCTGCGGCTGGCGTCCGAACTCGGCGTCCCCTTGAGCGAGGGGGTCTACATGGGGCTCGCCGGTCCCAGCTACGAGACGCCGGCCGAGGTGCGCATGCTCCAGACCCTCGGCGGCGACGTGGCCGGCATGTCGACCGTCCTGGAGGTCATTGCCGCCCATTCCATGGGGGTGCGCTGCCTCTGCATCTCGATGGTGAGCAATCCCGGCGCCGGCCTCTCCGCCGACCCGGTGAAGCACGAGGACGTCCTCGCCGCCGGCCAGGCCGCGGCGGCCAAGCTGCGGCTCCTGCTGGGAGAGCTGCTGCGGCATCCTGAGCTGGTGTGAAGAGCCTCCGATCACCTCAGCTCAGCCTTGGTGAACAATTCGAGGATCTCTTTCTCCGATCGGGGTTGCAGGACCTCACGGTCTGCAAACTCCTGGGCCTGCGGGTAGCTCGTCGCTCGAATGCGCTCGGCAGCTCCCTTGAGATCGTAAGGAGTGTGCCGCAACTGAACGTCAGGACCCAGCAGGAGCCAATCGGCGCCGGCTTCCCCGAAGGGCATTCCCACACTGCCGGCATTCACGACTCGAATTCCGCCGATCGTCCGATCGAATTGCATGTGGGTGTGACCGCAGACGACCACCGAGGCGTTGACTCCTTCAAAGACCGGCAGGAGGCGGTCTTCCGGCGTGAGACGGGTGAAGATCTCCGTGTCGTTGCGCGGCGTAGCATGGCAAAACAGCACCTCGCCCAACCCCGGAATCTCGACCCGGAGCGTCCTGGGCCAGCTCGCCAGCAGCCGCTCGTGCTCAGGGTCGAGCTGCCGCGCCACCCAGCGCACGGCCTCGCGCGCCTGCTCCGGGAGGGCACCCGTCTCCGTGCCGGTCATCGCTTCCAGCACCGCACGGTCGCCGTTCCCCTGGATGAACTGGAGCGGGACGTCGAGGCCCAGCAAATACTCGATCGTTTCCCGTGGCATCGGTCCCGGAAGCACATCGCCCCCGACCATGATCTGATCTACTCCGGCTTGGCGAATCTCCTGGAGCACAGCCGCGAGCGCGGGAAGATTGCTGTGAACGTCGTAGATTGCAGCGACCCGCATGACAGGCTTTCCTCTCGTCATCGTCCGCGGAGAGTCGACCCGGAACCCAGCCGATAAAAGCTCACCGCACTCTCCCCGTACCGCCGCACGTCCACCCGCGTCAGCGGCCCCACCTCGACGGGCAGCTCCCGGCGGGAGGAGTGCTCCGCGGCGATCTCTCCATCGGTGGCGAGGAGAGGAGCGACCGCCAGGAGGAGCTCGGGGTAGGGGGCGAAGTCGTAGGGGGGATCGGCGTACACCAGGTCGAAGGGGCCGGCTCCCTCCTCCACCAGCCGGGCGAGGCCGGCGGGGAGGTTCAGCCGCCGGATGTCCAGGAGGCGTTCGCCCAGACGGTCGGAGTTGGATTCCAGGGTCTTCACGGCTCGCAGGTCGCCGTCCACGGCGAGGGCGGAGAGGGCGCCCCGGCTCAGGGCCTCCAGCCCCACGGCGCCGCTGCCGGCGAAGAGGTCGAGGACGCGGGCGCCTTCCAGACGCTCCCGCCAGATGGAGAACAGGGCCTCGCGCACCCGCCCTTCCGTGGGCCGCGCGCCCGGCGGGACGGCGAGCGCACGGCCACGGAGCTCGCCCCCCGTGATCCGCACCCCCGGCTTCACCATCCCTTCGACACCAGGGAGGTGAACTGCTGCCTCACCTGATCCTTCGGGATGTAGACCTCGAGCGGCAGGTCGATCCCCTGCAGCTCGATCCCCTTCTTGTCCGAGGTGAAGGCCACGATGCGGAAGACCGCGCCGTCGCCGACCCGCTTCAGCACGTCTCCGACCTCCGGCACGTAATCGGCGGGCAGCGCGTCGGCGTCCTTCACCAACTGCACCTTCTCCCCCAGCTCCTCGGCGATGTGCACGACCCGCGACAGGTTGAGGCCCAGCGGATCGTAGTGCCCGAAACGAAAGGTTTTCAGCGGCTTGCCCGGAAGCTGCAGCCGCAGCTCGCAGCGCTCCACCCAGTTGCCCTGAACCCCCTGCTCCGGGCTCTGGGACTCGGAGAGGTCCTCCCCCGCCAGGCGGTTGAGGAAACCCTGGAGCTCGTCCGGCCCCAGCTCGGCGAGGCCCATCCATTCGTGTTTGATCAGCCCGTCGCGCAGGCGGACGGTGCCGTTGCCGAAGAGGGTGATCTCGCGCCGCGTGGTGTCGGTCAGACAGTCGTAGCGGACGACCTCGGTGGAGCGGTCGTCCGCGGCGCCCCCGGCGGAAGCTGCCGCGAGCAGAAAAAAGGCCATACCCGCAATGACCATGAATCGGCTTTTCAAACGGTCTCCTCTCGCAAGACAACCGCCGGCTCTTCGGTCAGGAAAGCCAGAGCGTAGCGCAGCTCGTCGCCCTCGTCGATCCGGCCGTCGAGCCGGGCGCGGAGAGTGGCGCGCAGGGCCTCGCCGATCCGCGGCCCGGGTGGGATGCCCGCCGCCAGGAGGTCGGCGCCGCGGAGGGAGAGGCTCAAGGTTCGCAGATCGGTCAGGTAACGGCGGACCCAGAGGCGGACCGACTCGTCTCCCTCCGCCATGAGGAGGAGGAGCTCCTCGCCGCTCAGAGGCTTCAGGATCTCCGCCACGTGGTGAGGCGACAGCGCCCGGCCGCCCTGCAGCGCCTCTCGGGCGGCCTGCAAGCGTCCCGGGAACCCGGTGAGGAGACGCCGGTCCTCCCCCGCCAGCATCAGGCGGCCGGCGAAACGGACGAGGTCGGCTGTCGCGAAGCCCCTGGCCAGGGCCATCAGCAGCAACCGCCAGGCCTCGACGGGCGGATCGGAGATCCCCTCCAGACGGTACCAATCGTGGGCGGCCCGCGCGGCCCGCAGCCGTTCGCGGGCGGCCTCGTCGAGCTCGATTCGCGGGTCGAGGGCGCGGAGCACGCCCAGCTCGGCGAGGCGCTCGAGGCCGCGCAGGGCGAGGTCCGGATCGTTCAGCAGCAGGGCCAGCTCGTCGCGCAGGCGCGAGCCGGAGAGACGGTCGAACACCCCCTCGGCGAGCGCCACCTGGGCGAGGTGGAGCGTCTCGGGCGAGATCCGGAAGCCCAGCCGCAGCTCCAGCCGCACGGCCCGCAGGATGCGCGTGGGATCGTCGATGAACGACAGGCTGTGGAGCACGCGCAGGGCCCTGTCCTTCAGGTCTCGCCGGCCGCCGAAGTAGTCGATGAGCTCGGGCGCGGGCTCCGGCCCCAGGCGGATGGCCAGGGTGTTGATGGTGAAGTCCCGCCGGAAGAGGTCCTGTCGCAGGGCCGAGGTCTGCACCTCGGGCAGGGCCGCCGGGGCACGATAGAACTCGCTGCGAGCCGTCACGACGTCGACATGGAAGCCTTCGGCGTCGACCACCACGGCGGTGAGGAAGGCCTGATGAACCCGCACCCGGCCGCCGACGGCCCGGGCGAGCGCATCGGCGAAGGCGAGGCCGTCCCCCTCCACCACTAAATCCAAATCGCGGTTCTCCCGCTCCAGCAGCAGGTCGCGCACGAAGCCGCCCACCAGGTGGACGGGGACCTCCAGCTCCCGGGAGACGGCTGCGATCGTCGCGATGCGGGAGGTGAGGGCCGGCGGCAGCCGCCGGGCCATGAGCCTGCCGATCTTCTCGCGCCGCTCCCGCTGCCGCTCGGCGTGGCGGTCGATCCTCTCCTCGAAGTCGGCGAGCTGGCCGTGCAGGTGCCGCAGGAGCTGCATGCGGGTGACGAGCCCCAGAGGGCGGCCGGCCGCGGGGTCCCCCACCATCACGAAGCGCGGATGGCGGCTGAGCATCCGCTCGCGCACCTCGTCGGCCGGAGCG
This sequence comes from Thermoanaerobaculia bacterium, assembly GCA_036264085.1. Lineage (GTDB taxonomy): Bacteria > Acidobacteriota > Thermoanaerobaculia > Multivoradales > UBA5704 > DATARR01. The sequence goes on along the minus strand of DATARR010000004.1, from coordinate 11,808 downwards.
TCGGGGTCCACCCATTCGAGCTCCACCGACATCACGGTCTCCACCGGCCGGGGCCCCAGGCCGTGCTGGAGGGCGGCGTCGAGGACCTGCCGCGAGACGGTGCCCACGATCCGCCCTTCGCGCTCGACCGGCGCGGCATTGATGCGCCGGGCGTTGAGCCCCGCCTTGGCCTCCTCGACCGTGGTGCCGGCCGGGATCAGGTAGAAGGGGGCGATCATCAGGTCCCGCGCCCGGGCGGCCGGCGGCAGGGCCTGACGGAGGTACTCCAGCAGCCGCTCCCGGACCTCCAGCAGGGTCGTCTCCTTGAAGCGCGCCGAAGCGGCCGTGGAGTGACCGCCGCCGCCGCCCAGCTCCTTCAGAGCCTCGCCCAGGTCGAACCCCTCCAGCGTGCCGCGGGCGATGAGGGTCACCCGGTCCCCCTCGCCGAAGAGGGCGAAGAGGAGGGGCAGCTCGAAGATCTCCAGGCAGCGGGAGACGAGCGGCGCCAGCTCCTCCACGTAGCGCCCCAGCTCCACCTCCACGATCCCCGTTCGATGGCCGCGAATGCGATGCACCTCCAGCCGCCGGGTCATCTGGTGAAGCACGTCGAGCCGCTCCGGATCGAGCGGCCGCGAGACAGAGCCGCGGACGGCGGCGAGGTCCCCGCCCTGCTCCAGCAGCCAGGCTGCGGCCTGGAGGTCGCGGGGGCTGGTGGTGACGTAGGTGAGGGAGCCGGTGTCCTCGTAGATCCCCATCAGCAGGAGGTCCGCCTCCTCGGCCGTGGCGACGAGGCCGCGCCGGCGCAGCTCCTCCACCAGCAGCGTCGAGGAAGAGCCCGCCGCCGGATCGACGATGCCGCCAGCCACGGCCAGGTCGGAAGGCGATGCCGGGTGATGATCGTAGGCCCAGACCTCGATCCCCGGGTTCGCCTCCAGCCACGACGCCACGACGCCGATGCGATCCTGCTGGCGGATGTCGCAGAGGATCACCCGGGTCAGCGCCGCCGGGTCCACGTCCCTCTGTCGCAGCTCGGGGACCTCGATGCCCCGCGCCTCGATCATCCGCCGCAGCGAGCCCTCCCGCGAGCCGGGAAAAAACAGCCGCGCCTCGGGATGAAGACGGCGCGCCACGAGCATCGCGGCAAAGCCGTCGAAGTCGGCACCCACGTGGGTGGAGAGGAGCTCCATGGATTGGATTGTAGCGCCGGGGTCCCCGCATCGGGCCCTTCTGGCACACTGCCCGCTGGCTCTCGTCGCGCCTGGCCGCCGCCCCTCACCCGCCGGCCCGCAGCTCCGCGATCATGCGCGGCGAGGTCGCCCGGTTCCAGGGGCGGCGGTCGTAGTCGCCCCAGAGATGGGCCACCTGGAGGCCGGCGACACGGGCCCGGTGCTCCAGCTCCTCGCGCGACCAGAGACGGGCCGGGAACGATGCCCGTTCCACCGTCTCGCCCTGGCGGCGGTACTCGAAGGAGGCGGTGCAAAGGCGTGCCTGGGGATCGCAGCGCCAGGTCTCGCGGACGAGCAGGCCGCCGCGGCCGGAGTGCTCCTTGACCAGTCCTCCCTCGCCGCCGGCCGCCCGGCGCTGGTCCGGCGAGAACCAGGCTGCATCGAGGAGGAATCGGCCGCCGGGCGCGAGGTGGCGGGCCGCCGTGGCGAAGGCCCGCTCCCGATCCTCGTCCTCTACAAGATGGACGAACGGATCGTCCACCGCGGCGACCAGATCGAAGCGAACCCGCAGCTCGACCTCCCGCATGTCCGCCACCGCCAGAGCGACGTTCGCAGCGCCGGCCAGCCGCTGGCGGGCCACGGCGATCATCTCCGGCGCGAGCTCGAGGGCCACGACGCGGGCGGCGACCCGGGCGAAGAAAGCCGTGGCCCTCCCCGTTCCAGCTCCCAGCTCCAGAACGCGACAGCCCTTGGGATTGGAGGCAGCCCGTGACCACAGCGCCTCGTCGCCGCGATCGGCCAGCTCCACGTCGTAGAAAGGCAGGACGCGATGATAGTAATCGCGGATTTCGTCCGTTTGAAGACTCGTGGCACGAGCGGGCATGAAGGACCAGGCTGCAAACCTGGCGCCAGGAGTGCAGCAGGATGGCTTTCCAAACACCCTCTGAGGCCTGGAGCTGAACCCCAGCGTCACGGGCTCCCCTCCTCCGCCAGAGCCTGTCGCTCCGCCTGCCGCGGGCCACCGGTCACCGCCACCGCGACGCCCACCAGCACCAGGGCCGAGCCGGCGAGGATGCGCGGCGTGAAGGCTTCGCCCAGGAACAGGCTGCCCACGATCACGGCGAGGACCGGCGTCGCGTAGTTGATCATCGACAGGCTGGTGGCCGACTGGTGGCGGAGCAGCCAGAAGTAGAGGGTGAAGGGGAAGGCGGAGCCGATCAACCCCAGGTAGAGGATCGAGAGGACGGACGGCGTGTTGAAGGTCGCGTGCCGCCCGGACTCGAACAGCAGGGCCAGGGTGCCCGCCACCAGGGCGGTGATCCCCATGGGCACGGCCGCCGTCGAGAGGGGATGAAGGTCGCCTCCCCAGCGTTTCACGGTGACGTTGCCCAGCGCCGCGAAGAGAGGCGAGATCAACAGCAGGGCCGCGGCCTTCGCCACCTGGCTCCCGCCCAGCGACTGGAAATCCGCGGAATAGATGATTGCGATCCCCGCGAAGCCCAGGAGGATGCCCGCGATGCTCCGGGGCATCAGCCGCTCCGTCGATAAAACGAAGTGAGCCGCGAGGGCCGTCAACAGCGGGAAGGTGGAGAAGACGACCGAACAGAGCCCCGACGGCACCCACTGCTCCGCCCAGTAGAGGACGCTGTAGGGCACGATGAACGTCAGGAAAGCGTTCGCCCACCAGAGGCGCCGTTCGATCCGGCTCCGGCCCAGCTTGACGCCGAGGACGGGCGCGAGGGCGAGCAGCGCCGCCGCGGCGAGGCCGAAGCGCAGCGCCACCCCGGTGAACGGGGGGATGCCCCGCAGACCCACCCGGATCACCGCCCAGGTGGTGCCCCAGATGAGGATCAGCGCCCCGAGAGTCGCCCAGGTGAGGAGCCGCCCCGGTTTCGGCGTGCCGTCCGTCCTTCCTTAAGGGTAGATCTTGTAGAGCATCCGCGGGTAAGGGATGGTTTCCCGCAGGTGCGTCAGGCCGGTCATCCAGGCCACGAAGCGCTCGATGCCCATGCCGAAGCCGCTGTGGGGGAACGCCCCGTACTTGCGGACGTCAAGATACCACTGGAACGCCTCGACGGGTAAATTGTGCTGCTGGATGCGCGCCAGCAGCAGGTCGTGGTCGTGGATCCTCTGGCTGCCGCCGATGATCTCGCCGTACCCCTCGGGCGCCAGCAGGTCGAGGCCCAGTACGGTCTCCGGGTTCTCCGGATCGGGCTGCATGTAGAAGGCCTTGAACGACGCCGGAAAGCGGGTGACCATCACCGGCCGGTCGAACTGGCTGGCGAGGATCGTCTCCTCGTCGCCGCCGAAGTCGTCCCCCCACTGGATGGGATTGCCCTCGCGGTTGAGGATCTCCACCGCCTGGGTGTAGGTGATGCGCGGGAAGGGCGGCACCACCTTTTCCAGCCTAGCGGTATCCCGCTCCAAGGCCTTGAGGTCCTCCCGCGAGCGGTCGAGGATGCGCGCCACGAGATAGCCCACGAACTCCTCGGTCAACGCGCAGAGCCCCTCGAACTCCAGGAAGGCCACCTCGGGCTCGACCATCCAGAACTCCATCAGATGCCGGCGGGTCTTGGACTTCTCGGCCCGGAAGGTGGGGCCGAAGCAGTAGACCTTGCCGAGGGCCGCGGCGGCCGGCTCCAGGTAGAGCTGGCCGGACTGGGAGAGGTACGCCTTGTCGCCGAAGTAGTCGGTCTCGAAGAGCGTCGACGTGCCCTCGCAGGCGGCGGGGGTGAGGATCGGCGAGTCGATGAGCGTGAACTGGCGGTCGTAGAAGAAGTCGCGGATCCCCTGCTCGACCTCGCTCCTCACCCGCAGGGCCGCGCGCTGGCGGCTGGAGCGCAGCCAGAGGTGGCGGTGCTCCATGAGGAACGCGGTGCCGTGCTCCTTGGGGGTGATGGGATAGTCCTGGGTGAGGGAGAGGATCTCGAAGCCGTTGGCCTGGATCTCGACGCCGGTCGGGGAGCGCTTGTCCTCCTTGACCGTGCCGCGGACGCGGACGGTCGACTCCTGGGTGACGCGCTCGATGTCCGCCCAGGCCTCTTCGGAGACGTCTTTGCGGCCGGCCACCGCCTGGACGACGCCGCCGGCGGTGCGCACCTGGAGGAAGGCGATCTTGCCGCTGGAGCGCTTGTTGTCGATCCACCCCGACAGCTCGACCTCCTGGCCGGCGTGCTGGGACAGCTCATGAATCGAGGAGACGGACGTCGCGGATGTCGGCTGGCTCATGGGGGCGGGATTGTACTCTACTTCTCCGGCAGCTCCGCCAGGGCGGCGGCGGCGGCCCGCTGCTCCGCCACCTTCTTGCTCGGCCCCTCGCCGGTGCCCCCGAGCTCGCCCGCCAGCCAGCACTCCACGACGAAGACCTTGTTGTGATCCGGCCCGGTGGAGCCGGTGAGCCGGTATTCGGGCAGATCCCAGCCCAGGGCCTGGGAGACCTCCTGGAGCTGGGTCTTGGGATCGGTCACCGGCTGGCTGGCCCGCTCCTCGAAGGCCTCCTCCAGCATGGGCTCGACGACCTTGCGGGCCGCCTCCAGGCCGCCGTCGAGGAAGAGGGCCCCGAACACGGCCTCCATCGAGTCGGCGAGGAGGGACGCCTTGGTCCGTCCGCCCGAGCGGTCCTCCCCGACGCCGATCTTGAGCTCCGATCCCAACCCCATCTCCTCGGCGTGCCGGGCCAGGGCCGGGCGACTGACGATCTGCGCCTTGAGCTTCGAGAGCTCCCCCTCCGGCAATTCCGGATGGCGCAGGTAGAGCCACTCGGCGCTGATCAGCCCGAGGACGGAGTCGCCCAGGAACTCCAGCCGTTCATAGTGTTCCGGCACCCCCTGCTCGTTGGCCCAGGAGCGGTGCGTGAGGGCGAGACTCAGGAGGTCGAGCCGTTTGAAGCGATACCCGAGGCGCTCTTCGAGGGGGGTGGAGGGACGGCGGCCGAAAACCATGCAGAGAATGGTAGCAGCGGCAGCGTTCCGATGTCGCAAGCCCCAGCTCCAGGCTCGAATCAGGGGACCTTGCCGTACTCGTCCAGCAAGCGGCGCGCGACCTCCCCTGGATCGTGCCTCTCGCGCCGCGCCCGGAGACCCTCTTGAACGAGCGCGGCGGCCAGCCCGGGCTCGGTGTGGAGCCGGCGGATCGCGGCGGCGAAATCTCGCGGCTGCTCAGCGACGAGCGCCTGCCGTCCGTCCTCCGCCTCCAGGCCCGCAAGCGCCGCCGGGGTCGCCACGACCGGCACGCCCCGGGCCCAGGCTTCGAGGATCTTGATCCGCACTCCGGAGGCGATGCGCAGGGGAACGGCGAGGATCGATCCGGGAGGGAACGCCTCGGCGCTGTCCCCCGGTGGCGGATGGACCACGACGCCGGGCGGCGCGGAAGGCGAGGCTTCCTCATAAAGGTGCAGGACCGCCCCTGGCAGCTCGGCGCGAACGGCGGGCCAGACGTCCTTCAGATACCAGGCCACGGAGTCCACGTTGGGCAGCCAGCCGCGGCTGCCGAAGACGACCACGGGCGGCGCGCCGTCGAGCCGCCCCGAGCCGGGAGGCAGCTCGGGAAACGGCGCCCGCACCACCCGCACCCGCCCGCCGCCCTTCGCCAGCTCGCCGAGGCGCGCCGCATCCTCCCTCGTCAGCGCCAGCGTCGCCGCCGCCCGCCGGACGGCCGTCCCCTCCCACGCCGCCATCCGCCGCGCCTCCTGCCGCAGCAGCCAACCGCGCATTCCCCTCCCCCGCTCCGCCGCCGCCCGCCAGAGATCGCTCTCCACGTTCTGGGCCCGCAGGACGACCGGAATTCCCCTGGAGAAAGCCGGCGCCGCCTGAGGCAACGCCTGAAGCTGCTCGGCATGGACGACGTCGAACCGCTCCGCCCCGAGTTGCCTCTCCACCTCACTCCTGACCGCCTGAAGGGAGTGACGGGCGATCGACAGCGGCGCCCCTCCCGGCCGCAGCAGCGCCGCGACCGCTGGGAGCGGAGCCGCCGGCACCAGCACGGGCGTGCACCAGGGGGACAGCTCGCGGGCCACCCGGCCGAGGTCGAACCCCGCGGGATCGACCGGCGCCACCAGCGTCAGCCTGCAGCCCGCGACCGCGAGCGCTTCGAGGGTGTTGAGCAGCAGGAAGCGGCCGCCGTCGACCGGCGGCCAGGGGGCCTTGGTGGCGACCAGGAGGATGTTCAACCGCTCACCCGCACCACCACCTTTCCCCGCACATGTCCGGACTCGCTGAGGTCGTTCGCCGCGGCGATGCGCTCCAGAGGAAAGACCTCCGCGAGGTGCGGACGCAGCTTCCCCTGGTCCGCCATGCGGGCGAGGACGGCGAGGTCTTCCGCCCGCTGCTTCACGAGGATCGTGCGCGCCCGCTTCTTCTGCCCGAAGAGGCCGCCGAGCGTGGTGAGGGCGATCCAGACCAAGAGCTTCGGCCCGGGGACCGTGCTGACGTAGACGCCGCCGTCCCGGTCCAGGACGGGCTCGCAGTCGGCGTACTGGCGGGTCGCGGCGGCGTCGAGGATCACGTGCCACTGCTCGTCGCGGCCGGTGAAGTCCTCCTCCTGGTAGTCGATCGTCTCGTCGGCCCCCAACTCGCGGAGGAATTGTTGGTTCCTGCCGCTCGCCACCGCCGTCACCCGGGCTCCCAGGGCGCGGGCGACCTGCACCGCGCAGTGGCCCACGCCGCCGGCGGCGCCGTTGATCAGCACCTTCTCCCCGGCGCTGAGCCCGCCCTTGTCGCGCAGCGCCTGGAGCGACGTGAGGGCGGCCACGGGCAGGGCTGCGGCCTCCTCGAAAGACAGGGCGGCCGGCTTGGACGCCAGCGACCCTTCCGGAATCAGGACCAGCTCCGCCCAGGAGCCGCCGTGGCGCTTCGCGTCCACGCCGCCGAAGACCGGATCCCCCGGCTGGAAGCGGGTCACCTCGGGACCGATCGCCGCCACCTCTCCGGCGGCGTCGTGACCGAGGATCAGGGGGAATTTGGCCGGCATCAGGAACCGCACCTTACCGCTGCGGACCATTCTGTCAAATGGGTTGATGCTCGCCGCCCGGACCCGCACCAGGACCTGCCCCGGTCCGGGCGGTCCCGGGTCCGGCACCTCGCGCACCACCAGCTTGTCGCTGCCGCCGTAGCTGTCGATCACCGCCGCTCTCATCATCCGCTCCCTCCCGGCCTTACAATAGAATAATGCGCCCTCTCCGGGTAGCGCTCCTCCTGCTCCTGACTCTCCTGCCGGCGGCCGGAGCCGTCGAGATCCGCGACGTCCTGGGCGTCTCCCACGCCGCCGGCAAGTACGACTTCTCCGGCGAGGACTACCTCAACGAGGGGGCCGACCAGATCGTGGACCTGGGCTCCCGGGTGATCAAGGTCTTCGTCGATCCCTCCCAGATGGACGAGCTGTACCGCTTCAACTCCAACTGGCTGCCAGCCACCGCCGACGTCGTCGAGCTCGTCCAGCGCCCGTATTTCCAGCAGCTTTTCGCGAAGCCCTTCTTCACCATCATCCTGGAGATCCCGCCGGCGCCGCTCACCCAGCTCGACGACGGCCTCACCTCTGAGGAGGCCGCGGCCGAGCGGGACCAGACGTACCGCCTCGCCAAATACCTGCTCACCGCCTACGCCGGCTCCGGCAAGACCTTCATCCTGCAGAACTGGGAGGGCGACCACCTGCTGCATGCCGGGCTGCCGGCGGGCACCGCGCCCGGACCGGTGCGCATTCAGGGGATGATCGACTGGTGGAACGCCCGCCAGGACGGGGTGCAGGCCGCGCGCCGGGAGCTGCGGCCCCGCAGCGTGGACGTGGCCCACGCCTGCGAGGTCAACTTCCTCGCCGCCGCGATGCAGGGCCAGGTGACGGCGACCAACGACGTCCTCCCCTTCACCCGGTGCGACCTCTACTCCTATTCGAGCTGGGACGTCGGCTTCGACCCGGATGAGCTGGTCCGCGCCCTCGACTACCTGGAGTCGAAAGCTCCCGCCAGCCGCCGCTACGGCCGCCACAACGTCTACCTCGGCGAGTACGGCATGGCCAAGACCCCCGGCCTCACCGAGGCGGAGCGGGCCGAGCGCATCCGCGACCTCACCGAGGCGGCCCTCGGCTGGGGGGTGCGCTACGCCGTCTACTGGCAGGTCTACTGCAACGAGCCGGCCCGGGAGCACCTCGCCGGCCGGCCGAAGAATTCCGAGATGCGGGGCTTCTGGCTGGTGCGTCCGGACGGCCTGCGGGCCCGCATGTGGAACGTGCTCGCCGGGCAGGTTTCCGCCTCGCTCCACCGGGGAGCCTTCAGCGGCTTCGCCAACCAGTACCTCGCCGTCCATCCGGACGACCGCGCCGTGGCCGCCGAGCGCTGGCTGCCGGGCAGCCCGTGGTCCGTCTTCACGCTCAAGGACTGGAATGGCGGCGACCTCGAGAGCGGCGACGTCGTCACCCTGCAGACCCACGACGGCCTCTATCTCACCGTCGAGCGCGGCGTGGGCGGCCGGGTCTACGCCCGCGCCGCCCGCGCCGGCCGGGCCGAGAAGCTCATCGTCCACAAGCTCGGCGGCGACGGCCCCGCGGGCCCCATCCGCCGCGGCGATGCCATCGTCTTCGAGACCCGCGACCACCTCTACCTGGCTCCCGAGGTGGGCGGCCACGGCCTGCTGCGCGCCCTGCGCACCGTGCCCGGCCCCGCCGAGACCCTCCGCTTCCTCGAACAGGACGAATAACTCCGCTCTCCGTGCTATCCTGTCGTCCAGGAGGAAGACGGGGAGCGCGCCTCCCCCTTGTCTTTACCGGCGATGCGGAATAAGATTTGCCTGGACACGACTCCGCAAGGGAGCACGCCATGAGCCAGCCAGCCGTCGCGCTCGCGCCTCTGCCCTTCGAGCTCGTCTACGACGACGGAGAGCCTTTGGAGACCGAGTGGCATACTTTGCAGTACCCCCTCCTGCGCAGGCTGTTCCGCGAGGTCATGGCGGAAGCCGGCCGGACCGACTTCTACACCGGTGGCAACATGTTCGTGTACTACTCCCTCGAGCAGGCCCGGGAGGTTTCGGACGAGGAGACGAAGGGTCTGGAGAAGCGGGCCTTCCGCGGACCGGACGTCTTCTGGGTGGGCGGCGTCGACCCGCACCGCGAGCGCAAGGTCTGGATCGCTTGGGAGGAGGGCGGGCGGCTGCCGGACGTCATCGTCGAGCTGCTCTCGCCGTCCACGGCGAAGAAGGACCGCACGGAAAAGAGAGACCTCTACGCCCGGACCTTCCGTACGGCGGAGTATTTCATGTGCGACCCGGAGACCTGGGAGGTGGAAGGTCTGCGCCTGGCGGACCGGTTCTACCGCCCGATCCCGCCGGATGAGCAGGGACGGATCTGGAGCGAGCAGCTCGGAGCGTCCTTCGGCCTCTGGTACGGAGCCTTGGAGGGAAGGACGGGTGAATGGGTCCGGCTCTTCCGTGCCGACGGCAGCATGATCCCCACGGCCGAGGAGCGCGCCGAAGAGGAATGTCAGCGCGCCGAAGAGGAACGCCAGCGCGCCGAGGCAGAACACCAGCGCGCCGACGCAGAACGCCACCGCGCCGAAGAGGAACGCCACCGCGCCGAAGAGGAACGCCAGCGCGCCGACGCGGAACGCCAGCGCGCCGAAGAGGAACGCCAGCACGCCGACGCGGAACGCCAGCGCGCCGACGCGGCGGAGGCCGAGGTCGCTCGCCTGCGAGCCGCGCTCGCAGGGCGCGGGTCTACTCCACCCTGAACTCCGCCACGATCGGCAGGTGGTCGCTCGCCACCCGGGCCACCTGCAGCCGGCAGGAATGGACCGAGATGAGCTGGAGCGCGCCGCGATGGTAGATGCGGTCGAGGCCCCCCTGAGGCGAGAAGGCGGGATAGGTGGGGATGCAGCGGTAGGGCCCCCGCTTGCGCTCCGTGGCGCAGCCGAAGCCGAGGCCGTTGGTGAGCTCCGGCAGCAGCAGCGAGCGCCAGTCGTTGAAGTCGCCGGCCACGATCAGGGGCGTCCGGGGATCCACGCCGCTGAACTCGGCCGAGCGTTTGAGCAGCTCGATCTGCTTCTTGCGCTCCCGCGCCGAAAGCCCAAGGTGGAGGTTGAACGCCTCCAGCCGCTCGCCGTGGCCGTTGAGCTCCAGCGTCGTATGCTGGCAGCCGCGGCGGATCCAGCTCTCCGTGATCGACAGGTCGATGTTGCGCTCGCGGACGATGGGAAACCGGCTGAGCGTCGCGTTGCCGTAGCGACCCTTCTTCAGGCTGACGTTGTGGCCGAGGGCGAAATGCGGATAGCCGGCGCTCCGGGCGAGCTCCTCGGCGAGGTTCAGCTCCCGCGAGCGCGGCGCCCCCTCGTCCACCTCCTGGAGCATCACCACGTCCGCGTTGTAGTGGCGGAGAATGGTGACGATTCTCTCCGGGCGAAACCGGCGGTCCACCCCGATCGCCCGATGGATGTTGTACGTGATGACTCGTAGCAGCAAATCCGCAGACTCCCGGTGCGAGAACCTCAATGCCGTTGATTTTCTTCCCTGTGGCCCGGGGGGCGCCGGCCTTCCGGACCCCTTGTTATAGTAGCCTCATGCCTCCCGTCTACACCGCCGGCCACTCCACTCGCTCGATCGAAGAGCTGATCGCGCTTTTGGCCGGGCACGGCGTAACGACCCTGGTGGACGTGCGGCGCTACCCCGCCTCGCGCCGCCATCCCCAGTTCTCCCGCGACGCCCTGGCCGCCTCGCTGGCCGGCGCCGGCATTCAGTACGTGCACGAGCCGGACCTGGGAGGCCGCCGCCCGGCCCGCCCCGGCTCCCCCCACACGGCCTGGCGGGTGGAGGCGTTCCGGGGCTACGCCGACTACATGGAGACCCCGCAATTCCAAGCCGCCCTGGACCGCCTCGTCCAGCGGTCTCGCGAGGAGACCGTCGCCATCCTCTGCGCCGAGGCCGTACCCTGGCGCTGTCACCGGCGCCTCATCTCCGACGCCCTGGTGGCCCGTGGGATCGACGTCCTGCACATCCTGGGCCGGGGGCGCGCGGACCCTCACGAGCTCGACCCCAACGCCCGGATCCTCCCCGGCGGCCGGCTCCTCTACGCCGGACCGGCCGGCGATCAGCCGTCCCTCTTCGACACCGCCACCGAGCTGTAACCTCGGGAGATTGCCGTCCGGCGACGTTTTCACTACGATTCCAGCGACGCGATTTTCCGCGAGAGGAGAGAGAAGAGACATGAAGATCAGCGAGACCCTGCTGCCCGAGTTCGACCACGAGTACGCCAATACCCGCCGCACCCTCGAGCGGGTGCCGAACGACAAGCTTTCGTGGCAGCCGCACGCGAAGTCCTGGCCCTTCCAGAAGCTGGCCACCCACCTGGCCCATCTGCCCACCTGGGTGACCGAGACCTTCCGCAGCGACCACGTCGACCTCGCGGCCCCCGGCGAGGCGCCCAAACCCGCGACGACCGAGGAGATCCTGGCGCTCTTCGACAAGAGCGTAGCCGAGGCCCGGGTCGCGCTCGCCGGCGCGGGCGACGAGGAATTCTTCAAACAATGGAGCCTGCGCAACGGCGAGCAGGTGATCTTCACCATGCCCAAGATCGCCGTGCTGCGCGGCTTCGTCTTCAACCACCAGATCCACCACCGCGGCCAGCTCACCATCTACCTGCGGCTCAACGACATCCCGGTGCCGGCGCTGTACGGGCCGTCGGCGGACGA
>DATARR010000046.1:0-28429 GCA_036264085.1 Thermoanaerobaculia bacterium | reverse complement strand
GCCCTCCCCGAGGAGGTCATGCCTCCCATCAAGACTTGGCTGCCTGCCCAGGAGAAGGCCCCTCAGGCATAGTGACGAAAACCTCCGCCAAACCCCCGGTTCTCCTGGGATTCCTCAGGAAAACCGACGAAGTTGGGCTAGTCGCGCGATCAACGAATACCAAAGATAGGATCTTGTCCTCCGGTATCAGGACTCCGGGCCCTGTGATACGCGTTGGCGTTGTACCCTGGAGGGAGCAAGCCGGCATGAGGAAGATTTCGGATCGCTCAGATTCTCTGGAGTAGAATCTCGGAAAGCCGGCAAAACGATTGCCGCCCTCGACGGTCACCTCGGCCCATGCCATCGTGTCAGAGGTAGGGATTCCTCGTATGTCCTGGAGCCTCCCCTCGCCGTTCAGGGCAAGGAAGTATGAAAAGGGCCGTGCAGAGCTCCCTCTCTCCTCTGGATCTCCCTCTATTAGGTAGGGAGCCCGGGCCGTTGGCTCGGAAGGCCCCGGGAGTGAGATGGGGCGACGCCTGCGGTGCTTTCCCAGTCATCATCTACTCACCCGCAAGCTCTGCCTTGAGCTCCTCCACGGTCATCTGGATGACCGGCACTTTGCGCTTGGCCAACTCGTCGAGGAATTCCAGGCGGCTCAGACCCGCAAGCTCGCTCTCCCTCCTCGGGCTTTTTCTCACGAACCGCCGGGTCGCGCTCGAAGACACCGTGGGAGTAGAGAGCTTCGTCGAGGTCGTTCGTGGCCTGGGCCTGCAGGAGCCAGAGGTTCCAGTAGGCGATCAGCTCGTCCTGCGACAGGTTGCGCAGATCGAGATCCCCCTCGCTCAGGAACTCGTCTCGGATCTCAGTCACGGATCTCCTCCCTTGGCAGTATACTCTTCCCGCGGTACTGAAAGGGTGAAACCATGATTTCGAGATCCCTGACGGTGGCTCTGGCATTGACGGCGATCCTGGCGACCGAGGAGGCATATGCGCAGACCGGCGAGGACTGGCCGGTGTGGGGGCACGATCCCGGCGGCCAGCGCTTCTCGCCTCTCGCCGCGATCGATCGCGGCAACGTCCGCTCGCTCAAGGTCGCCTGGACATTCCACACCGGCGACGCGTATCAGCCCAAGGGCTCCAAACCCACGGCCTTCGAGGCGACCCCGATCTACGTCGACGGCACGCTCTATCTCTCGACGCCGCTCGGCCGCGTCATCGCGCTCGATCCCGTCAGCGGTCAGCAGCGCTGGGCGTTCGCTCCCAAGATCGACAAGGACGCGGGCTACGGCGACTACGCCAGCCGCGGCGTCTCGACGTGGAAGTCGCCTTCGGGCGAGCGCCGCATTTTCATGGCCACCATCGACGCGCACCTGATCGCGCTCGACGCGGCCACGGGCAAGCCCTGCGCCGATTTCGGGGAGAACGGTGTCGTCGATCTTCGCCGCGGCCTGCGCATTCCGGTGCCGGCCGATCGCTACGCGGACTATGAGGAGACCTCGCCGCCGGCCGTCGTCGGCAACACTCTGGTGATCGGCTCCGGCATCGCCGACAACAATCTCGTCAGCTCACCCAGCGGCGAGGTGCGCGGCTTCGACGTCGTCACCGGCAAGCTGAAGTGGTCCTGGGACCCCATTCCGCAAGACCCGAAGGCCCCTGGCGCCAAAACCTGGAAGAACGGCAGCGCGCAGCGCACCGGCGCCGCCAACGCCTGGTCGGTCATCGCCGCCGATCCCGAGCGCAACCTGGTCTTCGTGCCCACCGGCAGCCCCAGCCCCGATTATTACGGCGGCGAGCGGCTGGGCGAAAACCGCGATGCGAACTCCGTCGTGGCCCTGCGCGCGGACACCGGCGAGCGCGTCTGGTCCTTCCAGACCGTTCACCACGACCTCTGGGATTACGACGTCGCCTCGCCGCCGGTGTTGTTCGACGTTCACCGCGAGGGCCGGACGATCCCCGCCGTCGGCGCCGGGTCCAAGACCGGCAATTTCTTCATCCTGGATCGCGCCACGGGCAAGCCGATTTTCGGTGTCGAGGAGCGGCCGGTGCCGAAGAGCGACGTGGCGGGCGAGGTCGCGTCGCCCACGCAGCCGTTCCCCGTGGCGCCCCAGTCGCTGGCGCCCTTGAAGATGAATGTGGATGAGATCCAGGGCTCCGAGGCCGACCGCAAGTGGTGCCGCAAGGAGATCGCCGGGCTTCGTTCCGAAGGGATTTTCACGCCTCCCAGCCTGCGCGGATCGCTCATCGTTCCGGGCAACATCGGCGGCATGGCCTGGGGTGGCGCCGCCTACGATCCCACCAACCATTTACTGTTGATTCCGGTCAACAACCTCGCGGCGGAGGTCCGGCTGATCCCGCGCGCCAATTTCGAGCGCGAGAACGAAGCCAATGGCCGTGACCTGAGCGGCGGCTGGGAATTCGCCCGTCAGAAGGGGACGCCCTACGGCATGGCGCGCCGCTTCCTGCGTGCGCCCGGCGGCTGGCCGTGCACGCCGCCGCCGTGGGGCACGCTGAAGGCCATTGACGCCGAAACCGGTGCCGTGAAATGGACCGTGCCGCTCGGTCAACTGCCTCAGATGGGACCGGCGCCCGGTCCACCCGCCTCATACGGCTCCGTCTCTCTCGGTGGACCGATCGTCACCGCCGGCGGCCTCGTCTTCATGGCCGGAACGCTCGACTCCGCCCTTCGCGCCTTCGACGTGACCACGGGCAAAGAGCTCTGGAAAGCCGACCTCCCCACCAGCGCCCGCTCCGTGCCGATGACTTTCCGCGGTCCCGACGGCAAGCAGTACGTGGTGATATCCGCCGGCGGCCACGGCCTGCCCGTCGCGCCGCTCGGCGACTCCGTGATCGCGTTTACGCTCGGGCCGTAGAAGCCGGCGCGGCAGAAAACCGAAGCAGGGACAGCAAGGACATCAGGGACGGCAAGGACGTAAAGGATACCCTCGAGACCGGGTTGTCCGCGTCCTTGACGTCCCTGCTGTCCTTGATGTCGTTGTTTTTCAAAGAGCCGGTGCTACCAACGCGCTGATCTTCTGATGCGGCCCGGCGGGGCCTTCCGACCCGCGGCGGCCGGAGCCGAAGCGCTTCCCCAGAATCATCTTGACGATCAGGCGATCGGTGCTGCCGGTGAGGCCGACGACGGCTCCGAGGTTGAATTCCCAGTCCGGGCCGAGGTTGAGGTCGAGCGCGGGACCCAACTGGTGCTGCTGCTGGTGGACCGGATCGAAGCCGTCGATCGGTCCCAGCGAGCCATAATATTCGAGCCCGGCGTTGACGCGCGACGTGAAGTCATACCCCACTTTGAAGTTCGGCGAGAAGACGAGGCCCTGGAAGGTGCCGGGACCGTGCAGCGCGCGGTCGAGCGTGGGGTTGAACGACCAGTACCAGCGTCCGAGTTGCTTGTCGACGATCGGCCGCAGCTCCACCGTCCAGGTATCGGCCGAATAGACCCGCCGCTGGTAGCCGATCTCAGCCGAGAGGCTCACCCCCACGGGCCAGTGCCAGCTTTCCGGCACCCGGATGCGCGGCCGGATGTGATCTCCCACCCACTGCGGTCCGTAGCCGCCGCCAACCGAGGTGAAGATGTAGAAGCCCGTCTCGAACCACGGCGTGATCCCCTGGGTGATCTCGATCGTTTCGTGCCAGGTGTGGACGGTCGAGCGCGTACCGTCCGCTGCGACGTCACGCGCGCTGCTGAAGGTGTAGTTGCTGTGCAACTCGACCATGGTGCGGCCTGGAGCCATGGTCTCGGCGGGATAGACCTGGATCTCATAGTTGTCCTGGGCCGCCAGGGGCGAAGCGGCAAGGACCATGCATCCAAGGTGAGGAGGAGCGGGATGCGCATGGTCGGAGATTATGACGTGAAGCGATCCGTGTCTTACAGCCGGAGCACCATGATCCGCCGTCCCTCCCGTTCGACCTCGGAGCTCGAACATCGTTCCGGCACGTTGAAAAAGCGGGCCATGGTGGGACGAACAGCCTACCACGGAGGGTCAGAAGACCATGCGGAACCCCACCTCGTACCGCCGTGGCGGTTGGAAGTCGATGGGATCGCCCAGCGCCAGCTCGTCGCCGTCGGCGCTGGTGCAGCCGCTTGCGAACTGGCAGACGGCGACCGGCCGCTCGGTGCCCAGGACGTTTTCGACGGTGCCGATCAGCTCCACGTCGAGGCCGGCCAGCCGGAACCCCTTGCGCAGCTCGATCTCCAGGGTGGAGGTGCTGTTGGCGCGCCGGCTCCCTCGCGGCTCCAGGAACGCCGTGCCGTAGAGCGGCGGCTCGAGGTTCTGAAGGACGCTGTAGTCGAACGGCGACTCGTAGATCGCGTTGAAGCCGACGCTGACCTCCCGCGGCAACTTGACGAAACCCTTGAGCTTGAGGCGGTGGCGCCGGTCGTCCGAGAGGTAGCCGTAGGCGTTGGCGAAGTGCACGGGGTAGACGTCGAAGTCCGGCCCCGAGATCTGCGGGTTTTCGACGCTCCCGCGCGACGACGAGTACGCATAGGAGGCCACCACGTCGAGCCAGTCCACCTCGCGGCTCTCGAAGCGGAGCAGCAGGCCGCGGTAGTCGCGCCGGGCCGCCGCCGGGTTGGTCACGGTGAGGCCGTGACAATTCTCGAAACCGGGGTCCGCCGCCGGCTGCGGAACGTTTTCGCTGCAGGTATCTTCCAGGACATTCCGGGTCGCCTTGTTCACATAGCTCAGCTCGACCGAGGTGCGCCGGCCGAGCTGGCGCTGAAGGCCGATCGTGTATTCGTTGGCCACCGTCGGCCGCAGGTTGGGATCGACCTGGTTGGGCGACGTGCTCAGGGCGTCGTAGAACGCGAAGCCATAAGGGTCGCGATGCAGCGGGTCCTGGATCACCGCGCCGCCGCGGGCGGACGCGAAGGCCTGGCAGGCCGCGGCGAGCATCTCCGGATCGGTGAGGTCGGAATCGACCGCCTGCGAGCACGCGAGGTAGCGGGTGGTGGGCGCGAAGGTCAGCCGGGCGTAGAGGGGGAGGGCGAGAGCGCTGGGATGCATGAATTTGCCGTAGCTGCCGCGCAGGACGGTGCGCGCGTCGCCGGTCAGGTCCCAGGCGAAGCCGAGCCGCGGCTGCCAGGCCGCGAGCGTGGCCACGGATTCGTGGAGCTCATTGCTGTAGCTCGCCCGGTCGTAGCGCAGGCCCAGCTTCAAGGTCAGCGCAGGCAGGAGGCGCCAGGCGTCCTGCACGTATCCCCCGGTCAGGTTGCCGCGATAGGTCTGGCTCGGCAGCTCGGGCGTGACGCTGTAGAGGAAGGGTCCGCCCTGGTCCGTATAGAGGGCGCCGCCGGTGGCGTTGTCGAGCGCGTCGAGCGTGAGCGCCGCGTACGAGGCGCCGGTTTTCCACTCGTGGCTGCCGCCGAAGCCGTCGACGAACGAGGTGAGGCTGGTCTGCGCCTCGGTGCGGTGGCGGGAGCTCGACTGCACGCGGGTGTAGTTGCCCGAGCTGATCTGAGTGTCGAGATCGATCACCCCCGGCGTCTGAAGGTCGCCGCTCCGCGGACCGTCCTCGACCTTGCGGTCGTGGACTCCCAATTGCAGCTCCCAGAGGAGACGGTCGGAAAGCTGGCCTGAGGATTCGGCCTGCCAGAGGACGGATCGCTGCCTCTCCGTCGCCGCGGCGGCGGGATCGACGAACGGACCGGCGTTGAAGGCGGTGAACGTCGCCGGCGACGACGCGCCCTTGAAGACGGCCCGCCAGCGGGGATCGATCTGCCAACTGATCTTGCCCAGATAGTCCTGGCCCTTGAAATCGGCGGTGATGGGCGACAGGCTGGGCGTCGTCTGTTGCCGTTGATACGCCGCCGAGGTGAAGAACCAGATGCGGTCGCGGGCGAGCGGTCCGCCGAGGGTCGCCGCCGGCAGCACGAAGCTGTTGTCGCCGTCGCCCTCCTCGGAGTCGGAATGTTGGCCTTTTTCCACGAAGCGGTTGTCGCGGTAGCGCACGTCGAAGGTACCGGAGAAGTCGTTGCCGCCGGACTTGGTGATCAGGTTCACGACGCCGCCCGTCGCCCGTCCATATTCCGCCTCGAAGCCGGCGGTGGAGAGGGAGATCTCCTTGATGGCGTCGAAATTGAAATTGGTGCCAAAGGTGGCGGTCTGGGGATCGGTCGTGTCCAGGCCGTCGATCAGATAAACGTTTTCACTCCCCGTCGAGCCGAAGATCTGGGGGTCTTCGGTGAGCTCGCTCTGGGCGACGCCGGCGGCGCTGCCGGCGATCGACAGATAGCTGCGGTCGTCGGCGCCGATCGACGAGCGGTCCAGGAATTCGAGGGTGAAGACCTGGCCCGCCGCGACCTGCATCGGATCGACGAGGGGGTGCTCGGCGGTGACCGTGATCTCCTCGTGCAACTCGCCCGCCGTCAGCTCGGGGAAGATCGCCGTCGTGCGGCTGAGGCTCACCCGCACGCCGCGCAGCTCCTCGCCGTGGAAGCCCTCGAGCTCGACCTTGACGGTGTAGAGGCCGGGCTCGAGGTCGGGGAAGACGAAGGTGCCGTCGGCGCCGCTGCGGGTGGTCCGGCCGCCGCCGAGGAGGGCAGGGGACGAGGCGGATACGGTGGCTCCCGCCAGGACTCCGCCCTGGGCGTTCTTGACGGTGCCGATCAGCTTGCCGGCCGGCGATGCGAGGGCCGGGCCGGCGAGCCGGGTGAGCAGGGCGAGCCCCAGGACGAGGCGCAGCCCCCAATCGCGACTTCTCTTCGAGACTTCGCTCACGTGAACCTCCTTGTCTGCTGCAGGTCGGCGCCTGAGGCGTCCTTGAGCGTGGAACCCGCGAGCCGAGGAAATCCTGTGGCCCGGGGAGCAGTCCGTGCATCGCCCCCGAAGGGGAGAGTCATGGCTCCCGTCGCTGCCGGGAGGTGGTACCCTGAGGGACGATGCTGCGGCTCCAGGAGGAGCTGGGCACTGCAACCAGGGAGGTCAAAATGCGTCAGATCGGTTTCGTTCTTCTCGGTATCGCGATGCTGTTCGTGGCGACGGCCTCCTGGGCCGCGGGCTCCGACGCCGCGGTTCCGGCGCCCTCGTCCGCCGTCAGCGCACCGCTCACCCTCCTCGCGGCTCCGGCGCAACCGGCCGCCGAGGGGGAGTTGCTGCCCCTCCTCTCCACCCCGGAGCCGGTCCTCGCGGCCGTCTGTCCGCGGCCGCCGACGACCTCGTGCCAGAGCTGCGTCATCGCCACCTTCCCGCCCACGCAGAGCGTTCATTCCTGCACGCTGTTCTGCGACAACGGCGTGCTCCGCCAAGTGTGCACGGCCTGCGGCGAGTGCTGATCGGTCCGGTGTTCCTGGACCTCCTCGCCGCCCTGCTCGGCTGCGTCGCTCAGCCGCCGGCGAGGGGCCAGACGGCGGGGAAGGGTACGGTGTCCATGGAAGCTCTCCAGGGGAAGTCTTGGGTCCTGGCGCAATTGGACGATGGGAGCCAAAAGGGGAGCCAGGCTCCGGCGGCGGGAGCGATCATGGCGGTGTTCGCGGCGGGGCAGGTCTCCGGCTCGGGCGGCTGCAACCGGTACTCCGCCAGCGTCACCTCGCCGTCGCCGGGAGCGCTCAAGCTGGGTCCGGTCTCCGCCACCAAGCGGTTCTGCCTCGGGGCCGCCGGGGAAGACGAGCGCCGCTTCTTCGCGGCCCTCGCCAAGGCCACCCATTACGCCCTCGAAGACGGACGGCTGGTGCTGACCTGGGACCGGGAAGGGCAGAGCCCTGGTCGCCTGGTGTTCCGTTGGGCCTCAGAGCCCTGAGGAGGACGATTCGCCGCTGGGCGGGTCGAGCCCCGAGCAGGTACAGGCCTCTCCCCATTCGGGAGACGGCTCGCACGGCTGGGGAGAGCCTTCTCCCGGTTGGGGAGCGACGTCAACCCGCGGGTCCGGTCAGCTTCAGCACTCGCCTCTCGTCCAGCGGACCTTCGTCGCCGGGAGCGCCGGCCGCCCAGAGGGTCCGCGCGCGCGATGACGCGTCCGCGGCGCCGGGGAGGTCGCCCGCGGCGCTGCGGGCCTGGGCGAGGTGGGCCCAGGCGTAGCCCTGGAGGCGCGAACGCCGGCCTTCCCCGCCGGGGACGAGCTGCGCCACCCGCAGCGCCAGCTCGGCCAGCTCCACGGCCCGGCCCGGATCGCCGGCCGCCGCCGCCTCGCTCTCGGCACAGAGCCGCTCGGCGAAGGCCCAGGTCTGGAGCTCCCGGGCTTCCTCGACGAGCAGCGCTGGTCCCGGGCCGAATGGCGGCTCAGCCGTCGCCACTGCTCCTCCGCCCGTGCCCGTGCGGACTCCACGCCCGGCTCCCCCTCTGGCTGCGAGAGGAGAGCCACCCCCGCCAGCGCCTCGGCCAGCACCGCATGGACCGCGTCGGACAGGGACCGGGCGATGGTGCCGACGGCGGCGGCGTCGTTTTCATCCGGAGTCCCCTCCAGGGCGAAGCGGGCGATGCGGATGAAGGGGAGCGTGTCCTCGAACAGGGAGAAGGGGATTCCCACCGCCGCCACCAGCCGTTCCAGGGTCTTCTTGGACGGCACTTTTTTTCCTTGTTCATACCTGGAAATCAGGCCTCTATCCACTCCTGAGGCTTCAGAAAGCTCCTTCTGATTCCACCCCCGGAGCGAGCGGAGGAACGCGACGGCCACCCTCAGATCGTCGGGAGATCCCAGCTTCGGCATGGCGCCGAGGATGGGGGAGTCCTCGATTTCCATCAACGTCTCCTGCCTGAAGGACATCCCGCATGTTCTTACCGGTAGATTAATCCACCCAAGAACCGGAGACTATGTGCTCAGCAGAGGTGCCCCTGCGGCCATGGAGGTCGTATCGGAACCGCACCTCGCGAAAGGAGACAGCCATGTCTCGGTTCCTTCAGAAGACTGTCGTCGGGCTCGTCCTCGCTCTCTGCCTCGTGGCTCCGCTGGCGTCGGCCACCCAGCGTCCGCAGGAGGGGCAGACGGCCACCGTGAAGTTCTCGCTTCCCACGACGTCAGAGATGTTCGTCGGGGCTTGGAGCTTCCTCGTCCGGATCAGGAGGGGCGGTCCGGCTCTGCGGACCAAGAACGGATGCAAACTCGACCCGCATGGAGCCTGCCTGCCTGATCCTGGTGCCGTGAGCACTCCGGACAACGGGTGCGGGCTTGACCCTCACGGGGTTTGCACTGGCGGCAGCTAGGCTTCTGAGGAATGCTGTAGGGCGGCCGACGTGGCCGCCCCTTTTCGCCTCGTCACTCTTCGAACCGGAGATCTGGATAATTTCGAGCGCGCTCCAAGAATACGATCAGGCGGCGCGTCCATCGAGCTGTGGCGATCTCCTGCTCGGCGGCCTCGCAGAAGAGCTTGAGAGCCGCCAGAGCTTCCCGGTGAACTCCCTGCGCCTGGAAGATCGGCGCCATCTCCCGCGCGAGAATCTTCACTTCCGCAGCACGCCCCAACTCCAGATGGAGGACCGCCACGTCCAGAGATGCTAAGGCAGCGTCGTACGCGATGCCGAGTGCGGCGAAGTCTTTCCGTACCTGTTCCAGGGTGGAGACGGCCTCACCGGTTCGCCGCAAACCAGCCGCTATTCTCCCTTCCAGCCAGAGAACCCGTACCAGGTCCAGCCCATTTCCGAGTTGCACCGCCAAAGACCGAACCTTGGGTGGTAACTCTGCGGCTTCTATGTAGCGGCCCAGATGGCACAGGCTGACTGCCAAGTTGAACTGCAGGACGCAAAGCAGTCGTGGTTGGCGCTGTCCATCGATCAAGGGGAGAGCATTCTGAAGGGTTAGTACAGCGCCGGCGTGGTCTTCCGAATCCGCCTGAAGGTTTGCTTTGTTGAGGAGGATCAGGGCTGAATCTCCTCGGCCGGCTGTGGCCAGCGCTCGATTGAGTAGCTCAAGCGCCTCGGGAAACCGCCTTTGCTCTCTGCGCAAGGATGCTTCCATATCGTAGACTCGCCAATCAGCCAACAGGCCTCCGTCGTCTTGATCCCCAGAATCCCAAAGCTTCCGGAACCGGATGAACGCCTCGTCAGCGCTCGGCAGGTTCCCGCTCACCCGCCGCGCATTCCCCACGTGCGCCCAGGCGTAGCCCTGGACCCGGGAGCGCCAGCCCGGTTCGCCGGGGACGCGGAGGGCGACGCGGAGGGCGAGGTCGGCCAGCTCCAGGGCGCGGTTGGCGTCGGCTGCGGCCGCTTTCTCGCTCTCGGCGCAGAGCCGCTCGCAGAGAGCCCAGGTCTGGAACTCCAGGGCGCATTCCACGAGCACGCGACGGTCCCGCGGCGAGTAGCGCTTCAGCCGCTCCCACAACGCTTCGGCCTCCTGGCGGGCCTTCCGGACGTGGGCGGACTGGAGCTGGCGGGTGAGCTTGGCGCGGATCACGTCGCGGGCCGTCTTCGCCACCCAGGCGGCGGTCTCGTCAACGAGGCTTCGCTCGGCCGCGCTCAAGCCCAGGGGAGAGGGGGGAAGGTCGTCCTCGGCGGAGCGCACCCGCTCGAGGCAGAGAAGGGCGGCGTCGACGCCCTCGGGGCCATACTCCAGGACGGCGGCCAGAGCCTCCAGGCGGGCCCGCGACAGGGCCCGCCGGCCGACCTCGAAGTCGGAGATTATGCTCTTCGCGACGCCGCTCGCGGCGGCCAGGCGCTTCTGGGACCAGCCGCGGGCGGAACGCAGGATCGTCAGTGCAAGTCCGAACGGTGGAGGAATCTTTTCTGGCATCGTCTCTGGCATCGTCCCCTCGCGTGCTCTCTTTCCAGAATAATAGGCCACTCGCAAGTCCCCCGACATGGTATCGGGGAATCTTCTCCAATTCTCTCCTACTCTGCCGGCGAAAAAACCACCTCTCCGGTACTCACCGGTGTTTCCGCCGCCGGAGCTCCGAGGATTGACCCCCGGCCGGGCTTGTGGTAGCTTCCGCCGTCCACGCGTCTGTGGCGACTCTGGGAGCATTTCCAATGTATGCAGTGATTGAAAGTGGCGGCAAGCAGTACCGCGTCTCCCCCGGCGACGTGATCGACGTCGAGCTCCTCTCCGGCACGGAGACGGGGAAGTCGGTGCGCTTCGACCGCGTTCTGGCTGTGGTAGGGGACGACGGCCCCCAGCTCGGAGCCCTCACGGGCGCCGCGGTGACCGCCTCCCTGGTGGGCGAGGTGCTGGGCCCGAAGATCCGGGTGTTCAAGAAGAAGAAGCGCACGACGTACCGCCGGACCACCGGCCACCGGCAGCACCTGCACCGGGTCCGTATCGACGAGATCCAGTTGCCGTCCTCCCGCTAGGGGACCGGCAGGAGGTTTTCAGCTCATGGCACATAAGAAAGGACAGGGCTCCAGCCGCAACGGCCGCGACTCCAATTCCCAGCACCTGGGGGTGAAGGCGTACGGCGGCCAGACGGTGAATGGAGGCACGATCATCGTCCGCCAGCGCGGCACGAAGTTCTTCCCCGGCCAGAACGTCGGCCAGGGCAAGGACGACACGCTCTACGCCAAGGTCGACGGCGTCGTGAAGTTCCAGGACCGCGGACGGCGCGGCAAGTTCGTGCACATCGTCCTCCCGGCGGCAGCGGCAGCCGCGGCGGCCCCTGCGGCCCCTGCGGCCCCGGCGGACACCGCCGAGTGATCCGGGGGCCGGGCCTCCTGCCCGGCCTCCCGTCATGCTCCCCTCGAATCGACCTTGATCTTCCTCGACGAAGCCGCGATTCACGTCCAGGCCGGACGTGGCGGGAATGGCTGCATGGCCTTCCGGCGGGAGAAGTACGTCCCCCGGGGTGGTCCCTCGGGCGGCGACGGCGGCGACGGCGGCTCGGTCTACCTGGTGGGGAGCGCCAACCGCAACACCCTCTACCACCTGCGCTTCGCCTCGCTCTACGCCGCCGAGCGCGGACACCACGGCGAGGGCTCGAACAAGACGGGCCGGACCGGCGACGACCTGGAAATCTCGGTGCCCCTGGGCACGGTGGTCTACGACGCCGACACCGGCGAGCGCCTGGGCGAGGTGCTGACCGACGGCGAGCGTCTGCGGGTGGCGACAGGCGGGCGGGGAGGCAAGGGGAACGCCCGCTTCGCCACTGCCACCAACCAGGCGCCCCGGCGGGCCGATCCCGGAACGGAGGGCGAGGAGCGGCACCTGCGGCTGGAGCTGAAGCTGCTGGCCGACGCCGGCGTCATCGGTCTGCCCAACGCCGGCAAGTCGACCCTCATCAGCGTCGTCTCGGCGGCGCGGCCGAAGATCGCCGACTATCCGTTCACGACCCTGGTGCCGCAGCTCGGGGTGGTGGCCGAGGGTCCGCTCTCGGAGCCGTTCGTCATCGCCGACCTCCCCGGGCTCATCGCCGGCGCGGCGGAGGGCGCGGGCCTCGGCATCCAGTTCCTCCGCCACGTGGAGCGCTGCCGGGTGCTCGTGCATCTCGTGGACCTCTCGAATATCTCGGATATCCAGGGGGAGGGGAGCGCCGCGGCCGACCTCGCGGTGGTGGAGCACGAGCTCGGCGCCTTCAATCCGGAGCTGATGACCCGCCCGCGGCTGATCGTGGGCAGCAAGCTCGACTCCGCCCTGCCCGAGCGGCGGGAGGAGCTGCGCCAGGCCGCCGGGGAGAGAGGGCTTCCCTATCTGGAGATCAGCGCCGCCACCAACGACGGGGTCACCCGTCTCGTGGGAGAGCTGGCGCGGCGGCTCCAGCAGCCCGCCGGAGCATCAGGAGCGTCGGGAGCGTCGTGAAGATCGGCCTTTTTGGCGGCAGCTTCGATCCCATCCACCGCGGCCACGTCGCCCCCGTGCGGGAGGCCCGCCGCCTGCTGGGGCTGGAGCGGGTGATCTACCTCCCCACGGCGACGCCGCCGCACAAGCCGCGGCGGGCCCTCGCGCCGGCTCACGCCCGCTACGCCATGGTGGAGCTGGCGCTGCTCGACGAGGAGGGGCTCTACGCCTCGGCCCACGAGCTGACGCCGGACCGGCCGGCCTACACCGTGGAGACCCTGGAGCACTTCCGGCGGGAGATGCCGGAGGCCGAGTTCCATCTGTTGATCGGCGGCGACTCCTTCGCCGACTTCCACCACTGGGTGCGCTGGCCGGAGATCGCGGCGGCGGCCCGGCTGGTCGTCCTCGCCCGCCCCGGCTGGGAGCTGGAGCCCCACTCCCTGGACTCCGGGGTGGCCGCCCTGGCGCGGACCGACCGGGTCATCCTGCTCCGCCAGCCGCCGGTGGACGTGTCGTCCACCCGGTTGCGCGAGCTGCTGGCCGCCGGCCTTCCCCTGCCCGAGGGAGCGGTGCCGGAGTTGGTGGTACGATACGTGCACAAATACGACCTCTACCGATGAATCCCGAACCTGTCATCGCCACTCCCGACACCGTCCAGAGAGTCCGAGAAGCCGTGGCCGCCGCCGACGACCGCAAGGCGTTGGAGCTGAAGGTCCTGCACCTGCAGCAGGTGAGCGACTTCACCGATTACTTCCTGATCTGCAGCGGCGCGAGCGAGCGCCAGGTGCAGGCCATCGCCGACGCCGTGCAGGAGCGGCTGCGGGCGAACCGCGTGCGCCCCCTGCACGTCGAGGGCTACAACCGCGGCCAGTGGGTGCTCCTCGACTACGGCGACCTCGTGGTCCACGTCTTCCAGGAGGAGCCGCGGCGGTTCTACGCCCTGGAACGTCTGTGGGGAGACGCGCCGGACGTGACGGCCGATTTCCAGAATAACCGCGAGTAACCGGCGAGTGACCGGCGAGTGACCGCGGCCTCCCCCCTCGCGCTCTCCCGCCTGCTGCACGATTTTCCCGTCCTGGCCGAGAGCCTGCGGGGGATCGAGCGCGCGGCGGCGACCGACGCGCCGGTGCTGCTCCTCGGCGAGTCCGGCACCGGCCGTTCGACCGTGGCGCGGGCCCTCCACGAGGCCAGTCCGCGGGCCGCGAGTCCTCTGGTGGAGGTGGACCCGGGCGCGATCCCCAGCACCCTTTTCGAGAGCGAGCTCTTCGGCTACCGTGCCGGCGCCTTCTCCGGCGCCGAGCGGACGAGCGAGGGGCGGGTGGCGCGGGCCGAGGGCGGCACGCTCATCCTCGATCATGTGGAGGAGCTCCCCCTCGCCTCGCAGCCCAAGCTCCTGCGGCTGGTGGCGGAGCGGCGCTACACCCCTCTGGGTGGCGCAGAGACCGGGGCCGACGTCCGCTTCCTCGCCATCGGCTGCGAGGACCTGCCGGGGCGCGTGGCGCGCGAGACCTTCCGTCCCGACCTCTTCTACCGTCTCGAGGTCCTGGCCTTCCGCGTCCCGTCGCTGCGGGAGCGCCGGGCCGACCTGCCGCGGCTCCTGGACCATCTGCTGGCCGATCTCGGGGAGCGCTTCGGCGTGCGCGAGCCCGTGCTCACGCCCCGCGCCCGGGCCTGGATGATCGACTACGCCTGGCCGGGCAACCTGCGCCAGCTCCGCAACGCGCTGGAGCGGGGACTGATCCTCGCCGAAGGACCGATCGATCCGCCGCCCCCGGAGGGCGGTCCGGACGAGGCCCGGCCGCGTCCCCTCCTGGAAGTGGAGAAGGAGCAGATCCGCAACGCCCTCGCCTACACCCGGGGACATCAGGGCCGGGCGGCGGAGCTGCTGGGGATCAGCCGCAAGGCGTTGTGGGAGAAGCGGAAGCGGTATGGGATTCCGTAGCGCCCTGGGAGCGCGCTTCTCAAGACCCTCATCACCCCGGCCCTCTTCTCCGTTGGCCTCTCCCCCTTGACACCTTAGGGGAGTCCCCTGCTATCCTCCCCTGGTCAGCTTAGGGGAGAAGCACCCATGGCATCGACGGCGAAGATGGACCTGCTGCAAGGCACTCTGGACGTCCTCATCCTCAAGGCCCTCTCCTGGGGGCCTCTCCACGGCTACGCGATCGTGCGCTGGATCACCCAACGGACGGACGACGCGCTCCGTATTGAGGAAGGGGCCCTCTATCCGGCGCTCCACCGCATGGAGCAGCGGGAGTGGATCGCGGCGGAGTGGGGAGTGTCCGAGAACAACCGCCGGGCCAAGTTCTACCGGTTGACCGAGACGGGACGGCGCCAGCTCCGGGCCGAGGCCGAATCGTGGCGGCGCTACGCCGAGGCCGTGGGCAAAGTGCTGGCGACGGCCACGGCCTGAAGACACCTGAAGGAGGGGAGAGAATCATGGCAGCGTGGCGGCGAGCCTTCCGGCTCCACCTCCGGAAGGGCACGGTGGAGCAGGACGTGGGGGATGAGATCGCCTTCCATCTCGACCAGGCGACGCGCGACCTCATGGCCGACGGCCTGGAGCCCCAGGCCGCGCGCGACGAGGCGCTTCGCCGCTTCGGCGACCTGGAGAGGATCCGCCGCTCCTGTCACGAGATCGGCCGGGAGCGGCAGCGCGGCCGGCGGCGGCTGGAGGTCTTCTCCGAGTTGGTGCAGGACGCGGTCTTCGCCGTCCGCCAGCTCCGCAAAGCGCCGGTCTTCACCCTGATCGCGGCCCTCACCCTGGCGCTGGGGATCGGCGCCACGACGGCCATCTTCAGCCTGCTCAACGCGGTGGTGCTGCGCCCGCTGCCCTTTCCCCACCCCGAGCGGATCGTCACCCTCTTCATGACCGACCGCGGCGAGCTGCGCTCCATCTCCGCCGGCAATTTCCTCGCCTACCGCGCCGGCGCCCGCTCGATCGCCGGCCTGGCCGCCAAGACGGACGGCAGCTTCAACCTGGCGGGGGAGGGTGAGCCAGAGCGGGTGGAAGGCGCGCGCGTCTCGGCCGGCTACTTCGAGGCCTACGGCGCGCGGCCGCTCCTGGGCCGTACCATCGCGCCGGCGGACGACAGCCCGGGCCGCGATCGGGTCGTGGTGCTCTCCTACCGCCTGTGGCACGACCGTTTCGCGGCCGATCCGCGGATCGTGGGCCGCGACGTCCACTTGAACGGCGTGGTCCACTCGGTGATCGGCGTCATGCCGGCGGAGCTCAATCTACGGGAGAACGACAGCAAGCTCTGGGTACCCCTGGCGCTGACGCCCGAGCAGGCGAGCGACTACGGCAACAGTTACCTGAAGCTCTGGGGGCGATTGCGGCCGGGCGTCTCCCTCGCCGCGGCCCAGGCTGAGCTGAGCGCCCTCGCCCGGCGGCTGGAGACGGTCGACGTGCGGTCCAACCGCGGCCGCGGTGTGAAGGTCGACTCGTTCCTCGACCGGCTCCTCGGCGGCCTGCGCCGGCGCCTGCTCATCCTGCTGGGGGCGGTCGGCTGCGTGCTGCTCATCGCCTGCGTCAACGTGGCGAACCTGCTCCTCGCCCGCGGCGCCGCCCGCTCGCGGGAGATCGCCATCCGCGCGGCGCTGGGCGCCGGCCGCTGGCGGATCGTCCGCCAGCTCCTCACCGAGAGCCTGGTGCTGAGCCTCGCCGGCGCCGTCGCCGGCATCGGCCTCGCCCAGTTGGGGCTCAAGGGCCTGGTCGCGATCAGCCCGGCGGGCGTGCCGCGGCTGGCCTCGGCGGGGATCGACGGCGCGGCTCTCGCCTGCTCCTTCGTCCTGGCGTTGATCGCGAGCCTCGTCTCCGGCCTCGTGCCGGCGCTGCGGACGGCCCGGCCCGACCTTCAGACCATGCTGAAGGAGGGCGGCCGCAGCGTCGGCGCCGGCTCTCCCCGGGACCGGGTGCGCACCGGCCTGCTGGTGGCCGAGGTAGCGCTCGCCCTCGTGCTGCTGGCCGGCGCCGGTCTGCTGATCCGTAGCGCCTTGAGGCTCCAGCACGTGGCCGTGGGCTTCGATCCCGCCGGCGTGCTGACGGCGCAGGTTTCCCTGCCGCGGGCCGACTATCCCGGGCAGGAGCGCGCCGTGGCCGCCGTGCAGCGGGCGTTGGACGAGATCGGCCGCCTGCCGGGAGTCGCGTCCGCGTCCGCAGTCTCCATCCTGCCGCTGTCGCACAACGACTCGTCGTCGACCCTGGAGATCGAGGGCCGCCCGCTGCCCGTGGAGCGCCGGCTGGAGGCCAGCACCCGCGAGGTGAGCCCGGGCTACTTCCAGACGATGCGCATTCCGCTCTTGAGCGGCCGCGACTTCACGGCCGCGGACCGGGCGGGCGCTCCCGGGGTGGTGGCCATCAGCCCGGCCCTGGCGCGGCTGGCCTGGCCGGGTGAGGAGCCGCTCGGCAAGCGGCTCGCCTGGAGGACCGACGACAATATCCCCGACTGGCGGCAGGTGGTGGCCGTGGTTGGCGACGTCCGGCTGGGAGATCTCACGGACGAGATGCGGCCGACGATCTACCTGCCCATGGCGCAGTCGGACCTGTGGGGGGAGAACGACGTCGAGATGGCTCTCGTGGCCCGCGCCGTTCGCGGCGGCCGCAGCGGGGGCGATCCGTCCGCGCTCGCCGCGCCCCTGCGCCGGACGGTCCTCGGCGTCGATCCGCGGCTGCCGGTCTTCCATCTCACGACCTTGGAGGAGATCCGTGCCGGGGCCGCGGCCACCACCCGTTTCAACATGCTGCTGCTGACCGCCCTCGGCGGGATCGGACTGCTGCTCGCGGCGGTGGGGATCTATGGCGTCATCTCCTGGTTCGTGAGCCAGCGCACCCAGGAGATCGGCCTGCGCATGGCGCTCGGCGCGACCGAGGGGCGGGTGCTGGCCCTGGTGGCCTGGCAGGCGATGCGGCCGGTGCTCGCCGGGTTGATCGTGGGGCTCGCCGGAGCGCTGGCGGCGACGCGGGCGCTCGCCGGGCTCCTCTTCGGCGTCACCGCCACGGACCCGGCGACCTTCGCGGGAGTCGTCGTGGTGCTGGGCGCGGCGGCGCTGCTCGCGAGCTGGCTGCCGGCCCGGCGGGCGGCGCGGGTGGAGCCGACGCGGGCCCTGGGGGCGTGAGGGATCACCCTCCGATCTGCATGAAGCTCACCAGGTTGCCGTAGTTGCCCTGGGTGAGCATGTGCTCGGCCGGCTTCTCCTCAAGGACCCGGAGGATCTCGGATTCCAGCGCGGCGTCCGGGTCCGGGGTGGCGAGGAGGGGGCGGAGAGGATAGACCCGGTCGGCAAAGAGGCAGAGGCGCAACTCGCCGCGGGCGGTCAGGCGCAGCCGATTGCACTCGGCGCAGAAGGTGTGCGAGAGGGGGGTGATGAAGCCGACCGACCCCTTGGCGCCGGCGAACTGGAACGCCTTGGCCGGACCGGTGCGCGGGCCGGAGTCGAACGGCGTCAGCTTCCCGAAGCGCGACTCCAGCCGGTCGCGGACCGCGTCGCAGGAGAGGTAGCGCTCCGGCTGCAGGTGCTGGTTGGAGGCCGTGCCCATCAACTCGATGAAGCGGACGTGGAGGGGCCGGTCGAGGGTGAGGGCCGCCAGCCGCTCGGCGTCCTCCGCGCCGCCATCCGCGAGGAGCACGGCGTTGAGCTTCACCGGCGCGAGGCCCGCCGCCAGCGCCGCCTCGACCCCCTCCCACACCTCCGCGAGGTTCCCCCGGCGGGTGATCTCGCGGAAACGCTCGGGGTCCAGGCTGTCCATGCTGACGTTGACCCGGTCGAGCCCGGCGGCCTTGAGCTCCGGGGCGAGACGCGCGAGGCCGATGCCGTTGGTGGAGAGGGCGAGGTTCTCGATCCCCGGCAGGGCCTTCACCCGGCGGACGATCTCCAGCAGGTCGCGGCGCACCAGCGGCTCGCCGCCGGTCAGGCGCACCCGGCGGATGCCGAGCCGAGCCAGGGTGCCGACGATCGTCTCGATCTCGGCCGGCGACAGGAACGCCCGGTCGCCAAAGGGGAACTCGGCGTCCTCGGGCAGGCAGTAGGTGCAGCGCAGGTTGCAGCGGTCGGTGACCGAGACCCGGAGGTAGGTGAGACGCCGGCCGAAGGAGTCGATCAGCCGCGTCTCGGAGTCGATCGCAGAGACCGTCGGGATGGGCGGACGAGCAGGCTGTTCCAGGATGGCGAGGCGGCTCATGGGCAATACTCCTCTACCCCCGAGCCGCCGGCTCCAAGCCACGCCTTTCCAAGCACGGGAGGCGGCCCGGTTTCCCGGACCACCCTGTCGGCCTGCTCTCCCGCCGGATCTCCGGGGAGGGCCCGAGCAGGCTCGGTGGGCTGTCTCATTGTAAGCCAAATCGGCCGCCGCTTGATTCCCTGGCCGCCACTTCTTAGAATCCACTCGCCCGTTACCCTGTTCTGTCAGGAAACGTCCGCCTCCCTGAAGCGCTTGGCGCATGATCACCGGCTACAACACCGACGTCCGCCACGGCGAGGTGGTGTTCCACGTCCAGACGGAGGACAAGGGGACGGCCAACCCCTTCATCGAGAGCCTCGTCTACGTGGGCGGCCAGGTGCTGGCGAGCAAGCGGGCGAGCTACGCCGACCTGCTGGCCGAGGGACGGGAGGAGAAGGAGATCGTCGCCTTCATGGACCACCAGCACCGGACCATGATCGCGGCGATCCGCCACGGCAAGCTCGACGCCAAGCTGGCGGCCATGACCGCCGGCCGGCAGACCGGGCAGTACCCCGCCTACGAGACGCCGATGGCGCCGGCGCGGCCGGTCTCGGGCCCCCTGCCGCGGGTCGCCCCGCTCGCCGAGGCCGGCGAGACGGTGGCGCGTTCCGCTCCGCCGCCCGTTCTGACGCCGCCCGTTCTGACGCCGTCCGTTCCGACGCCGTCCGTTTCCATGGCGGCTCCCGCTCCGGCCGTGCCCGCTCCCCAGCCCCGGCCCCGGCCGCCGGCTCCGGAGCGCACTCTGGACCAGGTGATCCTCGAGTACCTGACGAGCGAGGCCGACCAGGAGCAGCTCGTCCTGATGCTGGAGGAGGAGCGCGACCTGGTCCTCGGCCAGACCGCCACCCTGGTCCTGCGCGCCAGCTCCAGCAAGAGCGGACAGCCCATCGCCGGCACCCAGGTCTCGGTGCGCATGATCTCCACCGTCGTGGAGCCGCGCGTGCTGGCCAACGGCCGCACCGACGAGCGGGGGCTCCTCACCCTCGGCTTCGACATCCCCCAGGTGGGCCGTGGCACCTCGGCGCTGATCATCAACGCCGTCAGCCACATCGGCCGCGCCGAGCTCAAACACCTGCTGTAGACGTCTGATGACGTCTGATATAAGGGGGGCCATGCAGGAGGTCGGAGCCGTCCTCGACGTTTTCCTCAACGGCGAGCCCCACCGGGTGCCCGAGGGAGCGACCGTGGCGGACCTGGTGGCCGGGCTGGGGCGCGATCCCCGCACGGTGGCCGTGGAGCGCAACGGCGACCTCGTGCCGCGGGCCCGGTTCGCCGAGACGCGGCTCGCCGCGGGGGATCGCATCGAGGTGGTCCACTTCGTGCAGGGGGGATGAGCAGGACCGGAGAGGGACCGGGAGGAATGCAGGGCTGTATGATGACGTTACGGAGAGGGCGGAACACGGGCGGCAGCGAGGTTGCGGTCCGGGACGTTGTCACCGCCCCCATCTTTGAGTATGATCCAGCTTGCACGGGCCGCTAGCTCAACTGGCAGAGCAGCAGACTCTTAATCTGCGGGTTGAAGGTTCGACTCCTTCGCGGCTCACCACTCCCCTAACCTCTCACCCCTCCTCTGTCCGGAGGTTCTCCTGCGAAAGTGGCGGAATTGGTATACGCGCTAGACTTAGGATCTAGTCCCGAGAAATCGGGTTGGGGGTTCGAGTCCCCCCTTTCGCACCATAGAAGAACGAGGAAGACATCCAGATGAGCGTCGTTCTTTCCCTGCAGGACGTGGGACCCTGCCGCAAGCAGCTCAAGGTGGAGGTGCCCGCCCCCGCCGTCGAGGCGGAGACGCAGCGCGTCGTTCAGGAGCTCGGGCAGCGCGTCAAGATGCCCGGTTTCCGCCAGGGCAGGGTGCCCGCCGAGCTGGTCCGCCGGCGGTTCGCCAAGGACATCGAGCAGCAGGTCAAGGAGCGTCTGCTCCCCCGCTACTGGCGGCAGGCGCAGGCCGAGAGCTCCATCGAGCCGCTGTTGCCCCCCGAGGTCGACGAGGTCACCGACCTGCAGCCCGGCGAGCCCCTCACCTTCGTGGCCACGGTCGAGACCCGCCCCCAGATCGAGCTGCGCAACACCCAGGACTTCGACCTCCCCAACCCGCCGGTGGATCCGGGCACGATGGAGATCGAGGAGACGATCGACAACCTGCGCAGGCAGGTGGCCGCCTGGGTGCCGGTGGAGCGCCCCGCCTCCCGCGGCGACCGGGTGAGCGTCGAGGTCACCACCCTGGGCTCGCCCGAGCACCCGGAAGAGAAGACCGACGCCTTGCAGATCGAGGTCGGCGACCCGCAGGTCTGGGAGGAGCTCTCGCTCGCCGTCCAGGGCCTCGCCGTGGGCCAGGAGGCCACCTTCGAGCGCCGGCACGAGCATCCGCCGGCTGAGGAGGGGGGCGAGGCCACTGTACACGAGCAGCGCTTCCGGCTGAAGGTCACCGGGGTCCAGGAGCGGGACCTGCCTCCCCTCGACGACGCCTTCGCCGCCAAGGTCGGCGACTTCCAGACCTTCGACGCCCTGCGCGGAGAGGTCGTCCGCCGGCTTCAGGAGAGCAAGGCGGACCAGCGCCGGGATACCCGCCAGCGGGCACTCCTCGACCAGCTCCGGGAGCGCCACCCCCTCGACCTGCCCCAGGGCGTGGTGCGCAAGGAGGTGGAGGGGATGGTCCAGGACTACGCCGAGAGCCTGGCGCAGCGCGGCGTCGACGTCCAGCACGCCGCCATCGACTGGAACCGCGTTGCCGAGGACATGATGCCGATGGCCGAAAAGCGAGTCCACGCCCGGCTGCTGCTCGACGCGGTTTCCGACGATCGGAAGATCGCAGTCACGGAAGAGGAATTCGAACGCACTCTGGCAGTGTTGGCTCGTGCCCAGGGAGTTTCCACCCCGGTGTTGCGCCGCAAGCTGGACGAGGACGGCCGCCTGACCACCCTGCGCTCCCAGTTGCGGCGCGAGAAGGTGATCCGTACCCTGCTCGGCGAGCCGGTGGACGGGGCGAGCCCCGAAACCGCTCCCGAGACCAACGCTTGAGACCAAAAGAGTAGACGACAAGGCAAGGAGAGACACCCAGCATGCTGATTCCGATGGTGGTCGAGCAATCGAACCGGGGCGAGCGCGCCTACGACATCTACTCGCGCCTGCTCAAGGACAACATCATCTTCCTCGGGCGGCAGGTCGACGACGACGTGGCCAGCCTGATCATCGCCCAGATGCTCTTCCTCGAAGCCGAGAACCCCGAGAAGGACATCTCGCTCTACATCAACTCGCCCGGCGGCTCGGTCTCCTCCGGGCTCGCGATCTACGACACCATGCAGTACATCAAGCCGGACGTCTCCACCTACTGCGTGGGCCAGGCGGCGTCGATGGCCGCCGTGCTGTTCGCCGCCGGCGCCAGGGGCAAGCGGACGCTGCTGCCCAACAGCCGCATCCTCATCCACCAGCCGTGGCTCTCGGGGCTCCAGGGACAGCAGACGGACATCGAGATCCACGCCAAGGACATGCTGATGATGCGCGACCGGCTGGACGAGATCCTGGCGTTTCACACGGGAAAAACGAAAGAGGAGGTCCATCGCGACACGGAACGCGATAGGATCTTGGGAGCGAAAGAGGCGGTGGAGTACGGTCTGGCGGACCGGGTGATGATGCGGCGGCGGCCGGAAGGCCCCGGGCCCACCCCGATCCGGTGACGTTTCAGGGCGCCCGCGGCACTGTTAGTCGGTGAGGCGGGCGCACGGAGGAGAGCCGGCCGCGCGGCGGAAATAGCGTCAGCCGCGGCGCCTGTTCTACCAGGCAAGACGTTGACAGGGGTAGGTCTCGGTCCCTAGAGTCGCGGAAGCCCCGGTCACCGCCCGCCACAACGGAGGAGAAATGCCGAAGAAAGACAGCGGCGATGAAGTCCTGAGATGCTCGTTCTGCAACAAGAGCCAGCGGGAGGTGAAGAAGCTGATCGCCGGCCCGACGGTGTTCATCTGCGATGAGTGCGTCGACATCTGCCTCGACATCATCGCCGAGGACCGGATGCTCGAGCAGCAGCAGGACACGACGCTTCCGAAGCCCAAGGAGATCAAGGCGCTCCTCGACGAGTACGTCATCGGCCAGGAGCAGGCGAAGAAGAAGCTGGCCGTCGCGGTGTACAACCACTACAAGCGGATCGACTTCGCCGAGAAGTCGCACGGCGACGTCGAGCTTCAGAAGTCCAACATCCTGCTCATCGGCCCCACCGGCACCGGCAAGACGCTGCTTGCCCAGACCCTCGCCCGGCTGCTCTCCGTGCCCTTCACCATCGCCGACGCCACCACCCTGACCGAGGCCGGCTACGTCGGCGAGGACGTCGAGAACATCATCCTCAAGCTCTACCAGGCGTCGGGCAACGACAAGGAGAAGACGCAGCGCGGCATCGTCTACATCGACGAGGTCGACAAGATCTGCCGCAAGAGCGACAATCCGTCGATCACCCGCGACGTCTCCGGCGAAGGGGTGCAGCAGGCGCTGCTCAAGATCCTGGAGGGGACGCAGTGCAACGTGCCGCCCCAGGGCGGGCGCAAGCACCCCCACCAGGAGTTCCTCCAGATCGACACCACCAACATCCTGTTCATCTGCGGCGGCGCCTTCGTGGGCCTCGAGGACGTCATCGAGCGCCGCATGAACCAGAAGTCCCTCGGCTTCGGGGCCGACATCAAGGGCAAGCGCGAGAAGAAGGCCGGCCAGTTCCTGGAGAACGTGCTGCCCGAAGACCTCATCAAGTACGGCCTGATCCCCGAGTTCGTCGGCCGGCTGCCGGTGGTGGCGACGCTGGAGGAGCTCGACGAGGAGGCGCTGGTGCGCATCCTCCACGAGCCCAAGAACAGCCTGATCCGGCAGTACCAGACCATCCTCGAATTCGAGGGGGTGGAGCTGAAGTTCACGGACGAGTCGCTCAAGGCGGTCGCCAGCGAAGCGCTCAAGCGCAACGTCGGCGCCCGCGGCCTGCGCATCATCCTGGAAGAGCTGATGCTCGACCTCATGTACACCATACCCTCGCAGCGCGACGTCAAGCAGATCCTCATCAACGAGGAGGTCGTGGCGAGTCGCATCCAGCCGATCATGCTGTACAAGAAAGCCGGCTGAGGAAAGGGTCAAAGAGTGCCAGTCATGCCCGCGTCCTACGTGACGAAGAAACGAGAGGTCCTGCCGCTGGTCCCCCTGCGGGACATGGTGGTCTTCCCCCATATGATGGCCCCCTTCATCGTGGGCCGCGAGAGCTCGGTGCGGGCCCTGGAGCAGGCGCTCTCGGGCACCACCAAGCGGATCTTCCTGGCCGCCCAGAAAGACCCCCGCATCGACGACCCCCTGCGCGACGACATCTGTGACATCGGAGTCATCGCCACCGTCATCCAGAACCTCAAGCTGCCCAATGGCAACGTGCGGGTGATGGTCGAGGGGGTGCAGCGCGGCAAGATCCTCACCGTCGTCGAGACCGACGGCGCGCTCAACGTCGAGGTGGAGACCTACGAGGTCAACTATCCGCTCTCCGAAGAGCTCCGCAACTACATGAGCAAGGTCCTCGCGGCCTTCGAGCAGTACGACAAGATGTCGCATCACCTGGCGTTCGAGGGGTTGATGTCCACCCTCAAGCTCGACGACGCCGACCGCGTGGCGGACGTCCTCTCCGCCCACCTGATGGTGGCGACCGCCGAGAAGCAGTCGCTCCTCGAGCTGACCAATCCCTACGAGCGGCTGCAGCGCCTTCACGATCTGCTCGACGTTGAGATCGAGAAAATCAACATCGACAAGCGGATCAACGTGAAGGTCAAGAAGCAGATGGAGAAGGCCCAGAAGGAGTACTACCTCAACGAGAAGATCAAGGCCATCCATCAGGAGCTCGGGCGCAAGGACGACCGCGGCGACGAGCTGACCGAGCTGCGCGAGAAGATCGAGAAGGCGGGCCTGCCGAAGGAGGTCAAGGAGAAGGCCGAGCAGGAGCTCAAGCGGCTGGAGGCCATGCCGCCGGTCTCCGCCGAGGCCACCGTGTCGCGCAACTACATCGACTGGCTGGTCTCGGTGCCCTGGCGCAAGCGCAGCAAGGAGAGGAAGGACCTCGACCACGCCGAGCGGGTGCTCAACGAGGACCACTACGGCCTGGAGAAGATCAAGGACCGCATCCTCGAGTTCCTCGCCGTGCGCCAGCTCGTGGGACAGACCAAGAGCTCGATCATCTGCTTCGTGGGCCCGCCGGGCGTCGGCAAGTCCTCCCTCGCCAAGTCGATCGCCCGCGCCACCGGCCGCAAGTTCGTCCGCCTGTCGCTGGGCGGCGTGCGCGACGAGGCGGAGATCCGTGGCCACCGGCGCACCTACATCGGCGCCTTCCCGGGCCAGATCATCCAGATGATGCGCAAGGCGGGGTCGATCAACCCGATCTTCCTGCTCGACGAGGTCGACAAGATGTCGATGGACTTCCGGGGCGATCCCTCGGCGGCCCTGCTCGAAGTGCTGGACCCGGAGCAGAACGACTCGTTCATGGACCACTACCTCGACGTCGAGTACGACCTGTCGAAGGTCATGTTCATCGCCACCGCCAACGTCACCCACTCGATTCCGCCGCCGTTGCGCGACCGCATGGAGATCATCACCCTCTCCGGCTACACGCTCAACGAGAAGCTCGCCATCGCCCAGCAGTTCCTGGTGCCGCGGCAGCTCAAGGACCACGGCCTGAAGGCGGACGGCATCGGCTTCGACGCCGAGGCCATCCGGGTGATCATCGAGAGCTACACCCGCGAGGCCGGCGTGCGCAGCCTGGAGCGCGAGATCGCCTCCATCTGCCGCAAGATCGCCCGCCGCGTGGTGCGCGAAGGCGCGGGGCTCGAGATCCAGGTCACGCCGGAGATGATCTTCGAATTCCTGGGCAAGGCCAAGTTCCGGGCCCGCCGCAAGAACGAGGAGTCCGAGGTGGGGGTCGCCACCGGTCTCGCCTGGACCGAAGTGGGCGGCGAGCTGCTGGAGACCGAGGTCGGGCTGATGCCGGGCAAGGGCAAGCTCACCCTCACCGGCAAGCTCGGCGAGGTGATGCAGGAGTCGGCCCGCGCGGCGGTGTCGTACCTGCGCAGCCGCGCCGACCTGCTGGGGGTCGAGCCCGAGTTCAACGAGAGCATGGACATCCATCTGCACGTGCCGGAGGGCGCCATCCCCAAGGACGGTCCCTCGGCAGGCATCACGATGGCCACCGCCCTCATCTCGGCGCTCACCAAGATCGCCGTCCGCAAGGACGTGGCGATGACGGGCGAGATCACGCTGCGGGGCAAGGTCCTGCCCGTGGGCGGGATCAAGGACAAGGTGCTGGCCGCCTATCGCGGCGGCCTCAACGAGGTGATCCTCCCGAAGGAGAACGAGAAGGACGTGGAGGAGATCCCCGAGGAGGTGCGCAACGCCATGGAGTTCCACCTGGTGGAGTCGATGGACGAGGTGTTGCGCCTCGCGCTCGACGGCACCATCGTCCCGTTGCCCAAGAAGGACGTTAAGTTCACGGAGACCTCCCCGGAGGCTCCGGTCGGGTCGGATTCCCTGGCCCATTGAGGATCAATCACGTCAGGTGCCACGGCACGCGCGCGCCGGCCGGTCTCCTGCGAGAGGCCGGCGCGCGGGTCGAGGGCCCGAGCTCAAGATTGAAAAGTTCGTGGCGTCGTGCGGCGGCCGTCCGATCCGGCTTGCCCGGCGCCTCCAGACCCGAGCCACCCCGCGACCGCAGGCGACACGCTTGAAGCTCGAGACCGCGGAGTTCATCCGGTCCGCTCACGGGAGCGGGGAGTACCTGCGGGACGGGCGTCCGGAGATCGCCTTCGTGGGGCGCTCCAACGTCGGCAAGTCGAGCCTG
The DNA here is from genome assembly GCA_036264085.1 of Thermoanaerobaculia bacterium. Lineage (GTDB taxonomy): Bacteria > Acidobacteriota > Thermoanaerobaculia > Multivoradales > UBA5704 > DATARR01. The sequence continues at coordinate 1,754 of DATARR010000046.1, read as the reverse complement.
CTGAACCGGCTGCTGGGGCGCAGGGACTTGGCTCGCATCAGCTCCACCCCGGGACGCACACAGGCGGTCAACTACTTCCTGGTGAACCGGCGCTTCTATTTCGTCGACCTGCCGGGTTACGGCTACGCCAAGGCGGGGAGAGAGGATCGGCGGGAGTGGGCGGGACGGGTGGAGGGGTACTTCCGGCAGGCGCTGCCGGGAGCGCTGGTGGTGATGCTGGTGGACGGCAAGGTGGGGGCAACTCCGCTGGACGTTCAGGCGTACCAGTACCTGTCGAGCCTGGGGGCGGCGTTCGTCGTCGCCGCGACCAAGGTGGACAAGTTGGCGCGCGGCCGCTGGGCGGCCAGGGTCCGGGAGGTCCGGGCCACACTGGAGCTTGAGGAATCGATTCCCGTCATCCCTGTTTCCGCTCGCTCGGGAGACGGGATCAAAGAACTCTGGGGCGCCATCGCCCCCCATCTCGAGGCGAGTCCAAGATGATCGAAGCGAAGAGGAACGACATGCCAAAGTCACAACAGAACCAAGTGGAGAAGGTGAGTGGGATCGAGGCCCTCGACATCCGGGCGCTGAAGGAGATGAGCATCTCCCAGCTCACCCAGATCGGCAAGGACCTCGGGGTCGAGGGCGTCACCGGCATGCGCAAGCAGGAGCTGATCTTCAAGGTCCTGCAGGCGCAGACGGAGAAGAGCGGGCTGATCTTCGCCGAGGGGGTGCTCGAGTGCCTCCCCGACGGCTTCGGCTTCCTCCGCGCTCCCGAGTACAACTACCTGCCGGGGCCGGACGACATCTACGTCAGTCCAAGCCAGATCCGGCGCTTCGACCTGCGCACCGGCGACACCATCTCCGGCCAGGTCCGCCAGCCCAAGGAGGGCGAGCGCTACTTCGCCCTCATCAAGGTCGAGGCGGTCAACTTCGAGCACCCCGAGGTCGCCCGCAACAAGATCTTCTTCGACAACCTGACGCCGCTCTATCCCCAGGAGCGGATCAAGCTGGAGGTCGCCGGCGACATGTCGTCGCGGGTGATGGACCTCTCCACCCCCATGGGCAAGGGGCAGCGCGCGCTGATCGTGGCGCCGCCGCGCACCGGCAAGACCATGCTGCTGCAATCGATCGCCCACTCGGTGGAGAAGAACCATCCCGAGGCGATCCTCATCGTGCTGCTGATCGACGAGCGGCCGGAAGAGGTCACCGACATGCAGCGCTCGGTCGCCGGCGAGGTCGTCTCCTCGACCTTCGACGAGCCCGCCACCCGCCACGTGCAGGTGGCCGAGATGGTGATCGAAAAGGCCAAGCGCCTGGTCGAGCACAAGAAGGACGTCGTCATCCTGCTCGACTCGATCACCCGTCTCGCGCGGGCCTACAACACGGTTCAGCCGCCCTCGGGCAAAGTGCTCTCCGGCGGTATCGACGCCAACGCCCTGCACCGGCCGAAGCGGTTCTTCGGCGCCGCCCGCAACATCGAGGAAGGCGGCTCGCTGACCATCATCGCCACCGCCCTGGTCGACACCGGCAGCCGTATGGACGACGTCATCTTCGAAGAGTTCAAGGGCACCGGCAACTGCGAGATCCACCTCGACCGCAAGCTGGTGGACAAGCGCGTCTTCCCGGCCATCGACATCAACAAGTCGGGCACCCGCAAGGAAGAGCTGCTGATGCCGGAGAGCGAGCTGCACCGCGTCTGGGTGCTGCGCAAGGTGCTCAATCCGCTGTCGACGGTGGAGAGCATGGAGCTGCTGCTCGACAAGCTGTCGAAG
>DATARR010000136.1:0-74884 GCA_036264085.1 Thermoanaerobaculia bacterium | reverse complement strand
CTATCGACGCCTCTCTTGCTTTTACGCCCTGTTCCCGGCTAGTCTCGCAGCATGAGCGAGCACTCATCCATCGAGTGGACGGATGCGACATGGAACCCGGTGAGAGGCTGCACCAAGATCACCTCCGGTTGCGCCCACTGCTATGCGGAGACCTTTGCGGAGCGCTTCCGCGGCGTTCCGGGCCACCCCTACGAACAGGGGTTCGACCTGCGCCTGGTCCCTGAGAAGCTGACTCAGCCCCTTCTCTGGCGCCAGCCGAAGATAATTTTCGTGAACTCGATGAGCGACCTGTTTCATGAAGACGTCCCTGACGGCTACATCGTCCGAGTCGTCCGCGTCATGCAACTCGCGAGCTGGCACACCTACCAGGTCCTCACCAAGCGGTCCGAGAGGCTGCGCGACCTGCTGAAGACGAAGCTGCGGTTTGCCGCGGAAGATCCGCACATCTGGTGGGGCGTGAGCGTTGAAAATTGTAAACAGGGGCTTCCGCGAATCGACCACCTGCGAGCCGCTCCTGCGGTGACCCGGTTCCTTTCGATTGAGCCGCTCCTGGAGTCGCTCGGTAGGATCAACCTCTCCGAAATTGGTTGGGTCATCGTCGGAGGGGAGAGCGGTCCGGGTGCACGTCCGATCCGAGAGTCCTGGGTCCTGGAGATCCGCGATCAATGCCTGGAGGCGGAGGTTCCCTTTTTCTTCAAACAGTGGGGAGGAAAGCGAAAATCACGTACCGGTCGTGAGCTTGAGGGGCGGACGTACGACGAGACGCCGCGTCGCGTGTCCCAAGCGGTCGTGGATACCGAGTCGCTCCGGAGTGCTTTGGCCGAAATCGCAACTTTCTACGCTTGACGTTTACCCACCCACCCGCCCGAACGCCGTCTCCCGATCGAGCACTTCCAGAGTCTTGTAATACAGGTCATCCGCCTCCTCGCGGCTGTTGCCGATCGCGGTCAGGCCGAGCTTGCCGAATTCGGAGACGGCACCGATCAAGTGGAAGAGGACGCCGGAGTCGGTCGCGAGGCTGTAGTGGAGGCGATTTTCGGTCAGGATGTCGATCAGGTCCTCGGGCAGCAGGCCGCGGTAGGCCTCGGAGCGCAGGTTGTCCGTCGCCCGGTAATACTTGGCATTCCCTGAGTGCGAGAAGAAGAGGCCGGTCTCGCGGTCGAGCCGGCCGCCGGTGAGGAATTGCAGGGCGAGGTAGGGATGCGTGGTGCCGCCCATCCGCAGGTTGATCTCCAGTGCCGCGAGGTTCCAGGCCGCAGTCGGATCGTCGCGCCAGAGCAGGAAGTCGACGGCGAAACGGCTGACCACACCCGCGGCGGCCAGGACCTCGCCGATCCGTATCGCCGCTTCCTGAATGGGGATGCGGTACTCGTTGCGCGCCGGAAAGCTGCAGCCGAGGAAAACCTGATCGGAAGGGCCGCCGAGGATCTGGTCGTGGGTCGAGATAGGCACCACCTCTCGGCCCGGGCTGACGCGGAGCTGGGTGCTTGGCGAGACCTTCTCGGCGGCGTCGATGAACTCCTCGACGATGCCACCCATGCGGCTGAACTTCTCGAAATACTCCTCGACGGTCTCGTTGGCCACCGACAGCTCGATGCGGTGCAGCGCCTCCCGCACCGCGGCCCGGCTGGTCGCCTCGGGATAGCGGAAGATGGCATTGCCCTCGCCCGAGAAGCTGTCGTTGAGCTTGACGACGGCGCGCCGCAGACCCGGCCGCCGCGCTGCCAGCTCGACGAGCGCCTCTTCGACCTCGGCCTTGCCGTGGAGGTCCTCGAAGCCCTGGGGCAGGGGCACTCCGGCCTGGCGGAACACTTTGCGGCTGCCGGACTTGGTGCCGAGATGGGCGAGGTCGGGGTCGCAGCCGTTGAGCGGAATGCCGAGCAGCACGGCGAGCCGGCGCTCGGCCGGCGTCGAGTTGAAGACCGTGAGGTAGGCGCGCGACGGGTCGTGGATGCCCTCGCGGATGCGCTCGACGAGGCGCGGGCGCTCGAGGATCTTCTCGGTCAGCGAGCGTGGCGAGGCGTCGTGAGCGCAGAGCAGCGTCAGGCGCGACCGGGCGTGGCTCGCGGGGATGCCGGCGAGGAGCTGGAAGTAGTAGTCCAGGATCATCGGGTGCACCGGCTGGGAGGTGACGTAGACCACCCGCGCCCGCGGGTTGCGCAGCCGGATCAGCAGGAAGAGCAGGCGCTCTTCGTAGAAGCTCGCGCCATCGATCTTCTGCAGCTCGCTCTGGTCGAGGGTCATGGACGGCACGACGACCGAGGTGTGAGGCTCCTCGTCGCGCATCATGAGAGCTTCCCACACCGCCTGGAGACGGGGCTGGAGCTCCCGGAAGCCGGCGATCTCGGCCTCGGGGGTGAGGTCCGCGGCGAATGGTGGTCTCGGCATCACGGGTTCTGGACGCTCCCCGCCACTCTGTCCTCGTGCAGATCGACCCGGAACCCCAGCGACTCCGTTCGCAGCCGCATCTGCCGCCGCAGATGGAAGCGCAGCGGCCCGAGCAGCGTGTAGTCCGAGGTGAGCCGGAGGTGGGCGTCGGAGTCTTCGTCCGGATAGCCGCGGGTCAGGGCCTCCCGGCGCTCCGCCGCCCACTGCGCGGTCACCTCGCCGAGCGCGAGCTTCCGCTCCAGGATGAGGAGCTGGCGGGAGCGATCCACGATCTCCGGATGGTGGTTGACACCGAAGACCCGCGGCATGGCGCCGCCCGAGTCGCGGGCGAATTCCATCATGGTCAGCGCGTCGCCCCGGGGCCCGCCGACTCCCAGGGTCTCCCAGCCGATCGGCACAGCCCCGGCCGGGAACGAGCCGGGGCGCGGGATGAGGTCGAAGAGGCGGTTGTCGAGGATGCGCAGCCGACCGTCGTCCGCCAGCTCCTCGCCGAAGCGTCTGAACCAGGGGTGATCCCCGGCCTCGGGCGCGAGCACGTTCTCCAGCACGCCGGCGCTCTTGCCCCCCTTCTCCGGGCCACGGAAGACCGGCTGGGCCAGCCCCGACCAGTGGCACATCACGCCGAACGTGTGGCAGACGGCGAGGAGGGCCGCGCTCTCGTCGGCGAGGATATCGTCGAAGAGCCGGTAGAGCGGCGCCTGCCACGACGGGTCCTCGTGGACGCCCTGGCTGTACTGGGAGGCGCCGTCGTTGGCGTGGGGATCGAGATGGCCCGGACCGCCCGTGCCGAGGTAGATGGAGAAGCGCCCGCCGGGCGGCTCGGGGATCAGCCGGGCACGGCGCACGTCGAAGGACAGTGCGCGCACGCGGACGCCGGTCTCCTCGGCGATCGGCAGCAGCTCGCAGGCGACGTCGAGCAGGCCGTGGATAAGGCAGTCGTGGCCGAGGTTCGGCCAGCCATGGTTCATGTCCATCACCGCCACGTCGACTCGGCTGGGATCGGGGGGCGGCAGGTCCTCCGGCCGCTCGACGCGGACGTACTCGAAGGCGCCGCAGGGCGCGTCTGCCGCGCGGCCTGAACCGCAGAAGGGAAGATGACCGGGGAGCTTGTGACGGCAGAGGAAAGACATGGCCCGGTCAGAAGCCTACAGGAATCCGGGGGTCGGGCCAAGCCTCAAGAACGCCCCTTCCACCCCGGCCCGCGCAGCACCTTGCCCGGCAGCGCGCCCGTCATTCTGCCGCCGTCGATCACCGGCACGCCGTTGACCAGGACGTACTCCATGCCTTGCGACAGTTGATTGGGGCTCTCGAAGGTCGCGACGTCGCGCACCGTCTCGGGATCGAAGATGACGACGTCGGCCCACATCCCGGCTTTGAGCACGCCGCGGTCGGCGAGGCGCAGGCGGGCGGCGGGGAGGGCCGAGAACTTGCGGATGGCCTCCTCCAGGCTCAGCTTCTTCTCTTCGCGCACATACTTGCGCAGGATGCGCGGGAAGGTGCCATAGGCCCGCGGGTGAGGGTGCTGCTCGCCCAGCAGCCCCTCCGGAGAGGTGCCCTCGGAATCGTTGTTGATCGACACCCAGGGCTGCACCAACGCGAGCGCCACGTCCGGCTCGGACATGGCGAAGACCGCGACGCCCGTGAAGGCCTCGTCCTGGATCAGGATGTCGAACAGCTCGTCGATCGGATACTTGCCCTGGAGCTTCGCGGCCTCGGCCAGGGTCTTGCCGACCAGCGGCCGGAGGGACGGGGCGTGCAGTGAGCAGAGGAGGATCGCCTCGGGACCGGGGATCTCCTGCCACTCGTTGTCCCAGGCCGCGGAGGGGGTCTCCATGTCCTTGCGGATGCGCGCCCGCATCGCGGGATCGCGAAGCCGCGCGATGAGCTTCTCCGTGCCGCCGTCGTGCGCCCAGGGCGGCACGAAGGCCGAGAGGCTGTTGTACCAGGCGGGGTAGGCGTAGGTGTCGGCCGCGACGTCGACCCCGGCGCGGCGGGCCGCCTCGATTTTGGCGACTACCTCGGGCATCCGTCCCCAGTTCGTCTTGCCCGCAACTTTGAGATGCCAGACCTCGACGGGTATGCGCGCCTCGCGGCCGATGCGGATCGCCTCGTCGAGCGCCGGCAGGATGCCATCCCCCTCGCTGCGCATGTGGGTGGCGTAGACGCCCCCGAAGCGTGCGGCCTCGGTGGCGAGGGCGATCAGCTCCTCGGTTTTGGCGTAGGGGGCGGGCGGATATTGGAGCGACGTCGAGACCCCCACGGCGCCCTGCTCCATGGCCTCGCGCACCAGGGCGCGCATCTGGTCGAGCTGCGCCGCCGTGGGCTGCTTGTCGTCGTCGCCGAGCACCATGCGCCGCACCTGGGTGGCGCCCACGTAGTCGGCGACGTTGATGCCGATCCCCTGCTTCTCCAGGCGGGCGAAGTACTGGCCGTAGGTCCGCCAGTCGGGATCGATGCGCAGGTGCTCGTAGCCAACCCGGTCCGCCTTGACGAGGGCGTCGGACTGCGGCGCCGCGGACCCGCCTTCGCCGGTGATCTCGGTGGTGATCCCCTGATAGATTTTCGACGGCAGCCGCGGCTCGACGAGGATGGTCAGCTCCGATTGGCCCAGCATGTCGATGAACCCGGGCGCCACCACCTTGCCCGCGGCGTCGATCGTGCGCTTGGTGCTCACCGCGCCGAGATGGCCGATGGCGGCAATGCGGCCGCCGCGAACGGCCACGTCGCCCGCATACCAGGGCGAGCCCGTGCCGTCCACGATCCGGCCGTTGCGGATCACCAGGTCATAGGGCGCCTGCTGGGCGGCGACGCCCGCCGCGGCGAGGAACAGCGCGAGGCCGGGGAGCCATCTCCTCATCGTGATCCTCCTTGATGGCTGGCGACTATACTCGATCCCATGGAGATCCATCCGACCGATCGGACCGATCCGACGGATCCGACCGATCGTAGCGGGATCGTGCGCCGTACGGCCGAGCACGTGCGCCGGACGCTGGAAGGGGAGCCCTCGGGGCACGACTGGTGGCACGTCTACCGGGTGTGGAAGAACGCCCTCGCCATCGCGCGGGAGGAGCCGGCGGACCGCTTCGTGGTCGAGCTCGCCGCGCTCCTCCACGACCTCTCCGACCGCAAGCTCAACGGCGGCGACGTCACCCTCGGCCCCAGGATGGCCCGGGAGTGGCTCGCGGCGCAGGGGGTCGACGAGGAGACGATCGCCCACGTCTGCGAGATCATCGCCGATCTGTCATTCAAGGGGGCCGGGGTTCCGACCCCGATGCGCACTCGCGAGGGGCAGGTGGTGCAGGATGCCGACCGCCTGGATGCGCTCGGCGCCATCGGCATCGCCCGCTGCTTCGCCTACGGCGGTTACAAGGGGCGGCTGATGCACGATCCCGAGCAGCGGCCCGACCTCCACGCCAGCGCCGAGAGCTACTACGCCAACCAGGGGACGGCCATCAATCACTTCCACGAGAAGCTCCTGCTCCTCGCCGAGAGGATGAACACCGAGACCGGCCGCCGGATCGCCCAGGGGCGTCACGCCTTCCTCGAGCAGTTCCTCGCCCGCTTCTACGAAGAGTGGGAGGGAAGGGATGGGGAATCGCAGAGCGAGCCCTGAGGAAGACTACTTGAGGCCGAGCGCTTCGAAAGCCCCGACGTCCTCGTAGTAGCGGCGCGCGACGGCCGCCAGAGCCGGGTTGGTATAGATCTCGGGCACGGGATTCGCGATCAGTGCCACGATGGCCGCCGCGACCTCCTCGGCGGACTGCGGCTTCAGTGCCCCCGGGGGCGGTGCGGCCGGCGGAGTCCCTCCCAGGGCGTTGCTGGCGAAGTCCGTGGCGACGATCCCCGGCATGACGAGCGAAACGTGGATGTTCGGGTACTCCTGCTTGAGGTCCATGCGCAGGTTGGCCGTCAACGAATTCAGCGCGGCTTTCGATGCGCTATAGACGGAGCGGACCGTGGCGAGAGGGACCCTCCCCAGGAACGACGAGACGTTGACGAGGTGCCCCGCGTTGCGCTCCATGAAGTGGGGGACGATGGCCTGCATCCCGTAGAGCGCCGACTTCAGGTTGACGGCGATCATCTCGTCGACGTCCTCGTCGGTGAGGTCGAGCACCCGCCGGCCGATGCCGCGCCCGGCGTTGTTGACCCAGACGTCGATGGGCCCGAGCTTGTCGAGGGTCCGGTCGCGCAGATGCTCGACGTCGCCCCGCCGGCGGACGTCCGTGACCACGGCGAGCGCCTCGGGTCCACACTGCTCCGCCACTGCCTTGAGCTCTTTCTCCCGGCGCGCCGCGAGGGCCAATCGGTGGCCCTGAGCCGCGAGCTGCCGGGCCAGCTCCGCCCCGATCCCGCTGCTGGCACCCGTGATGACGATGACTTTGCTGGAGCTCATGCCTCTCTCCTTGAAGAGCTTCAGAGCCTACCACCTCCACGGGGAAAGGCGCCGCCCCAAACCATGGCGCTCTTTTTGCGTATCTCCAGGAGCAGCGGCGTTGGGAACCGGCCTGTTTGCGCCGGCTCTGCCCAAGTCGCCGCCCCAAACCCTCAACAAGGAGGTTTCAACATGTGTAGGGTGTACAAAAGCTCGTTGGTGCTGGCCCTGGTGGCCGGCGCGGTGCTCTCGGCGGCGGTCTTCGCCGCGGACACTCCGACGGGTAACGGCGTGACTTTCGCCAATGGGTCCAATCATGGCATCACTCTTTATGCCCGCTTCGGCTCGGACGCCTCGTGCGAGGAGAAGCCGAAGGCCCAGACCGTGAGGGTCGAACCCGGCCAGAACACGAGCCTCGACTCCGGCAGCTCCAGCGTCTGCTTCTGCCTGCAGGTGCCGGACCGCCGCACCTGCCCCAGCGGCTGGATCGAGGTCAAGGCCGGCGGCACGCGGCACTTCCAGTAGGCTGGATTTCCTGAGCCAACGACGCGGAGGGAGGAGGCACGGCGGCGCGTCCCCGGCTCCTCCCTCCTGCCACACCCACTGCCAGACCAGTATGATCAGGGTGGACCACGCCCATGGCCACCCTCGACTTCCAAGCCCTGCGCCACCAGATGGTCGATCGCCAGATCGCCGGCCGTGGGGTGCGGGACCGGCGGGTGCTGGAGGCGATGCGGACCGTTCCCCGCGAGGCGTTCGTTCCGGAGAACTTGGCGGAGCTCGCGTATGACGACTCCCCCCTGCCCATCGCGGAGGAGCAGACGATCTCCCAGCCCTACGTCGTGGCCCTCATGGCCGAGGCCCTGGAGATCGGGCCGGGGGACAAGGTGCTGGAGATCGGCGCGGGATCGGGTTATGCGGCGGCGGTGCTGTCGCGGCTCGCCGGCGAGGTGTACGCCGTCGAGCGTCATGAGTCGCTCGCCCGGGAGGCGGGGGAGCGGTTGGCTCGGCTCGGATACATGAACGTCCAGGTGCTCCATGGGGACGGCACGCTGGGATGGGCCGAGCACGCGCCCTACGACGCGATCGTGGTGGCGGCGGGCGGGCCGGAGGTCCCCCAGGCGCTGCTCGATCAGCTCGCCATCGGCGGCCGGCTGATGATCCCCATTGGATCGGACCCGCGTTCCCAGGACCTCGTGCGGGTGCGCCGCAGAACCGACGGCGACGTCCGCGAGGAGCTCGGCGCCGTGCGCTTCGTGCCGCTGATCGGGGCTCAGGGGTGGGACGAGTGAGCATAGCCTGGACTCCGGGAAAAACAAGGACACACAAGGACATCAAGGACAGCAAGGACAGCAAGGACGAGGGAACCTCGGTCTCGGCGGTGTCCCTGCCGTGCTTGCTGTCCCTTGTGTCCTTGCTTCGACTCTTCGGCCGCCGGCTCCCCCCTGGAGTACACTCCCCCAAGTCCACAGACCAACCCCGAGGGGAAAACCCATGAATCTCCATAAGCCCCTGTTGCCGCTCCTCTGTCTCGGCCTCGCCTGCCTGCCGGTGCCCGCTGCCGCGGCGGATGAGCCGGCACGCCTTCACGATCTCTTCCACCGCGAGTGGGAGCACCGCCTGAAGGAGGACCCCCTGCTCGCCACCACGGTGGGGCGCCATGAGTACGACGACCGGCTCCCCTCCGTGACCCCCGAGAACCTCGCCCGACGGGCCGGGGAGGACAAGGCCTTCCTCGCCGAGCTGGCGGCCATCGACCGCGGCAAGCTCTCCGCCGACGACGCCGTCAACTACGACATCTTCCACAATCAGCTCGCCGAGGGGATCGCCTCCTGGGAGATGGGCGAGGACCAGATGCCGTTCAACGCCGACTCGGGCTTCCACTCCGAGTTCTCCCGGCTGCCGGAGGTCGTCCCGTTGGCCACCGTGAAGGACTACGAGAGCTACATCAGCCGGCTGCGGGCCTGGCCGCGGTACGTGAGCGAGCAGATCGGGCAGATGCGCCTGGGGATCAAACGCGGCCTCACCGTTCCCCGGGCGGTGCTCACCGGCTATGACGGGACGATCGCGGCCCACGTGGTGGAGACTCCCGAGAAGAGCGTCTTCTGGAAACCGTTCGAGCGGTTCCCCTCCTCGATCCCCGAGGCCGAGCGCGAGCGACTGCGGCGGGAAGGGCGGCAGGCGGTGATGGAGAGCGCCGTGGCCGGCTACAGGATCTTCCTGGATTTCTACCGCAAGGAGTACCTGCCCAACGCCCGCACCACGATCGCCGCCGCGGACCTGCCCAACGGCCTCGCCTTCTATAAACGGCGGATCCATGAGTACACGACCCTCGACCTCTCCCCCGATGAGATCCACAAGATCGGCCTCGCCGAGGTGGACCGCATCTCGAAGGAGATGGACGCGGTGATGAAGCAGACGGGCTTCAAGGGGGACTTCGCCGCCTTCGTCCAGTTCCTGCGCTCCGATCCCCGCTTCTACGCCAAGACGCCGCAGGAGCTGCTGGAGCGCTCGGCCTGGGTCGCCAAGACGATCGACGGCAAGCTGCCGAGTTTGTTCAGAACCCTGCCGCGGCTCCCGTACACGGTGCAGCCGGTGCCGGAGTCGATCGCGCCCAAGTACACCTCCGGCCGCTACGTGGAGTCGCCCCAGGGGAGCACCCAGCCGGGCATCTACTGGGTGAACGTCTACAAGGTGGAGACCCGGCCGCTCTACAACGTCGTGGCCTTGACGCTGCACGAGGCGGTGCCGGGCCATCATCTGCAGATCGCGCGCAGCCGCGAGCTGGCGGACCTGCCGGACTTCCGTCGCTACTCCTACATCTCGGCCTTCGGCGAGGGGTGGGGGCTCTACTCGGAGTGGCTGGGGCTGGAGGCGGGCGTCTACACCGATCCCTACAGCAACTTCGGCCGGCTGAGCTACGAGATGTGGCGGGCCTGCCGGCTGGTGGTGGACACCGGAGTGCACACCAAGGGCTGGACGCGCCAGCAGGCCCTGGACTACCTCGGCTCCCACACGGCGCTCCCCCTCCACGAGGTGGAGACCGAGGTGGACCGCTACATCTCCTGGCCGGGTCAGGCCCTGGCCTACAAGCTGGGAGAGCTGAAGATCAAGGAGCTGCGCCGCCGCTCCGAGCAGGCCCTGGGACCGCGCTTCGACCTGCGCGACTTCCACGACGTGGTGCTGGGCAGCGGCGCCGTGCCGCTCGACGTCCTGGAGAAGAACGTGAACGGGTGGATCGAGAAGCAGCGGGCAGGCGCGCCGGCGGCGCGCTGAGGTGCCCTTCATGGCCTACCGCTGGCTGGACCACACCTCGGAGGTGCAGCTCGAAGTCGAGGCGGAATCCCCGGCGGGATTGGCTGCGGAGGCGGGACGGGCCCTGGGATTGCTGATGCTGCGGGGCGCGCCGGCGGCGGTCGCCGGACCGGCGCGGACACTGGAGGTCTCGTCCGTCGATCGCGAGGCCCTGCTGGTCGACTGGCTGAACGAGATCCTGTTCGTGGCCGAGACGGAGCGGTGGGTACCGGTGGAATTCGAGGTGGCGGGGTCGTCCTCGACACATCTGCTAGTCGCGGCGCGAGGGGTGCCGGTGGCGGAGGTGCCTTCGAGCGTCAAGGCGGCGACTTTGCATGGTCTGCGGGTGGAGGAGCGCGACGGCTCCTGGCGGGCGGAGGTGATCTTCGACGTATGAGCGCGGAAAATCAGGAAGGAAGGTCCGGGGACCTGCCCCAGCTCTCGCACCGCGTGAGCCCGACGCTGGTGGAGGTCCCGGCCTCGGCCCGCGCCGGCATGCGCGTGCCCGTCCACGTCTGGGCGGACGAGGAGCTGTGGCGCCAGATCGCCCGCGACCGCACACTGCTGCAGATCGTCAACGTCGCCACGCTGCCGGGGATCGCCGGCGTGGCCCACGCCATGCCCGACGCCCACGAGGGGTATGGCTTTCCGGTCGGCGGCATCGCCGCCTTCCGCGCCAGCGACGGCATCATCTCGCCGGGCGGCGTGGGCTATGACATCAACTGCGGCGTCCGCCTCCTCGCCGCCGAGGTGGGGCACGGCCAGGTGAAGAACCGGCTGGAGCCCATCGTCAGCGACCTCGCCCGGTCGATCCCCTCGGGCACGGGCAAAGGGAGCCACCTCCGCTTCACCGCCGCCGAGCTCGACCGCGTGCTGGGCGAAGGGTGCTCCTTCCTCGCCGGGCGCGGCCTCGCCACGGCGGAGGACCTGACCACCATCGAGGCCGGAGGCGCGCTTCCGGCGGCCGATCCCGGGAGCGTTTCGGAGCGGGCCAAGCAGCGGGGCGGCGGCCAGCTCGGCTCGATCGGCTCGGGCAACCACTTCATCGAGGTGCAGAAGGTGGACCGCATCTTCGACGACGCGGCGGCCGAGGCCTTGGGGCTGTGGAAAGGGCAGCTCACGGTGCTCATCCACACCGGCTCCCGCGGCCTGGGCCACCAGGTGTGCACGGACTACGTGCGCGGCATGGACGCTGTGATGGCCCGCCACGGCATCGAGCTCCCGGACCGCGAGCTGGCCTGCGCGCCCTTCGACTCGCCGGAGGGGAAGCGCTACTTCGGCGCCATGTGCGCGGCGGCCAACTTCGCCTTCTCGAACCGCCAGGCCATCACCTGGGCCGCGCGCGAGGTCTTCCGCCGCGCCCTGGGCGAGGAGGACGGCCGCCTGCGGCTGATCTACGACGTGGCCCACAACATGGCCAAGCTGGAGCGCCATGGCGACGAGGACCTGCTCGTCCACCGCAAGGGGGCCACCCGCGCCTTCGGGCCGTCGCATCCGGAGACGCCCGCGGCCTACCGGGGCATCGGTCAGCCGGTGCTGATCCCCGGCAGCATGGGCACGGCCTCCTACGTGCTGGTGGGCACCGACGAGGGCTTCGGCCTCTCCTTCGGCAGCACCTGCCACGGCGCCGGCCGAGCCATGAGCCGCACGGCCGCGAAGAAGGTGCAGAAGGGGAACGAGGTGCGCAAGGCCTTGGAAGACCAGGGGATCATCGTCCGCTGCGCCTCCGCCGGCGAGCTCGCCGAGGAGGCTCCCCACGCCTACAAGGACGTCGACCGGGTGGTGGACGTAGTCCACGATGCCGGCCTCGCCCGCAAGGTCGCGCGCCTGGTGCCGCTGGGGGTGGTGAAGGGATAGCCCCTACCTGAACCACCCCGCCACCGTCATCACGATCAGCGCCAGCGACAGCACGCTCACCACGAGGGCGATTCCCCAGGCGATGAAGTTGTAGACCTGGCCGTTGACGTGCTCGCCCATCAGCTCGCGGTCATTGATCAGCCTCAGGATGGCGAAGAGCTCCACAGGCAGCAGCAGGCCGTTCAAGACGTAGACGCCCACCAGCACCTGGATGAGCGGCAGTCCCGGAATCAGGGCGATCCCCGCGCCCAGGACGATCAGGCCGGTGAACGTGCCCATGAAGATCGGCGCCTCGGCCCACGAGCGGGAGACGCCGCGCTCGAATCCCAACGCCTCGCTCAGCATGTAGGTGGTGGCGAGCGGGAGTACGCCCGCCGCCAGCAGCGAGGCGCCCAGCAGGCCGATGGCGAAGAGCGCCTCGGCGTAATGGCCGGCGATGGGCTCCAGGGCTCGGGCGGCATTGGCGGCGGTGTCCACCACGATGTGCCGTGGATACAGGGTGGCGGCCGTGGCGATGATGATGAACACCGCCACGACGCCCGCCGAGACCGTGCCCACGATGACGTCGAAGCGGGTGTAGCGATAGTCCTCCGGGGTGACCCCTTTCTCCACCACCGACGACTGGATGTAAAGCTGCATGTAGGGCGAGATGGTGGTGCCGATGAGCGCGATGAGGAGGTTGAGGTAGCCGTACTCCAGGTGCAGGCGGGGGGCGAACGTCTCGTGCAGCACCCGTCCCCAGTCCGGCTTTGCCAGGAAGGCGGCGCCGATGTAGGCCAGGAACGCCAGCGTCAGGAAAAGGAAGATCTTCTCCACCCAGCCGTAGGAGCCGCGGGTGACCAGCAGCCAGACGAACACCGCGGCGAGCGGCACGGCGACGTAGCGGCTGACTCCGAACAGCTCCGCCGCCGCGGCCACGCCGATGAACTCCGAGACGATGATGCCGGTGTTGGCGATCAGCAGCGTCAGCAGGATCAGAGCCGTCTGGCGCAGGGTGAAGGTCTCCCGCACCAGGTCCGAGAACCCCTTGCCGGTGACGGCCCCCATGCGGGCGCTCATCTCCTGGACGACGCCGACGCAGACGGTGACCACCACCATGGCCCACAGCAGCCCGTAGCCATAGGAGGCGCCGGCCGAGGCGTAGGTGGCGATGCCGCCGGCGTCGTTGCCGGCGCTGGCGGCCAGCAGCCCGGGACCGAGCGCCAGCAGGTAGGGCCACAGGCGCTTGCGCATCAGGCGAAGGTCCGGCCGCCCCGGCGTTGCCAGATCTCGGGCAGCAGCACGGCGAGCGCGTCGTCCACCGTCACGATGCCCAGCAGGTGCCGCTCCTCGTCGAGCACCGGCACCGCGAGGAGGTTGTACTCGGCGAGGATGCGCGCGGCGTTCTCGGCGCGGTCCTCCGGAGCGACGGTGGGGAAGTCCTCGTCCATCACCTCGGTCACCGGCGTCGCCGGAGCGCTGAGGATGAGGGTGCGCAGCCGCACCAGGCCGCGCAGGGTGCCGGGGTCCTCCGACTCCACCACGTAGACCGCGAGCAGCGGATCGGGGACCTCCTCCAGCGAGCGGATCAGGGCCAGGGCTTCGCCCACCGTGGACTGGGCGGGGACGCGCACGAAGTCGGTGGTCATGATGCGGCCGGCGCTGTCCTCGTCATACTCCAGCAGGGCCTGGACGTCGGCCGCCTCCTCGGGCTCCATGCGCGCCAGGAGCTGCTCGGCCACGTCGTCATCGAGATCTTCGAGAGCGTCGGCAGCGGCGCCGGGGGCCATCTCCTCGAGGATGTCCGCGGCCCGCTCCTGGTCCATGCCTTCGAGCAGGTCGGCCACGCGCTCGTCGCTGACCTCTTCCAGGGTCTCGGCGGCGGTCTCCTCGTCGAGGGCGGCGACGATCTCGGCGCTCTCGCGGTAGGAGAGGGCGTCGACGATGCGCGCCAGGTCCACCGGGTGGAGCTCGGCCAGCCGGTCGTAGGAGACCTTGAGCTGCACGGGAGCGGTGCTGGCCAGGTACTGGACGTCCGTCCAGTCCACGATCTGCCGGCCGACGATGCGGCCGGCGAAGGCGCGGGGACCCAGCCGGCGCAGCAGCGCCTGGGGGCTGATGTCGACTCCCACCACGCGGTAGGCGCCCTCGACGAGGGTGAGCTGCACGTCGTTGACGCGGACGATCCGCCGGCCCGTGATGTCGATGAGCTGGTGGTCGAGCACGTCGCGGCGCAGCAGCACCTCGCCGGAGCGGCGGGCGAAGGGCTGGAGGTCCACGGTCGAGGACGAGAGGCGGGCCGCGCCGTTCAGCTTCTGCAGCAGGTTGGCGGAGACGAAGAAGCGGCGCGGACCGTCGCGCACCACCAGGCCGCTGATGGGCGGATAACGATCGTCACCCATGCGGACGATGACGTCCTCGATGCGGCCGATCGCTTCGCCGGCCTTGCCCTCCACGGGCCGATCCATGATTGACGTCAGGAAGAACATCGCCCCCCTCCAGCACGAGGTCATCATAACCTCGACAGAGCGCGGAAAGGCCCTCACGAGGCCCAGTTGGCGTATCCTCCAAAAGGCAGTACGGCAAGGAGGTGCCGCGATGAAAGAGACCGTGGAAGAAGAGCTCGAGTCCGCCGGTGCGGGGACGCTGTTCGAAAGACTGGCCGAGAAGCTCGGCGTCGCCGCCCGGGCTTCCACCGTTTTCGGCGAGGCCGTGGAGCGCGATGGCATGACCGTGATCCCGGTGGCCAGGGCGCGCTGGGGGCTGGGTGGCGGCGGCGGCAAGCACGGCATCGCCGGCCGCCGCGAAGGGTTGGGCGGCGGGGGCGGCGTCATCGTCCAGCCCGTCGGCTTCATCGAGATGAGCAACGGCGAATCCCGCTTCCGGCCGATCGTCACGCCCGGCACCTGGCTGGGGATCGCCGCCCTGGGAGGCCTCCTCCTGCTCGCCTTGGTGCGGCGGGGGGATTGAACAGCGTCCATGGTTTCCGAGAAAGCCCCAGCCGCAGCCCCCGAGCCCCCATCTCCGGGGGCGGTGCTGGAGATCGCCGAGACGCTCGCCCGCGAGCTGCAGCCCGGGCGGCGCGGGCGGTCCCTCACCCTCGACTCCTCTCTGGAGCGCGACCTGGGGCTGGACAGCCTGGGCCGCGTCGAGCTGCTGGGCCGCCTGGAGAGGGCCTTCGGCGTCCACCTCGCCGAGGAGGCCCTGGCCTCGTCCGAGACCCCTCGCGACCTGCTCCAGGCCGTCCTCGCCGGCCACCCGGCCGTGGCTGAGGGCGCGGCGCTCCAGAGGCTCCAGACGCCCCAGGCGCTCCAGACGCCCCAGATGTTGGAGCCCCTCGCGGACGCCGCGGCCGAGGCGGCGCCGGACCGCACCCGCACCCTCGTCGAGGTCCTGGAATGGCACGCCCAGCGCCATCCGGACCGCCGGCACGTCCTCTACCTGCCGGGCGATGGCGAGCCCGAGGAGCTGACCTACGCCGGCCTCCTCGCCCGCGCTCGCACGGTGGCCGCCGGCCTCGCGCGCCTGGACGTGGGGCCCGGCCAGGCCGTGGGGCTCATGCTCCCCACCGGCCTCGAATATTTCGCGGCCTTCTTCGGCGTCCAGCTCGCGGGCGGCGTCCCCGTCCCCCTCTATCCGCCGGCCCGCCGCAGCCAGATCGAGGACCACCTGCGGCGTCAGGCCGGCATCCTTGAGACCGCTGGCGCCGAGGTGCTCGTCACCTTTCCCGAGGTGCTCACCCTGGCCCGCCTGCTGCGCGCCCAGCTCCCCGGGCTGCGCAAGGTGGTCACCGTCGCCGAGCTGTCGGCGGAAAAAGAAATGACCGTGGGCGGACCCGCGATCACCGTCAAGGAGAGCGACCTCGCCTTCCTCCAGTTCACCTCCGGCAGCACCGGCAATCCCAAGGGGGTGATGCTCACTCACGCCAACCTGCTGGCCAACCTGCGGGCCATTCAGAAGGGCGCGGACGTGCGGCCGGACGACGTCATCGTGAGCTGGCTGCCGCTCTATCACGACATGGGGCTGATCGGCTGCTGGATGGGAAGCGTCTACTTCGGCGTCCCGCTGGTCCTCATGTCCCCCCTGACCTTCCTGGCCCGCCCGTCGCGCTGGCTGTGGGCCATCCACCACCACCGCGGCACCCTCTCCGCGGCGCCCAACTTCGCCTACGAGCTGTGCGTCAACAAGGTTCCGGACGAGGAGATCCAGGGGCTCGACCTCTCCTCCTGGCGCATGGCCCTGAACGGCGCCGAGCCCGTGAGCCCCGAGGCCGTGCGGCGCTTCCTCTCACGTTTCGCGCCCTACGGCTTCAACCCCGGCGCTCTCTCCCCCGTCTACGGCCTGGCCGAGAATTCGCTCGCCGTGGCCTTTCCGCCCCTCGGCCGGCCGCCCCTCGTCGACGTGGTGGACCGCGAGGCTTTCCAGCGCACCGGCGAGGCCGTGCCCGTGGCCCCCTCGGAAAGGGATGATCCGCACGCCCTGCGCTTCATCTCCTGCGGCTTCCCCCTCTCCGGCCACGAGGTCCGCATCGTCGACGAAGCCGGCCGCGAGGTGGGGGAGCGCCGGGAGGGCCGGCTGGAGTTCAAGGGGCCGTCGGCCAGCAGCGGCTACTTCAAGAACCCCGAGGCGACGGCCAAACTGGTACACGGCGACTGGCGGGACTCGGGCGACCGCGCCTACTTGGCCGGAGGCGAGGTCTACGTCACCGGCCGGGTGAAGGACATCATCATCCGTGGCGGGCGCAACCTCTACCCCCACGAGCTCGAAGGCGCGGTGGGCGAAGTGCCGGGCATCCGCAAGGGCTGCGTGGCCGTCTTCGGCAGCCCCGATCCGAAGACCGGCACCGAGCGCCTGGTGGTGATGGCCGAGACCCGCGAGCGGGACGAGGCCACGCTGGAGACGCTCCGCCAGGCCGTCCAGGACGTCACCGTCGACCTCCTGGGCACGCCCGCCGACGTCGTCGCCCTGGTGCCGCCGCATGGCGTGCCCAAGACCTCCAGCGGCAAGATCCGGCGCTCCTCGGCGCGCGAGCTCTACGAGTCCGGCCGGGTGGAGCGCGGCGGCGGGGCCCTGGGTTGGCAGCTCGCCCGCCTGGCGCTCACCGGCCTCAAGTCCCAGCTCGCCCGCCGCGTCCGCTCCCTCGGGGAGTGGCTCTACGCCGTCCGCGCCTACGGCTTCCTCGGTCTCCTCGCGGTGCCGGGCTGGCTCGCCGTCGTGCTGACGCCGGGGCTCGCCCGCCGGCGGCGGATGAGCCGGCGGGTGGGCCGGCTCCTCTTCGCCGGCGCCGGCATCCCCCTCCGTCTCGAAGGCGCCGAGAACCTGGAGACGGGCGGCCCGCGCATTGTGGCCGCCACTCACGCGAGCTACCTGGACGGCATGGTGCTCACGGCGCTGCTGCCGCCGGAGGTCTCCTTCGTGGTGAAGCGGGAGCTGGAGAAGAGCTTCATCTCGCGCCTCTTCCTGCGGCGGCTGGGGGCGCTCTTCGTGGAGCGTTTCGACGCCGTCCAGAGTGCTGGCGAGACGCGCAAGGCCCTGGACGCCCTGCAATCCGGCGAGTCGCTGGCGATCTTCCCCGAAGGCACCTTCCGCCGCTACCCTGGCCTCCTCCCCTTCCGCATGGGCACCTTCGCCGTGGCCGTCGACGCGGGCGTGCCCGTCGTGCCCGTCGTCCTCCGCGGCACCCGTCCGATCCTGCGCGCCGGCGAGCGCCTCCTCCGCCGCGGCGAGGTGACGGTGATCGTGGCCCCGCCCGTCCACCCCGAAGGCACCGGTTGGCACGCGGGCATCCAGCTCCGCGATCAGGTGAGGAAAGCGATGCTGGAGCGCTACGGGGAGCCGGACCTGGCGGAGTAGCCCTGGGAGCGCCGGCGTCCCGCCGGCAACTTACTTCTTTTTTAGTTAGAAGGCCGGCAGGGATGCCGGCGCTCCCAGGGGAATCACCGGCACCTCCACCCACGACGCCCGCCCCGGCTCCCGCCACACCGTCAACCGGGGCGGCGGCGTCTGCTGCGGCGTGCGGGCGTTGGCCTTGTCCGCGCCCGTCACAGTGATGCGTAGGCGGTGGCCGGCGGCGAAGAGCGTGGAGGTGGGGTAGAGATCGATCACCAACTCCACCGGCTCGCCCGGAGTCAGCGGCGCCTGATCGGACTTCAGACCCCGGTGATAAGGGAGCCCCAGGAGGTTGTAGCCGGGATCGGCCGTGGCGCGATTCGAGACGCGGAGCATCCCCTCGGAGACGTAGCGCGATTCGCCCTTCTCGTTCACCTCCTCCAGATAGACGAAGACGTCCGCGTCCGGCGCCGAGGACGAGATCCAGAGATGGGCTATCGGATGGCCCGTCACCTCCAGCGGCGCGGCGAGGGGCGTCGTCGTCCAGGAGAGCCCCTTGGCGTCGTGAGCGGCGAGCTCCGGGAAATCGTGACCGAGGCCCCACCGCGGATCGGGCGAGACCTCGGCCGAATAGTCCACCGTGAATTCATCTTTGATACCTTTTTCCGCGGGCGCCGCCGTCCCCAGGCTTCCCGCGCCGAACCAGTACGCCGTCCGCTTCTCGTTCGGCAGCGGCCACTTCTTCGCGGACCGCCAGGCCGTGGCCTCCGGCGCGCCGATCACGTAATAATGGATGGGATCCTCCTGCATGATCCCGTTGTCGATCCCCTTCAGCCAGTAGTCCCACCACCGCAGGTGCTCGGCGCCGAAGTCGAGGCGGTCGTTCTGGGTGTGGGTCCACGGGCCGATCGTGAGCCGCTTCGGATTGTCCAGATTGTTGTAGAGGATGGCCTCGTCGCGCACATAGCGGTCGTACCAGCCGTCGAGGAAATAGATGGGGACCCTGGTTTCCTGGATCTCCTTCAGATAGGTGATGGGAGTCCAGTCCCGAAAGACCTGCACGCCGGAGGCCGCGTCCACGCTGTCACGGAAGGGGAGGGCGGCGTAGAGCTCGGCCGCGCTGCGATTGGTTTTATGTTGGTCGATCGCGGCCCTGAGCAGAGAGCCGTCCTTGTCCTCGTCCACGGGCAGGGCCGGCTCGTCCACATCAAGCTGCTGCACGATTTTGGTCCACATCTCGATGAACGGGCCGTGATAGATGCCGCCGCGATAGAGCAGCTCATACATGTCGGTTCCACCCACCTCGGGGAAGATGGCCTTGAGATGAGGCGGCTTGCGGCTGGCCGCCAGGTATTGAGTGAACGCCAGATACGACCCCCCATACATGCCGACCTTGCCGTCGGACCACGGCTGGGTGCCGAGCCATTCCGTGATGTCGTACGCGTCGTCCGTCTCCTTGGAGCTGAACATCCCTTCGAACCGGCCGAACGACGCCCCGCTCCCCCGCACGTCGACCGCGGCCACCACGTAGCCATGCCGGACCACGTCTTGCAGCCATTCGTACGCGTCGAGGATCGTGATCACCTTCCACGTGTCCATGAAGGCCCGCTGATACCGGTCATGCGTCCACACCACCGGCAATCTCTCGGTGGCCACCTTCCCCGCGCGCGTCGGCCGGAAGACGTCCACCGCCAGCCACGTCCCATCCCGCATCGCCACATACCGCGAGCTGCGCACCCAGCCGTCGTAGATCGGCGCGGAGTAGCCCCAGTACTTGCCGAAGGCTGAGACCTTCAGGGCAGGAGGAGCGGCGGTCTGCGCCGACGCCGCCAGCGACGCGAGAGCCACGACGGCGAGAACCAGCAGAGAACGGAGAGACGGCTTGCGGGACATGACACCTCCTCGGGTGAGAGCGCGAGGGCTCACCTTGGGTATACGCGAGAGGAGGCGGTCGGGTTCCAGTCCTGGGCGGGAAAGACGTTCCTTGACAGGGCAACCCTCATGTGACAGATTTCTGTCATGCAGACGACGCTACGGCTGGACGACGAGCTCTATCGACAGGCCAAGGCCCGAGCCGCAGCTCTCGGCATGAGCCTGACGAAGTTCCTGGAAGAGGCGGTCCGAGACCGCCTCCATGCGCCCGTGCCTGCGCCGCGTCGCAGGCGGCTTCGCCTTCCCGTATCCACAGCGGCCGGCGGACTGGCACCAGGATTCTCGACGCTCGCGAACGCCGTGGCCGCCGCCGATCTGGCCGACGACGGGCTCAGAGCGCGCTGAGCCATGGTCTTGCTGGACGCCAACATCCTCATCGGGGCCTTCCGGCCGGACGATCCGGACCATGCAATGCTGAAAGCCTGGCTGGAGGAGGAGCTGAATGAAGGGCGTGCCGTGACCTTTCCCGCGCTCGTCGAAGTCGCCTTTCTTCGCATCGTCACGCATCCTCGCATCTTCAAGACTCCCTCATCTCTCGAAGAGGCTTTGGATTTCCTGCAAACGATCCTGGAAAGCGGTCAGTTCCGCGAGACTCAGTGGACCCTGAGAATGCGTGGACGCTGGTGGCAGTGGTGCCGAGATCTGCACCTGGTGGGAAACGACGTCAACGACGCCTACCTTGCCGCGACCGCCGCCGAATCTCATTGCCGCCTGGTCAGCCGTGACGAGGGCTTCTCCAGATTTCGTGGCCTCGATTGGTGGAATCCGGCACCCTTGCCGGTTCCGTAAGCGGGCCAGGAACCGGAATTCAGGTAGCTCAAGCCGTGAAAGGGCGGCAGGAGGCTTTGTGAGCGATCTACTCGCCGGCCTCTTGGAGCACGAGCTTCACCCACTCCTTGTCTCTGCGCTTCTTATCCTTGAGCGATTTTCGGTCCAACTTCTGGATGATCGCAACTGCGGCACGGCGGCGCTCTTCGCCTTTGACGTGCTCGAAGATTTGAGGAACCAGGAAGTCAGCTCTACTTAAGTCGAGCTGCTGGACCTTCTGCTCCCAATTGAACCTCTCCGGCAAAGCCTTCATCTTGACGCTCATCCGGCCATAGCCCGCGGCGGTCTTGGCGCCGATTCCGTCCTTCTCCACAGCCTCGATCAAGATTTCCATCGCGGCGTTCACCCACTCCTCAGGGCCGGTGACCGCCACGAGATAGCGGCCACGGGCGGAGACGAACGCCACGGGAGTTGGACTGTCCCAATCCGCGGGAGGCTTGTCGTCTTTCTCCTGGTAGTAATCCGGATGATGGACTGTCATCACGTCGAGGTCCAGCGGTAGCCGCTTGTCGACTTCGTCGGGAATCCACAGCGCGTCGTGGAAGGTGACGTAGCCGCTGCTTTCCTGGTCGCCGAACAGGATGCGGTGCGAGTCTCCGATCTTCTCCTTTTCACCGGCTTTCCTCCAGGAAGGGTGGTCTTCGAGATGTTTGTGGGCCGCGGCGGCGGCCAGACCCTTCAGAGCGGAGCCAGGGATGTAGGGGACGCCATAGGTTCGATGGAGGGTGATCGAGGTCTCCAGGATGGATTCCGCTCCGAGGCCGACGACCATGCGGCCCAAGGCAGTCGCCACCGCCGTCCGCGTGCACGGTTCGAGCGCCTCCACCGACTTCTGCCAACGCTGGAAGAATCGCCGGTAGTCGTCCGGCACGGTCGCCACTTCCACGAGGCCGTCGAGGTGCTCTTGCTTGCCGGGACCTTTGGCATCGAGGTCGCGTAGCCCTTTTTCCAGCCAGAGGCCGGCGTGCGTTCCTGCGGCCGGGCTGACGATCTCCAGGTCTTGGCGGCGGCTGTCCATGGTTCAGTCCTTAGGCTCGTCGCCGGGAAGGATGCCCCACTCGGAACGTGAGAGCCGGGCATACCAGGTGACCGAAGCGAGAGTCTCCCGGGTCAGCCAGACGTAGTGGGCCAGGCCGGCTGTCCTAGCCTGCGTGCACAGGCTTTCCATATCGGCGATGTCTGGATCGACCCGGTGCAACTGTTGGGAGAGATGCCACAGGAAGGTTTTCAACGGGTCCTTGCCCCGGGACTTCACGAAATGGAGAGCCTGGCAGAGCCCGGCGGTTCGGATCAGCGCCGGGAGCTTCTGCGCCATCGACCCATAAACCCTTTGATCCGCTTTGTCCGTGACCTCCTGGACGTGCTGGAAGGCGAGAGCCGCGCGCTGCTGCTCCAGGGTCATGGCACAGCCCCTTTCGCGACCCGCACCAAGCAGCTCCCCTGGCCCACGGTCGACTTGCCTCCGAGCTGCACGAAACCGTCCGTCAGTGACGCGACGTGATCGAGCAGCTCGATCGCCTCTCGTTTCGCTCTCCCGTTGGCGGCCTTCACGTCAGCCGCCACGGCGATCCCCGCGAGAACCGTCTCGGCCGGCAGCGACTCCTGATACCAGAGAGCCCCTTTCGCAACGGTTTTCGTGTCATTGTCGAGCCGGATATGCGCGTTGACCTCCGTGGCCGTGTCGAGCAGGAAGGACATCATGTCGTCGTGAATGAGGCAGATCCGGTCAGTCAAGCTGGTCCTCCACTCGGGCCAATCGGCCGAGCCCTCCGGAAAGAGGACCTTCGAGACCTCGACGGTAAAGGCCCGCAGCCGGGCTTCTTGAGATGTGTTGACGATGAAGTCGAGATCTTCGAACACGACCTTGCGGCCGGCCCCGACTTCGATTGTCAGCGTGTCGTTCAGGACGCAGCAGCCGTTCGCGTCAGGAGGCTCGGGCAGGCTCGCGAGATCGAGACCCGCTTCGCGGGCGCTGCGGGTGAACTTCCGGATCAGATAGGACGAAGTGACCCAGGCGAACGTGCCGCGGACGCTGCGGACGGGCAGCAGCAGGAGGTGAGCATCCGAGAACTGGACCGATCCCGAATGCTCCGAGGAGGCGGCCGTATCCGGACCGAAGACGTCGCGTGTCATCTGGGCGTCCGCGCTCCTCGCGCGTAGCGCCCCCTTGATCGAAGAGCCCGGGATCAACGGCACGCCCGTCGCACGCTCCCGTGCGATTGGTAGGTCGATGGCGCCGACGGACTGCCCCGTTCCCGCATGGAGCGGCGACATGGCATGGATGAGCGTGAGGCGGGTTCCCATAATATCTCCGATCTCCTACAAAGGATGAAACCCTGGCGCACTGGCGAAAGCGCTCTCTATGCGCCGTAGCGTCTGATCTGCGTCGTGCAAAATCGCGTAGCTTCGAACAACCTCCGCGGGATTCAGCTCGGTTTTCGGATCGGTCGTGACCAGAGGTCTTGCGTCCGTGGGAAGAGTGCAGTCCGTGAAGACAGCCACTGGGGCGTACTGCATTCTATTTCCCTCCCAGACGCGGACTGGTCGGAGAATCACGGGGCTTGAGTAGCGCTCGAGCTTCTTCCAGGTTTGCTCGTGGGGAACAGCGCCAAGGATGTGATGGTCGTCGGGTTCCGCGGGTGGCGTCTTGAAATGGACCACGATGGGAAGCCCCAGGATTGATCGCGGATACTGGCCAGCGTTTGCGGGGACTGGACGGTGATTCCAGGTCCGGCCAGGGTCGGCTTTGATTCGGATCGCATCCGCTTCAGGCCAGCGAGAGCGGCCCCAAGGCTCAGGGGGACGAGGCCGGTCCTGCCGAGCTTCTCGCAGCACCCCCAGAAGTTTCTTTTGGGCCTCCTCTCCCGAGGCCAGGAGAGGACCGAAGAAGACCCGCCGCGTCCGTGCCAGGCAAAACACTCCCGCTAGAGAGCTGGGCAGGCTTCGGGACCTGCAACGCTCGCGGAGGAAGGCTTCCAGTTCTACGAGGGATGCAGGAAGCCCCAGCTTTCTCGCCTCTTCCGGGGTGTCCACTGCGATGGCGCCCGCACCTCGGCGGCTACGTGCCCCGACTCCCCCGAGAGTAAGCCAAAGCCGGAGGGCCTCCAGGAAAGTTTCGTGGGCCTTCGGGTCGCCGGAAAGTGATGTCAACTTGACGACCGCCTGGGTCTGATCCGAGGCTGCTACTACCTTGGCGCGGGGCTGTCCCATGCCCTGGGCCGGGAACAGAGCGTAGTTGAGCGGATTGCCTAACGGTTCGTCGTAGTCCGTGGGTAAGGAGCCCAAGTGGGATTGCGTTTCGACCTCAAGTGCCCCGGGCCCCCCATGGAGGTGCCCGTCCGCATCGAAGGAGGCCGTGGCTCCGAACAGGACGAGCTCTCGTTCCCGCAGCGCCTCCAACGAGGAGAATTCATGCGCGTGCCCGGCTCGCCACCAGGCCCGCAGAGCGGATTTGGCTGCGGAGGATCGGAGCCAGGAAACCTTGTCGATCTCGCGCGCTCTGGCGCCGCCTCCGAACAGGCGGGTGATCAGCACCACATGGGCCTCGCGTGTCCAATCCGACTTGCGATTGCGCGGGGCTGGTGACGAAGAGGGTAAGGCTCTCAAAGTGTTTTTTCCTCCCAGACTCCGAGCACCGCCAGGCCGAAGCCGTCCCGCCGGCTCTGCTCGTCGTCGCTCACGCAGGCGAGCCAGGTGTCCTCGCACCAGCGCTCGACGTCCTGCACCGTGCCGCCTTCCAGGTCCAGGAAGTAGACGCTGCCGGCTGCGGCGAGGCGGCGCGTGGGTTTTGGCCTTCCTTTGGGCTTGTCGGGACCGTTGTCAGCCGCCAGATCCCAGCCAGAAACGACCTCAGGACGCGGGACGGCGGCGGCGCGGACTTTCGCCTTGATGGGACCTCCCAAAGGCCAGTCCTGATCGTTCCAGGCTGGGAGGGAGCCGTTCTTGAACATCGCCGGAGTCAGCAGGATCAGCCGCGCGTGACGAGTCGCCACGATCGTTTCTTTCATATTTCCAGGCATCTCGGGCCAGTTCTCCGAAGCCGGCGACCAGCGGGCCAGCCTCCGCTCTCCGCCGAGGGGAGCGGTCTGCTCGTGCAGCTCCAGGGACCTGCCGGCGACGGTCGCACCCTGGCACTGGAGGGAGAGGGCGAACCGGCGCGGCGCGAGGCGCGTCTTTCCTTCCTGAAGGAAGCGGAGTCCCGAGGTCTGGAAGAGCATGCCGTCGATCCCGACCCTCTCCCCAGACTGGAGGGCGAGGTGGACTCGCGTTTCGACTGGCAGGGGCTTGGTGCCCAACGACGAGAGATCCACGCCGGTCTGATCCTTGGGTGCGGAGAGCCAGGATGCGAAGGTGCACCAGCTCCAGAAGGATGGGATGTCCTTCGGGGGCTTGCCGTGGACGCTATCCCCCTGAAAGCCGAGGGGGAGCAGACCTTTCTCCACGAGAGAGTCCAGGGATTGTCCCGCGTCGAGCGGCCGGGGTGCGAGGCACCGGCGCGCTATGACTCCTTTCTCCTCGAGAAACACTGCATCCCGCGGCGCGGGCGCGAGCCACTGATCGACCGTTCCATCGTCCGGGCTCAACTCGGCGAGCAGGGGGCCGCGGACGTGTACTTTTTTGGTCAATTCCTTCAGCGCATCTCCCTCCAGCGTGAAGGCGCCGTTCTCGCTTCCCATGCGAGTCCGCACTGCCCCGGCGACCATCGAAGGGTAGGGAAAACCCGTCGTGGTGAACCTGCCGACAGCGGCCGGCCTCCCGTCCCGGGCGATCAGGGGATCGAGTGGTTCGATCAGCCAGACGCTCATGGCTTTCCTCCTATCTTGGGCGGCTCGGCTTCCTCCGCCGCCTGGGCCAGGAGCCGGGCCACGATCAGCCGGTCCGCGACTTCGCTCAACGGTAACTCCTTGACGTCCGCGATCAGGCTCTTCAAGACCTCCTCCGCAATCTCTTGCTCGACGCCATGCTGGGGCTGTTTGCGCCGGAGGATACGCTCGGCTTCCCTGCGGACCAGCTCTTCGAGGCCGGCCTTGGCGGCTCCCTGCGCCCCTTCGAGCAGCCGTGCAAGCTCCCGCAGCTCATAGGCCGCGCCGTCGGGAACTTGATCCTGTCTGTGCATCTCCACATAGGCATCCAGCCGTACGTCGAAGAGCTTCCACTTTCCCACCACCTCCACGGGCGGGCCGGACCTTTTGTCCACGATGACCGCGAGCGAGTTGCGCTCGACCTTGGCGAGGGATTCGGCTTTTCGCGCCAGTTTCAGCGCTCCGCCCATGGGGTCCATGAAGTGGGAGATGCCGATCCCTGCAGAAAGGGTCGGAACCTCTTTCTTTTCCTCGTCTTCGTGGATCGGGAATCCGGCGAGCTGTCTTTGGAATTCGGCCGCCAACTCGCGGGCGCAGCCGATCACCTTGTGGAGAGGCACGAAAGCGAGTACGTCGTCGCCTCCCGAATAGATCAGCTCGCCGCCATGATCCCTTTCCACGATCGTTCGCACACGCTGGGCGAACTGGTCGAGCTGCCTGGAAAGCTCGCGATGTTTCTCGAAAGTCTTCTGGCGCTCGATGGCCTTCCCCATGTGGTCGCCGTCGGCAAGGAGGATGGCGTAGTAGGGGAGGGGAGTTGGGACGCCGATCTTCTTCAACAATTCGGCGAGCGCGACCGTGGCGTCCTGCAACTGGCGCCGGTCGGGATTCTCGGCTTCCTTGAACAGCTCGGCCAGGCGTCCTTCGAAGAGGAGGCTCCCGTCGTAGCGGCCGAAAAGAGAGTCATGGATCCAGCCGTCTCCCTGGACGATCTCCTGTTCGCGGAGGTTGATCCCGCCGTTCTCCAAGGCCTTGACGTATTTTCCCCAGGCCGTAGCCAGCTCCGGATCGGCGAGCTCCCGGGTCCGCGAATACAGCGGCCAGGCGGCGAGGTGGCCGGTGCTCAGGAATCGATGTGCGTATTTGGAGTTGGCTCGCGTGCCATGGCGCTTGAGGAGCCCCACTCCACACAGTCTCTCGGTTTTTCCCACGCCGTATTGCTGGCGCGCCTGCTCGGGAGTCAGCTCGCCCTCCTCACCGATGCTGTCGAAAAGATGCTCGTGAAGCACGGACTCTCGCTCGCCGTCGATCGAAGATTTTGGAACCTGATCTCCCCACGAAACGGGATTCCAGAGCCGCGTGTTCTTCCGGGCTGCAAGGAGGGACTCGGCTTTCTCCCGCGCTGCCGAGTAACCATCCACGCTGCGCTCCGGAGTGCTGACCCAAACGTATTCGATCAGGTCTTCGACCTGATCCTCAGCGCGCGGTCGAATGAAGTGGGGGCCGTGGATATTGCTGAACGCCTCGTCGCGAAGCTGGTGGAGGCGGTCTCTCATCCCCCGTTCGCCCAGGCTGGCCACAGCGGCTGGATCTTTGCCGTCCGGCACGCGGAGGACGATCTTGTTCGCCACTGAGGTGAGGCTGCCTGGCTGGAGCTCCTTCGGTTTCAAGATGCCGGGAAAGACGAGAGCTTCCAGCCCGCACTCCTCGGCCATGGCGCGGGCCGTGGCTTTCGAGAGCTCGCTCAGCAGCCATGAGCCGAACCAGAGATCCCGGCTACGCCGGGCCGCTGCAATGAAGTCCTGGATCGGACCGAGCGTGACGATCAGGAGTTGCGCCATGTCAGCTCGCCAGGGCCTTGCCGTATTTCCGCAGATCGATGGCCGGCACGGTGCCGAGGCCCTGGAGCCTGTCGAGCAGGCGGAGGAAGAAGAAGATCAAGGCGGAGTCCGGAGCGCTGAGCTCGAGACGCAACGGATTCTCGACGGAATAGGTCGCCTCGGCCGTGCCATGGCGGAGCGCGCAGATGAGGTCCAGACGCCCGGGGCCCGCTTCCAGCCGCTTCGCCAGGGGCTCCCCCAGGGGTGGCTTCCAGTCGCTTTCGAGACTGAGCAGTCCGGCCAGGATGGGGAAGGGAGGCCGAGGCTCGAACTTGCCGCCCGCGTGGGTGATCGTGACGCTCGTCCTCGTCAGCCGCCGCACGGAAGCCGCCTTCTGGATCGCATAGTCGATCGTCTCCGCCGAGAGGCTCTGCTTGACCTCGAATACCCCGTACACGCTTTCCGCGGGGATGTAGATGGCGCCGTCCTGGTTGAAGAGGAAGGGCGAGTATTGGCGGTCGTGGATGACGAGATCGATCTCCTCGCTCTTGTCGCCGTCCCCATCGATGACGAAGGCTTTAGCCACACAATACCGCTTGGGGAGGTAATCTTCAAGCATCTGGCGCCAACCCTCTTCGGTTGCGGCGCCTTTGGCGCTCGGGTGATCGAGGATCTCTCGGTTGCCCTGGAGACGGGTCGCGAGTTGGGTCTGCAAATGAAGGAACAGCTTGCGCAGATCGACGGACATCATCCCAGGCCCTCTCCTGTACGCCTCCGCTCGCGATATGGCCAGCGGTGGCCCCTATGAGAAGACACCCTCCAGCGAGGAATGTTTATAGCTCCAACTCTTCGGCCGGGCTTTGCCTGGGAGCGCCGGCGTCCCGCCGGCTTCTTCCGCAGAAGAAAAAACGGAGTTAGTGGCCGGCGGGACGCCGGCGCTCCCAGGCGAGCGAGGAGTCAGGGTAGTGCAATCGACGGCTTGTAGGCTCCCGGTTGGCTGGTGCCATAGGCGTACTCGTACATCTGAATCCTCCCCAGACCTCTCGCAAGCTGGCCCAGGTAGAAGGGGAAGACGTTCGGGCCGGCGATGAACAGGTGCAGGGTGCCCGGGGTCTCTTGCTGGGTGTGGGTGCGGATCCTCTGCGCCAGGGACTGCGCCAGGGCCAGGCAGTGGGCTCCACTCTTCACTCCCGATGCGCTCGGCTTCGGCGACAGTGTCGCTCTCACGATGCTCCGGATGGGCAGGCGCTCGCGGGCGAGGTAGGCATGGACGTCGGCCAGCACGTCCCAGGTGATGCCCACGGCTACGGCCACGTCCGCAGCGGTCTCGTCCAGGAGCAGGTCGTCCTCGGCTTGCCAGAAGGGGCCTTCCGGCAGGGGCTCGTCGTCCGGGTTCCAGGGCTGGTCCGGCCGCCCTTGTTGCCGCTGGATGATCGTGACGTCCAGGCCGCTCTTCGCTTCCAGCACCCAGCCGGCGGCGAAGGCGATGCTGGCGTGGGCCGCGAAGTCGAGGACCAGGGGACGCCGGTCCGCGGCGGCGTGGTGCAGGAATTCCTTGAGCTTCGGCAGGATCTCGGTCTGCCAGAGCGCGGGGTCGCGGATCTCCCGGTCCACGAAGGCGCCCCGCAGGTCGAGGGTGTTCGCGGGCCGATTGCCCCAGGGCTCGCGGCTGCGGATGCCCAGCAGGAGCGGATTCACGACTCGCGGTGGGGTGGGCTCGGCCGGAAGGCGCGGGGTGGCCGTCGGCTCGTCCTGCCGTGGCAGGCCGAAGAGCCGGCCGTCCCTGGCGCGCAGGAAGAGGACGGGCGTGGCCCACTGCGTCGAATGGCGGTCGAGGACGTAAAGCGCCCGTCGACCCTCGCTGGTCGCCACGTCCACCGGCTCTCCATCGGCGAGCGCCACGTAGAACACCGAGCTGAAGCGGATCGCGTTCGCGTCCGCGATGGGAAACTGCATGGCCACCACGGCCGGGAACCCCCGCAGACTCAGGGCCGCCCCCACGGCGGCCCAAGGCGATTGCGCCGGCGACCGCGGCATTTCGGCCGTCCGGCAGGCGTTCAGCACCACGAGCCGGAGGTGGCGGCGGGCCGCCGGAGAATCCTCCAAGAGCTCCGCCAGCAGCTCGCCGGCCACGGGCCCGGCCCCGCCCGCGCCGTCCTCGAAGAGGAGGTGCCCCTCGCCCTTGGCCACGTCGAAGCTCCCGTGTCCCATGAAGTGGAGGACGTGGGGCCGTTCCCTCTCCAGCGCGCGCAGCGTCTCGTCCAGCGTCGGGCCGGCCAGCGGCAGGAGCGTGATCCGGCTCTCCCTGCCGAGCGCGTCCTGAAGGCCCCGGACCTCCGTCGCGAGCTCCAGGGGCGTGGCGCCGCGGGGCGACGGGGCCACGGGCAGGATGCGCAGAGGCGGAGTCACCGCGAGAGGCGCCGCCTCCAGAGGGGACGCGAGCTGGCGCACCAGAAGACGGCGCCGGCCGTGGCCATAGAAGTTCTTGAAGTCGGGATCGTACAGCAGCTCCCAGGGGAGCGCCGCCAGGGGACGGACCGCCTCGTCCTGCAGGTCCAGCCGCAGCCGGAGACGCAACCGGCGGTCGCGCCCCTCCGGGTCCTCTTCGTCGAGCCAGGCGCGCTTCGGATCGAAGAGGCGGCGGAGCTCCGCCGGTAGCAGCGCCGTGAACAGCTCGCTCCCGAGGTCCCGCGCGGAGGCCTCCGTCCGGGTCCTTTCGCGAGGAGAAACGTCGAGCTCTCGGACGACGCCGTTCCACTCCGGTCCCGGCGCTCCGGGATCGAATGGCGGAATGAAATCCGCGGTCACCTCGCCGCGCGCCGCCGTCTCGAGGCGGACCTGGAATCGGCAGTCGGCCACGCTTCGGATCTCCAGCACGACGTCTTCGAAGACTTCATTCCCTGGCACGCGAAGACCTCCCCTCTCGACAAGGGTACCTGAGAGGTGGCGATTCCCTGTAGGGCGTCCTTCTAGGTCCGCTTTCGCGACGCCGTAGGTGCGAGCAAAACCGGACCGGCCTCGCCGCCTCGGAGACGACCCGCCGTCCCCGTGGCCTCCGAAACGACATCGTATCGGTTCTGGGTCGTCTCTACGGAGCCTGAGAGGCGCGGCCAGAATTAGAGGTTCCGGAGGTGTTGGGAGATTTCGTTTCGTAATGCCCCCGGAATCGCCATCGTTTGCTATCGCGAGATCGGCCCGTAGAGACGACCCGGACCCGCTACGAAACCCTTTGGCAGGCCACGGGGACGGCGGGGCGTCTCCGGTGCGGAGAAACCGGCGAGATCCACGCATCTCGCGGGCGTTACCACGCCGACGTTTTTTGAAAGTGATCGACGGCCGCGCTCACGGCAGAGGCCCAGCCGGGGCAAGCGGCCCTCTCGCCACTGTCGGCGAACGGCCGGCCACTGCCGGCGAACGGTCCGCCACTGTTGGCGAACGGCCCGCCATCGTCGGCGGAAGGCTCGCCGCTATTGGCGGAAGGCCCGCCACTGCCGGCGAAGACCCCGCCACTGTTGGCGAAGGGCTCGCCATCGTCGGCGGAAGACTCGCTGCTATTGGCGGAAGACTCGCCGCTGTCGGCGAAGGCCCCGCCGCTGCCGGCGAAGGTGCCGCCATCGTCGGCGAATGGCTCGCCACCGTTGGTGGAAGACTCGCTGCTATCGGCGGAAGGCTCGCCGCTGTCGACGAAGGCCTCGCCGCTGCCGGTGGGAGCCTCAAGACAGCCGACGATTTGCCGGCCGAGGGTGTCTCCCGGTCCCAATGTAGAGACGCCCCGTGGGGAACCCCGCGGGGCGTCTCCTGCGCGGAGATAACGTTTCCCGCTTGCCACACCGCGCCCCGCGGAGCGTCCGGCCATCACAACTGTTGGCGCCGCCTCGGAGACGCCCCACGGGGTTCCCCGTGGGCGTCTCTACATTGGGGGGGTACCTTTCTCCAGATACCTCTCAGGTCTTTTCCGATCAGCGTGGACTCCGATGAAGGCGAGGTGGAGCCTTATTTGTCTCAATCCCACAATCCATCTCAGGTCTTTTCCAACATTAGGCAGGCTGGAACACCTACATCGCGGCTGCTCACCATCTCAATCCTACAATCCAGCTCGGGTCTTTTTCAACAGGAAGACTACACGATCGTCGACTTGCTCGCGACGTGCGTGCTTCTGTCGCAATCCCACCGTACTGCTCAGAGCAATTCCGAGAAAACAGAGGTGGAGTATCACCATTCACTGGAGGAACCAGCATCGTCGCAATCCCACCGTACTGCTCAGGGCAATTCCGAGGACTGGATAGAATCCGCGGCAGGATTCATCGCCGAAGGGTACGAGTCGCAATCCCACCGTACTGCTCAGGGCAATTCCGAGACAACTGGGCTCCCTCTCCTGCGGCCAACCTGCAGAAAGTCGCAATCCCACCGTACTGCTCAGGGCAATTCCGAGGTACACCCTCCCAACATCTTGAATCTACGTGGGTTAAGGTGCCTGTTTTTCCAACCTCCTCGGAACGACGACATTTTTCCTCTCCGGCGCTTCGTCCCAGCCTGCCTCAAGAGTAGGTAACTCTCTGAAGAATTTCGGGTTAGCGTCCGAGTTCCAACCGGTGTGCCAAATGGCGAATTGGCGTTGGCATGAATTCTGTCTGAGTTGTCAAAGAACGTAGACATCGGGGTCGCTGGGAGGCTTGCCGATTCCCACAATCGTGAGCTGGGACTGGCACTCCCGGCAGAGCCGATAGAGCCGAACGCCGTCTTCTTGTGGGTCGATCAGCTTCTCGACCCTCTTCCGGAGTTTCTCCAGAGCTTCCGCGTCCAGCAGGCATTCAAAGACCGAGTACTGCACCCGCTGTCCGAAGTCCTTCAAGGCGTGGGCGAGGCGGGTGCGCCGTCGGTCGTCGACAACATCATAGGAGACCACGATCAGCATGGCAAGAGGAAGGGCTCGTAGGGGTCGCCATCGACCAGGGTCCGGGCCAGCCGCTCGGCCTGGCGGCGGAAGAGCTGACGGAAGGAGATCTCTTCACCCTCCAGGGAGAAGGGAGCGTTCAGCTCCTTCTCGTAGGCGGGGAAGTAGCGCTTCATGGACTCGCGCCCAGGAGGACGCCGCCTTGCGGAGTGGAATGAAAGTCGTTCCGGTCGAGAACGCGCAGGTGAATCAACCGCCACCTCCCCAGGGCTCGCGCCCTGGGCTAGCCCAACTTCCACGGTTTTCGTGGTCGTCCGCAGGAAGAGCGCGGGTTTGGCAAAGGCGTTCGTCACTACACCGGGAGGGCCACCTCCTCGGCCGTGAGCCAAGTCTTGACCGGCGCCATGACCTCCTCAGGGATGCCGAGGACTTGGTAGATGAGCCGGTGCTGAGGCTCGGGCGTGGTGGCTCGGCGAATTTTGAGCAGGTGCCCGTTGGTGGTGGGCAGGACGGCCGTGACGACCTGGTGGGTGCGCAGTTGCTCGCGCAGCGTCGCCCATGAGGTGTGGATGCCCTGGTCGAGGAAGCTCTTCTCGACGGCCACCAGCAGGTGGTAGGCCAGGACGCACAGGAAGATGTGAGTCTCGACCCGGTGCTGGAGGTGATGGAAGATCGGCCGCTCGCTGAGCGGGCTCTTCATGTCCCGAAAGGCGTCCTCGACGCGGGTCAGCAGGATGTAGAGCCGCCACGCCTCTTCGGCGCTGAGATCTTTGCGATCGGTCTTGAGCAGATAGGTGCCATCCAGACGCAGGGCCCGCTGCTTCTTGTCGGTGTCTTCGTGCCAGTCCAGCTTTGGCGGGTCTTCGTCGTAGCTCATCAGCCAGTAGCGGGCCACGCGCGGGTAGCGCTCTTTGAGCCGGCCAAGGGCCTCGTGGACTTTTTCGGGGCGCTTGAGCCGTCCGGTGTCGATGCGCTTTCGCAATCGGGCCAGGTCGGCCAACAGGCGCTTTTCTTGCTTGAGGCGGATAGCCTGATCTTTGGCTTTGCGGCCTTCGCTGCGGCACAACACGTAGAGATGCTCGACGGTCTCGGCACGCTTGATCCATACCCGGGACTTCTTCTGCCCTGGATTGCGCGGTGAGGGCTGACGGATCAGCTCCCGCCAACCTTGCTCGTCTTCGAGCTCATCAAACCAGGCCTGGCGCTCGCTCTGCCGGCTGGCAACCAGGTAGTGGTGTCCTCGCGCGCGGATCTGGGCCAGGTTCTCCTCGTAGGCCATGCCGCGATCGACGATCACTGTAGCCCCGCCCTGGCGACCGCTGCGCTGCTCGAGTTGGCTGAGCATGTGTCCGAGCGAAGCGCGATCCTGACAGTTGCCAGAGAAAACCTCGTGCGCCTTGGGGAACCCGTCTCGATCCAGCACCAGACCCACCACCACCTGCTTGCAATCGGGTCTCTGGTCGCGCGAATAGCCGCGTTGAGCCTTGGGGTTGAGCAGACACTGCCCCTCGAAGTAGGTCGATGTCAGGTCGTAGAGGTAGTAGGTGTCGTCGAGGTTGAACAGGCTCTTTTCGCGCTCGGCCAACGCACTCTCCATCCCCTGGCGGTTGGGATGGAGGCGGTCGAGATTGCGGTACAGCGACTCGTCGCTGAGCTCGCTGAGATCGATGCTGAGGATGTCGCTCAGAGCCGTGCGCTCGATCCACCCGGGCATGGCATGCTCCGAGCAGGGCGCCACAAGCCGGTTGAGCACCATCACCTCGCTGAGCAGACGCGCCCGCGCCGAAAGACCGCTGTGCTTCAGGATCTCTCCCAGGCCTAAGCGACGCCACATTTGATGGCCGACGTGCACCGGCCCGGCCTCACGCGCCTTCTCCAGGCTGGCCTGATCGGCATGCACCGCCACGATGTCGTCATCTTGCCGCAGCCGAGGCTCGGCCGAGTGGATCTTGTCCACGATGCCTTCGACCAGCGGATCAGGACCGTCCAGAGACACCTGCCCCTGAAGAGCCGCTTCGACCCGGTTGACCAGACCCAACCACTTCTGCCGCGGGCCAGGCGACAGATCTCCCAGCGAGCAGATCGTCCTCTGCCGCGGACCTTGAGGCGTCCTGACCGACTCGACCAACAGGTAGGTTGTGTAGCTGCGTCCGTTGTGGCGTTTGACCGTCTTGCGGAGGAACACGACGATCTCTATAGCAGAGATCCAGGTGCCTCGTTTTCGTCACTACTTGCGCCGAACGGGAAAACCCACCTTCGTGGAATCAGTCACTTACGGGCTCGCACACCGTGCTTCGACCCCTCCTGCCGGCCTTTTTTCAGGGGGTACCGTGGAAGTTGGGCTAGGAGTATGCCGCCCTACGGGCTCGGGTTTGTGGACTGCGAGAATTGGGTGCTCCAGGGCCGCTGGAGCGCTGCAACGCCCGCCCGCTCCCAGGGTGATGAAAGGCGAGCTTGCCAACTCTCAAATGTGGGTCGCAATCCCACCGTACTGCTCAGGGCAATTCCGAGCGTCCCCACGTCCGAGTTCGGAGATCTTCCCCCCAATAACGAGTCGCAATCCCACCGTACTGCTCAGGGCAATTCCGAGAAGCAGAAAGCTCGTTATTCGGCGAGAAACTCTTCGAGATTTAGTCGCAATCCCACAGTACTGCTCAGGGCAATTCCGAGCAGAAGGAGTAACGGATGAACACTTTATCCTGCAACAAGTGCCAGAGTCGCAATCCCACCGTACTGCTCAGGGCAATTCCGAGGACCAAGAAGCCAAGTACATCCTTGGCCTGAAGGCAGATGGTCGCAATCCCACCGTACTGCTCAGGGCAATTCCGAGCCTCGGAGTGTGGCCCGTGAGGAAGCCGGCCCTGCGTCTGTCGCAATCCCACCGTACTGCTCAGGGCAATTCCGAGATGAGCGAGAGACATCCGAAAGTTATTTTCAAGGAGACAGAAGTCGCAATCCCACCGTACTGCTCAGGGCAATTCCGAGGAAGGGGGTTGAACGCGGAGCTATTGTTTCCGTAAACGAGTCGCAATCCCACCGTACTGCTCAGGGCAATTCCGAGGGGACACCCTCCCAACATCTTGAATCTACGTGGGTTAAGGTGCCTGTTTTTCCAACCTCCTCGGAACGACGACAATTTTCCTCTCCGGCGCTTCGTCCCAGCCTGCCTCAAGAATAGGTAACTCTCTGAAGAATTTCGGGTTAGCGTCCGAGTTCCAACCGGTGTGCCAAATTGACGAATCGGCGCTGGCATGATTCTTGTCAGGCTAGGCAATTCAGTTGTCAAGGAACGAGCTTCCTACCGTCTGTCAATCCTAGAAGACTCGGACCGGCAAGGCAAGCGAGTCTCCTGGTCGGCGGGCTTGAGTCAGGGCGGCTTTTCGGAGCCGGGTTCTTCGACTTTCATTCGCCCCTGGCCGAAGGTGGCGCCTTTGCCGAGGTGGAGGATTTCGGCGGTGCGCAGCAGGGGGGCGAAGGGGGTGAGGTCGCCTTCGAGGGTGAGGGTGCCGGTGAAGCCGCCGAAGGTCATCCGGGTGCCTTGGCGGTTGCTGTAGCGATCCCAGTCGCGCCAGGTGAGGTCGGAGGCGGCGATGTGGAGAGTCGAGGCGCGGTCCAGGAGCGGGCGGAAGGTCCAGTCGATGGCCACGTCCGGGACGTGGAAGTGGGCGAGCTCCAGGGTGCGGCGGAGCATGGCGAAGGCCAGGCCGCGGAAGGTAACGCTCGCCTGAAGCTGGTTCTGGACTTTGAGGCGGGTGGGGGTGAGGAAGCGCAAGGTCGCCCGCGGTGCGCCGAGGCCATCGCGTGCCGGGAGGGAGGGCGGCAGGGCGGCGGGGCCGAGGGGACGGCCGTCCCGGAAGACGCGGCGCCAGGTGCCGTCCGGCAGCAGGGCCTCGACGCGGTCGAGGGCGAAGGGGACGCGGGCGCTCCCCAGGCCGGCGGCGGCCATGCGCTCGACGGCGAGTTGGGCATAGGCCTGGAGGTCGACGGCCTGGCCGAAGAGGAGGAGGTCGAATTCCAGGGGATCTCCCGGCGCGTACTGCCGCTCTTCGCCGGCCGGCTCGAAGACGTAGGGACGCGGCGCCGTCTGCAGCCCGCCCAGCAGGGGCGGCGGGGGTCCCTCGATGAAGGTCTCGAAGATCCGGGTGTAGACGCAGGCCTGCCGCAGCCGGCAGCTCTCGCACGGCTGCTGGGGACCCATGGTGCAGACGGTGTGGCGCAGGGCGTGGCCGAAGGCGCCGCACAGCATGGAGCCTTTGAAGGGCGGCAGGAAGGCCGGGGCCGTGGCGCGCAGGGTGTGGCGCAGGCGGAGGTAGGGGATGGCCGGGAGGGGGTAGGGGACGTCCGGGGAGGGCAGGGGTGGCACGATGGGTAGTGTAACGTTTGGTTGGTTCTTGGTTAGAAGGCCGGCAGGGATGCCAGTGGTCCCAGGGCGGTTGGAACGGCTTCGACCGGCGTGCTACTCGACGGCGAGGATCTCGGGCACGAGGCGGCCGTCGGCGAGGGTGAGGATGGCGAGGGTGAGGGGGTACGAGAAGCGCCGCGGCCCGCAGGCTCCGGGATTGAGGAGGAGACAGGCGCCTTGCCATGAAAGCTCCGGCCGATGGCTGTGGCCGAAGACGAGGAGGCGCAGGCCTTTCATCCAGGCAGGGTCGGCGTCCTCCCGGCGGTGGACGATGCGGAAGGGGAGGCCGGCGAGCTCTCCGGCGAGCACGGGCGGCAGGTCGTCAGCTTCCGGCCCGGAGTCGGTGTTGCCGCGAACGGCGTCGACGGGCGCGATCTCCCGCAACCGGTCGAGCAGCTCGGCGCCCCCTACGTCGCCGGCGTGGAGGATGCGGTCGCAGCCGTGAAGGAGCGTGAGGACCCGGGGTCGCAGGAGCCCGTGGGTATCGGCGATCACTCCGACGCGCATGGGAGGGATGGTATCCCGGCTCGCGGCTGGCGCGGGAGCTGCATAGTCCCTGACGGGCTTTTGAGTCGGTAAAGTTGAGTCGGTAAGGGTAAGATCGCAGAATGGCAACGCGACCCGGCGCCTGGGGCCAGGTCTGCCGCTTCCCTTTTTAAGATCCCCTCAAGGAGAGAGAATGCGATATCCACTCCGCGTCATCTCGCTGGGCCTGCTCGCCGCGCTCCTCGGAGCCTCGCTGGCGGCCGCGTCCGGCTTCGGGTTGTTCCAGCACGGCGCCCGCGCCATGGGCCAGGTGGGTGCGTTCACCGCCCGCGCTCCGGAGCCTTCGGCGATTTTCTACAATCCCGCCGCCATCACCGGGCTGGATGGTTTCCAGCTCCAGGCCGGGCTCGACTTCAGCAATGCCGACGACCAGTACGTGAGCGCCACGGGGAGCTTCTCGGCGCACCACGTCATCCAGTTCCCGCCCCATCTCTACGCCACTTGGAAGCCGAAGGGGAACCCGTTCGCCTTCGGCATCGGCATCGACTCGCCCATCTATTACACGCAGGACTGGCAGAACGCCCTGTTCCCCGGCCGCTTCCTCACCCGCCGCGTCGAGCTGCGGCTCTTCGAGGTCCACCCGGTGCTCGCCTACGACCTGGGCGCGGGGTGGAGCGTGGGCGGCGGCCTGCGCTACCTGCGCGGCAATTTCGACCAGGAGCGCAACGGCATCTTCCAGATCGCGCCCGCGACGTCGACGACCACTTTCCCGGTCGAGGTGGAGAGGAACGCCGGCGCCAACGTCGACGCCTATGCCTGGGACGTCTCCGTCCACTATGGCGCGCCGCACTGGGGCTGGGGGGCCGTGTACCGCAGCGAGGCGAAGCTCAAGGGGAACGGCAGCGTGGGCTACCACCCGCGGGACGTCCCGGCCGTGCCCGGCATCGACGCTGCCCTGAACGCCCGCTTCTTCGCGGGCAGTATCAGCGAATCGTTCAAGATCCCCCAGGAGCTGCGGGGAGGCATCTGGTACGCCCCTTATCCCGAGCTGCGGTTCGAGCTCGACGCCTCGTATCAGATGTGGTCGAACCTCGACACAACGGACGTCACCTTCAATCCCAACGCTTTCGGTGACGGCCCCACGGTGCACACGATCCGCGATTGGAAGGACACGACGGCGCTGCGCTTGGGGATCGAGGGGGACGTCACGGACAGCCTGTCGCTCTTCGGCGGCATCGCCTCCGAGCCCTCGCCCGTGCCGGGCGCCACGCTGGAGCCGGGTTTTCCGCGCGGTGACGCCACGGTCTACGCCGGCGGCTTCACGTACAACTTCCCCCAGATCTCCTTCGACATGGCCTATTCCTATTTCGCCTATGGCAACCGCGGCGCCGCCAACCAGGAGCTCCTCAACCCCGGCCGCACGGGCACCTACAACGCCCACGAGCAGCGATGGGGGGCGTCGGTGAGGTGGCGGTTCTAGGGGCGCCTACGCCGGGCTCAGGGCCGGCCGCTCCGCGGCGGTCTGCTGGAACATGCCCGGCGTGTAGGCGGTGATCTTGCCGGTGAAGGCCGAGGCGGCCACGGTCAGGGGCGAGGCGAGCCAGAGCTTGCCGGGGCCGGAGCGACCCTTGTAGTTGCGGTTGATGGCGCTGACGGTGACCTCGTCGGCGCTCTCCGAGACGCCGGGGCCGCAGCCGATGCAGGCGCCGCAGCCGGGGTGGATGAGCTGCACGCCCGCCCGCACGAAGGTGTCGGCGAGGCCGTTCTCCCACACGAACCGCTCCACGGCCTGGGAGCCGCACTGGATCATGAAGCGCACGCCCGGCGCCACCCGGAGCCCGGCGTCCACCGCCTCTTTGACCACCTGGTGATAGAAGATCAGGTCGTCGATCTTCCCCGCCGTGCAGCTCCCGCCATAGGCGATGTCGATGGGCACGTCGCCGATCTCGTCGATCCAGGCGCCGTTGGTGGGGTCCGAGGGGATGCCGTGGTCCGGATCGCCCGGATGGGCCACCATGGGGCGCAGGGACGAGAGGTCGATCGGATGCACGCCGCCCGCGTACTCGGCGCCCTCGTCCGGGGCCACGGCCCGCGCCTTCAGCCGCTCGACGTCGACCCCCGGCCGCCACTCGGCGAGCCAGCGCCAGGTCTCGTCGTCGGCGATGACGATGGCCGTCTTCGCCGCGCACTCGGTGGCCATGTTGGTGAGGGTGGCGCGCTCGTCCATGGAGAGGGTGGTGACGCCAGGGCCCGCGAATTCCATCACCCGGTCGAGGGTGGCCTGGGGGCGGGCATGATTCAGGAGGATGTAGAGCATCAGGTCCTTGGCCGTCACCCCGGGCTGGAGCCTGCCGGTGAGCTCGAAGCGGATGGACTCGGGGACTTCGACCTGGGTGAAGCCCTGGTAGATCAGGTCGGCGTATTCGGTGGCGCCGACGCCCCAGGCGAGGGCGTTGTTGACGCCGCCCATGCAGGTGTGGCTGTCGGTCGCCTGGATGAAGTCGCCGGGCTCGATGAGCTCCTCGCGGGCCACCTCGTGGCAGATGCCGGGAGAGACGCCGTCCTTGGCGGAGAAGTTCCGCACTCCGGTATGGCTCTGGAATTCGCGCTGGAGCTGGCGCAGGGTCTCGATCTTGTCGAGGAAGACGCGCATCTTCGGCACCTCGTCGGCGTAGATGAGGTGGTCCTCGAAGACGGCGAACTTCGCCGGGTTCTTGAGCTGGTAGTCCGGCCCGTGCTCCTGCTCCAGGAAGTAGTGGACCTGGGCGGTGGTGAACTCGTGGGAGTAGCCGCCGTCGACCCCTACCACCACGGCGTCGCCGGGCTTGACGTAGTGCGGCCCCTCGCCGGACAGGTGGCGGGCGAGGATCTTCTCCGCCATGGTCATGGGACGCGGCCCGGTATGCGGTTGCGGCAGCTCGATCTCGCCGGCGGCCAGGGCCTTCGAGAAGGGGAAGAGGCCGCCCTGGCGGATGACGATCTGGGTGATGGGGTCCCATCCGTCGCAGAACTGCTCGAGGGGGATTCCCTCGCCGGCCTGCAGCCGGCGGATCACCTCGTGATCGCCCATCAGCACGCCCTGGGAGATGTTGTTGCGGGCATGGATGGGGGCGAAGGAGGCGGCGATGGCGAGGCGGATGCCCGACCATTTCTCCGCCTGCACGGCGGTCTCGCGGGAGCTGCCCACGCCTTTGCGATAGCCGGAGACGATGGCCTCGAAGTTGCCGTGGATCAGGGCGTCGCGCTCGAACAGGCGCTTGCCGTCCACGATCAGGCCGGCGTAGGCGTCGCGGGCGATGTCCTCCGGCCGGTGGCTGAAGCAGACCCAGGCCGGGGTCATGGCGTCGGTGTTGATGTCGTCCAGCAGGTCCTCGACCCGGAGGTCCGCCATCCGCAGGTCCAGCTCGCCCGCCAATTGCCGGCGGATGAGGTCCGGATCCTTGGTGAGGAACAGCACCCGCTTGCCCGGGGTCAGCCGGATGGTCTCGGGAGGCTTCATGGGACTCTCCTGGTCGGTGGAACGGTGATCGGGATCGCCCAACTCCATGGCGGGCATGGCGGGCGGGTGACGACGCCCCTGCCATTGTATCCAACGTCGCGGACCGGGGGGCTATTCTCTTGACTTATTCGCCGTTCTGCATATCATCAGCTCTTCGCGTTCATCGTGCCTTCGGAAAAAGGACTCAAGGAAAGGACCTCCGAATGAAGACCAAGTCGATCCATTGGGGACTTCTCGTCCTGATGCTCACCGCCTGGACCCTTCCTGCGGCCGCCCGGACAGCCACGACCAGCGCCACCGGCACCATCGGCAGCCTCTCGCCCGCGACCCGCACCGTCATCCTCCAGAAGAGCGACAACACCCAGGTGATGCTGCGCGTCTCCGAGCGCGCGGTGCTGACGCGCAACGGCAAGCCGGTGCGTTTCGGCGATCTCGCGCTGCGCGACCAGGCCACGGCGCAAATCCAGGGCACGACCCTCGTTCGCCTCGACGCGCAGGGACCGGTGCTGGACAGCACGCGCGGCGTCTTCGCCGGCTTCGACGCCAGCTCGAACCTGCTCACCCTGGCGACCCTCGGCGGGACGCGCAGCTTTCACCTCGCCGCTTCGACCCTGATCGTGCGCAACGGCGCCCCGGCCACGGCCCAGGGCCTGGCGAAGGGCGACGCGCTCCTCGTCCACTCGCCGCCCCTCGCCGCGGGCGCTCCGTCCGGCACGGTGGCGACGGCCGCGGATGTCATCGCCGACGGCCCCGAGGAAGAGGAAGTAGAAGGCACGATCACCGCTCTCTCCGGCAAGGACGTCACCATCACGCCGGCCCACGGCAGCGCGGTCACCGTGCACGTGAGCTCCTCGACGGTGATCAAGGTGATCGACGCGAGCGGCGCGCACACGGCCACCCTCGCGGACCTCGCGACCGGCATGGCGGCCGCGGCCGATTACGATCCGGTGAGCCTGGTCGCCGACCATATCCTGGCCCGCGCCGCGCAGCACCAGCAGGCGGCGGTGGAGGGCAAGGTCAGCGCCGTCGACGCGACCGCCGGCACGATCTCGATCACCCCCGAGCACGGCGGCACGGACGTCGCCCTGCACGTCGGCGCCTCCACCCGCATCAGCCGCAACGGCACGGTCGCGACCCTCGCGGATATCAAGGTCGGCGACGCCGCCGAGGCGCTCTACGACGTCACGACGAAGCTGGCCCTGCGCATCGACGCCCGCGGCGAGCGTCCGCAACCGCTGTCGCAGGTGGAAGGCACGGTGACCGCCGTCACCGGCACCTCGCTCACCATCACGCCGGAGCACGGCGGGCCGGTGACGCTCAAAGTCGACGCCAGCACCCGGTACGTCCTCGACGGCGCCGCGGCCACGCTCGCCGACGTCAAGGTCGGCCAGCGCGCCCACGCCTCCTACGACCGGACGACGAGCCTCGCCGCCGTGGTGCTGCTGCAGAACGTCACGCCGCCCACGGCGCTCGCCGTCATCCAGGGGAGGGTCACCGCGGTCTCCGCGACGTCGATCACCATCGCCCCGGAGCACGGCAGCCCGGTGACGCTGGTCATTGACTCTTCGACGGTCATCACCCGCCGGGGCCGCACCGCCACTGCCGCCGACGTCCACGCCGGCGACCATGCCGAGGCGCTGTACGTGCCCGCCACCCTGCTCGCCAAGCGCATCGAGACCGAGGCCGCCGAAGGCAGCGGACACCACTGAAGTCTGAGCCGGACGGCGTGAAGCTCAGGAGGGGAAGGCCTTCCCCTCCTGAGGGTGCCGCCTGCAGGCGGAAGGCGGCGCTGCCGGCTGCGGAGATCCCGGCTTGCCTTCACGCTACGCCGGTGCTATCCTCGGACCCGTCACGGGAGGTGAATTCATGCCGAGGAATGCTGGGCTGAGAGCTGAGGAGCTGTGCTACGATCGTTCCATGAAGGAGGTCGTCTCTCCCGACGTCGCGAAGCAGCCCAGCGTTTCGAGGAAGCGGCGGACGAAGAAGCACATCGTGACTCCGGGTACGGTCGAGGAGATCTCTCGCGGGGTGGGAGTGACCAAGAGGGATAAGGCGCTAGTGCGAAAAGTTCTTCTGGAACTGGGTTACCTGAAGAACGAGAAAACAGACAAAGGTAACAACGGGAGGAGCAAGACGTCACGTCAGAAGGCGAAGATGGAAAAGAGCTGAAGCAACCTA
Source organism: Thermoanaerobaculia bacterium (assembly GCA_036264085.1). Lineage (GTDB taxonomy): Bacteria > Acidobacteriota > Thermoanaerobaculia > Multivoradales > UBA5704 > DATARR01. Next base: position 32,324 of record DATARR010000136.1, on the reverse strand, counting down.
CCTTCTCCCGTGCTCTGTGAGATCCCCGCTCTCGCCTCCCAGCCGTACCGTTTTCCTCAACGTCCCGTTCGACTTGAAGTATCGTCCCCTTTTCTTCTCCCTGATCGCGGGGCTGACCGCCCTTGGATGTGAGCCACACTGTGTCCTGGAGGTTCCCTCTGCTGGCCGAAACCGGCTCGACCGGATCTGCGAGCTGATCGAGGCATGCAGCGCCTCCATTCACGACCTCAGCCGCATCAACCTTTCCGGCGCCCTTCGGGTTCCGCGCTTCAACATGCCCTTTGAGTTGGGTTTGGCCTATGCTACCGCGCGTCGCCAGCCCCACAGTTTCTTCGTCTTCGAACAGGAATCTCACCGGCTTCAGGCAAGCCTGAGTGACTTGAATGGCCTCGATCCCTACATCCACCACGGGACTCAGGAGGGAATCTACCGCTCCATTCTGGATTGCTTCGGGACGAGCGGCCGGGAGCCATCTTTCGCCGTCCTGCAGTCCCTGGGGCAAGGGCTGGCCCAGGCGATGAAGAAGCTGGAGAAAGAGCAGGCTCTTTTGGATCCTTTCCATCCCTACGGCTTCCGCCAAGCCGTCTGGGCTGCCACCGAGCTTGCCCGGGATGCGGGTCTCCTCAAGTAGCCGCCGGCGCACACAGCTCGCATGATATAAGCCGGTCCATGGCGAACGATCCCTCCGGCAATCTCTACGAGAAGGTCGTCGGGCAGCCTCTCGGCCCCGAGGCCGGCGCCCTGCCGCCGCCCCACGCCTCGGCGTCGGTGGTGCTCTGGCGGCACCTGGAGGGGGGCGGTCCGGAGGACGTCGAGGTCTATTGGGTAAAGCGGGCGGAGACGCTGGCCTTCATGGGCGGCTGGCACGCCTTCCCGGGCGGCGGGATGTCGCGCTCCGATGCCGGCCTGCCGGTCTCCGGCGAGCCGCAGCTCGCCTCGGATGCGCCGCCGGCCGCGGGTCTGCCGGACTCCCTGCGCGACCTCGACGAGCCCGGCCCGGACCTGCTGCCCGGCCTCGCCGCCTGCGCCCTGCGCGAGCTGTTCGAGGAGACGGGCATCCTCCTGTCGAGTCCGGCCGTCGATCCCGAGGACCTCCCGGAGCTGCGCCGCGCCCTGCTGGCGGGCGAGCGCACCTTTGCCGAAATCCTCAAGACCCTGGGCGTGAAGCTGGAGGCCTCGCCCCTGGTCTATGCCGGCCGCTGGGTGACGCCGCCGTTCGCGCCGGCCCGCTTCGACAACCGCTTCTTCCTCCTGGAGTGGCCGCCTGAGGCCCCGGCCCAGCCGGCGGTCCACGCGGGGGAGCTGGAGCACGGCTCGTGGATCCTCCCGGCCGAGGCCTGGGAGGCGTGGCGCCGGGGGGACGTGCTGGCGGCGCCGCCCATCCTCCATATCCTGGAGGTCCTGAGCCAGGACGGCCCCACCCGCGGCCTCAGCCGCCTACGCGACCCGATCGAGACCAACCTCGGCCCCCTGCGCCGGGTGGAGATGCGCCCCGGTGTCGCCATGTTCCCCCTCCTCGTTCACACCCTGCCGCCGGCGGCCACCACCAACGCCTACCTGCTGGGGACCCGCGACTGTGTGCTGGTGGACCCCGGCGCCTCCTCCGAGCGCGAGCTGGACCGCCTGGAGCAGGCCCTGGCCGCCGCCCGCGAGCGCCTCGGCCGCAAGGTGACCGCCCTCTGGCTGACCCACCACCATCCGGACCACGTGGGCGGCGTCGAACGGCTGCGGGCTCGCTTGAACGTGCCTGTCCTGGCCCACCCGTTGACGGCGGAGCGCCTGGCCGGACGGGGAATCAAGGTCGACGGCGAGCTCCAGGACGGCCAGCGGATCGTGCTGGGCGGGGACTATGCCGTCCTCGTCGTCCACACTCCGGGGCATGCCCGGGGGCATCTCTGTTTCCTGGAAGAGGATCAGCGCTCGCTGCTGTGCGGCGACATGGTCTCGGGAGTGAGCATGATCGTCGTCGATCCTCCCGAGGGGGACATGGACGACTACCTGGGCTCGCTCGCCAGGCTGGCCGCCCTGCGTCCCGAGACCCTTTTTCCTGGCCATGGCCCGGTGATCAAGAACGCGGTCGCCAAGCTCCGCGAGTACGTCGACCACAGGCTCTGGCGCGAGCAGCGGATCCTGGAGGCCTGGAGCTCGGGGCTGCACGATCCCGCCGCGATGCTCCCCACGGTCTACGACGACGTGCCGCGGGAGGCCTGGCCGCTCGCCCAGCGCCAGATCCTCGCCCACCTGGACCGGCTGCGCCGGCAAGGTCGGATCAGTTAGATTCCCCTGGTCCAGGCATGGGAGGTGCAAGACGTGGTATCCAGAGGGCGGAGCAAGGCGCGGCGAAATAAGGTGCTGCCGGTCCCCGTTGTTTCCCGGGGCGATCCTCGCTGGAACGGCAAGGGCCAGGGCGCAGTGATCCCGCAAGATTGAAAATAACCCGGCATTGGTTCCGATGCCATTGACAGAGCCGAGGAAACCATGAATCCCAACATCAAGGCTTTCGCAGTCGCCACCAGCTTGATGACGGCGGCGCTCCTTCCGGCGGGGGCGGCGGCCCAGGCGCCTCCGGGACAGAACCCTCCCCAGGGCACGCCCACCAACACGGCGCCGACCACGCCGCAGCCCGCCCAGGGACAGCAGGTCACGCCGCCGCAGGACGCCGCCAAGGCCCAGGCGCAGAGCCAGGCCCAGAATGGCCAGGCCCAGCCGCCGGCCGCGGGCGACAAGAAGGTGCTCACCCCGGAGGAGGCCGGCCTCTCCTTCACGCCTCCCGAGGGCTGGAAACAGGGCGATCCCAAGGGCTTCAACGTGCCGGGCAACATCTGCTGTGCCTGGTCGCCGGACAACGTCGCCTCGGTCGTCGTCTTCGTCCAGAACGTCGGCCAGCCCTACAGCCCGCGGGTGCTGCTGGAGCAGAGCGCGCAGGCGCTGCAGAAGGGCCTCGGCGCCGACGTGAAGCAGAAGGACGTCGTCGACGTCGGCGGCATGCGCGGCTTCTCGCTGGTGGTGACCGGCAACGGCAACGGCGCCGCCATAGACGGCAAGGGCACCGTCCGCACCACCCAGCACTGGGTGGCCATCCCCCGGGACAAGGACATCGTCATCTTCCTGATGAACTCGCCCGAGGCCAACTACGAGAAGAACGACCAGACCCTCCAGGCCATGATCAACACCCTCAAGGTCACCGGCCAGCAGTCGCCCGAGCAGAAGGCGTCCAAGTAGATCCGTCAGTCCTCGATGGCTTGTCCCTCCTCTCCTTCGGGAGAGGAGGGACGCTCCGCAACCTTGCCTGCGAGACACCGTACCTTGCAGTACCCGGCGGCCCAATCCGCCGGGAGCGCCAGGCGCCAAGGAGGACGACTCATGCCAGCCCTTCGCTTCACCCGGAATTCTCGTTCCGTGGCCCGTGCGGCCCGGACCTCGCTTTTCGCGTTGCTCCTGCTGCTGCTCCTCACCCCCGGATCCGCCCGGGCGGCGGAGGCTCCCGCTCCCGATCTGGCTGCGGGGGCCGCCGGCCACTGGGAGGGCGAGCTCGACCTGCCCCAGAACCTCGGCAAGCTTCAGGTGATGGTCGACCTGAGGCGCGAGGGCGGCGCCTGGACGGGCACCATCGACATCCCCATGCAGGGCGCCAAGGGCCTGCCGCTGGAGGACGTCGCCATCCAGGACGGCAAAGTCCATTTCAAGATCAAGGGCATTCCGGGCGTCCCCACGTTCGACGGCACGCTGGCCGACTCCCCCCCGCAGGTCATCCAGGGCACCTTCACGCAGGCCGGCACCTCCCTCCATTTCCGGCTGGGCCGGGACCCGGTGGCGAAGCCCGTCCGCCTGCAGGAGCCGAAGCCGCCGTTTCCCTACACGGCCGAGGAGGTGACCTACACCAACGGCGGCGTCAAGCTCGCTGGTACGCTGACCCTGCCGCCCGGCGACGGCCCGTTCCCGGCTGTGGTGTTGATCACCGGCAGCGGCGCTCAGGACCGTGACGAGAGCCTCCTGGGGCACAAGCCCTTCCTCGTCCTGGCCGACCACCTAAGCCGCCACGGCATCGCCGTGCTGCGGGCGGACGACCGCGGCGTGGGTGGCTCGACGGGCAGCGTGCCCGAGTCCACGACCGCCGACTTCGCCCAGGACGCGCTCGCCGGCGTGCGGTTTCTCAAGACCCATCCGCGGATCGCCAAGGACAGGATCGGCCTCCTGGGCCACAGCGAGGGCGGTGTGGCGGCGCCGCTGGCCGCCAGCCAGTCGAGCGACGTGGCCTTCGTCGTCATGCTCGCGGGCACGGGCGTTCCCGGCCCCGAGGTCCTCCTCCTCCAGAACGAGCGGATCTCCCGCGCCGAAGGCACGCCCGAGGACAAGATCCAGAAGCAGTTGGCGGTCACGCGGCGGCTGATGGACGTGATCCGCACCGAGCAGGACCCGGCGGCTCGCCAGGCGAAGCTGCGGCAGGCCGCTCAGGAGGATGCGGCCGCGATGACCGCCGACGAGCTGCGGACGGCTGGCGGCGCCGACAGCGTCGTCGAGCGCAACGTCCGTCTCTTCGACAGCCCCTGGTTCCGCTACTTCCTGGCCTACGACCCGCGGCCCGCCCTGCGCCAAGTGAAGGTGCCGGTGCTGGCCCTCAACGGCGATCTCGACCTGCAGGTGATCGCCGATCAGAACCTGCCGGAGATCGAGAAGGCCCTGAAGGAGTCCGGCAACAAGGACTTCACCCTCAAGCGCCTGCCGGGGCTCAACCACCTTTTCCAGCCGGCGAAGACGGGCAGCCCCAGCGAGTATGCGAAGATCGAGGTCACCATCGATCCCCTGGTGCTGGACACGGTGACGGGCTGGATCACGGAGCGGTTCGGCACTGACAAGCGGTGAGGCGCGCGGCAGCAGGGAATCCCGTCTTCCGTCGCCGGGTTCTCACACCAGACCTTCGCGAGGACCCACTCGATGACCCGGAATCCGAGACTCCGTTTCACCGCCGCATCCCTGTGCCTCCTGCTCGCCCTGCCGCTGGGCGCCGCGCCAGCCGCCGCGCCCGCGGGCAGCGCGGTCCCGCCGCTCACCCTGGAGCGGATCATGGCCGACCCCGACTGGATCGGCAATCCGCCCGAGGGCGCCTACTGGGCGGACGACGGCCGTTCCGTCTACTACGAGCGGGAGCGCGACGGCGAGGGCAGGAACCCCAGGGACCTTTATCGCGTCGACCTCGCCACCGGCCGGACGGTCAAGGTCGAGCCCGCGGACCGCGGCCGGCTGGACGCCCCCGGCGGCGACCGCAGCCGCGACCGCAAGTGGAAGGTCTACGCCCGCCAGGGCGATATATTCCTCAAGGACCTCACGACCGGCGCCGTCCGGCAGGTCACGCGCACGGCGGAGCGGGAGTCCGATCCCCGCTTCCTGGCCGACGACCAGCGCATCTGGTTCCGCCGCGGCGCCGCGGTCTTCGTCTACGACCCCGCCTCGGGCCTCACCTCCCAGCCCGCCGAGATCCGGCTCGAAACCGATCCGGCCGAGAAGGACGAGCCCACCTACCTGGCGGCGGAGCAGACCCGTCTCTTCGACGTCATCCGCCAGAAGCAGGAGAAGGAGAAGCGGGACCGCGAGGAGGAGCGGGCCGACCAGAAGGCCGATCCCACCCGGCCGCCCCTCCCCTGGTACTTCGGCAAGAAAGTCACGATCGAGGATGCCCGCCTGTCGCCCGCCGGCGGCTGGCTCGCCGTGGTCACCGCCCCCAAGCGGGACGACCAGCTCAAGCCCTCGAAGATGCCCGGCTACGTCACCGAGAGCGGCGAGATCGAAACCAAGGACGTCCGGCCCAAGGTCGGCGCCGAGGGGCTGGTCCCTCACTCCGTCGCTCTCCTCGATCTCGGGAAACATAGGCGGATCGACCTCGACCTCAGCGTGCTGCCCGGGATCAAGGACGATCCTCTGAAGTCGCTGAGGGACGCTGCCAAGACCCGCCGGGAGGCGGAGAAGGCGAAGCGGGCCGCCGCCAAGGAGGCCGCCGTGAAGGACGAGGAGCAGGGGCCTCTGAAGAGCAAGGAAAAGGAAGAGGCCACCAAGGAAGAGGAGAAGGGCAAGGACAAGGACGCCAAGGCCCTCGCCATCAAGAACCAGGACAAGACGGCCCAGGACAAGACGGAGCAGGACAAGGGCAAGGAGAAGGACAAGGACAAGGACAAGAAGCCCGAGCCGCGCCCCGCCGAGGTGCAGTCGCTCACCTGGTCGGAGGACGGCAGCCAGCTCGCCGTCATGCTGCGCTCCCGTGACAACAAGGACCGCTGGATCGCCGTCTGGGACGCCGCCAGCCGCCATCTCACCCCCCGCCATCGCCTGACCGATCCGGCGTGGATCAACTGGGACTACAACGTCCAGGGCTGGCTGCCGGACAACGAGACGCTCTACTTCCTCTCCGAGGAGGGGGGATGGTCGCGGCTCTACCTGCTGTCCACGAAGACGGGCAAGGTCCGGCCGCTGACCCCCGAGGGGCACTTCGAGGTGGCCGATCCGGTCCGGAGCCGGGATGGCCGCTTCCTCTACTATCGGGCCAATGTCCAGCATCCCGGCAACTATGACGTCTGGCGCGTCGAGGTGGCCACGGGCAGGACGGAGCAGCTCACCCGGCTGGGTGGCCTCACCACCTTCAAGCTGTCGCCGGACGAGGATCAGCTCCTCCTCACTCACTCCGGCACCACCCGGCCGGACGAGCTGTACGTTCAGACCCTCCAGCCGGGCGCCCAACCGGGGGAAGCGGCGAGACAGGTGACCCAGACCCGCACGGCCGCCTTCCTGGCCGAGGACTGGGCGGTGCCCGAGGTGGTCGCCATCCCGTCCACCCACGGCGCGCCGGCGCCCATCTACTCCCGGGTCTACACGCCAAAGGACTTCGACCCCGCGAAGAGGTATCCGGCCGTGACCTTCGTCCACGGCGCCGGGTACCTCCAGAACGTCCATTACGGCTGGTCGAGCTACTTCCGCGAGTTCATGTTCCACACCCTGCTCACCCGCCACGGCTACGTGGTGCTCGACATGGACTACCGCGCCTCCGCCGGCTACGGCCGCGCCTGGCGCACGGCGATCTACCGCCAGATGGGCCATCCCGAGCTGGAGGACCTCCAGGACGGCGTCGCCTGGCTGGTGGCCCACAAGAGCGTGGACCCGAAGCGGGTGGGTGTCTATGGCGGCTCCTACGGCGGCTTCATGACCTACATGGCCCTCTTCCGGGCGCCCGAGCTCTTCGCCGCCGGCGCCGCCCTGCGCCCCGTCTCGGACTGGACCTACTACAACGACGACTACACCTCGAACATCCTCAACCGGCCGGAGGACGACCCGGACGCCTACACTCAGAGCTCGCCCATCGAATATGTGGCGGGGCTGCGGAAGCCGCTGCTGATCTGCGACGGCATGCTCGACGACAACGTCTTCTTCCAGGACAACGTGCGCCTGGTGCAGCGGCTGATCGAGCTGAAGAAGGAAGACTTCGAGATCGCCATCTACCCCGTCGAGAGCCACGGCTTCGTCCAGCCCACGAGTTGGCTCGACGAGTACCGCCGGATCTTCAAGCTGTTCGAGCGCACCTTGAACTAAAGCCGAGTAAGATCTCTCCATCAGCATGCAAGGAGATCTGCACCGCCCGGTCAGCCCGGGGTTGGCGTCCATGGCCGAGGGAGACGACACCAGGATCAGCGACGAGACGCTGATCGGCCGCACGGCGGCGGGGGACCGCTCCGCCTTCGAGCGGCTGGTCCGGCGCCATCAGGCGTCCGTGCACCGCTTCGCCCGCGCCCTGGCCTATGACGACGCGGACGCCGAGCAGGCCTTGCACGAGACCTTCCTGGCCGCCTGGCGGGCGGCCGGCCGCTTCCGCTACGACGCCTCGGCCCGCGCCTGGCTGCTGGCCATCGCCCGCCACGCCATCTACCGCCGGCACCGGCGCTGGGCGGACGAGCCGGCCGGCTTCACCTCCCTGCGGGAGTTGGGAGAGGCCGCCGGCTGGGGGAGCGAGGACGAGGATTTCGTCGACCGCCTGGTCGACGGCGAGGTGCTGGCGCGGGCTCTCGCGTCGCTCTCTCCCGAGGACCGCGAGATCCTCATCCTGCGCGAGCTCGAGGGGCTCTCCCATGAGGAGGCCGCCGGCGTGGCGGGCCTCGGCGACGCCGCGGCCCGGGCCCGGCTGCACCGCGCCCGCCTGCGGCTGATGACGAAGCTGCGCGAGGACCCCGGCCATGAGAAGTGACCGCAGTGACCGGATCGTGGCCGGGCTCCACTGCGGCGAGGTGCTGGCCGACCTCACGGCCTTCCTGGACGGCGGGCTGCCGGCCGACCGGGTGCGCCGCATCCAGGAGCACGTGAAGGATTGCGAGGACTGCGAGCGCTTCGGCAGCGAATTCTCCGCCGCGGTGTTCGCCCTGCGGGAGATCCTGCGCGAGCCGGTGCGCGACGAGGAGGCCGAGGCGCGCCTGCTGGCCCGCCTGCGCACGGAGATCGGGTGAGGTGAGCGGTGCCCTGCGCATCCGTGCCGGCGAGGCCGATGAGCCCGGCGATGCGGCGACGATCGTCGAGTTCCAGCTCCGCATGGCCCGCGAGACCGAGGGCCTGGAGCTCGACCGCGACACCTTGATCCGTGGCGTGGCCGCCGTCCTCGCCGATGCCGCCAAGGGGAGCTACTGGCTGGCCGAGCGTGCCGGCGATGGTACCGGCCAGATCGTCGGCTCGCTCCTCACCACCTTTGAGTGGAGCGACTGGCGCGACGGCACGGTGCTGTGGATCCAGTCTGTCTACGTCGTCCCGGAAGAGCGGGGCCGCGGCGTCTACCGCGCTCTCTACGAGCACCTGAAGCGCCGCGTCGAGGAGGACCCCGGCTTGAAGGGCCTGCGCCTCTACGTCGACCGGCGCAACGCCGCCGCGCAGCGGGTCTACGAGCGGCTGGGGATGAGCCGCGAGCACTACGAGCTGTTCGAGTGGCTGAAGTAGACCCGCCCCTCCCGCACCTTCAGCTTCCCGTCCTGCACGGCCCACTGGAACACTCGCTCCATCCGCGCGCGGATGGCGAAGGTGACCTGGCTGTAGCCGAGATGGGCCGCCAGGTCGCGGACGAGGTCGCCCTGCTCCCGTTCGCCGTCACGCTTCAACAGAGCCCGCGCCGTGTCCACGAGGAAACGGTACTCGTAGCGGCCGAAGGTCGGCGTGGCGCCGACGAGGAGGTCGCCTTCGTGGGCTACGATGCGGCGTTCGACGGCGACGTCCAGGTGCTTCTCCAGTCGGGCGCGGACGCTCTTACCGAGCTTCGGGCAGCCCAGGCGCGCGGCCACCCGTTCGATCAGCGCCTCGCGCGGCAGCGCTCCAGCGCCCCAGCAAGCCTGGCGGACGGCGGCCAGGATGGCCCCGGAGACCGCCTCCTCGCTCAGCGCCTCACCCTCCGTCCCCGCCCGCGCCAGACGCTCGGCGCCGATGCGGTCGAGGACGTCCGCCGCCGGCTCGAAGCCCCGTCCCTCGCCGCGCGCCAGCTCGGCCTCGGTGGGCACCAGCTCGCCGCGTAGGGCGCGGGTCAGGATCGTCCGCCACAGCTTGTGGGCCCGCTCGTCGGCCACCCGCACCTGCCGCTCCACCTCGGCGGCGAAGGCGAAGAGCTCCTCGATGCGCCGCACGATCTCCTGCTGCTCGGCGAGCGGCGGCGCCGGCACCGGCAGGGTGAGCAGCCGCGAGACGTTGATGTTCGACTGGCTGACGCAGTCCGTACGCACCGTCCGCGCCCAGCGCCGGCCCCACGGCGAGGTGATCCAGCCGCAGGCGTAGCGGGGATCGATCAGGCTCTCGTCGCACTGGATGCGCACCAGGTAAGAGGCGAAGACCGCCTCGAGATCGAGGTCGTAGACCGCGGCCTTGCCCACCAGCTCCGGGCTGTTGGTGCGGTTGAACAGGACGTCGCCCCGCCGCACCCGGTAGGCCTCGGCGTCCGCCGGCTTGAGCGCCACGTACTTGAGGTCGCCGGCGTCGATGCGCCCCTCCTGGATGTTGCCCATGCGCAGCATGGCGATGCCGTTCTTGGCGTCGCTGTCCGCCTTCACCGAGAGGCCGTACTGGGCGCGGCGGATGACGTCGTTGAGCGCCACCAGGCACCACCCCTCCGGGACCTCCGGCGGCTCCAGGGGCTCGGGCGCCTGCCAGGGCGTGCGTGCGAGGTTCTTCGGCCGGCGCGGCGCCCGGCGGTCGAAAGCCTCGGCGTCGCGGCAGGCGCGCAGGTACTCCTGGCGGCGCAGGGCGAAGGCGCGCTCCAGGCGGGTATCGAGGGAATCGAGAAGCTGGAGGCGGTCGGGAGCCGGCTGGCCGGCGCGCCAGTCCTCCGTCAACCGGCCCGCATAGCCGGCGGCGAGGACCGATTGGCGCAGGCGACGGAGGATCTCCGGCAGGCTCGCCAGGTACTCGAGGGCGCGCTGCACCGGTGCCAGCAGCTCGCGGGCCTTCGCCACGATCCGCGCCTGCTCGGCCAAGGGGGGCAGGGGCAGGATCACTCCGGCAAGGAAGCTCTTGAAATTGAGGTTGCGGATGTTCGTCGTCTGCGTCTGGTACTCGTCGAACGCGCCAGCCAGATAGAGGTGGTTGAGGACGAGGTGGACGTAGCCGGGGTCGACCTCGGGGTGGATGCGCATCTGGCGGCAGAAGTTGGAGCAGACGAGGGGTGCGTCGGCGCGGGCGAGGGCCTCCTCGTCGATGAGCAGCGTGCGGCCCACGGGCTGGCTGGCGCCGCCGCCCGAGACCTCCACCACGAGGTCGCCCACGGCCAACTGCCGCTTGGCCAGGCTCGTGCGCTTGATGGCCCGCGCCGCGGCCGTGGCACCCTTGGCGCGTTGCCAGTCGCGGAACTCAGTGCCGCGCACGACGCGCACCCGCACCAACTCCGGGTCCGTCGCCGCGGCCTCGGGACCCTCGCTCCACTCGCCGCCCAGGACGTGGACGACGATCTCCTCCAGGGTGGCGAGCGACCACCCCTCGGGCAGCTCGCCTTCGCGCCGGCCGATCTCCCAATCGGAGACCGCGCTCGTCACGAGCCACCCTGCAGCACGCGCGGCCGCTTCGGCTCCGCGTCGTCTTCGAGCAGCAGGAGGATCGAGGAGAGCTCCGAGACGGCCTTCCGGAGTTCGGCGATGGCCTCCGTCGCCAGCTCCTCGGGCTCGGGCAGCTCGTCCTCCAGCGACTCCTCCCGCAGCCACTTGAGACCGTCGATCTTGAAGTCGTGGGCGCGGATCTCGGCCATGGAGAACGGCCGCCAGCGGTCGTCGCGCGGGTCCGCCGCGCGCCGGAAGCCGCCATGGGGATCGCGGCCGTAGCACTCCTCGAAGGCGCGCAGGTGCTCGTGGGTCAGCGGCCGGTCCTTCTTCGTGATGCGCGGCACGTTGGTGCGGGCGTCGTAGACCCACACCGTCTCCGTGGGCTGGCCCTTGGTGAAGAAGACGACATTGGTCTTGGTGCCGGCGCTGTAGGGGGTGAACGTGCCGTTGGGCAGGCGCAGCACGGTGTGCAGGTTGCAGTCCTGGGTGAGCTGCCGGAACACCTCGCCGGCCTGGTCAGCGAACAGGCAGTTGTCGGGCACGATCACCGCCGCGCGGCCGCCCGGCTTTAGCAGCGTCAACACGTGCTGCAGGAAATTGAGCTGCTTGTTCGACGTCTTGACCGCCAGGTCGTCGCGCTTCGGCGCCTGGTTGGCCCCCTTGTTGCCGAACGGCGGATTGGTGAGCACGACGTCGAACCGCCGCTCGCCGGGGGGCTCGTCGATGGAGTCGCCGTGCCTGATCTCCGGCTCCAGCTCGTGCAGGAAGAGGTTCATCAGCGCCAGCCGCCGCGGCCGGTCCACCAGCTCCTGCCCGAAGTAGGTGCCCTGCCGTAGCCGCTGGAGCAACTCCGGGTGGCGGGCCTCCGCGTCGGCTTCGGCCAGGAACCATTCATAGGCCACCACCAGGAAGCCGCCGGTGCCGCAGGCCGGATCGCAGATCGTGAACTCGGGGCTCTCGCGCGGGTCCGGGCGTACACAGCGTACGATCGACTGGATCAGGCGCCGCGGCGTGAAGTACTGCCCCGCCCCCTTCTTGCCCTCGCTCGCCGCTTTCTCGAGCAGCCCCTCGAACACTGCGGCCTTGAGGTCCACCTCCAGCGCGGACCACTCCCGCTCGTCGATGAGATCGATCAGCCGCTTGAGGTTCGCGGCGTTCTTGAAGCGCGACACGGCTTTCTCGAAGATGTCGCCCAGCAGGCCCGGCTGGCATCCCAGCGTGTTCAGCACGCCCGTGTAATGGTGGATGAGCGACGCCGGGTCCTCGCCCGACAGCGCCGGCCACGCGCAATCGAACGCCACCTTCCCCTCTTCCGGCACGCCGATACGGCTCAGATCGATTCCCCGCTCGTCCGCCATTTTCAGGAACAGCAGATAGGTGATCTGTTCGATGTAGTCGCCGTAATCGATGCCGTCATGACGCAGCGTGTGGCAGAACCCCCAGAATTTCTGGACGACATCGCTCATGGGCCGAGTCTCATCCCCCTTCTTGAAGCGGTGGAGGCGTGGAACGGCTGAGTATCGTAACGGATCGTTCATGGATATTGAAGAGCGTGTCAAGAAGAGTGAAATGAGAGGTCTCCGGCAAACCATATGTTTTTGCCGGTCGACGCGAGTTCCACTTCGATGCAACCACCCATCCAGCGGTTCCTCTTTTCGAATCCGGCGGCGATTACAGTTCCTTCCAGCCGGCCCATGGTACAGCGCTGCCGGGAAAACTCGAAGCGCCGGCTTGAAGCGGGCGCTGGGGAACGCTCGTAATCTTCCCCTTAACGTCCGCCGGCTAGTCTCGCAGCCGTCATCGCCGCCAGCCGGCTGGAGCAGCGCTGGAGCACCGAGCGCTCGGTCACCTGCGAGAGCGCGGCTCGAGCCGTCTGGAACGGAGCCAGCTCCGCCACCTCTTCTCCACCCCCGAGAACGCGGCCATTCTGGACGCGGCGGCGAACCGGCTGGTGCCGGTGGGGTGAGAGGGTGAGCGTCAGTGCTTCACCTCCACCACCTCGCCGTCGCTCTTCACCTTCCCCTTGTAGCTGCGCCCCTCTTCGAAGCTCCTCCAGGCCTGTTCGTCGGGGGCGCGGTAGTGAGCCGGTTTGCCGTCCGCATCCTTGAAGAGGACCTCGTAGAGCTCCTGGCGGCCGGCTTCCCGCTGCCTGGCGGCGAGGCCGGGGTCGGGCCAGGCGGGGGCGAGGTCGCTGCCTTCGGCTCTGGCTTCGCGGTCGCGCACCCATTTCTCGATCTCGTAGCGGAAGCGCTGGCGGTAGACGGGCTGGTCGCGGTAGACCGGCTCCTGGTAGGTCTCCTCACGGGAACGGTTCTGGTAGACGGGGCGGTCCTCGTAGACGTCCTGGAAGTAGCCGTTGCCGAGGTCGCGGGTGCCGGTCTTCACCCGCTGGGTGCCGGTCTGGACCCGCTCGGTGACGGTGCGGGTGCGGGTCCGGGTGCCGGTCTGAACATGGTCGACGTGATGGACCTCGCGCGAGCTGCCGAGGATGCGGGCGCCGGCCGGCACCTCCCCTTCCCAGGCCTGCTCGGTGACCGGCTTCTGGACCTCGACGGCGATCGTCCGCACCCAGTGGTGGCCGGTGACGATGAGGGTGGTCGACTTCGGCCGGCCGAGGAAGATCAGGAGGACGACGAGCCCCAGCAGGCCCAGGCAGCCGAGGCCCTTTTTCCAGAAGGCGCCGCCTGCCCCCTTGCCAGTGAGCGGCTGCGGCGCGGCCGGTTTCTCGTTCAGCGGGTGGTCCACGACCCCGCGGCTCCCGGCGCCGTCGCGGGGGGCGCCGCAGCCGGAGCAGAAGGCGTTGGCGGCCGGGTTGTCGGCATTGCAGTAGGGGCAGATCCAGTCCGGGCCGGCCTCAGCCCGCTTCAGGGCCTCGGCGTCGGTGACCTCCGGCGCCTCGTCCGGCAGGTAGAGCTCGACGTCCGGGCCGCGGGGACGGCCGCAGCCGCCGCAGAACTTCTCCGGTCCCCGGTTCCCTTTCCGGCCGCAGGCCGGGCAATCCCAAGCGCCTTCGCGGATGGCCATGGCCGCGCCTCACCTCCGGCTCTGGAAGCCGCAGCCCCTCAGCCGCCCAGCAGGGCCTTCTTGAAGTCCTCGCCGGGATCCGGTTTGGGGCCTATCCAGGTGGAGAGGATGGCATCGGCCGTGGCCTTGCCGGGGAGCGTGCCCTTCACCTTGCCGTTGACCTGGACCTCGGTGCCGTCGCCCGGGACATAGGTGAGCACCAGCTCGTTGCCCTTCTTGATCGGCTCCATCCAGCCGCAGAGGGTCGTGAAGGCCTTCTTCACCTCGGCCGGAGCGTTGGGGGTGTTCAGCGACAGGCCGTCGTTCCAGGCGTCGCACATCTGCTCCTTGCTGACGCTGTAGAGGAAGTGCATCACCTGCCGCCGCGGAGCATCGGCGCCGAGGACCTTGGCCGCGGACTTCTCCTTCTGGGGAAGGTAGAGCCCGGCCACGTACACCTTGATGAAGAACTTCGTGCGCAGGGCGATGCCGTTGAGCGTCAGGCTCTGCCCCTTCACCTCCGCCTTGTCGGGGAGGTTCACTCCGGCGAGGGTGGCGGCGCCGGCGGACACCGTGAGGAGCAGGGAGAGGAGGGCGGAGTATAGGATTCGCATCGATTCCTCCTACGACGTTGGGCTCTTTGGGGAGCGTCCGGCGGAGAGTCTAGCCGAATCCGGGGCAACTCCGCTGGGCCTGCCGCCGTATCTGCCCACGATGTCTGTCGTCATGAAAACGGACGCCGAGCTGGTCGCCAGCACCCTGCGGGGCTCCCAGGACGCCTTCCGCGAGCTGGTGGTGCGGTTCGAGCGCCCGGTCTACAGCCTGGTGCAGCGCATGGCGCAGGACCCGGGGACGGCCGAGGACCTGGCGCAGGAGGTCTTCGTCAAGGCCTACCGCCGCCTCGACAGCTACGACCCGCAGTGGAAGTTCTCGAGCTGGCTGTTCAAGATCGCGCACAATACGACCATCGACCACCTCCGCCGGGGGACGCCCGAGACGGTGCCCCTGGAGTCGGAGGAGGAGGGCCGGGCGGACCTCTCCGCGGTGCTGGCGGACGAGGCGGCCGAGAGCCCCGCGGCGGCGGCGGAGCGGCGGGACCTCGCCCGTGCGCTGGAGCGGGCCATCGCCAGCCTGCGGCCGGAGTACCGCCAGGCCGTCCTCATGTTCTACGCTCACGGCGCCTCGTACCAGGAGATCTGCGAGGCCACGGGCCTGCCGCTGGGGACGGTGAAGACCAACCTCCACCGGGCCCGCAGGGAGCTCGCCCAGGCCATGACCGCCCTCGGCTGGGGGCCGGATGAAACCGGCAAGGCGCGGGCCTCGTAGGGCGGGTCGTAAGGAGAGATGACGGAATGCGACCTTTTTCCCATGACGCCCACGACGCCCACGACGCCCACGACGCTCTGAGCCGCTGGCTCGCCGCCGAGCGGGCAGGCCGTTCCGAGGCCGCCGACGCCGCCCTGCGCGAGACGTTCGCGGCCCTGCCGCTGCTCGCGCCGGCCGCCGGTTTCGCCGATCGGGTGCTCGCCCGGGCCGGGCTGCAGCCCGAGACGCGCGACGTCTTCGCCTCGCGTGCACTCCGGCTGTTGCTGGCCCTCAGCCTGGTCGCCGTCAGTCTCGGCGCGATCTGGCTGCCGCCGACCCTGCGGGCCCTCGCCGGGCTGTGGACCTGGGGCGACGTGGTGCGGCTCGGGGCCCGGGCGGCGGCGGCGGGCAGCCGTGGGATCGCCACGGTGCTCCGCGTGGGCGAGTGGCTGTTCGCGCTCGGCCGGGCCCTCTCCGCGCCGCTGATGACGCCGCAGGTGATGGCCGCCCTCACCGTCGGCCTGCTCGTCTCGGGCCTGGCCTTCCGCTTTCTCCGCGACCAACTCACTGGTGAGAGGAGCTTGAGCTATGTGGACCCCCTCTGATGGCCCACGACTCGCCGGCCGGAGACCCCTCCGCGCCGCGGTCGTTTTCTTGAGCCTCGGCCTGTCCGTGGCCATGTTCTCCGGGTTCGGCGCTGCCGCCGCCCCCGCCCCGCAGCCGGCGACCAGCCCGCCCGCCTCGGCGGAGGAGCGGGCCAGCCTGCGCCAGACCCTCGACAGCCGCTACGAGGTGCTGCCGGTGCAGGGCGGCATCGTGCTCAAACCCCGCCAGCCCCGGGCGGGGATCAGCACCATCGAGATGACCGCCGAAGGGGTGGCGGTCAACGGCGAGCGGGTGACCGCCCGCACCCTGCGCGACTGGCTCGGCGCCGACGCCGACCCGGTCCTGCGACTGCAGGGCCTGAGCGCCGCCGAGCAGCGGCAGGTCTTCGGCCTGGAAGCGGGTCGCGCGCCGGCGGCCCCGGCGACCACTCCGGCCCCTGCGGCAACGCCCG
Organism: Thermoanaerobaculia bacterium; assembly: GCA_036264085.1. Lineage (GTDB taxonomy): Bacteria > Acidobacteriota > Thermoanaerobaculia > Multivoradales > UBA5704 > DATARR01. The sequence goes on along the minus strand of DATARR010000136.1, from coordinate 15,923 downwards.
CCCCGGCGGACGAGAGCGCCACCACCGCAGGCGAGGTCTCCGAGGAGCCGGCGGAGCCGGAGACCCCGGTCCCGGCGGAGACGCCCGAGAGCCGCGGCAACCGGCGCAGCTCCGGCAGCCGCGTCAACATCCTCGGCAGCGTAACGGTGGAGAAGGACGAGGTTGCCGAAGAGGCGGTGGCCATCGGCGGCTCGGCCACGGTCGAGGGCGAGGTGGAGAGGGACGTGACGGCAGTCGGCGGTCCCGCTCGCATCGACGGCAAGGTGGGAGGCGATGTGACCTCGGTGGGGGGAGGAGTTTATCTCGGCTCCAACGCCGAGGTCGAAGGCGACGTCACGAGCGTCGGCGGTTCGGTCCACCGCGAGCCGGGGGCGAAGGTCCATGGCGCGACCCACGAAGCGGGCTCCATGCCGTTCAGCCACCCGTTCGGCCGGCGGCACATCCGTTTCGGCCGCGACTGGGAGCCCTGGCCGTTCTGGAGCGGCGTCTCCGAGGTGATGAGCAGCATCATGCTCACGGTGCTCCTGGGTCTGCTCGTCTGCCTGGTGCTGCTCGTCGCCCGCGTGCCGCTGGAGCGGGTGGATCGCCAGCTCGTGGCCCGGCCCTGGCCGTCGGCGACCGTGGGTCTCGCCGGAGTGGTCTTCTTCTGGCCGCTGGTGGCGGCGGTGACCATCCTGCTGGCCATCACCATCATCGGCTGCGCGCTGTTCCTGCTCTACCCCTTCGTGTTCCTCTACGTCGGGCTGCTGCTGCTGCTGGGCTACACGGCGGTCGCCTACCGGCTGGGACGGCTGGTGGAGAGCCGGTTCGAGCGCAATTTCGGCAGCCCCTACGCGGCGGCCCTGGTGGGCGTGCTGCTGCTCCAGGTCGGGTCGATCCTCGGCCACATGCTGGACGTGCTGCCCGGTCCCTTCGGCTTCTTCTCCTTCATGGTGGGGCTGTTCGGGTTCCTGGTGCAGGCGGTGGCCTGGATCGTGGGTTTCGGCGCGGTCATCCTGGCCCGCTTCGGCCTCGCGCCGGGCTACTGGCCGCAGCGGGGGGCCCCACCCGTCCCCGTGCCGCCGCCCGCCCCGGTGCCGCCGGCCCCCTATGAGCGGCCGGTCGAGCCCCTGCCCCTGTCCGATTCGCTGGGCAGGCATCCAGCAGCGGAGCCCGAGCCGCCGGCGGAGTGGGACGAGCCGCCGCGGTGACCTCTGGGACAGGGATCAGGACGGCTCGCCGGCGGGTCCGGCGAGCCGCTCCGCCAGCCGCGTGAACCGTGCCCGCAGCCGCCGGTTGCCCACCGCGATCCTCAGCGCCCGCTCTTCGCCCACCAGGATGGCCAGCCGCTTCGCCCGCGTCAGGGCGGTGTAGAGGAGGTTGCGCTGCAGCATCACGTAGTGCGTGGAGTGGAGGGGGATCACCACGCAGGGGTACTCGCTGCCCTGGGACTTGTGGATGGAGCAGGCGTAGGCGAGGACCAGCTCGTCGAGCGAGCCGGGATCGTAGACCACCTCGCGGCCGTCGAGCGCCACGGTCACGAGCTGATCGACCTCGTCGACGGCCACGATCCTCCCGATGTCGCCGTTGAAGACCTCCAGGTCGTAGTTGTTCCGCACCTGCATCACCTTGTCTCCCACCCGCAGGGTCCGGCCGCCGCGGGTCACCTCGGCCCCCTGAGGGTTGAGCAGCTCGCGCAGCACGGCGTTCAGGTTCTCGGTGCCGAGGGGGCCCCGGTTCATGGGGGTGAGCACCTGGATCTGCTCCACGGGATTGAGACCGAACTTCGCCGGAATGCGGCGGGAGACGAGCTGGGCGAGGGTCTCCACCAGCTCCTCCGGCTGCGGGCGCTCGATGAAGAAGAAGTCGCCGTCGCTGTCCACCGACTCCAGGATGGGCATCATCCCCTGGTTGACCCGGTGGGCGTTGACCACGATCAGGCTGCGCTCGGCCTGGCGGAAGATCTCGGTCAGGCGCACCACCTCGACCGCCGCCGAGCGGATGAGGTCCGCGAGCACCCGGCCCGGCCCCACCGAGGGGAGCTGATCGACGTCCCCCACCAGGATCAGCCGGCCGTGGTCCGGCACCGCCCGCAGGACGTGGTGGGCGAGGACGGTGTCGAGCATCGAGGCCTCGTCCACGATCAGCAGGTCACAGGAGAGGGGGTGCTCGCGGTTGCGCACGAACTGGCGGGTCTGCGGGTCGAGCTCCAGCAGGCGGTGGATCGTCGTGGCCTCGGCGCCCGTGGCCTCGGCCAGCCGCTTGGCGGCGCGGCCGGTGGGGGCGGCGAGGAGCACCTTCTGCCTCTTCTTCTCCAGGATCTTGACCAGGCCCCGAACCAGGGTGGTCTTGCCGGTGCCGGGGCCGCCCGTGATGACCAGCACCTTGCGGGTGAGGCCGGCGCGGACGGCCTGCCGCTGCTGGCGGGCGAGCTCGATCTGCTCGCTCTTCTCGAACCAGTCGAGGGCGCGGTCGACGTCGATCTCCAGCGGCAGCGGCGGCTGGACGAGGAGCGCCCGGAGGCGCGCCGCCACCCCGGACTCGGCGGCGTGGAGCGACTTGAGGAAGACCGCCTGCTCCTCCGCGGAGGCGAGCGGCTCGAGCACGATCTGCTCGGTCTCCGTCAGGGCGGCCAGCGCCTGCTCGACCAGGGCCGGCGGCGCCTCCAGGAGCTTCTCGGCCTCCTCCAGCAGGGCCTTGCGCGGCAGGTAGACGTGACCGCGGTCGGCCCCCTGCCCCAGCAGGTAGAGGGAGCCGGCCTCGAGGCGCTGCGGGGCCGTGGGCGGTACGCCGAGGGCCGCGGCGATCCTGTCGGCCGTCTTGAAGCCGATGCCGTAGATGTCGGTCGCCAGGCGGTAGGGGTTCTCCCGTACCAGCTCCGTGGCCCGCGGACCGTAGGCCTTGTAGATCTTGATGGCGTAGTGGGTGGAGACGCCGTGCGACTGGAGGAAGATCATCACCTCCTTGATCTCCCGCTGCTCCTCCCAGGCGCGGAGGATGTCGCGGCTGCGCTTGGGGCCGATCCCCTCCACCTCGACCAGCCGCTCCGGCCGGTTCTCGATGACGTCGAGCGTCTCCAGGCCGAAACAGGCCACCAGCCGCGCGGCCATGACCTTGCCGATGCCGCGGATCAACCCCGAGCCCAGGTACTTCTCGATGCCGCCCACCGTCGCCGGGGTCACCGTGGCGTAGGAGACGACCTTGAACTGCTTGCCGTACTTCGGGTCCTGGATCCAGGCGCCGGTCAGGCGCAGATTCTCCCCCGGCTGCACGCCCAGGAGGTTGCCGACCGCCGTCACCAGGTCGCGGTGGCCAGGCACCGAGAGCCGTGCCACGGTCCAGGCGTTCTCCTCGTTGCTGAAGACGATCCGCTCCAGCACCCCTTCGAGGGTGGTCGGCGCGGTGGCCGGCTGGGAGTCGAAGGGGAGTGTCATTATCCGCCGAAGGCCGAAGCGCTGGAGGCTGATCAGTTTATGACAGGTGATGCCGACTGTGCCAAAATGACCCGCGCATGGCCGACAAGCCCCTGATCCTCGTCATCGACGACGAAACCGGCTCCCGCGAATCGATGGCGATCGCCCTCGAGAAGGCGGGGCTCGCCGTGCGCACTTTCGACGACGCGAGGAAGGCGCTGGAGTTCCTGGACGAGAACGAGCACGCCCGCCTCGCCGTCTGCGACCTGCGGATGCCGGGCATGGACGGGCTCGCCTTCCTGCACGAGGTGCGGGAGCGCAAGCTCGACCTCGCCATCATGCTGGTCACCGCCTACGGCTCCATCGAGTCGGCGGTCGAGGCCATGCGGGTGGGCGCCGACGACTACCTCACCAAGCCCGTGGACCTCTACGAGCTGCGCAAGCGGGTGATGAACCTGATCGAGAAGGAGCAGCTCAAGGAGGAGGTCTCGAGCCTGCGCGAGCAGCTCGACAAGCGCTACGGTTTCGAGAGCATCATCGGCCACTCGGCGCCCATGGAGCGCCTGTTCGAGCAGATGCGGATGGTGGCTCCCACCCGCTCCAGCGTCCTCGTCATCGGCGAGAGCGGCACCGGCAAGGAGCTGGTGGCCAACGCCGTGCACCGGGCGAGCCCCCGCCGCAACGAGCGCTTCCTGGCCATCAACTGCGGCGCCATTCCCAGCGACATCCTGGAGAGCGAGCTCTTCGGCCACGAGCGGGGCGCCTTCACCGGCGCGGTGACGCGCAAGATCGGCAAGTTCGAGCTGTCCCATCGGGGCAGCCTGTTCCTGGACGAGATCAGCGAGCTCTACCCGGAGCTCCAGGTCAAGCTCCTGCGGGTGCTCGAGGAGCGGCAGATCATGCGGGTGGGAGGCGGCGAGCTGATCCCCGTCGACTTCCGGCTGATCGCGGCCACCAACCGCGACCTGGAGAAGGAGGTCGCCGAGGGCCGCTTCCGCGAGGACCTCTACTATCGCCTCAAGGTGGTGACGCTGCGCATCCCGCCGCTGCGCGAGCGGCCGGGCGACATCCAGCCGCTCGCCGAGCACTTCCTCGCCCTCTTCTGCCAGGAGCACGGCAAGCCGCCCAAGCGGCTGAGCGAGGGGACCCTGGAGCTGCTCTCCCGCTACCCCTGGCAGGGCAACGTGCGCCAGCTCCGCAACGTCATGGAGTCCGCCGTGGTCTTCAGCCTGGCGGAGGAGGTCACGCCGGCCGACCTGCCCATCGAGGTGCGGGAGTCCTCCTCCATCTCCACCACCGGCTCGGCGGTCCAGCCGGTGGCGGGGGAGCCGCGCACCATGGCCGACATCGAGCGCCAGGCGATCCTCGAGACGCTGGCGCGCACCGACGGCCACCGCGCCAGGGCGGCGGACATCCTTGGCATCGGTTTGCGAACGCTGCAGAGGAAGCTCAAGGAGTACAAAGATGAAGGTTATATCCAGGAAGATTGAGGAGGGGACATGGAGCTTCACACGGAGGTGCTGATCCACAACGAGACCCTGGGCGTGAAGGGAGGCAAGGGGGTGCTCCTGCAGATCAGCCAGGACGGTTACTACGAGGTCAACTGCGTCTTCGGCGAGCGGGTGCACCGCACGCTCTTCCCCATCTTCGGCACGGTGCTGATCAGCCGCGAGCCCGAGGACAGCACGCGTCCCGAGTTGGAGATCGAGCGCTGATGGCCGCGCAGGCGGCCAGGGAGGGTGCGAGGCTCTCGGTCAACGTGGATCACGTCGCGACGCTGCGGCAGGCCCGCAAGACTCACTACCCGGACCCGGTCGAGGCGGCGCGGATCGCCGAGGACGCGGGCGCCGCGGGCATCACCGTCCACCTCCGGGTGGACCGCCGGCACATCCAGGACGGGGACGTGGAGCGTCTGCGCGCCAGCGTGCGCGGCAAGCTCAACCTGGAGATGTCGAGCGCCGAGGAGATGGTGAAGGTCGCCCAACGGGTCAAGCCGCACCAGGTGACCCTGGTGCCGGAGCGGCCGGAGGAGGTGACGACGGAAGGGGGGCTCAACCTGATCCTCTACGGCCGGCGGATCGTCGACGTCGCGGACCGCCTAGCCGCGGCTGGGATCGCCATCTCGCTGTTCATCGATCCGGACCTGCGGCAGATCCAGGCGCTCGGCGCCCTCAGGGAGCATGGGGTCACCGGCTTCGAGGTCAACACCGACGCCTACACCCGCGCCGCGAATCCAGAGGCGGCCGACTCCGAGTTGCGGCAGATCGCGCAAGCGGTGGAGCAGGGGAGAGCGTCGGGTCTGAGGGCCTACGCCGGGCATGGCCTCAGCACGGGCAACGTGGGAGCCGTCGCGGCCGTCCCCGGCATGGAGGAGCTGAACATCGGTCATGCCATCGTCGCCCGTGCCGTGATCGTGGGCATGGAGAAGGCGGTCCGGGAGATGCTGGCGGCGATCTCAGCCGGCGCGACGAAGGTTTAGGAGCTCCCCAGCTCCCCCCGGAGCGCCGTGGCGATCTCGCCGGCCAGGCCGTCGATCAGCCCCTGCTCGGGGCCTTCGATCATGATGCGGGCGAGGGGCTCGGTGCCGCTGTAGCGCAGGACGAGGCGGCCGTCGTCGCCCAGGCGCCGCTCGACGTCGCGGGCGGCGGCGGTCACCGCGGGCAGGGACTCGAAGGCCAGCTTCTTCGCTACCCGTACGTTGAGCAGCACCTGGGGATAGCGCCGGAAGGGGGCCAGCATCTCCGAGAGCGGTCTGCCGTCCTGAGCTTCCAGGAAGGCTATCTGGATGGCGGTGAGGAGGCCGTCGCCGGTGCTCGAAAGCTCGCTCTGCACGACGTGACCGGACTGCTCGCCGCCGAGGAGGATCCCCTCCCGGCGCATCGCTTCCACCACGTAACGGTCCCCCACGTTGCAGCGCACGAGGCCGATGCCCTCGGCGGCCAGGGCCCGCTCCAGCCCGAGATTGCTCATCGACGTGGCCACGATCCGAGGCGGCTGGAGACGGTCCGACCGGTGGAGACAGGTGGCCCAGAGGTAAAGGATGGCATCGCCGTCGCGCACCTCGCCGCGCTCGTCGGCGAGGATGCAGCGGTCGGCGTCGCCGTCGAAGGCGGCGCCGAGGTCCGCCCCTTCGGCCACCACTCGGGCCGCCATTTCGCCCGGCGCCGTCGAGCCACACCTCTCGTTGACGTTGCGGCCGGTCGGCTCGGCATGGAGCAGGATCACCCGCGCTCCCAGCCGCTCGAACAGCTCTCCCGCGTAGCCGGAGGCGGCGCCGTTGCCCGTGTCCAGCACCACTCGCAACCCGGCGAGCGGGCGCTCTCCCGGGACCGTCGTCGCCAGGTGGCGCAGATAGCGTTCTCTCAGCTCGGGCTCCGGGGTCAGCTCCGGGATCTCCGCCAGCGGCTCGGCCGGCCGGGCGAGCCGCCCTTCGAGCGCCGCCTCGTCCTCGTCGCTCCACTTGAAGCCCTGGGGGTCGATGAGCTTGATGCCGTTGTCCGGCCAGGGGTTGTGGCTGGCCGAGACGACCACTCCGGAGGCCGCCCCGAGCTGGTGGGTCAGCCAGGCGACGCCCGGGGTGGGGATGACCCCCGCGTAGCGCAGGTCGACGCCGCCGGCGAGTAGGCCGGAGGCGAGCCAGCGGCAGATCTCGGGCGTGCTCTCCCGGGTGTCGCCGCCGAGCACCACCCGCGGCGGCGTGCCGTTGCCACGTCCTCTCAAGGTGGCGGCGAGGTGGAAGGCGAGGCCGGTCACGGTCTCGCGATCGAGGGGATGCTCGCCGAAGCGGCCGCGGACGCCGTCGGTGCCGAAGAGTCGCTGGGAGTGGGGGTTCGGGCTCAACGTTTGTCCTTTCGTGATTTCGTCTTCGAGCTCTGGGGCTTCGGCTCGGCGGCCATCGTCATCGGCACTTTGACATTGACCTGGGTAGGCTGGACGATCTGGATCAGGGGATCCGGGGAGACCACCGGCACCGTCAACTCGAAGGTGCTCGCCCGGCCGTCCAGGCTGATGGGGAACGTGGAAAGATGGTCGGTGCGGGAGATCATGGACCCCGGACCGGTGACCAGCACCTGGTTGGGGAAGACCTCCGGCTCCTGGACCGTGGCCCCGGCCGCCGGCTCGCCCGTGAGCTTCGCCGCCACGGGGAGACGCTGCGTGATCTCCCGGTCGAGCTCCACCTGGATGGTGGGCGGCTCGATGGAGACCACGTCCAGGCCGTCCGGAGCCGTCACGTTCTCGGGACCGAGGTTGATGGTGGCCGTCCCCTCCTGACGCTGCGACAGCTCCACGGTCACGTCCACCATGAACGGATTGAGCTTGCGAATGGCCTTCTTGCTGCCGGAGAGCCGGACGTTGACGCTCGATACCGGGTTGATGATGACGAACCCCCGGGGCCGGTTGTAGCTGACGCTGGCCTCCACCAGCCGCTCGCTGGAGACGAGGCGGTCCTGCAGCGAGGCGTTGAACCAGATGCCGATGGCGATGCCCAGGGCCAGGAGACGCAGCCCCCAGGTGCGGGCGGTCTCGCTCATGGCGCCCCCCGCTGCGAGCTCAGATCGGTCAGCAGGTGCTCGTAGAGGGCGTTGCGCAGGCCGTGGCTGTCGAGGTCGCGGATCATCGCGCCGTCGAAGGCGACGGAGATGGTCCCCGTCTCTTCGGAGACCACGACGGCCACGGCGTCCGTCTCCTCGGTGAGGCCGAGGGCGGCGCGATGGCGGGTGCCGAACTCCTTCGACAGCTCCGGGTTGGGCGTCAGCGGCAGGAAGCAGGCCGCGGCGGCGATGCGGTCGTCCTGGATGATGACCGCGCCGTCGTGCAGCGGCGTGTCGGGCTGGAAGATGTTGATCAGCAGGTCGTAGGAGACGACGGCGTCGAGGGCGATGCCGTTCTCGATGTAGTTGCGCAGCCCGTGCAGCCGCTCGATGACGATCAGGGCGCCGGTGCGCCGGGTCGACAGCGTAGTCGCCGCGAGCACGATCTCGCTGAACGAAGCCACCACCTTCTGCTGCTTGGCGAGCCCCCACAGCGGGTTGCGCCCGAAGCTCACCAGGGCGCGGCGGATCTCCTGCTGGAACAGGACGATGACGGCAAAGGGGAGGACGATCAGCAGGTTCTCGAGGATGCGCTGCAAGGTGGGCAGCTCGGCGAGCACCGCGCCGTAGTAGACCATCCCCAGGAAGACGAGACCGAGCAGCATCTGCACCGCCCGCGTGCCGCGGATGAGCAGCAGCAGGTTGTAGATGATGATGGCGACGGCCAGGACGTCGACGGCGTCGCGCCAGGTGAGGATCTCGAGGAAGCGCAGCAGGCTCAAGGCCGGTCTCCCGATGGCGCCGATGGCGACGATTGCGATATTGCGTGCCAGACGTCCAGGAACTGCACCGTCTCGGCCACGTCGTGGACCCTCACGATGGCAGCCCCCAGCGCCGCGGCCCAGGCCACGGCCGCGAGGCTGCCGCCCAGCCGGCGGTCCGGCGGCGCGAGGGGGACCCCGGGCCGCTCCGCCGCCCGGGCGAGGAAGCTCTTGCGGCTGGCCCCCACCAGGAGCGGCCGGCCGAGGGTCGCGAGCTCGGGGAGGCGCCGGATGAGCTCCAGGTTCTGCTCCCAGGTCTTGCCGAAGCCGATGCCGGGGTCCAGCACGAGCTGCGACTCGTCGACGCCGGCGGCCACGGCGCGCTCCACGGCCGCGGCCAGCTCGGCCCTCACCTCGCCCAGCAGGTCGGTGAACCGGATGCCGCGCTGCATGGTGGCGAGGTCGCCCCGGCTGTGCATCAGCACCAGGGGACAGCCGGCCGCGGCCACCGCCTGCCCCAGGAGGGGGTCGGCGAGGGCGCTGACGTCGTTGATCAGATCGGCCCCGGCGGCCAGGGCCCGCCGCGCCACCTCGCCCTTGCGGGTGTCGACCGACAGAGGCGCGTCCGTGGCCCGGCGCAGCCCCTCCAGCACCGGCAGGAGACGGGCGATCTCCTCCTCCGGCGGCACCGTCCGCGCGCCCTGGCCGTAGACCCCGCCGCCGGGGCGTGTCGACTCGGCCCCCAGGTCGAGGAGGTCGGCACCGTCGGCGAGCAGGGCGAGGCCGTGGTCGACCGCCTGCGCCGGATCGCTCCACCGGCCGCCGTCGCTGAAGGAGTCGGGGGTGAGGTTGAGGACGCCCAGGACCAGCGGGCGCCCTGCCGGTGGTCCCAATGGGAGCGTGCGGCCGCGAGGCAGCCGCAAGGTCCAGGTGCGGGCGGTGTCGGGTAGGGTCGCGGTCTCCATCCAGGGTGTGGGCCGGCCTTCATCCTGTGAACTGCCCGCTCAAGTCTATCGCGAGAAACGGGCCCTCACCACCCCGGCCGCCAGGATCAAGCCTTCGCAACCTCCGGGGTCCCGGACACCTCGGCGGGGTTGGCGCCCACGGCGCTGGTGCGGGCGGCGGTGACCACCGACTCCGGCACCTCGTGCCCGCCCACCACCAGCCCCTCGCCGGGCGGCACCGGCCGGGTGGGGGCGTGCTCGTGCCCGGTCATGGTGCGGATGGTGTCGTAGACCTCCTCGCCGTCGAGCGTCTCGCGCTCCAGCAGGTCGCGGGCCACCTTTTCCAGCACCGCCCGGTTCTGGGTGAGGATCGAGCGGGCCTGCTCGTAGCCGGTCTGCACGATGCGGGTGACCTCGTGGTCGATGCGGATCGCCGTGTCCTCGCTGTAGTCGGCCCGCTGGGCGAAGTCGCGACCGAGGAAGACCGGCTCGTCCTTGGTGCCGTAGGCCAGGGGACCGAGCTCCGACATGCCCCACTCGCAGACCATGCGGCGGGCCATCTCCGTGGCGCGCTCGATATCGTTGCCGGCGCCGGTGGTGACGTCGTCCTGCGTCAGCTCCTCGGCCACCCGGCCGCCCATGAGGATGGCGATCTGCGCCTCCACGTACTGCTTCTTGTAGGTGTACTTGTCCTCGGTCGGGAGCTGCATGGTGAGCCCCAGGGCCCGGCCGCGGGGGATGATGGTGACCTTGTGCAGCGGGTCCGCGCCCGGGGTGAAGGCCGCCACCAGGGCGTGCCCCGCCTCGTGGTACGCCGTGATCGACTTCTCGTCGTCGGTCAGCATCATGGTCTTGCGCTCGACGCCCATGATGACCTTGTCCTTGGCGAACTCGAAGTCCTCCATCTCGACCTTCTTCTTGTTGCGCCGGGCGGCGATCAGGGCCGCCTCGTTGACCAGGTTGGCCAGGTCGGCGCCGGCGAACCCCGGGGTGCCGCGGGCGATCACCCCGAGTTGCACCTTCTCGTCGAGCGGAATGTTGCGGGTATGGACCTTCAGGATTCCCAGCCGGCCGTTGATGTCCGGCCGGTCCACCACCACGCGGCGGTCGAAGCGGCCGGGACGCAGCAGGGCCGGGTCGAGGACGTCGGGGCGGTTGGTGGCGGCGATCAGGATGACGCCCTCGTTGGACTCGAAGCCATCCATCTCGACGAGGAGCTGGTTGAGCGTCTGTTCCCGCTCGTCGTGGCCGCCGCCGAGGCCCGCGCCGCGATGGCGGCCGACGGCGTCGATCTCGTCGATGAAGATGATGCAGGGGGCGTTCTTCTTCCCCTGCTCGAAGAGGTCGCGTACCCGCGAGGCGCCGACGCCGACGAACATCTCGACGAAGTCGGAGCCGGAGATGGAGAAGAACGGCACGTTGGCCTCGCCGGCGATGGCGCGGGCGAGCAGGGTCTTGCCGGTGCCGGGGGGGCCCATGAGCAGCACGCCCTTGGGAATGCGGCCGCCCAGCTTCTGGAACTTCTGGGGCTCCTTCAGGAACTCGACGATCTCCTGGAGCTCCTCCTTGGCCTCCTCGATGCCGGCCACGTCCTTGAAGGTGACCTTCTTGCCGGAGGTGTTCAGCAGCTTGGCCTTGCTCTTGCCGAAGGAGAGGGCACGGTTGCCGCCGGTCTGCATCTGGCGCATGAAGAAGATCCAGAGGCCGACGATGAGCAGCACCGGCGCCCAGGTCAGCAGCACGGCGAGCAGCGGATTCTCCCGCGGCTCCTCGGCCTTGATCTGGACGTTGGACGCCTGCAGGTCCTTGACCAGGTCCGGGTAGTCGGGGAGCTGGGTCTTGAACTCCTGGCCCGCCCGGGACTCCTTGAACTTGCCGCTGAGCTGCTTGCCCCGGATCGTCACCTCCGCGACCTCGCCGCTCTTGACCGCCGAGGTGAACTCGGAGAACGTCAGCTCCTTCTGGGCGGTCTTGCCGCCCTGGAAGGTATTCCAGAGAAGGATCACCACCCCGAAGATGGCCATCCAGAGAAACAGGGTCTTGACCGTAGAGTTCAAAGCTCGGCTACCTCATGGAAGCGCCTCTGAGCGCTCCTCTTTCGTCTTTCGTCGCAATCCGGGACGGCACGCCCCTTCTTCGTGACAACCAGTCGTCCAGTCCGTTCGATTCCCGCCCACTCGCCATCAACCTCCGTCGCTCAGCCTGCCGACGTAGGGCAGGTTCCCATAACGCCCCTGGTGCTTCAACCCGTAACCCACCAGCAGGCCATGACGGTGGGTCGTCAGGGCGCTGTAGTGCAGGCCGAAGGCGGTCTTGCGCTCGTCGGGCATGTCGATCAGCGCGGCGAAACGGACCTCCCGGGCGCCGTGGTCGCGGAGCTGCTGCTCCAGGTACGGCTCGGTGACACCGGAGGAGACCACGTCCTTGAGCACCAGGACGCTCTGGCCGGCGATCTCGACGGGGAGCGGGTACTCGATCCGCAGCACCTCGGCCGTCTCCTCGCCGTCCGCAGGGTTGGCGGGCTCGGCGCGACCGGCGCGATCAGCGCGGTAGGTCACGTCGATGAGCTCATAGCGCACCGGGATCTCCAGCGCCCGCACGAGGTCCGCTAGGAAGATCACCGAGCCGCCAACCAGGGCGACCAGCAGCGGATCCTCGGCCCCCAGCTCGGCCGCGATGCGGCGGCCCAGGGCCGTGACGCTGTCGCGCACCTCCGCGACCTCGAAGAGGATCTCGATACCGGCCTGCGGGATGTCCACTGTCATGTCGTCGCAACCTCGGCGACCCAGGCGGTCGCATGTCCGGCCAGGCGGAAGCGCTGTTCGATCGCGATGCCCGGCACCCAGGCGATCCCCTCGCCGACGCAGAGCAGCGGCAGCCGCTCGCGCACCGGCCGCGGCACCCGACGGTCGATGAGCACCTCCTTGAGCCGCCGGCTGCCGGCCGCGCCCAAGGGATGGATGCGGTCCCCGGGGCGGCGATTGCGGATCGTCACGCGATCTCCCTCCGTCAACGGCAGCGCCAGCCCGGCGCGCTGGGGCGATCCCTGGAACATCCAGGGCTCGACCGCGCGGCGAAAGAGGCGCATCCGGACGGAGACCTCCGGGACCTCCAGCTCTCCCGGAACCTCAAGAGTATAAGTGAAGTCGGGGACGGGCTCTCGCGCCTCCTGCGCCCGGCGCAGGGTCAGGAGGCCGCCGCGGGCCTCCCAGCGCCAGCCGCCGCCGCAGTCGCAGGCCGGACGTCCGCGCGATCCGCCTCCGGCGAGCTGCCGCAGGAGCTCGGCCCGGGCGGCAGTCCCCGCCGGATAGGGCGCGCCCGCCCGGCGGTGGAGCCAGGCCAGGGCGAAGGACCAGAGCTCTGTCGGCAGCCTCTCCAGGGCCGCCCGGTCGATGGCGACCTCGCCTTCTGCCGGCGCCAGGAGCAGGCCGGCCAAGCGGCGGTCGAGCGCGGCGCCGGCGGCGCGGGCGCGGCCGGCGAGGCGGGCGAGGCGGGGGGCGAGGTCGGGATCGGACCGATCGGTCCGATCGGTCGGATCGGTCCGATCATGGCGGTGAAGCGCCGGCAGCAGGCGATGCCGCACGCGGTTGCGGGGCACGCCGAGGTCGCGGTTCGTGGGGTCGTCCACCGGCGCCAGCCCCGCCGCGGCCACCGCCGCGGCCAGCTCGGCCCGCGGCGCGCCGAGGAGGGGGCGCAGCACCGTGCCGTGCGCCGGGCGGATGCCGGCGAGCCCCTCGAGGCCGCTGCCGAAGAGGAGGCGCAGCAGCACGGTCTCGGCCTGATCGTCCTGGTGGTGGGCGGTGGCCACCCAGCGGGCTCCCAGGCGCCGGCGCGTCTCGTCCAGGAATGCGTAGCGCTCCCGCCGCGCCGCCGCTTCGTCGCTCTCGCCCGCCAGGCGGCCGGCCCGGACGTCGCACCGTCCGGCGATCAGTGGCACGCCGAGTTGTGCGGCGAGGTCCGCCGCCGCCGCCGCCCGGGCCGCCGAGCCTGGATCCAGGGCATGATCGAGGTGGGCCGCGAACAGCCGTATGGAGAGGCAGGGGGCGAGCCGGGACATCCCCCACAGCAGGGCCGTGGAGTCGGGACCGCCGGAGAAGGCGACGACGACACCGTCCCCTGAAGCGAGGTCCGCCGCGTTCCGCAAAGTGCGGAAGAAACCTTCCAGCCTGTGGAGAAGGTCCATGGTCGCTCGAATGGTGGCGGTGACGGGACTCGAACCCATGACCTAGCGGTTATGAGCCGCTCGCTCTAACCAACTGAGCTACACCGCCGGAACCGGATGATGAAGGAAGGGATGGCCGCCTCACGGGACGGACGGCCCTTCGACGCGGGCGGATTATACCCGAGACCTCGAGAAATGCGGAGGGCGCCCGTCGACCAGGTCGACGGGCGCCCCATCTCACCCCGGATCCCCCCAAAACAGGCGGCCCGCTTGGGGGCCTAACGCATCACTTCCTGGCAACTGTGGAACTGGCCGAAGAACTCCTGCATCGAAGTCGACAGTGCATTGTCGTTCAGACGATAAATTACATTCTGCCCCTGGCGCTGGTCGACGACCAGGTCCGCCTCTTTGAGAACCGACAGGTGGCGGGAGATGGTAGGCTGGGAAAGATTGAAGTTCCCGACGATCTCGCCGACCGTGCGCTGGCGCCCTTCGAGCAGCCTCAGGATCTCCTGTCGTGTGCCGTCCGACAGAGCCTTGAAGACTTTGGTCAGATGCCGTTCCTCACGCCTGAAGTCATGGGTGATGCGGTCGATGTTAGCCATGTCCGTCTTTTCTCCTTCAATGGTTGCGAGCAAGCCGCCCTTGATCGTGAACATATTGTAGATGAGGCATACTTGAACCATACTTGATGCTGCGCGGTCTTAGATACAGAGAGCTGCTCAATCATTGAGCATACAGGTGCAAACTTCTCTATAACCAAAAAGTTGCGTCGATGTCACCCGGCGTTGAGCGAGTGCCTGGGGCAGGAAAAACGGGACAGGGCTCCCCGGCGGGAGCCCTGTGCGAGAGGTCTCGAGCAGCAGAACGGTCAGCCGCGAGCGCGGCCGTAGCGCTCGACCACCGCCGGCCAGTTGACGGTGTTCCACCAGGCGGCGAGGTAGTCGGGGCGGCGGTTCTGGTACTTCAGATAGTAGGCGTGCTCCCAGACGTCGACGCCCAGGAGGGGGGTCTTGCCCTCCATCAGCGGACTGTCCTGGTTGGGCTTGGCGATCACTTCGAGCTTGCCGCCGTTGACCACCAGCCAGCCCCAGCCGGAGCCGAACTGGTTGGCGGCGGCGTTGGTCAGCTTCTCCTTGAAGCCCGTGAAGCCGCCGAGATCGCGCTGGAGGGCGTTCGCCAGCTCTCCCGCGGGCTCGCCGCCCCCATGCGGCGCCATGACCTCCCAGAAGAGGGAGTGGTTGGCGTGGCCGCCGCCATGGTTGCGCACGGCCGTGCGGATCGCCTCCGGCACGCTGTCGATGCCGCGCAGCAGGTCCTCCACCGGCTTCGCCTGCAGGTCGGGGTGGCTGGCCAGGGCCTCGTTGAGCTTGTTGACGTAGGTGGCATGGTGCTTGTCGTGATGGATCTCCATCGTCTTGGCGTCGATGTGGGGCTCCAGCGCGTCGAAGCCATAGGGCAGCGCAGGCAACTGATAGGGCATCGTCCTTTCCCTCCTTGGTCTCTGGTCGGGTGGTGCGCGCGGCGGCGCCGGCGCAGGTATGCGAGGGGGGCGGGTGAGGCTTGGGGTGGTTCGCCCCCCGGCCCGCGGCTATTCTTGCAGAAATCGTCTTGCAGAAACACTCTTGCAGAAATGCCGAGGCCCCCGCGAGGGGGGCCCATGGACGCGGCAGCGGGGGGAGCTGGAGGGACCTACCGCAGCTTCTCTTCGACGAACTCGACGTGCTTGCGGACCTTGGGGTCGTACTTCTTCATCCGCAGCTTCTCGGTGGAGAGCTTCTTGTTCTTCGAGGTGGTGTAGAAGTAGCCGGTGCCGGCGGACGAAACCAACTTGATTTTCTCGCGCATGTCGGGTCTCTCAGTCTTTCAACCTTCTGGCAATCTTCCGGGATGATTGGCGGGGCCGACGGGGCTCGAACCCGCGACCTCCGGCGTGACAGGCCGGCGTTCTAACCAACTGAACTACAGCCCCGCAAAGAGCTTCGCTGTGCTGCTTCCGACGGGCGGCGGCCCTCGACCTCCTGGTGGGAGGTGAGGGATTTGAACCCGCGACCCCCTGCGTGTAAGGCAGGTGCTCTGACCGCTGAGCTAACCTCCCCTGCCGCCAAGGAGCGCCAATGATAGGCAAGGGC
>DATARR010000114.1:0-32552 GCA_036264085.1 Thermoanaerobaculia bacterium | reverse complement strand
TTCGTCTGCCCGTACGAGCTTCATTTCCGTCATATTCCGCGTTACTTCAGCCCAGCGATGCCCTCGCCGAGCCCAGAGTGACCCGAATCATTTCTGTGTCGTCTTCAAAGCTGCGATGACGCCGAGAAATCGACCATTTCTTGACAGGAACTAGTCTAGGGCCAGGAGGCCGCCATGCAACACCGCTTGACCATCGATTACGGCGACGACATCCTCTTCAGCAGCGGCTTGACGCGCGGAGCCTTCGACGAAGAGGCCCGCTTCCTCCTTGCCGCGAAACTCTACGAAGTGGGCCGGCTGAGCTCGGGCCTCGCCGCAAAGCTCTGCGGGAAAGGCAGGGTGGACTTTCTCCTCGCCCTCCCGCGGATCGGCGTTGCCATGAGCAACCTCCAGCCCGAGGATCTCGACTCCGAGGTGGAGTTCATGCGGCGTGGCTGAACCGATCGTCGTGAACACCGGGCCGCTGGTCTCTTTCGCCAGAATCGGCTGCCTGGATGTGATCGGCTGCTTGCCTTACGAGTTTCTTTGTCCAGCGAAAGTCTGGCAACAAGAAGGGCGGCCTTCCGAGTTGGGAGTGTAGCATTTGCCCAGGAGCTCAAGAGTGGGGCCTACGGCGAAATAAGGGCGGCCGAACCCAGCGGCTCGAACGGACTGCTGGCGCAACCGCTCAGCCGTGACCACGTTGGGCGGACAAAAACATCGCAACCCGTTTGAGGGAACGAAACCAGTGGAAGCAATTTTCGAGGCAGTCCTTTGGAGCGCGGAAGAGGTAGCGCGACTGATTCGAACTGCTCCCGAGAGTTGTCGCACTCGAATGGCACAAGACCATCTGGTCGAAGCGATTCCGCATTGGTTGTACGTGGGCGATACGGGCCTTCATCTCGCCGCCGCAGCATTGCGCCTCGACGAGGCCCGGCTGCTGCTTCGGGCGGGAGCAGACCCCAATGCCGCGAATCGCCGAGGCGCCACCCCATTGCACTATGCGTGCGATCCTCGTCCGAGATCGGCCGTTGCGTGGAGCCGGGAGTCGCAAGCTACGTTGATTCGCCTTCTGGCCGAGCACGGAGCGGATCTCGAGCGGCCGGACCGCGGAGGCGCGACACCGCTCCACCGGGCCGTGCGCGCGCGAAGCCCAGGAGCTGTGGGCCAGTTGCTGGCTCTCGGCGTTCAGCCGAACTGCCGGCTCGGAAAGCGCGGCTCCTCACCTCTCCACCTGGCGGTCCAGTCGACGGGGGCTGGGGGCACTGCCGGGTCGATGAACGAACAGATGGAGATCATTCGTCTTCTGCTCGAACACGGCGCCGACCCCACCGTCACCGACGCGACCGATCGAACGCCACGCGATTGGGCTAGAAACGAGCGTATCATGGCAACGTTGGGCACCGACGCCAAACCGCTGGCTGGTGCGCCGTGTCCGGCGGGCCGGAGGTTGCTCGGCCGTTCGTGCTGAAGCTCAGTCGGTGCAGACAAAGTGGTCGAAGTGGTAGAACTTGGTGCTCTGGCCAGAGCCATTGCAGCCGCCCTGGCAGTCGGAGAAGTAGTTGCCGACGATGGTCCGGTGAGTGGAGTCGTTGCGCATTGAGGCGGCCCTCTCTAGAGTGTCCCCGTGTCGCGTCCCCGATCTGTGTACTTCACCCTGGTCCTCTTCCCCTCCGCCCTGCTTGCCGGCGTCCCCTCGATCGACCACGCCATCCAGCTCCACACCGCCGGCCGGCTCAAGGAGGCGCTTCAGGAGTATCACGCGGTGGTGGCGGCCGTGGGGGCTTCCGACCCGGCGGTGGTGGGGACGGCGCTCAACAACTCCTGCGTGATCCAGATGAACCTGGGGGAGTACCGGGCGGCGCTGCCGGACTGCCGCGAGGCCCTGCGTCTGCGTCGCGCGGAAGGGGATCCAGAATCGCTGGCACAGGCGCTCAACAACCTGGGGTGGGTCCTCCAGGGGCTCGGGGAGTCGGGCGAGGCCGAGCGCGACTTCCGCGAGGCCCTGGAGGTCAACCGCCGGCGCGGGGACGCGGAGGGCGAGGTCATCAACCTGTCGAACCTCGGGGCGCTGGCGATCGCCACCGGCCGCTACTCGGCCGCTCTGGACCTCCATGCCCAGGCCGAAGCGCTGGCGGTCCGCCACCGGGCCGAGCCGTGGGCCGCCGGGCAGGTGCGGATCGCCCGCCTCAACCAGGGAGTGGTCCTGGAGAAGGTCGGAGCCTACCGCGAGGCGCTCGACCTCTACAAAGGTCTGCTGGCCGCGGGCGGGGAGCCGGACCCCGGCCGCCGGGCCGCCCTGCTGGTCAATACGGGCGTGATCTACCGCCGGCTGGGAGACCCGGTGCGGGCCGAGGCCGCGTTCCGGGAGGGGATCGAGGCCTGGCGCCGGGCGGGGGACACGGCGGCGCTCTCGAACGCCTGGTTGAACCTGGGCCTCGCCGAGCACCTGAACCTGGAGCGTCCGCGCGGCGCCGAGGCCGCCTTCCGCGAGGCCCTGCGCCTGGCCGAGGAGAGCGGCGACCAGACGGAGGAGGTGCAGGATCTCTTCTATCTCGGCCGGCTGCTGCTGGAGAGGGGGCGGCTGGACGAGGCGGAGGCCGTCTTCCGCCGCTGCCTCGCGGCCGCGGAGGCCAGCGGCTCGGCCGAGGGGACGTGGTCGGCGCGGGAGGGGCTCGGCAGGATTGCCCGCGCCCGGGGCGACCTGCGCAGCGGGCTCGGCCACTTCGAGCGCGCCCTGGAGGAGATCGAGCGCGTGCGCTCCGCCATCGCCCGGCCGCGGCGGGCCGGCTACTTCGGCGACAAGCGGGCGGTCTATGCGGTCACCGTGGACACTCTTGGCGAGCTCGACCGGCGCGAGCCTGACAGGGGCTGGGGCGAGCGGGCGCTCGAGATCGCTCAGCGCGCCAAGGCCCGGGACCTGCTGGACGCCCTGGGGGCTGGCCGGCGGCCGGCGGTCCCCCTCGGCGCGGCGGCCCTGCGCTCCCGGGCGGGAGAGGGCGCCGTGCTGGAGTATTTCCTGGGCGAGAGGGATCTTTACCTGTGGGTGATC
The DNA here is from genome assembly GCA_036264085.1 of Thermoanaerobaculia bacterium. GTDB lineage: Bacteria > Acidobacteriota > Thermoanaerobaculia > Multivoradales > UBA5704 > DATARR01. The sequence goes on along the minus strand of DATARR010000114.1, from coordinate 29,521 downwards.
CGGCGCGGCGGCATCCGTTGCCACGACCTCGGACCCCACCGGCCGGTCCTGGACGCCGTGGCGGCCGTCCACCATGCCCTTTCCCACGGGGAAGCGCCGCCGCCGACCGCCGTGGCCGGTCTTTCCCGGGTGCTCCTGGGACAGGCCGGCTCCCTCCCCCGCGGCGACGATCCCCTGCGCATCGCTCCCGACGGCGCTCTGCGCTATCTCCCCTTCGAGCTGCTGGAAGACCCGCGCCGGCCGGGCGCACCGCTGGTGGAGGGATCGACGGTGAGTTATCTGCCGAGCGCCTCGACGCTGGCAGGGCAGTCCCGGAAAGCCGCATCGTCAGAGGTTCGCCTGCTGGGAGTCGGCAATCCCCGGCTGGCCCGCTCCGGGTCCGGTCCGGCGAGCCCCCGGGACCTGCTGGTGGAGCGCTTCGGCCTCGCGCCGCTCGCCGCCGCGGGACGGGAGATCGGGACGGCGGCCCGGCTCCTCGGCGGTCGGAGCATCCAGATCACCGGCGAGGCCGCGACCGAGCAAGCCTTGCGCACGGCCGTGGCGCGGGGCGCGCGGGTGGTCCACCTCGCGACGCATACGGTGATCGACGAGCGGCCGGGGCGGGGGGCTGCGATCCTCCTGGCCCCCTCCGGCGACAATGACGGCGACGACGGCCTGCTGACGCCGGAGGAGATCGCCCGCCTCGACGACCGCTCGGCGCTGACCGTGCTCGCCGCCTGCCGCACGGCGCTGGGCCCGGGCGAGGACGGTCAGGCGCTGGCCTCCCTCACCGGCTCCTTCCTGGCCGCCGGCTCGCGCTCCGTGCTGGCGACGCTGTGGGACGTGGGGGACGCGGCCACCGCCGCCTTCATGGCGCAGCTCTACTGGCAGCTCGGCCAGGGCCTGACGCCCGCCGAGGCGCTGCGGGCCGCGAAGCGGCACCTGCGCGCCGACCCCCGCTGGCGCCGGCCCGACCTCTGGGCGGGGTACGTGCTGGTGGGCGAGGCGCCCCCGGTGGTCCCGCGGCGAATCCCGTGGGTCCTGTGGGGGGCGCTGATCGTGGCGGCGATCCTGGGGGTGACCGCCCTGTGGAAGACTACTGAATCGCGATCGTCCCGTTCTGCAACGCCACCTTGACCTTGCGGCCCCGGCTGTTGAGGAACCACGTCCCGGCGGGATCGAGCTTGAACGGCGAGGTCGCGCCGATCGAGGCGCCGGCCGAGATGGGCAGGGAGATGGCGACGACCGTTCCGGGTACAGAGTTGAAGGACGAGTCGGCGGACTTGAAGTCCACCACCAGCCGCCCGGGCCGCGAGGTGTCGGCGGTGAAGGTCGAGCGGCCGTAGCGGGGGTCCAGGCGGACGGCGGGCGGGCCGCCGGCGAGCTGCGGGTCCCAGCTCACGGTGATGCGTCCGCTGCTCATCTGGAACGGCTCGAAGGTGTTCACTCCCAATTCGGCCACGGCACCCGGCTGGACCTTGTCGCCGTCCGCCTCCAGCAGGTACGGGGCGGCGAGGGATCGCACGGTGAGCACGTCGCTGCGGGGCGCCAGCGTGATGGGCTGGCCGGCGCCGTCCGTGAAGGCGGTGGGGATGGGATCGATCGTGAGGTCGAAGGTGTCGCCCGGTCGCACCGACTTGTCGAGACGGTAGAGGAAGACGGCGAGAGGACCGTCGGCCGCGTTGACCGTGCCCGAGGGCGACTGGAAATTCACCTGGGTGAGCTGGCTGTCCGGCTGGCCGGTGAGCACGGCGCGGGTCACCGAGTCCCCCTGCGTGCTGTAGACCACCGCGCTCAGCAGGCTCAGGAACGGACGGACGGGCTGGGTGAGCGCGTCCAGCGTGAGGCCGAGCTTGGCCGGCCGGGGCCGGCGGACGACGCGGACGGTGACCTGGCCCTGGCTGACGGGCCGCGGCGCGTAGGTGCGCAGCACGACGGCCACCACCCCGCCCGGCGCGCCGATGGCCGGGTTCACCCGCAGGACGAGGGAGTTGTCGCCGCCGCCGTTGCCGCCGCGGGCGCGGGCCTGGGGCGCCCCGGCGAGAAGGACTGCAAGGACGGCAAGGACGGCAGGGACGCGTTTGCGGGTCATGACAGCACCTCCGGAGGTCCTGGGCTATTGAATCGTGATCGTCCCGTTTTGCAGCGCCACGTTGAGCTTGTTACCGTTGGCGCCGAGGAACCAGGTCCCGTCGGGATCGAGGCTGAACGGCGAGGTCGAGCCGATCGCCGCGTCGACCGCGATGGGCAGCGAGACCGCCACGATTGTGCCTGGCACGCTGTTGAACGAAGCGTCAGCGGACTGAAATTCCACCACCAGCCGCCCGGGCTGAGAATCGTCGACGGTGAAGGTCGACCGGCCGTAGCGGGGGTCCAGACGGACGGACGGCGGGCCGCCGGCGATCTGCGGGTCCCAGGTCAGGGTGACGCGCCCGCCGCTCATCCCGAAGGGCTCGCAGGTGCTCAGTCCCACGTCGGCCACGGTCCCCGGCTGGGCCTTGGTGCCGGAGGCCTCCGCCGAGTAGGGAGCTCCGGGCGCGCGGACGGTGAGCGTGCCGCTGCGCAGAGCCAGCGTGACGGTCTTCCCGGTCTCGTCTTTGAAGTAGCTGGGGTTGGGGTCGATGGTGAGATCGAAGACGTCGCCCGGCTGCACCGAGGGATCGAGACGATAGAGGAAGACGGCGAGGGGACCGTCGGCCGCGTTGACCGTGCCCGAGGGGGACTGGAACTTCAACTGGGTGAGCTGGCTGTCCGGCAGACCGCTGAGGACGGCCTGGGCCACCGAGTCGCCCTGGGTGCTGTAGACCGTCGCGCTCAGCAGGGTCAGGAACGGGCGCACCGGCTGCGTGAGCTTGGCGAGGGTGAGGCCGAGCCTTTTGGTCGCGTTGGTCGTGGTCGGCCGGCGGACGACGCGGATGCTGACCTGTCCCTGGCTGACGGGCCGGGGAGCATAGGTGCGCAGCACGACGGCCACGACCCCGCCCGGTTCGCCGATGGCCGGGTTCACGCGCAGGAGGAGGGAGGAGCCGCCGCCGTTGCCTCCTCCACCGTTGCCGCCGCCTCCCCCGCTGGCGCGCACCTGGGGTGCCCTGGCGAGAAGGATGGCAAGGACGGCAAGGACGACAAGGACGTGTCTGCGGCGTCTGCGGGTCATGAAAGCACCTCCGGACGTAGTTTACCCAGTGGCATCTTACTATAAGGTTACAGCCTACCTCCCGCGCCCTCGGGCGCGGGCCGGGCGCGGAAACGGACCGGCTCCGAGGCGCCGAGCCGCTCTCCGGCGGGGCCGAGCGCCTCGACGCTCCAGACGTAGACGACGGCGCGGTGCAAAGTCCGGGTCACCTCGGCCGGCAGGCGGGCCGGCGGCGCCGGCACGGTGGCCTCCCACAGGACCGTGTCGTCCACGGTCGCGAGCCGCACCCGGTAAGAGCTGGCTCCGGACCGCGGCGTCCACCGCAGCTCGGCGGGGATCCCGGCCACCTCGCCCAGGGGGGAGACCGCCTCCACCTCGCCGCCGCGCACCACGCCGCCGGTCTCCGGGGCGGGCAGCGGCGGCGCGCCGGGCCGGGAGAGCTGGAACGCCAGTCCGGCGGCCACGACCAGCACCGCCGCCGCGGCCAGCCGCCACAGGGGGCTCGACTCGATCTTGCGCCGCGCGGGGAAGGGCACGACCTGCGACTTTTCGCTGGCGCGGATGTTGCGGACAGGCGAGGCCGCCGCCAGCCGGGAGACGACGAAGGCGACGTCCTCGGGACGGGCGCCCGCCGCCTGCGGACCGGCGTCGAAGGTGCGGGCGAGGTCGCGCTCGGCGGCGCAGGCCGGGCAGTGCGCGGCGTGGGCGTCGAGGCGCCGGCGCTCTTCGGGCGTGCGGGCGGCGAGCTCCTCGTCCAGCCACGCCTCGGGGGGCGGGCAGCCGGCGGCCGGGTCGTCATACGCGGCGCGCAGCCACTCGTCCAGGGTCAGCCGCGGAGCGTGGTGGGTCATGACAGGGTTCCTCCGGCGGATTGACGGGCCAGCCAGCTCCCGAAGCGGCGCTTGAGCTTGCGCCCGCCGCTGACGATGAAAGCCTTGGCGCCTGATTTGTTTTGCAGGTCCAGCATCTCGGTGATCCCGGCGAGGGGCAGGCCATCCACGTAGTGGAGGTAGAGGACCTTCGCCTCCAGGGGCTCCAGGTCGCGCTCCATGGCGTCGCGGAAGGCGGCGAGGATCTGATCCTTCGCCACCACCTCGTCGGCGCCCGGCGCGGGCTCGACCGGCTCCGGCATCCCCTCTTCGTCCAGCGCGTCCATCTGCCGGCGCCGGGCGGCCACGCCGCGGTTGATGGCGATGCTGCGCGTCACGGTGTAGAGCCAGGTGGAGAACCGGCTGTCGCCCCGGAAGCCGCCCAGGCGCTCGTGGACCCGGAGGAAGACCTCCTGGGCCAGGTCCGCCGCCTCCTGCCGGTCGCCGGAGATGCGCAGGCACCAGCCCGCCACCTTCGAGTAGTACCGGCGGTAGAGGACGGCGAGGCAGGCGTCGGCTTCGGCAGCCTCAGCGGTCTCGCCGCGCGCCTGCTCGATCAGCTCCTCGTCGCTCAGCCGGTCCAGGTGCATGGGCATGGAAACTCGCGGCAGACGCCTCATGGAAGGGGAAACCTTCCGGCGAAGGATACCCGAGCCTGCATCCAGGGGGCCAGCGAAGGGGAACGGGAGGGTGGCGGCGGCGGTCATCATAAGGATAGGACAGTCGAGATCGGCGGCGGGAACAGAAAAAGTGCAGGGCGCCCCCATGGGGTATGGAAGCGCCCTGCTGATCGGAGGGAGCGGTCTTCGTCCTACCGTCCGCAGGTCGCGAACGTGGACGTATCCTGCACCGGCAGGGCGGCCCGGCCGGAGGGATTGGCGTACTGCTTGACGATGCCGGTCCGGGTGTCGGTCACCGTGGCGGTGAAGTCGACGTCGGTGGTGGCCGCGAAGTAGACCCAGAAGGCGTTGAAGCCGTTGCAGGCGTCGAGGACCTTGATCAGCATCTCGGCGTTCGAGGGGTCGAAGAACCAGAAGGTGCCGGAGCTCCCGGAGAGATGGGAGCCGTGGCCGGCGCCGATCAGGCCCTGGCTCGTGCGCCAGACGATCTCCACCTTGAAGCGGCCGTTGGCCAGGCAGAGGGTGCGGTCGTCGTCGGTGCACGGAGCGGTCGGGCCGTCGTCGTCCAGGATGGTGAGGGTCGCGGAACCGCGGGCGGCATCCACCGTGGCGCCGCCGGTGGGGTCGACGAGACTGAGGAGCACGGTCTCGTTCCCCTCGGTGGCGGCGTCGTTGGTGACCGGCACCTCGACGACCTTGCGGCTCTCGTCGCCGTTGCCCCAGGTCAGGATGGTGGAGACGGCGCTGTAGTCCTCGCCGGCTTTGGCACTGCCGTCGGCGGTCTGGAAGCGGACGGAGACCGCGCCGTGATCGCCGCCCGAGCGCTCGACGGCGACGTGGGCCACGCCGGCGCCTTCGAGCACCTGGAAGCTCCGCTCGTCGAATTTGATCGTGCCGGGCTGGCCGGCGTGGTTGCCGCCGTCATCGCCGCCGCCGTCGTCGCCGTTGCGGCCGCCTTCGAGGATGGTGAGCACGGCGGTCGAGCGTTCGCCGTCGAGCGCGGCGCCGCCGGTGGGTGCGGAGAGGGTGAGGTGGACCGTCTCGCTCCCCTCGACGACCGTGTCGTTGAAGATGGGGATGAGGATGACCTTGCGGCTCTCGTCGCCGTCGGCCCAGGAGAGGGTGCCGGAGACGGCCGTGTAGTCCTGGCCGGCGGTGGCCGTACCGTTGCTGGTGGCGTAGTGGACCGTCACGGCGCCATGCTCGCCGTGCTCGCGCTCGACGGTCACCACCGCCTGGCCGCCGCTCTCCAGCACCTGGAAGTCGCTCTGGTCGAACTTGATCGTGCCGGCGCCGCTGCCGCCATGATCGCCGCCGCCGTCATCTCCCCCGCCATTGCCGCTGCCGCCGTCGCTGGCGAGGATGAGCAGGTCGGACGTGCCGCGGGCGGCATCGACCGTCGCGCCGCCGGTGGGGCTGGAGAGGGTGAGATGGATGGTCTCGACGCCCTCGGCCACGGTGTCGTCGACGATGGGGACGGCGAAGGTCTTGCGGCTCTCGTCGCCCGCGGCCCAGGACAGGGTGCCGGAGACGGCGGTGTAGTCCTGGCCGGCGGTGGCCGTGCCGTCGCTGGTGGCGTAGTGGACGGTCACGGCGCCGTCCTCGCCGCCCGAGCGCTCGACGGTGATCACCGCCTGGCCGGCGCTCTCGGCGACCTCGAACGTCGCCTCGTCGAGCTTGATGACGCCAGGGCCTTTCGCCACGGCCGGAGCCGCCGTCAGGGCCAGGGCGCAGAGTGCAAACAGGGTTTCCAGTCTTCTCATGAGCGTTCCTCCTCGCCGGTTGAGACAGCGGCGGAGGCCCGCGGGAACAGCCTTCTTCATCCCGGGCTCTCTTTTTCCGGCCTCCCCGCCCGCTACAGCATTGCGCGGAGCCTTCGCGCTCGCTTGGAGAGACTTTCCTGGACTCCGGAGGCGCTACCACAATGTGGGAGGCGCTTTCTCATTGCGTCTGGCGTTCTCACAATGTGAAAACGCCTCCGCACATTGGAAAAATCGCCAGGACAATGCTCCGGACCGTTTTTGCAATGTATGGAGCTTCCCGAACAATGATAATCCCATTTCAGCAACGCACGGAGAGTCCGAACCATTGTGCGGACCGTCAGAGACATTGAAATCAGCGTTTCAGCCCTGAGAAAGCCTGAGAAGCTCCTGGAACAGCGCGCCGCCCACCCGAAACAGATTCTCATCTTCCCTATTGACATCCGGCTCGACCTGGCCTAGAGTACGTCTTGGCCGGCCAAGATGCAAGAATAGGAATGACGGTCGCGAAGCTCGCAGGCGCGTGTTCTGCGGGTCTCATGCCGAGGCGCGACTGGAACGTAGGACTACCAGAAAGGAAGTAGAGTCATGAGAAGTGCGAACGTTTTTGGAGCGAAGATCACGAACTGGGACCTGGCCAACACCAACGTCAAGCCCCATCTGGCGGAGATGCCCCAGGTCCAGCCCCTGCAGGCTGAGCTCGAGGCGGTGATCGTCGAGGCCCGCAGTCTGGACAGCCGTCAGGAGCTGGCGCGAAGCCAGGCGCGGGATCTCACCCGTCAGCGGCAGGACATCGAGAAGCGGGGAGAGGACCTGCGTCGCCGGATCGCCTCACACCTGCGTGGGACCTTCGGCTTCACCAGCGAGCAGCTCGTTCAGTTCGGCGTCAACCCCCGCCCGCGGGTGAGCCGCCGCAAGAAGCCGGTGGAGACGCCGGCTCCTCCACCCGCTCCGCCTCCTGCCGCCAAGTAGCGCCGGGCAGCAGGACCTCACCCTGAAGCACCCCGGGGGGCCGCAAGGCCCCCCGGTTTCCTCCTGAGCGTTGGGCCAGCGATGAGGTTCGTGAACCGCCTGCCGTTGCCACCGGGAGGTTGTAGTATGCTCTCTTCGTGGGTGGGCGCAAGAAATTCCTGGAGCAGGTTCTGCGGGGAACGTCAGACGCTAACACCCCCTTCGACTCTTTCTGCGGTCTGCTGAGGGAGCTAGGTTTCAATGAGCGAATCAAGGGTAGCCATCACATCTTCACCAAGGAAGGCGTCGCTGAGATCCTGAACCTCCAGTCGAGGAGCTCTAAGGCCAAGCCCTATCAGGTTCGGCAGGTTCGGAACGTAATCCTCAAGTACCGTCTCGCAGGAGAGAACGATGATTGACCCGCGTTACGAGGTAATCATTTACTTTAGCAGCGAGGACGAGGCATTCATTGCAGAAGTGCCAGAGCTGCCGGGCTGCGCAGCCGATGGGGTGACCTACGAGGAGGCCTTGTCGAATGTCCAAGGGATTATCGCGGAGTGGATCGAGACGGCAAACGAGCTCGGCCGGCCCATTCCCGAAGCCCGAGGGCGACTGATGTTTGCATAAGCTCGTCGCCTCGCCTTCCGGGTTCTGGATTCGCTCGAGGGCCAAGTAGTAATCCTCGAGATCTTCATCAGCGAGCCTCTCGTCGGAAAGCGCCATGCGATACGTGTATCGCAGATGGACTGCCCTCGTCTAGGGAAAAAGAGGATCAGGAGGTGAGGCCCGGCGGCGCGAGGCCGCCGGGAGGTCTTCGGGAGGGACCGCGCCTACCGTCGGCCGACGCTCGGCGCCAGCGTCTCGCCGGTCTTGGCGAAGCCGGTGACGATGTAGGTGCCGGAGCGCTGATCCTTCTTGAGCTTGATGATGTTCTTGCGCTCGGCGTCCTCCAGCAGCTCGGAGAAGGTGCTGTAGCCGTAGTAGCCCTCGTTGAAGGAGGGCTTCTTGCGCTGCATGGTCTGCTTGATCATCGAGCCCCAGAGCACGTCCTTGTTCTCGCGGATCAGGGCCTGGATGGACTCGATCATCAGGCTGAAGGACTCGGCCGTCTTCTTGTTCAGGCCGTCGAGCTTGGGACCCTTCTGGGAGTCGCGCCAGACGTCCTCGTAGTAGATGAACTCGTCGCAGTTGTCCACCAGCAGGTTGGAGGACGAGTTCTTGACGCCGATGCCGATGACGTACTTGTTGTTCTCCTTGAGCTTCGACACCAATGGCGAGAAGTCGCTGTCGCCGGAGAGGATGACGAAGGTGTCGAGGTGCTCCTTCGAGTAGGAGAGGTCCATGGCGTCGACCACCATCTTGATGTCGGCGCTGTTCTTGCCCGAATAGAACTTCTGCGGGATGTCGATCAGCTCGATGGCGGCCTCGTGGAAGGGGCGCTTGTAGTCGGAGTAGCGCTCCCAGTCGGCGTAGGCCTTCTTGACGATGATCTTGCCCTTCTCCAGCAGGCGCTCGAGGATCAGAGTGATCTCGAACTTGCCGATCTCGGAGTCGCGGACGCCGAGGGCGATGTTCTCGAAGTCGCAGAACAGGGCGATCTTGCGCTCGTCGCTCGCCGACCGCTGGCGGTCGGGGACGGAGATGACGATCTCGCGCGTCATCGGCTCGAGCTCGCTCGGGTTGATGACGTAGCTGTCGGCGCCGCGCATCCGGTAGCCCGGCGAGGGGGCGGAGGCGGGCGCGTGGGAGGGGGCCGGCGCATGGGACTGGGCCGGCGCCGGCGCGGGGCGCCGGCGGGGCGCCGGGGCCGGAGCGGCGACCGGGACGGGAGCGGGCTCGTCGAACGGAATGGGCTCGTCGTCCTCGGCATCGGCCGTCTCGCCCGCGCCCGGCGCGGCGGCGATGGCGGGGCCGTTGCGGCGGCGGCCGCCGCGGCGGCCCCGGGAACGGCGCCGGCGGCTCTCGGCGGAGCGGCTCTCGCCGTCCTTCTCTTCCTGTTCCGTCTCGGTCTCAGAGGCCGTGAGCCCCTCGGTGTCCTCGTCCTCTTCGTCGTCCTCGTCCTCTTCGTCCCGTTCCTCCTCCTCGGCGGGCAGGGCCCGGGGGACGACGGCGAGCTCGGTCTCCGCCTCGGCGAAGACGGGCGCGGGGGGCGCAGACGTGGGCTCCGGTTGCCAGATGGGCTCGGGGGTCCGGATCTCGTCGGTGTACCGCTCTTGCGGCGGCTCGGGGGCAGGGGCGGGAGCGGCGAATTCGGCAGCAGGTTCGGCAGGCTTCTCGGCCTCCCGGGGCTCCGGCCGGCTCTCGGGTTTCGGCTTGTCTCGGTTCTGTTCTTCCAGGCCCTCAGCCGTAGGGCGCATCCACCATGGGCTCAAAGTTTGCTCCTTTTGCGCGAGCCCCTTTCCAGGGGCCCGTCGGCGATGGTCGGTCTCAGGTCAAATTGGGGGCAAGCGTTTCAGCTTGCAGGCGAGCGGCAACAGACCGGGGGTTGAAGCTCGGGCCACGGGCGGCGGGGGAGGACCGAAGGCCGGGAACAGATCCTACCACAAGTCCACACCGGATACAAATTTTTGAATCAATCCAGGTCGAACGGCCGGGGTGGCGGCCCCTGATCCGGGTCCTCCTCGGCCCGCTTCAGGGCTTCGCGGAACTTCTCCTCCAGCAGCCGGTCGCGGTCCTTGAGGGCGGCCACCTCGCGCTGGAAGACGTCCTCGGCGTGGGCCTTCTCGTCGTCGAGCCCCTTCAGGAGGGAGTCGAAGTCCTTGCCGCCGGCGATGGGCTGCTTGGCCCTGCGGTGGGAGAGCACCTCGCCGGTGGCGGCGTCGATCACCAGCTCGGAGTCACAGTCGGGGCAACGGACGGTCAGCTTGCGGGTTTCTTCGGCCATGGCCCCATTCTAGCCACTTCTGCTAAGTTACGCCTATGTCCCCCCAGGAAACGAGCGAACGACTCCCCAGCCGCGACGAGGTCTGGAACCTCCTCTGCCAGTACACCGAGAAGGAGGCGCTACGCAAGCACGCCCTGTCCGTCGAGGCCGCCATGCGCCACTACGCCCGCCTCTGGGGCGAGGACGAGGAGCTCTGGGGCCTCACCGGCCTGATCCACGACTTCGACTACGAGCGCTGGCCCGACGCGGAGAACCACCCCTACCGGGGCAACGAGATCCTCACCGCCCAGGGCTATCCCGAGGCGATGCGCACGGCCATCATGGGCCATGCCCCTTACACCGGCGTGCCGCGGGAGACCCGCCTGGCCAAGGCCCTCTACGCCTGCGACGAGCTCGCCGGCTTCGTGGTGGCCGTGGCGTTGATCAAGCCGAGCAAAAAGGTGGCGGACGTGGACCTCTCCTCGGTGAAGAAGCGGCTCAAGGAGAAAGCCTTCGCCCGCGGCGTCCACCGGGAGGACGTCTACGCCGGCGCCGAGGAGATCGGCCTGCCGCTCGACGAGCACGTCCAGAACGTCATCCAGGCGCTGCAGACGGCGGCGGAGCCGCTGGGGTTGTAGGGCCCTCACCCCCTGACCCCCTCTCCCGCCCCCTCCCCACCCCCCTCACCGGGAGAGGGGGAACCCGGTTGGAGCGGTCTTGCCGTTCTCCCTCTTCTCCCGGGGAGGGGGGTGGCGAGGGAGCGGGAGAAGAGGGCCGGGGTGATGAGGGTCTTGGGAGGGGGATCGGCCGAGGGACGAAGGCCGCCACCCCGGCCACCATCCCCAGCGCCGCGATCACGCAGCCCCACACGAACGCCGCCGGCCGGTAGAGCAGGTCCAGCCGGTTCGCCCCCCGCGGCAGCCGGGCGGCGACGAACGTCTCCGAGTCGAGGACGGTGTGGTGCCGGCTGCGGTTGAGCAGGAGGAGCCAGCCGCCGTCCTGGTAGACGCTGGTGCCCAGCCATTGACGGCGTCGCAGTTGAGCGGCGCCGGAGATCCAGGTGTCCTCGATCGTCTGGGTGAGCACGCCGCCGGCCGGATTCGGGGTGGCGAGGAAGAAGAGGGGGAGGGCATCGGGCTGCTCCCAGACGGCGGCCGTGCGGTCCGTGAAGATCCGCGCCCAGGGAGCGGGGAGCTGCGCGTCGAGGGGTGTCAGGAGGTAGCGCACCCCGAGCCGCTGATAGAGCGGGTCGTCCGGCGAGCCGGCGGCGATCGGCTTGGTGAATTCCACGTAGGCCCTCGGAGCCATGGGGTCGTGGAGCCGGGCGTCGGTCATGTCGTAGAGCCCGGCCAGGTTCGGCGGCAGGACGTCTCCCAGGGCCGCCATGCGGAAGCCCCGTGGCTCATGGATGGCCAGGCCGTATTGCACGGCGCGCAGCGATGCCGTCTTGGGGAAGGCCAGGCGCAGGGGCGTGGACGAGGGGAGCCTCCACTGCCACGGAGCGAGACTCCAGGGAGCCGCGGCCCTGGGCATGTACTGGAGAGTGGGGAGGATCACGGGAGGCGAGACCGCCACCGCCACCAGCAGGGCCGCTCCCGTGCGGGCGAGCAGCGCCAGGCGCGTTCCCGGCGGCCGGCGGCGAGCCCGATCCAGAAGGAAGAGCAGGAGGATCGCCAGCGCGCAAAAGGTCGCCACGGGGTCGCCGCCCAAGAGGAGGCCGAGAACCGCCAGGGCAAGCAGGAAGCCGTCGCGCCCATCGTCCTTTAAGTCCTTGCCGTCCTTGCTGTCCTTGCCGTCCGTGCAGCGGACCCCCGCATAGAGGGCCACGGGAAGGAAGGCCGCCACGTTGCCGGCGGGCCAGCCCACCCAGAAGATCAGAAGGCCGCCGTAGACAAGGGCGCCAGCCAGCGCCGGACCGCTGCGCAGCCCCAGCCGGCGCAGCCACAGGAAGGAGAAGGTCAGGGCCACGAGCATCCGCAGCGCCGCCACGAACCCGAGCGCCCGCGGCAGGGGGAGAGGGAGACCGAGGAGCGTCAGCGGCTGAAGCGCCTGGGACCCGGGATCGGCCAGCAGGGGCATGCCTGCGCCGGCCCGGCGGTTCCAGAGCGGCCAGCGCCTCTGGTCCAAAGCCTCCCGCACCGCCGCCTGGGACGGCGCCACGACCCGGAGGCTGTCAGTCCCCAGGAGGACCCTGCCGCCGAAGAGCACCGGAGCGAAGAGCGCCAGGAGGACGGCGGCGAAGACGGCGAGAACCCGGCCCGGCACCGGGTCGTACCACCGCCGGAGCGCCGCGACGAGGAACGTCCCCAGGAGCCCCAGCCACAGGCCGGGCAGCAGGTCCACCGGGGTCCAGTCGGTCACGGAGGGAGTCTAGTGCGTCCGCCCGTCCGACGATTCACCGATGGGCGGGAACCTGCTGGGCGATCTTTTTCTGCAGGCGCTTCAAGAATGGATCTTCGAGCTTCTGCGTGGCGAGCCACTCGATCTCCTCGTCCAGCGTCATGCCTTCGATCTGCGCCGAGATCTCGTCGCGAATCGACCGCATCATGTCGACGGCGTCGAAGCTCTTCTTGGTCTTATCCATCTGGCAGCACCTCCCGGGGCGTTCGAATCTCGATTGTCGGATAGCCCCTGCGTAGATTCACGGAGTTGTAGCCCTGTATCCGTTGCAGATTACGATGTGCTTGAAGTTCCAGCTTACGAGGACGTTGACGCGAGCTACGGTGGCCATTGCAATGTGCTGCGCATCCGCGCGCATTTTACCGCGGATCACGCCAGCCGAGATGTATGCTTCTGAGAGTTCTCTCGCCTCAGCATCGAGCTGGCACGTTTCGATGTGCTCTTCTGGCACGACGGATAAGTGTCGCCTCACCTCCACCGGCGCTGCAGCCAACTCCTGAACCGTGAGGCCGGATACAACGAGGACATAGTCACCTCTGACGAAGCAGTCCAGGAGACGGAGGGAGTACTCCGCGAACTCCTCGTCCTCGCAACCGCCGATCACCGAGGTATCCACGTAGATTCGGGTCTTCATAGACTTATTCTATCAAGGCGAGTCGGCGTCCCCGAGGCAGCGTCCCCGAAGAGGTGATACATTCCACCCTCCTATGTTCCGGGTCGCCGCCCAGCTCTTCCGCTATCGCGGTCTCCTCGCGACCCTGACCTCCCGCGAGCTTAAGGCGCGGTACCGGGGATCGGTGCTGGGATTCCTCTGGTCGCTCGCCAATCCGCTGCTGCTGCTGGCGGTCTACACTTTCGTTTTCAGCGTCGTGTTCAAGGCCCGGTCCCAGGGGGCGGACCCCTATGCCCTGTTCCTGGTCAGCGGTCTGTTCCCCTGGATCTGGACCTCGGCCTCGACTCTCGAAGGGGCCATGTCCCTGGTGGTGAGCTCGGGGCTCATCCGCAAGGCGGTCTTTCCGGCCGAGCTGCTCCCCCTGGTGTCGGTGCTCGCCAACCTGGTGCACTTCCTGTTTGCGCTGCCCATCGTCGTCACGGCCCTGGTGGCGGGACGGCTCCTGGGCTATCCCGTGGGCGGGGTCTCGACCCTCGTCCTGCCGGCCATCATCCTCATTCACCTGCCGCTGGTGGCCGGGCTGGCGCTGGGGTTCTCGGCCCTCACCGTGCACTTCAAAGACGTGCGCGACCTGCTGGCCAATCTCCTGACCCTGATGTTCTTCCTGACGCCGATCCTCTTTCCTCTCGACAGCATCCGCCACCTCGCCCCGGTCTGGTGGGCGGTGCGGCTCAACCCGTTCACGCCGTACATCCTGTCCTATCAGGAGGCCCTGTTCTGGGGCCGCTTCCCGGAGCCCACGCTGTGGCTGCAGATGGGCATCGTCAGCCTGCTGGCGTGGTCGCTGGGGGCGGGGCTCTTCGAGCGTCTGCGCGAGACGCTGGTGGAGGCCGCGTGAGCGAGCCCGGCGAGCCCATCCCCGCTCCCACTCCGGCCGAGCCGACGAGCCCCGCAATCATCGTCGAAGGGGTGACCAAGCTCTACCGCCGCACCCTGCCGGGGGACCGCCTGCGCACCCTGAAGAGCGCGCTGGTGGGCCGCAGCCTCACCCGCGGGCTGCGGCCGGACGAGGCCATCGCCGCCCTGGAGGGGGTGGATTTCACCGTCGGCCGCGGCGAGGCGTTCGGCCTGATCGGCGGCAATGGCTCGGGAAAGTCGACCCTGCTCAAGCTGGTGGCCGGCATGCTCAAGCCCACCACCGGGCGGATCACCGTCGCCGGCCGGGTGGCGGCGCTCATCGAGCTGGGCGCCGGTTTCCACCCCGAGATCTCGGGACGGGAGAACGTCTTCATCAACGGCGCCGTGCTGGGGCTCACCCGCCGGCAGATCGAAAGCCGGTACGCCGACATTGTGGAGTTCTCCGGCCTGGGGGACTTCATGGAGGAGCCGGTGAAGAACTACTCCTCCGGGATGTACGTCCGCCTGGGGTTCGCCGTGGCCGTCCACACGGATCCGGACGTGCTGCTGGTCGACGAGGTGCTGGCCGTGGGCGACGAGGCGTTCGCCCACCGCTGCCTGCGGCGCATCGAGGAGTTCCTGGCCTCGGGGCGGACCCTGCTGCTGGTGAGCCACAGCCTCGACCTGGTGGAGGGGGTGTGCGACCGCGTCCTCTGGCTGGAGAACGGCCATCAGCGCCTGGTGGGGGAGCCGCGCCGGGTGATCGACGCCTACCGCCAGGAGGTGGCCGAAAAGGAGGGCGAGGAGCACAAGGCCGCCAAAGAGCAGCGCCAGGAGGAGACGACGACCGCCGAATCCTCGGAGCTGCGCTGGGGATCGCGGGAGGCGGAGATCACCTCGTTCCGCCTGCTGGTGGGCGGTGAGGAGCGCTACCACGTGGAGAGCGGCGAGCCGGTGGTCTTCGAGATCCGCGCCCGCGCCGCCCGGCCGCTGGACGACTTCGTCTTCGGCGTCGCCGTCGCCACCCCCCGTGGCACCGAGGTCTGGGGCACCAACACGGACCTCGAAGGCTACGTCCCCGGCACCTTCGACGGCGACGCCACGGTGCGCCTGACCTGCCCGGCTCTGCGCCTCGGCCCCGGGGACTACGTGGTCGACGTGGCCGTCCACTCCAAGGAAGGCGCCCCCTACGACTACCAGCGCCGGGCCCTCGCCTTCACCGTCACGGCGCGGGACGGTGGGATCGGGACGTACCTGCCGGAGCATGGCTGGGAGTTCGGTGGTGGGGTATCCTTCTCCCGTTCCCCATGAGCCTCCAAGACCTGGCCCGGCATCTGACGGCGCCCCCGGGATGGGGTAGCATGCCGGAGCAGCCACTCAAGGAGACTCTGATGGAAGAGCCCGAAGCAGGTTTCAACGTGAAGATCACGGACGACGAGCTCAAGGGCCGGTACTCCAATCTGCTCCGCATCACCCATACGCGGGAGGAGTTCATCCTCGACTTCATCAACCTGGTGCCCCCGCAGGGGATCGTCGCGGCCCGGATCGTCACCAGCCCCGGGCACCTGAAACGGATCATCCGCGCCCTGGCCACCAACCTGGAACGCTACGAGCAGACCTTCGGCCCGATCCAGGAGGCGGCAGAGCCCAACGGAGACGACAGCATCCATTAAGGAAGGCGCCGAACCTGGAGGGAGGCCGCCGAGTCGAAATGACTGGAGGCAATCGAGCGCGGAGACGGCTCGCCGCCGTCCCGCTCCTGCTGTTGCTGCTCCTCCCGGGTTGCCAGCCCATCCCGTCCCGCACCGGGGGCGGTCTGGACGAGGGGCCCACCCGCTGGCTCATGCTGCCCGACGAGGTTCGTCAGTATCGACGCATTCACTCAACGCGCGAGGCCGTGGACTTCAACGAAGCCTTCTGGCGCCGGCGCAACCCCGACCCGACGGCGCACGGCAACGAGTTCGCCAGGACCTTCTACGAGCGGGTGGAGGCCGCCGACCGCCTCTATTCCGAGGACGGCGTCCGCGGCAGCCTCACCGATCGTGGCCGGGCCCTGATCCTCCTCGGGCCGCCGCCCGTGCTGCGCTACGGTCAGAGGAAGGTCCCGGCCTGGGACCCGGGCCACCCCGGATCGCCCTCCAACGTCCACACCCACGACATCGTCCTCGAGTCCTGGGTCTACCCCGTCGCCGAGCTGCCGCCCACCCTGGCCACGCGCATCCAGGAGGACGAGCCGCGGCCGGAGATCGTCCTGGTCTTCGCGGCCGAGCCCCGTCATACTCATCTCATCGACGGCGAGAAGTACCTCGACATGGCGGCGCGGGCGGCGGTCCGCGAGTAGCCTCGCGCTACACTGCCCCTCATGGACCACCCCCTCGTCCTCGGCATCGAGACCTCCTGCGACGACACCGCCTGCGCCGTGGTGGACGGCGCGGGGCGGGTGCTGTCGTCCGTCGTCTCCAGCCAGCTCGCCGCCCACCGTCCCTATGGCGGCGTGGTCCCCGAGATCGCCTCCCGTGAGCACCTGTCCAACTGGCCGGCGGTGAGCCGCGAGGCCCTGGAGCGGGCGGGCGTCGGGCTGAACGAGGTGGAGGTGGTGGCCGCCACGCGCGGCCCCGGCCTGGTGGGAGCCCTGCTGGTGGGCCTGTCGCTGGGCAAGGCCATCGCCTTCGCCGGCGGGCGGCCGTTCCACGCCGTCCATCACCTGGAGGGGCACCTCTTTTCGCCCTTCCTCCGTGCTCCGGGCGACCCGGCCGTGCCCGCGCCGCCGCCCGCCCGCTTCGTGGGCCTGGTCGTTTCGGGCGGGCACACCTCGCTCTTCGCAGTGGAGGACGACGCGGTCTCGACCCTTGGCGAGACCCGGGACGACGCCATGGGCGAGGTCTTCGACAAGGTCGGCAAGCGCCTCGGCCTCCCCTATCCCCAGGGGCCGAAGGTGGACGAGCTCGCCGAGCTGGGGACGCCGGGGGCCCGGCCGCTCCCCGTCTCCCGCTTCGGCGAGGGCCTCGACTTCTCCTACTCGGGCCTCAAGAGCCAGACCCTGCTGGAGATCGAGCGCCTGGAGCGGACGCTCGGTCCCCTGGACTTAGGGGTGGACGGCGCGCCGCCGCAGGCCGTCCTCGACCTCCTCGCCGGCTTCCGCGCCGCCGCCGTCGGCCAGGTGCTCGACCGTCTCGACCGCCTTCACCTCCGCCGGCCCATCAACACCCTCGCGGTCTCCGGCGGGGTGGCCGCCAACCGCCTGCTGCGGCGGCAGCTCCCGGCCTGGGCGGAGCGTCACGGCGTGGACCTCCGCCTCGTGCCCCTCGTCTACTCCGGCGACAACGCCGCCATGATCGCCCACGCCGCCCTGCTGCGCCACCGCCGGGGAGTCACGGACGACCTTTTTGCGGCGGAAGCCGAGAGCCGGATTCCGATCTAGCCGGTCGGGTAGCACTTTCCAGAAGGTCGTTCGGTGAAATCGGTGATTCACCGAACGATGTCTTGCATTCCTCCGCAGCTCTGGATATCATCTCCTTCCTGAGGAGATTCCCGAATGATCGACGAGACAGACATCAAGATCCTGACGATCCTTCAGCAGAACGCCCGGACCTCCAATGCCGAGATCGCCCGGCAGGTGGAGATGGCCCCGTCCGCCGTCCTGGAGCGGATCCGGCGGCTGGAATCGCGGGGAGTGATCCAGGGGTACGAGGCGCGGATCAGCCCCGAAGCTATGGGGCTCGGGCTGCTGGCTTTCATCTTCGTGGCCTCGAGCGACATGTCGGCGGAGCTGAGGACGGCGGATCAACTGGCCCGCATTCCGGAGGTGCAGGAGGTGCATCACATCGCGGGCGAGGACTGCTTCGTGCTCAAGGTGCGGGTGCCGGACGCGCGGAGCCTGGGCCGGCTGCTGCGGGAGAAGATCAGCCCCATCCCCACCGTCCGCTCGACGCGTACCACCGTGGTGCTGGAGACGATCCGCGAGAGCAGCCAGTTCCCTCTGCGCGCGCCAGTGGTTCAGGATGTAGTTGAGGAAGAGGTGTTCCATGACTGAAAAAGCTCTGGGGACGCCCCGGGCGTCCATGCTTCAGGTGGCGGTAGCCCTGGGCGCCATCTACCTCATCTGGGGGTCGACCTACCTGGCGATCCGCTTCGCGATCGACACGATCCCTCCCTTCCTGATGGCGGGCTGCCGCTACCTGACGGCCGGGGTGGTGCTCTATGGCTCGTCCCGTTTCCGCGGTGCGCCGCGTCCGACGCTGATCCAGTGGCGGTCGGCGCTGATCCTCGGCGCCTTCCTCCTGCTGATCGGCAACGGCGGCGTGGTGTGGGCGGAGCAGCACGTCGACTCGGGTCTCGCGGCGCTGCTGATCTCCACCGAGCCGTTGTGGATCGTGCTCCTGGTCTGGCAGCAGACGGGCCGCAGGCGGCCGGACTGGCGGGTGATGACCGGGCTCGTCCTCGGCTTCATCGGTCTCGTGATGCTGGTGCGGCCCGGAGCGGGCGCCGTCAACCCGCTGGGCGCGGTGGCGCTGGGGCTCGCCTCGCTGAGCTGGGCGTGGGGCTCGCTCTACGGCCAGCGGGCGCCGCTGCCGTCCTCGCCGCTCGCCACCACGGGCATGCAGATGCTGAGCGGTGGCGCCCTGCTGCTCCTCGCCTCCGCGCTGACCGGCGAGCCGTCCCGCTTCGCCCTGGCGGCTGTGTCGGCGAAGTCGCTGCTGGCGCTCGGCTACCTGATCGTCTTCGGGGCCATCGTGGCCTTCACCGCCTACGTCTGGCTGCTGCGGGTGGCGTCCCCGGTGCTGGTCTCCACCTACGCCTACGTCAACCCGGTGGTGGCGGTCCTCCTCGGCTGGCTCTTCGCCGGCGAGCCGCTGACCGGCAAGACGCTGGGAGCGGCGGCGGTGATCCTCACTGGCGTGGCCCTCATCAGCAGCGCCCAGGGGCGGCGGTCCGTGCCGAAGCCAGAGCGGGGGATCGACCCGGAGCCGGCGGAGGAAGCAGTGGCGCGGGAGGCGGAGGTCTGTGCGGCGCAATGAGGCTGACTTGAATCCGGGAGGGCTGCTTCTGAAACGTCAAGCCTCTTCGCGCGTACCATCCCTTGGTGGAAACGTCCCTGAGGAGTAGCCGCCCATGGAATCCGTCGCCCAGGCCCCGGCTGTAGCCGCCCGTCCCCGAGTCGAGACGGCCGCGGCTCTGCCCTGGTATCTCACCGCCATGCTGGCGGGCTCGACCAGCATCGTCATCGGCCTGCTGTGGGACATCTCCTGGCACATGACGATCGGCCGCGACACCTTCTGGACTCCCGCCCACATGGCCATCTATCTCGGCGGCGTGCTGGCGGGGGTGTCCTGCGGCGCGCTCGCCCTGAAGACCACCTTCGCCGGCACCGCGGCGGAGCGGGGTGCGGCCGTGAGCTTCTGGGGGTTCCGGGCGCCGCTGGGCGCCTGGGTGGCCATCTGGGGCGCCTTCGCCATGCTCACCTCGGCGCCGCTCGACGACTGGTGGCACAACGCCTACGGGCTGGACGTGAAGATCCTCTCGCCGCCCCACAGCCTGCTCGGGGCCGGCATGATCACCATCCAGATCGGGGCCATGCTGATGGCACTCGCGCTGCAGAACCGGGCGCCGGCCGGGGAGGGACGGGCGCTCGGGCTGGCCCATCTCTACGCCACCGGCGTCGTGCTGCTGATGGCGGCGACGCTGATCACCGAGTACAGCTATCCCAACCATCACCACGGCGGACTGTTCTACGAGGTCGCCTGCGGCGTGTTCCCGTTGACCCTGGTGTCGGTCGCCCGCTCGTCGCGCCGGCGCTGGGCGGCCACCACGGCCTGCGCCTTCTACATGCTCCTCGCCTGTTCCATGGTCTGGATCCTGCCGCTGTTTCCGGCGCACCCGAAGCTCGGGCCCATCAACACGCCGGTGGACCACATGGTGGCGCCGCTGTTCCCGCTGCTGCTGATCGTCCCGGCTCTCGCCATCGACTTCCTCGTCCAGCGCCGAGAGGGGAAGCGCGCCGGCTGGCGGGACGCGCTGCTGATCGCCGTGGCGTTCCTCGGCCTGTTCCTGGCCGTGCAGTGGTTCTTCTCGCAGCTCCTGATCTCGCCGGCGGCGCACAACTGGTTCTTTGCCAGCGACCGGCACTGGGAGTACTCCTCCACGCCCGGCCCTTATCGCCACCAGTTCTGGCAGCCCGACACGGACCCGATGACGCTGCGCTCGCTGGGGATCGCCCTGGCGCTGGCGGTGGGCTCCTCCAGCCTCGGCCTCTGGCGGGGCGCGGGATTGTCGAAGGTGCAGCGATGAGAGGACGGCTCCCATGGCCGCTCGTCGCCGTGGCGATGCTCCTGACGGCCCTGCCCGCCGGGGCGCACGTGGGCAGCCCGAACGTCTTCTACGACGGCAGCGCCGGCCCCTACCCCGTGCGGGTCATCGTCCGGCCGCCGGTGGTGATTCCGGGTCTGGCGGAGATCACCGTGAAGCTGGGGGCTGGGAAGGCCGACGAGGTGACCGTCCAGCCGATCCAGTGGAAGGCGGGGACGAAGGGCGCGCCGCCGCCGGACGTGGCGGCGCCGGTGCCCGGGGCCCCCGGGGTGTGGAGCGCGCAGCTCTGGCTGATGATCGGCTCCTCCTATGGCGTGCGGGTGCACGTCAAGGGACCGGCCGGCGTGGGGGAGGTCCTGGTGCCCGTCACCGCCGTGCCGAGCCAGGTGCTGGAGATGAAGAAGGGGCTCGGGGTGGTGCTCGCGGCCCTGGGCCTCTTCCTGTTCGCGGGAGCGGTGACCCTGGTGGCCTCCGGCGTGCGCGAGAGCGGGCTGCCGCCCGGCGAGGTTGCGGACGAGCGCCAGCGCACCCGGGCACGGATGGCGGCAGTCGTGGCGGCGATCCTCTTCGCCCTCGCCCTGTGGGGCGGCAGGTCCTGGTGGGACAGTGTCAAGGCCCGGGCGCGGGAGAACCTCTACCAGCCGTTCCACGTCACCTCCGCGGCGCGGTTGGAGAACGGCCGGCCGGTCCTGGCCCTCGCCATCGACGACGAGCGCACCCGCGACTGGTCGCCCCTGACGCCGGACCATGGCAAGCTGATGCACCTCTTCCTGCTCCGCGAGCCGGGCCTCGACGCCTTCGCCCACCTCCACCCCGTGCAACAGGACCAGAATCGCTTCGAGGCCGCGCTGCCACCGCTGCCGGCGGGCACCTACCGCCTCTATGCCGACGTGGTCCATGAGAGCGGCTTCTCCCAGACCCTGGTGGACAAGGTGACGATCCCCTTGGCGTCATCCTCTCCGCAGACAGGGACTGGACCGGCGCCGGATCCGGACGACTCCTGGCGCGTTGCCGGGCCCCTGGCGCCGCGAGCGGTCCCCGGGCCGAAGGTCGCGATGTTCGAAGGCGGCGGCACCATGCTCTGGCACCAGGAGCCGCTGGCAGCCAGCCGCGAGGCCACCCTGCGCTTCGAGGCCAGGGACCCGGAAGGGCGTCCACTCCCCCTGGAGCCCTACATGGGTATGCTGAGCCACGCCGTCGTCACCCGCGACGACGGGCGGGTCTTCGTCCACCTCCACCCCATGGGCACCATCAGCATGGCCGCCCAGGATCTCTTCACGGCAAAGGCGGGGATGCCGGGAATGCCGGAGATGGCCGGAATGGACCACGCTTCGATGCCCGGGATGAGCCAGGGCCTGAGCGAGCTGTCCTTTCCCTACGAATTTCCCCAGTCTGGCCGGTATCGCCTGTGGGTGCAGGTGAAGAGCGGCGGCCAGGTGCGGACGGGGGTGTTCGACGCGGAGGTGGGGAAGCCCTGAGGAGGGGAAGGCCGGCGTGAAACGTTTTTCCCTCGGCCGTCACTCACCTCCGAAGCCCCCCCTCCTTTTCGGGTCTCCCCTGGGGGCTCTTTTTTTATTTGCGCCATCTTTCTCACCGGCCGCTCGTGATGGTAGGGTTTCCCCCTCGCGGAGCGGTCGCATGAGCTCGAAGCCCCGGCACGTCATCCTGGTCGGCAATCAGCCGGTCTCCCTGCCCGACGGGGTGACGGCCCTCGACTGGGCGCTGGAGCGGGTGAGCTCCCAGAACCCCCGGATCCGCTCCTTCCTGGGCTGCATCCAGCTCATCGAGGGGGTGCTGGAGAGCAACTACGCCCTCCTCCACTGCTCGCCGGAGCGCCTGCTGGACATCTGGGGCAAGGTGCGGCAGGTCGCCCACCTCATCCGCAACCAGCTCGCCCCCCTGCTCGACGCCCCCTCCCGCATCACGAGGCTGGAGGAGGCGCGCCAGGGCGCCGGCCTCGCCCTCTCCATGCTGGAGACCCACGTGCTGCGGGGGCTCGACCGCTTCCCGGACGAGGTGGCCCCCGGCCAGCTCATGGAGGTGCGCAAGCTCCTCTGCGTCTCCATCGGCCAGATCCACTCCTTCCTCCACGACACCTTCGGCGCCGTCATGGCGGCCGACCCGCGGAGCCTCCACGACGCCGACTACTTCCTCTCCCGGCGTTTCCCCCGGGACATCGAGGAGGCGGAGTGGCTCCACTCCACGCTCGTCCGGCTGAGCCAGTACCTGGCGGCGCTGGAGAGCGCCCGGCGCCTCCGGCTGTCGGGGCCCGCCGCGCGCATCCGGCGGGACGAGGCCGTCCCCGCGCGCGAGGAGTGGGAGCCCACCGCCGACTTCCTGACGGCGCTGCTGAGCGGGCTCACCCCGAAGCTGAAGGAGATCCTGGCCCTGCGGGGGATCCGCTTCTACGAGATGGAGATCCTCGACCGCCACGCCTTCGAGATCCCCCACCGCTGCCGGCTGGTCCTCGACCTGCACGAGACGTCGCTGGAGGCGGTGGAGGGGATCAAGGCGTCGGTGGGCGCCTCCCGGCCGGAGCAGGAGCAGGGCGTGCGGGACCTGATCCACTGCCACGCCGCCTTCGGCCGGCGGATCGCCGCCCGGCTGGAGGAGATCGACACCGTGCTGCGCGACCTCGTGGCCTTCGTCCCGCTGTGGATCGAGGCCGTCGAGAAGCGCCGCGCACTCCTCCTCAAGCGCAGCCTCGACGAGGGAAAAGCGGAGAGGCCGGACGAGGCGTTGTAGGATCTCCCCGCTGCGGACTGTACGCAGCCGATCCGGAGAGGAGAGCGATGAAGACGTTGAAGAGCTACGTCCTTGGGAGCTGGCAGGAAGGCAAGGGGAGCTTCGTGACGCTGGTCGACCCCTCGACCGAAGAGGAGATCGCCCGGGCGTCGAGCGAGGGGATCGATTTCGGGGCCGTGCTGGCCCATGCCCGCGAGCGCGGCGGGCCGGCCCTGCGGGCGATGACCTTCGGCCAGCGGGCAGCGCTCCTCAAGGAGATGTCGAAGGCCCTGCGCGATCACCGGGACGAGCTCCTGGACCTTTCGGCCCGCAACACGGGGACCACCAAGCCGGACGGCTCCTTCGACGTCGACGGCGCCTCGGGCACCCTCGCCTACTACGCGAGCCTCGGCTGGCGGCTGGGCGACCGCACCTTCCTGACGGAGGGCGAGGGCGTGCAGCTCGCCAAGACCGAGGGGTTCTACGGCCGTCACATCCTGGTGCCGCGGCCCGGCGTGGCGGTCCACGTCAACGCCTTCAACTTCCCGGCCTGGGGCTTCGCCGAGAAGGCGGCCTGCGCCCTGCTCGCCGGCATGCCGGTGATCACCAAGCCGGCGACCGCCACGGCCCTGGTGACCGAGCGGTGCATCGAGCTGATCGTCGAAGCGGGCTTCCTCCCCGACGGCGCTCTCCAGCTCATCGTCGGTTCCACGGGCGATCTCCTGGACCGCCTGGGACCCGAGGACGTGCTCGCCTTCACGGGCTCGGCCGACACGGCCCTCACCCTGCGCTCGCGAGGCAACCTCCTCGCCGCCAACACGCGGGTGAACGTGGAGGCCGACAGCCTGAACGCCGCCGTGCTGGCTCCCGACGTCCAGGACGGCTCGGCGACCTTCGGGCTGTTCCTCAAGGACGTGGTACGGGAGATGACCCAGAAGACGGGGCAGAAGTGCACGGCCGTGCGCCGCATCCTGGTGCCGGCGGATCGCCTCGGCACCGTCCAGGACGCCCTGACGGCCAGGCTCGCCGCGGTGGTGGTGGGCAATCCAGCAGACCCGACGGTGAGGATGGGACCGGTGGCGACCGCCCAGCAGCTCCGGGACACCCTTTCGGGGATCGCAGAGCTGGGTCAGGCGGCGCGGATCGTCCATGGCACGGGCCAGCGGACTGACGGCGTGGGCGCACCGGCCGGCAAGGGCTTCTTCGTCCAGCCCACCCTGCTGCGCAGCGACGACGCCCGCAACGCCGGCCCCGTCCACAGCCGGGAGGTCTTCGCGCCGGTGGCGACCCTCCTCCCCTACGACGGCACGGCGGCCGACGCGGCCGGGATCGTAGCTCTGGGAGGCGGCACCCTGGTGACCTCGGCCTATACGGACGACGCCGGCTGGGCGGGCGACTTCGTGGCCCGCGGCGGCGGCGGCACGGGGCGGATCTACATCGGCTCCGAGGGCTCCGCCGCGGACGCCCCCGGCTCCGGCGCGGCCCTGCCCCAGACCCTCCACGGCGGCCCCGGCCGGGCCGGCGGCGGCGAGGAGCTGGGCGGGCTGGTGGGCGTCAAGCTCTATCTTCAAAGAGTGGCCGTCCAGGGGAGCAAGGCCCTGGTGGACGGCCTGGTGGGGGAACCATGAGCACGGAAGACAAAGGTCAATCCCTGCGCGATCACCTGGTGAAGCTGCTGCGGGGCCGTGGCGCCCATCTCGATCTCGATCAGGCGATCGGAGAGCTGCCGAAGGAGCTGAGAGGCGCCAAGGCACCGGGCCTGCCCCACACCGTCTGGCAGCTCCTGGAGCACCTCCGCATCGCCCAGTGGGACATCCTGGAGTTCAGCCGCAATGAGGACCACGTCTCCCCCGCCTGGCCCGAGGGATACTGGCCCGACACCGCCGCGCCGCCGGACGATGCCGCCTGGGACCAGTGCGTCGAGTCCCTCCACCGGGACCTGAAAGCCATGGAGGACCTCGTCGCCGATCCCAAGACCGACCTCTACGCCAAGATTCCCTGGGGAGACGGCCAGACGATCCTCCGCGAAGCCCTGCTGGTGGCGGACCACAACGCCTACCACCTTGGGCAGGTGGTCAGCGTGCGGCAGGCTTTGGGGGCGTGGTAGGGACGCCCCTCACAGCATCTCCAGATTCGCAAACTTCGCCACCAGCTTCCGCTTGCCGGACTTCTCGAAGAAGACGGTGAGGCGGGCCTCGTCGCCGTCGCCCTCGAACTCCAGCACCACACCGGGTCCCAGCGTGGGGTGGCGGACGCGGCTGCCGCGGCGGATGGCCCGCCGGGGTGCGGTGTGCTCGGGATCGGGGACGACCTGCCGGCCCCCCGGCGAGGCGGGTGCGGGGCGGCCGAAGCCGGCGGGCGCCTGCCGGAAGGACGTGGCGGATGTGGCGGGACGGGACGGGGGCGCCGCCGGAGCCGGACCGGAGGCGGGGCGGCCCTGGTTGAAGAAGGAGTAGACGCCCTGGGCCCGCGGGTCGGGCCGCTCGGAGTAGAAGAGGTCGGGGCTCGCCGAAGCAGTCAGCAGCTCGCCCGGCAGCTCGGCGAGGAAGGGGGACTCGGCCTGGTCCTGATACCGGCCGGCCATCCGCCGCCGCCGGCAGCAGGTGAGGAAGAGCCGCTCCCGGGCGCGCGTCATGCCGACGTAGAGCAGCCGGCGCTCCTCTTCCACGTCCTCCCGCGCGCCCTGGGAGTTGAAGTGGGGCAGCAACCCGTTCTCCAGGCCCGCCACCACCACGGCCCGGAACTCCAGCCCCTTGGCGCTGTGGAGCGTCATCAGCGACACCCCTTTCTCGGACTGCAGGGAGTCCAGGTCCGTCACCAGGGCGATATGGTCGAGGAAGGAGGTCAGGAGGTCCTGATCGCTGGCGTTGTTGTAGCTGTTGGCCTCGGTGAACTCCTGAGCCGCGGAGAGGAGCTCCCGGATGTTCTCCAGGCGCGCCAGGTCCTCGGAGTCGTCCTCGTTGAACAGGCTGGTGAAGGCGGTGGCCTCCAGCAGGCGGTCGAGGAGGGCCGGCAGCGGCAGCTCCGAGGCGGTGTGCTGGAGGCCCACGATCAGGTCGCGGAACTTGCGCAGGGCCGCGGCGCTCCTGGCCGGCAGCGTGCCAAGGTCGTCCAGGTAGAGCACGTCCCAGAGCGGCTGGCCGAGCTGCACGGCGCGGTCGCGCAGCAGCTCCAGGGTCGACTTGCCGATCCCCCGCGGCGGTTGATTGACGATCCGCATCAGCGAGAAGTTGTCCCGGGGATTGCGCAGCACCCGCAGGTAGGCCACGAGGTCCTTGATCTCGGCGCGCTCGTAGAACCGCACGCCGCCCACCAGCGAGTAGGGAATCTCCTGGGCGAGCAGCTCGTCCTCGATGGCCCGGGTCTGGGCGTTGGTGCGCACCAGCACCGCCATCTCGGACAGCTTGTAGTTGGCCCGCAGGCGCTGCAGCGTGCGGACGATCCAGGACGCCTCGTCCCCCTCGTCGCTCGCCTTGTAGAGCTCCGCCTTGACGCCGGCACCGCTGTCCGTCCACAGACGCTTGCCCCGCCGGTTGACGTTGTGGGCGATCAGGGCGCCGGAGACGTCGAGGATGGTCTGCGTCGAGCGGTAGTTGCGCTCCAGCTTGCGCACCACGGCGTTGGGGAAGGTCTTCTCGAACTCCAGGATGTTGTTGAGGTCGGCGCCCCGCCAGCGGTAGATCCCCTGGTCCTCGTCGCCCACGGCGGTCAGGTTGCCGTCCGGCCCGTTGAGCTCCTGGACGAGCCGGAGCTGGGCGTGGTTGGTGTCCTGGTACTCGTCGACCAGCAGGAACCGGGTGCGGCGCCGGATGCGCTCGCGCAGCTCAGCGTCGGTCGAGAGGAGCTTGACGGCGAGGCCGATGAGGTCGTCGAAGTCCACCCCCGAGGCCTGGCCGAGGAGCCCCTGGTAGCGGCGGTAGAGGGCTGCGATCTTCTTCTCGAAGAAGTTCTGGGCCTGCGCCTCGTAGGCGGCGGCGTCGATCAGCCGGTTCTTGGCGGCGCTGATCTGGCTCAGGACCGAGCGGGGAGAGAAGGCGGTCTCGGAGAGCCCCTCGGCGCCGAGCGCCTCCTTGACGAGCCCGAGCTGGTCCGCGGAGTCAAGGATGTGGAAGTCGCGCCGCAGCCCCACGCGCTCGCCGTAGCGCCGCAGCAGGAGGAGGCCGTAGCGGTGGAACGTCCCCACCGAGGTGGGGAGCGGGTGGATGCCGATCAGGTCCTCGACCCGCTCGCGCATCTCGCCCGCCGCCTTGTTGGTGAAGGTCATGGCCGCGATGTGCCCGGGATCGACGCCCATCTCCTCGATCAGCCAGTAGATGCGATAGGTGATGACCCGGGTCTTGCCCGACCCGGCGCCGGCGAGGACGAGCTGCGGCCCTTCGCCGTGGGTGACGGCGGCGACCTGCTCGGGGTTGAGCTGGCGTTCGATCTCCTGGACGACGGCTTTCTTCACGGGGGGAGTTTGTCCGAGGCGGAGGGGGGATGGCAAGCGGCCGGCTCGGCCGGTCACACGCGAGGACGCGACGAGATCGCGTAAATGAAGAGAAGACTTGGCTTTAGCGGCGCGTCATGACATGCTTGCCCGCCAGCCCGATCCGCCCTACAAGGAAAAACTTCCGGAGATCCGACCTTTGGCCCGACACCCCTGGGAAATCACGCTGCGGGAATTCGTCGACATCGTGTGGAGGAACTACGGGATCCCGGTGGATTACCCGCTGGCGGCCACTGTCGGCGGGTTGTTCCTGAGCAGGGACAAGCGGAGTTTCCCGGTGGTGGTGCTCGATGAGGACGAGATCATGCCCATCTCGTTGCTGCGGCACTTTTGCCGGGTGTACAGGGTGCCCGTGGAAGACTTCGGGCTCCACCCGGAGGAAGACGATTGACAGGCTTCAGGCGGCGAGGCGCGTATCGACGACGGGCACGGCGCCGAAGTCTTCGGGAAGCTCGATCGCTGGCAGATCCTCCTTCGTGGGCTCCGCGCGCTCATACATCTTCCAGTACCTGCGCGGTGCCGGGGAGTAGCCGTAGAAGGGTTCGACGCCGAGTTGCCGGCTGGCAGCAAAGAGAACCGAGAAGAACTGCTGAATGGAGGAAGGCACATCCTCCAGCCGTCTGGCCAAGGTCACGAAGTCGTAGTCCAAGCCCTGGATGATCCACCAGTTCCCTTCTCTGAAGACGACGGCTCGAATGCGCGGCTCTATCATCGGTTCCTCCGTACAGGCTCGATTCTAACCCAGAGGGATGGCTGCTATCGCACGAAGGTCCGTCGCTCAGGCAGCGAGACGGGCTTCGATTCTGCCCGCTACGATGGTCCGGGATCTCTCGTACATCTTCCAGTACTTCTGCGGTGCTTTGGAGAAGCCGTGGAATGGCTCGACGCCGCATTCGGCGTTGGCCGCGATCTGCCCCACTATGAGACGGCGAAGGTCGCCGGGAACTTCCTCAAGGCGCCGGACCTGAGTCGCGAGGTCGTACTCCAGGATCTGGATGATCCACCAGTCCCCTTCCCTGAAGACGACGGCGCGTAGGGTTGTCTCCATCCTCTCTTGTGCGTGCTCTCCGGTCGCCACTGGAGATAAAAATTGCCGCAATCCGTCCTCGTCCGAGCTTTGTGGTTTCATGAACCGAGTATATCCTTGTCCGGCCCGGCTGCCAACCGGGGAAACCGGGGAATGCCCGCGTCCCGGATCGGCTTAGGATAGGAGGACGGATGGAGGCGCCCGGAGCACCTTGTCCGTAGAAGGAGTGCCGGCCGCCGCGAAACGGCCCGTGAGGAGAAAGGAAACCGAGCCGTGTCCATGAAGCCCGTCGAGATCCACGAGGTCCTGTCGCAGAGCGTCATCGGCCAGGACGAGTCGCTGCGCTACGTCTCCGTCGCCATCTTCAAGCACCTCCAGGGGGAGAAGTACGGCAACCTCCTGCTGATCGGCAACTCGGGGACGGGCAAGACCACCATCATGCGCGGCATCGAGGGGCTCTATAGCGCCCACGACGAGTTTGCGGAGTACCGGGTGGTGCTCATCATGAACGCCAACACCCTGGCCACCGAGGAGGGGGCGGTCGACACCAGCCGGCTCTTCGCCCGCCTGGAGGAGCGCACCCGCCAGGTGCTGGGCGAAGGGGCCACGGCCGAGCAGATCGGGCGCGCCATGGAGCGGGCCACCGTCTGCCTGGACGAGATCGACAAGGTGTCGGGGATGATCGGCGGCAAGCCCTACGTCACCGGCATCAACATCCAGCAGGCCGTGCTGACCCTGATCGAGGGCGAGCGGGTGCCCCTGCGCATCACCGCACCCAAGGACGGGCTCCTCGAATCCAGCACCGTGTGGGTCGACACCGGCAAGATGCTCTTCCTCTGTGCCGGCGCCTTCGAGACCCTCTACGACCATGTCTTCCACCGCGTCACCTC
>DATARR010000106.1:0-44737 GCA_036264085.1 Thermoanaerobaculia bacterium | reverse complement strand
GACGAGTGGATCGAGGTCCATCGCGTCGCCCATCGCATGGGCATCAAGAGCAACTGCACCATGCTCTACGGCCACGTCGAGAAGCCAGAGCACAAGGTCGACCACCTGCTGCGGCTGCGCGGCCTGCAGGACGAGACCGGCGGCTTCAACGCCTTCATCCCCCTCGCCTACCAGCCCGAGAACAACTACATGGGGCTGAAGTACCACACCACCGGCGACAGCGACCTGCAGCACATCGCCGCCTCCCGGCTGGTGCTGGACAACGTCCCCCACGTCAAGGCCTACTGGGTGATGGTCACGCCCAAGCTGGCCCAGGTGGCCCTGCGCTTCGGCGCCGACGACCTGGACGGCACCATCGTGGAGGAGAAGATCTACCACATGGCCGGCGCCCGCACCTCGCAGCAGCTCACCCGGCCGGAGCTGGAGCGGATCGTGCGCGAGGCGGGCTTCGTGCCGGTCGAGCGCGACACGCTGTACAACCCTGTCGCCCCCGCGGTCACCGCTCCGGCCCTCGCCTCTTGAAGCCGGACACCCTCGGTTTCCACTATCTGGCGGTCGACGGCCCCATCGGCGTCGGCAAGACGACACTGGTGGAGATGCTGACCCGCCGGTTCGAAGGGGTGAAGATCCTCGAGGACGTGGACAACCCCTTCCTCGGGGACTTCTACAAGGACCGGCCGGGCGCCGCCTTCCAGACCGAGCTCTACTTCCTCCTCTCGCGCTACAAACAGCAGCAGGACATCGCCCAGCGCGGCCTCTTCGACCGCGTCCTGGTGGCCGACTACACCTTCTGGAAGAACCGGATCTTTGCCTACCTGAACCTCACCGACGACGAGCTGATGCTCTTCGACAAGCTCTACGCCCTGCTGGAGCCCCAGGTGACGGTGCCGGATCTGGTCATCCACCTGGTGGCCGACGTCGACACCTGCATGGAGCGAATCCGCAAGCGCGCAAGGACGGTGGAAAAGACGATCTCCCCCCAATACCTGGCGGAGCTCATCGACGCCTACAACCACTACTACCACTACTACAGCCGCTCGCCGTTGCTGGTGGTGGATACCCGGCACCTGAACTTCCCCCAGCGACCGGAGGACTTCGACGAGCTGATGCACCGACTGTCGAAGCCCATCAAGGGGACGGAGTATTTCCAGCCGCTGGGATCGCGGTGAAGAGGCAGCAAGGAATTTGCCAAGAATAAGCCGGAATAAGCCGGAATAAGCCGGAATAAGCCGAATAAGCCAACCTATTGATTCACAAGCGCTTCCATCGTGCCCCCCGGCCGTGTCCCGACGAAATAGCCAGCCCAAGCACCCGAAGGGTGGCGAGATCCTCCCGCACCTGCCGCTCAGTCCCTTGCCCTGCGAGGCTGGAGCGAACCTCCCGCAGGGCCAACCCGTCCACCGCCTCGTGCAGCACAGCCAGGATGGCCTGCTGCCGCTCGCTCAGGTTCCTCGCAACCCGCTGCGGCGGAACGTAGCGCGTCGGGAAGAACCTGACCGTCACACATCCGCTGGCGTCCTCGATCTCCGGGCGCGGCAGCCCGGCGGTCAACGCCAGCTCCGCCATCTTGAGCGTGCCGCGTCCCCACGACTCGATGATGCCGCGACGGTAGAAGACGCCGGCGACGAGAGGATTCCAGGGGAGGGACTCGTGCGGCCCGAAGAGCGCCTCGGGCGTCAGTCCGAAGTGCAGTGCGCCCGAGGAGGTCACTTCGAGCCGGTCGTCGTAGATCGCGACGCCGACCGAGCCGCCGCCGATGGCATAGTCGCGATGGCAGAAGGCGTTCGCCAGCGCCTCGCGCACCGCCAGCGGCGGGTAGAGCGGCTCGTCCACCCGCTCGAGGTGCCCCGGAACCACGCGACCGGCGACCGGCACGTGCTCGCGAAGGAAGCGCTCGGCGGCCAGCAGCAACTCGAAGGCGTTGCCGCGGAACTGCCGGCGTTCGCCGGTGGTGCGCTTGAGCTCCAGTGTCTCGGACTCGCCGGAGGCGGCCCAGGCGGAGATCTGGTCGGGAGTCATGAGGCGTGCTCCGTTGTACCCTCTCTGGGTGCGGTCCGATCATGGCACCGTCCCCCCCAAGTCTGCTCGTGGCCGCTGTCGCGGTGCCATTCTCTCAACCCCGGATTGACAAAGCCAGCATCAGCGGCGAGAATCTCTCCAGCCGCTTGGATCCCGCGGACGCGGGACTGAGACGGATGCTCAACGCCCCCTGCGGCGCGGCCCGGCGCGCGAGGGCCTGATCCCCCGGCGGGGACAGCCACCTCGCATCAGCGCACGACAAGCCGCGAACCCGCGGGCCTGCCAACGGCCCTTCCGTCTCCGCGAGCGGAAGGGCGTTCTGCTTTCTGAGAGAAAGGAGCGTTGGCAATGGCTGGAGAACCGAAGAGCGTCACGGTTCCCTGGGTGGCAGGGGCACCCGAGCGCGGCGACCACCTCGTGATGGTCACCGCCTACGATTTTCCGCAGGGGCGCACGGCCGACGCGGCCGGAGTGGACGTCATCCTGGTGGGCGACTCGCTCGCCATGGTGGTGCTGGGCCACCCCGACACGCTGTCGGTGACGATGGACGAAATGATCCACCACACCCGGGCGGTCCGGCGGGGCGTCAAACGCGCCCTGCTGGTGGCCGACATGCCCTACGGCTCGTTCCACCTCGGGACGGACCAGGCGGTCGCCAACGCCATCCGCTTCGTCAAGGAGGCCGGGGCTCAAGGCGTGAAGATCGAGGGCGCCCGGCCCGAGCTGGTCGCCGCCATGACGGCGGCCGAGGTGCCGGTGATGGCCCACCTCGGGCTCACTCCGCAGTCGGTCCACCGCTTCGGCGGCTTCAAGGTCCAGGGGCGGGACGAGGCGGCGCGTCGCTTCATCCTCGACGCCGCCGAGCAGGTGGAGGCCGCCGGCGCCTTCTCCCTCGTGCTCGAATGCGTGCCCACCGACCTCGCGGCCGAGGTCACCCGGCGCCTCTCCATCCCCACCATCGGCATCGGTGCCGGCGCGGGATGCACGGGGCAGGTGCTGGTCTATCACGACCTCCTGGGACTGGAGGAGCGGATCGCGCCCCGCTTCGTGCGGCGCTACGCCGAGCTGGGCAAGCTCTCCCGCGAGGGGATCGCCCGCTTCGCCGACGACGTCCGCGCCGGCCGCTTCCCCGCACCGGAGGAGAGCTACGGCGGGGCCGTCCCACGACCAGTGGAAGAGCCGGCCAAGCTCTACGGCTGATGCGCACGGCACGGACGAAGGACGAGCTGCGCCGCCGGGTGGAAGCCTGGCGGCGGGAAGGGGCGAGGATCGGCTTCGTGCCCACCATGGGCGCGCTGCACGAGGGGCACCTTTCTCTGGTGCGGCTCGCCCGCGAGCGCGCGGACCGGGTGGTGGCCTCCGTCTTCGTGAACCCGACCCAGTTCGGACCCCACGAGGACTTCAACCGCTACCCCCGCCAGCCGGAGAAGGACGCCACGCTGCTGGAGGCCGCCGGCTGCGACCTCCTGTTCCTCCCCGGCGTGGACACGATCTATCCGCCCGGCAGCGCCACCTTCGTGGAGCCCGCCGGGGCCGCGCTCGGTCTCGAAGGGGCCTGCCGGCCCGGGCACTTCCGGGGGGTGGCCACCGTGGTCCTGGCGCTCTGCAACCTGGTGCAGGCCGACGTCGCCGTGTTCGGCGAGAAGGACGCCCAACAGCTCGCGGTGATCCGGCAGATGGTGCGCGACCTCCATCTGCCGGTCGAGATCGTTCCGGCGCCGACGATCCGGGAGGCGGACGGTCTCGCCCTGTCCTCCCGCAACGCCTATCTCTCGCCGCCGGAGCGCCAGGCCGCGACGGTGCTCCACCGCGCTCTGCGGGCCGCGGCGGAGCTCGTCACCACGGGGACGGGAGAGCGCCGGGGCGACGAGGTCCGGCGGTGCCTGCGGGAGGTGCTGGCGTCGGAGCCCCTCGCGCAAGTCGAGTACGCCGAGGTGGTGGACGCGGAGACCTTCGCGCCCGTCGACACCTTGCAAGGCAAGCTGGTGCTCCCCCTGGCCGTGCGAGTCGGGGGGACGAGACTGATCGACAACATTCGACTGGCGATCGCAGACGCGGCCGCCGGAGGGTGATACGGATATGAAGCGGACGCTTTTGAAGTCGAAGATCCACCGCGCCACGGTGACGGACGCCAACCTCCAGTATCAGGGGTCGGTCACCATCGATCCCGTGCTCATGAAGGCGGCGGACTTGGTTCCCCATGAGCGGGTGGAGATCTACAACTGCACCAACGGCGAGCGCTTCGCGACCTACGCCATCCCCGGCACGCCGGGCAAGGGCGAGATCGTGATCAACGGCGCCGCCGCTCACAAGGCCGGGACGGGCGACGTCGTCATCCTCGCCACCTACGCCGACTACGAGGACGCCGACTGCCTCTCCCACCAGCCGTCGCTCGTCTTCGTGGACGCCAGGAACCGCATCCTCATTCAGGGGCACGAGCGGGTCGAGGAGGCGGTCCTGGCCGGAGCGTTGTGAGAGCCGGCCTGCCCCTCGCCCTGGCCGCGGCAGGCCTGCTGGCCCTGGCCTGCCTCGGCGCCTCCCCGGCTTCCGGGCGCGGGCGGTCCCCCGCCAAGCCGGCGCCCGGCCCCCTCGGCTTCGAGACCCTCGTCCAGCGGTCCATCCCCGGCCAGACGGGCGACCAGCTCCGGGAGGTGGCCCGCGACGAGACCTCCTGGAAGGCTCTCTGGGCCCGCCTGCGGGAGGGCGACGGCGGCGCTCTGCCGGCGCAGCCCCCGGCGGTCGACTTCGAGAAGGACATGGTGATCGCCGCCGCCCTGCCCACTCAAGGGTGCGTCTCCAAGGTGACCATCCGCGGGGTCGTCCGCAAGCCCGGCGAGCTGGTGGTGGACCTCCTCGAAGCGCCGCCGGCCCCCAACTGCGTCTGCTTCGTCTCCGCGCGGCCGATCCACGTCGTCCGCCTCCCCCGCAGCGCGGAGCCGGTGCGGTTCGAAGCAGAGCGGGGGGTGACAACCTGCGGACCCCGGGAGTGAAGCGGCACGCGCTCAGGTACAATTCCCAGGCCAAGGAGGCAAGATCATGCGCAGCCGTTCAGCTCTGCCGGTCCTGTTGCTCTGCCTGCCCCTCTCCCTCAACGCTCAGGCGCCGCTCCAAATCGCCGGGAAGATCACCAATGGCGTGGTCGACAATCTCCACCCCACCGTGGGGCTCTTCATCGTCAACGGCGAGTGCTCGGCGACGCTGATCGGCTGCCAGACGGTGCTCACGGCGGCCCACTGCCTCTGCGAGGAGGACAACGGGAGCGGTGTCGACGGCGCCGCGTGCGCGGCCCGGCCGGACCTCGTGGGCGCTGCCGGCAAGTTCGTCTTCTTCCAGCACGCCGGACTCTTCGCGCTGTCGCGCATCGCCGTGGACCCCGCCTACGATTCCCACAGCGGGGTATCCGACGTGGCGATCCTCCATCTTGCGGCGCCGGTGACGAACGTCGCGCCGAGCCCGATCAACCGAGCGTCCTCGCCGCCGCTCGGTCTCGCCGGTGAGATCGTGGGCTTCGGCAGCACCCACACCACCTCCACGGACGACGGCATCAAGCGGCGGGGCGCGGTGACGACCGCGGCCTGCAATCCGCCGGCGGCCGGGTCCGTGTGCTGGAACTTCAAGAACCCCCTGGGGGCGCCGGGCTCGAACTCGGACACCTGCTTCGGCGACTCGGGCGGGCCGCTCTTCCTGACGCTCGGGGGGCAGACCGTGGTGGCCGGCGTGACCTCCAGCGGCACCAACCCGGAATGCGCGCCGGTGGACAACTCCTTCGACGACGACGTGTTCAGCGACCTCGCCTGGATCCAGGCCGAGGGGGGCGCCGATCTCGCCGCCACCTCCTGCGGCGCGGGACCCCAGATCGGCGGCACGGGTACCGCGGTCTTCGGCAGCACCGTCACGCTCAGCAAGAATCAGCCCCAGGCGGCGAGCACGGTCGAGGTGCCGGCGGGGACGGCCGAGCTTCGCGTCGCCCTCAACGCGGCCGATTGGTTCGATAACAGCGACGCCCTCTACGTCCGGCACGGGGCGCCGGCCTCGACCACGGCGTTCGACTGCAAGGGCGACGCGCCGGCCGGGCAGCAGTTCTGCAGCGTTCCGAGCCCCGCGCCCGGCACCTGGAACGTCCTGGCGAAGCGCCTGTCAGGCCCCGGGGGCGCGGTCCAGGTGACCGCGACGCTGATCGCGCAGCAACAGGTCGCTCCCAGCCCCTGCGTGCCCGGCCCCAATACCCTGTGTCTCAACGGCGGCCGCTTCAAGGTGGAGGGCACCTACCGGACCGTGGACGGCCAGTCCGGGCCGGCGAAGGTCGTGAAGCTGACCGACGAGACCGGCTACTTCTGGTTCTTCTCGGACACCAACGTGGAAGTCGTGGTCAAGGTGCTGAACGCCTGCCCCCTCAACCAGAGGTTCTGGGTCTTCGCCGGCGGCCTGACCAACGTGCAGACCACGCTCACCATCACGGATTCGAACACCGGGGTGGTGAAGACCTACTCGAACCCGCAGGGGACGGCCTTCCAGCCCGTCCAGGATACGTCGGCGTTCGCGACGTGTCCCTAGAGAGCTACGCGCCCCTGCCCTTCCCGAAGATCCGGCCCAGCTTCTTCTTCAGCCAGTCGGAGAAGCGCAGGCCGAACTGCTTCTGCTTCTCTTCGTAGCGCGGCTCGTGCTTCCAATTGCAGACCTGGGTGGGCTTCTCGCCCGGCAGGAAGACGTCGGCGATCTGCCAGGGGCAGATGGGGCGGGCGAGCATGCCGCTGTCCCGGCAGACGGTGGCGTGCTCCAGGCCCGGGGGCTCGAGGAAGTCGGAGCCCTGGGCATCGCGGAAGGACGCTTTCATGTAACGGCCCCAGATCGGCAGGGCGGCGCGCGCGCCGGAGAGCGAGGTGGCGCCGGGGTTGTCCAGCCCCACCCAGACGACGGTGACGCGGTCCGGACGGTAGCCGGCGAACCAGGCGTCGCGAGCCTCGTTGGTGGTCCCCGTCTTGCCCGCCAGGGGACCGGGGACGCCGTAGCGCAGGACGCCCCGCGCCGTGCCCCGCTCCACCACCCCCTCCAGGACCGAAGTGGTGATGAAGGCCACCTGGGGCGAGACGACCTGCTCCGCCTTCTTCGGCTGAAGGTCGCGCACCGGCTTGCCGTCGGGGCCGAGGACCGCGGCGAGGCCGTGGACGATAGGGCGGAGGCCGCCGTTGGCCAGGGTCGAGTAGACGGTCGCCATCTCGCGCGGCGTCACGTCGGCGGCGCCCAAGGCAAGGGCGGGCAGCTCCACCAGGTCGGAGTCGACGCCCATGCGATGGGCAGTGGCGGCCACCTTGGCAATCCCCACGTCCAGGGCGAGGCGGATCAGGGGCACGTTGCGGCTCTGCTCGACGGCCTTGCGGACGGTGACCGGCCCGAGGAACGCACCGTCGGCGTTCTTGGGCGCCCAGATCCCGGCCCCTGTCCTCAGCGTCAGCGGCTCGTCCTTGACCAGGGTGGACTGGGAGATCCGGCCGCTCTCCAGGGCCGCCACCAGGACGATGGGCTTGAAGGAGCTCCCCGCCTGGCGGTGAGCCTGGGAGACGCGGTCGAACTCGCTGCGGCCGAAGTCCCGGCCGCCGACGTAGGCGAGGATGGCCCCGGTGTGGGGCTCGACGGAGATCAGCGCGGCCTCCAGCGGCTCGACGCCCCGGCGGCGCGGGCCGTCGAGCTCGGCGAGGACCTCGCCGGCCGCCTTCTGGGCCAGGCTCTGCTCGCGGGTGGAGAGGGTGGCGAAGAGGTTGTAGCCGCGGTTGCCCAGGCGCTGGAGGCCGAAGCGATCGCGGGCCTCGACGGTCATGGCATCCGCGAAGTGGGGCGCCGGCCGGCCGCCGAGGCGCTGAGGGGAGGTCGCCATGGGAGTCGCCAGGGCCCGCTCCAGGGCGCCGGCGTCGATCCATTTCAGCTCGGCCATCCGGCGCAGCACCTCGTCGCGCCGCCGGCGGGAGCGCTCGGGGCTGGCCACCGGCGAGTAGACGGCGGGCGACTTGATCATGCCGGCGATCGTCGCGGCCTCCGGCAGGGTCAGCTCGGTGGCGTCCTTGCCGAAGTAGGCCCGCGCCGCGCTGCCCAGACCGTGGTAGTTGACGCCGTCCGCGCCGCCCAGATAGATGGTGTTCAGGTAGGCCTGAAGGATGCTCCGCTTGGAGTGCTGCGCCTCGACGGCGAGGGCGATGACGGCCTCGCGGATCTTGCGGCCGACGCGCCGGTCCTGGGTGAGGAAGACGTTCTTGACGAGCTGCTGGGTGAGGGTGCTGCCACCCTGGGCGGCCTTGCGTTTGCGCAGGTCCACCATCAGAGCGCGGGCGATGCCGGTGGGCGAAACGCCGGCGTGCCAGTAGAAGGCGTCGTCCTCGGCGGCGAGCACGGCCTGGACGACGTGCTCGGGTAGCTCCTTCACCTGGACGGGCCACTTCTCCCGCACCTCCTCGTCGTAGTAGGTGGCGAGGACCTCGGGGTCGAGGGCGGCCGACTCGGCCGGCCGGCCGCCGGCGCTCAGGGCCGTGACGCGGCCGGCGTGGAACCGGACGAGCAGGAGCTGGCCCGGCACGGGTCCCTGCGGGGTCTCGCGCCGGCGCAGCCGCACCACCAGGACGTCGTCGCCGAAGTGGTAGCGGCCGGCGGGCAGGACGTCCTCGTCCCACGGCCGGTAGCCATGGGCCTCCAGCTCGCGGGCGAGGTCCTCGGGCGCCGTCTCCTGTCCGACGCGGATCTCCTCCGGCATGGCGTAGAGGCGCGACGGGGAGCTCTCGGGTCCGGCACCGATGTCGCCGAACGCCTTGAGATAGGGGAACAGCAGCCAGAGCGTGAGGATCAGGACGACGACCACGCTGGCAGCGACAGCGTAGAGCGTCCGGCGCAGGCGGGGGTGGGTGCGCACCAGGCGGCGCCAGGCAGCGAGCCGGCGGCGGAATCGGCCGCGAGGTGCGGGGGGAGGCGTCGAGGGCTCGCTCATGCCGCTCATGATGGCGCCTGATGATGCCACAGTCGGGTCCTCGCCTCCCGGGAGGGGCCCTCCTACGGCAGCGGCAGCAGGGGTGACCAGGCCCACTCGGGGCGCTCACCTTCGCCCCCGGCGGGGCCCATCTCCTGCTTCTCCGTCATCAGGTCCAGGGGCTCGGCGGCCTTGCGCAGGCTGTCGTACTCGGCGCGGTTGCTGCGCACGGCGCTCTCGATCCAGGCCGGCTTGTGGGCGGCCGTCAGGTCCTCGGCCGTATCTAAAGGAAGGAAGAAGGCGTCGTCGGGCTCGGCGAGATGGCCGCGCGCGGCGGCGGCGCGGGCCAGGGCGCCATAGATCGGCGCCAGTTGGCAGAGGCCGGCCCTCCAGGCTTCGCGGAACCGGCCCCGGTAGCGGTCGTGGCCGGGCAGCGGCTGGCGCTCCAGGGCGTGGCGGGCGGCTTGGGCGAGGTCCGGCTCCTCCGCCCAGGAGGGAGCCAGGAGGTCGGGAAGGCCGAAACGCCGGAGGTTGCCCCGGCCGCGGGTGAGCAAGGTCCAGGCCCCCTTGCTGAGCGCGGGTGGGACCTCCTCCCCTCGCGCCCGCAAGGCCCGCCGGTCGAGCGCCGAGACGAGATCGGAGAGCAGGGCGTCGTTGGTCCTCCCCATCACCCGGGAGAGATGAATGCGGAAGAGTCGCCAGAGCACCGCGGGAGGCTCGTCCCCGCGCAGCCGGGCCGGGCGGTCCGGCGGCACCCGGAACGGGAGGAGCCGGACGCGGTGGAACGACAGGGCGGCGACCAGGGCGCGGGCCTCCGCCGGACGCTCGCCGGTTTCACCGGGCTCCAGCAGGGCGGCCACCACGTCGGGTCCGCCCGGCACGGGGGTGAGGAGGCAGCGCAGCTCCCGGGCGTCCAGGTAGGGTCGCAGGCGCACGATCTTCACCGGCGGCGCCTCCGGCAGCGGCAACCCGAGATGATAGAGAGCGTAGCGCAGGCCGGTGCCCACGGCGTGGCGCAGCAGGGTGATCCCGAAGTGGGAGAGGGGAGGCAGCGGCCCCGGCAGCAGCAGGGCGCGGCTGTAGACGGGCCGCTGTCCGGGGGAAAGGTCCAGCTCCCTGAACCGGTGATCACTGCGATGTGCCATGGCTGCCCGGCGGCCCTCCGACCGGCGTACCCTACCACTTTCCCCCGGAGTCGAGGCGGCGGCAGCCCAGCGGTTGACTTTCCCGTCCGACCAGGGTAGAAGCGGGAACAGTTTTCGTTCCTGAGCTGTCGTTCCAACTCATCTGCGGCTGGAGCCTACCTGCGAGGATGGGCTCGGGGCGTTCGCCGCACGGACATTCGCCGCATGGAGGTCGTCATGAAAGGCAAGTGGATGTATCTCCTCATCGCCCTGGCCCTCCTCCCGCTCGCCGCGGGGTTGGCGCAGGCGCAGGGAACCGGGAAGATCGCAGGGAAGGTCACGCGGCTCGACGGCGCGGGTCTGGCGGGCGTCACGGTCCGCATCCAGTCCCTCGACCTGTCGACGCAGACCGATGCCACGGGCGCCTACGTCCTGGACGGCGTGCCGCCGGGCACCTACGAGGTCACCTTCGGCCTCAGCGATCACACCAAGACCGAAGCGGCTGTCGTGGTGGCGGCCGGGTCGGCGCGGACGCTGGACCAGAAGGTCGACTGGGACCTGAGCTTCGCCGAGACCATCACCGTGTACTCGGCGTCGCGCAAAGCGGAGCGGATCACCGAGGCGCCGGCCGCGGTGACGGTGGTGCCGGAGGAGGAGATCGCTCTCCAGACCCCCACGGGCCAGGTCCCCAAGCTGCTCGAATTCACCCCGGGCGTCGACTTCACCCAGAGCGGCCTCTACGACTTCAACTTCAACGTGCGCGGCTTCAACAGCTCCCTCAACCGGCGCATCCTGACGCTGATCGACGGCCGGGACCCCTCGGTGCCGTTCCTCGGCGCCCAGGAGTGGGCGGCGGTCTCCTTCCCCATGGACGAGCTGGCCACGGTGGAGCTGGTGCGCGGCCCGGGCTCGGCGCTCTACGGCGCCAACGCCTTCAGCGGCGTCCTCAACATGACGACGCGGTCGCCGCGGGGCGACACGGGGGGCAAGGTGCGGCTGACCGGCGGCGAGCTGGGCACGGCCCGCGGCGATCTCCGCTATGCCACCGAGCTGGGGGCCGGCTGGTACGGCCGGGTGGTCGGCGGCTATCAGCAGAGCGACGACTTCACCCGCTCGCGCAACCAGACGGTGGAGTATTCGACGATCTGCGCTTCCGCCGCCCAGACCAACTGCCTGCGGCGGGAGGCCCAGGGGCTGGCTCGCGACCAGGTGAAGATCCACTATGGTGGCCTGCGCCTCGACCGCTACTTCAGCGACAGCCAGGTGCTGACGGTCGAAGGCGGCACCGCCGGCCTCGGCGGGCCCACCTTCCTCACCGGTATCGGCCGCGTCCAGGTGACGGACGTCAACCGCCCCTGGGGTCGGGTCAACTTCAACACCTTGCACTGGAACCTCCTGGGCTACTACGACTCGCGCAAGGCCGAGAAGCAGGTGGCCCTCTCCTCCGGCGCCCTGCTCTTCGAGGACTCCTCGAACCTGCACGGCGAGCTCGAGGGCAACACCGGCTTCCTCGGTGGCAAGGGCTTCCTCGTGGGCGGCCTCGCCTACCGCAAGCAGAAGGTGGACACGGCCGATAACACCGGCTTCCAGACGCTGATGGACTCCCCCAAGAACGAGCACTCCGAGGCCGTCTTCGGCCAGGTCGAGTACAGCCTCACCTCCTCGCTCAAGGCGGTGGTGGCCGCCCGGGTGGACGACAGCACCCTGCACGACCGCCAGTTCTCTCCCAAGGGCTCGCTGGTGTGGGCCGCCACCCCGACGCAGACCTTCCGCCTCACCTACAACAAAGCCTTCCAGGTGCCGAACTACTCGGAGTTCTTCCTGCGCGCTCCGGCGGGCGCTCCCATCACCGCCTTCGCGCCCCTGGAGGCCGCGCTGGCCCCCTTCCTCGGCGGCCATACCCTCGGCCTGACCAGCATCCCCCTCCTGGCCCGCGGCAACAACAACCTCGGGGTCGAGAAGATCCGCAGCTACGAGGCGGGCTACAGCGGCATCTTCGGCGCCAAGCTCTACCTCACGATCGACTACTACCAGAGCCGGATGGAGAACTTCGTCACCGACCTCCTGCCCGGCGTCAACCCGGCATTCACGCCCTACACACCGCCGTCGTTCCTGCCGGCGCCGGTGGCCGCGACGGTGCTCAACACGCTGCGCGGCGGCCTGGGACCGAACTTCGTCGGCCTGGCCAACCTCAACGGCCAGCCCGCCCTGGTGTTCTCCTACGCCAACGCCGGAGTGGTGGACACCCAGGGGATCGACGTGGCCTTCAACTACTACGTCACCGACCGGGTGCTGGCGGATTTCAGCTACTCGTGGTTCGACTTCACCGTGAAGTCGAAGAACGAGCGCGACCAGCTCCTGCCCAACGGACCGGGGAACAAGGCCTCGGGTGGCGTCTCCTACCGCGGCGACCGCTGGAACAGCTCCGTGAAGGTGCGCTGGGTGGAGGCCTTCCCCTGGGCGGCGGGCGTGTTCGTGGGCGACGTGCCCGCCTACACGCTGGTGGACCTGGGGGTGACCTACAAGCTGTCCAACAACTGGCAGATCGGCCTCGACGTGAACAACCTCCTGGACAAGCAGCACTTCGAGTCGTTCGGCGGCGACCTGCTGCGGCGCCGGGCGTTGGCCCACGTGGCGTACTCCTGGTAGGGGGGGTTCGGCAGCGCGCGATCCCCCGGTCCCGGCCTGGCGAGGCCAGGACCGGGGCCGCGGCCGGGAGGGTGGGGATTTGACTCCCTCCCTGGGGTGTCTTATATTGTCCTGCCTGCGCGTTTCCGTCGGGGCGTAGCGCAGCCTGGTAGCGCACCTGCCTTGGGCGCAGGGGGTCCCCAGTTCAAATCTGGGCGCCCCGATACCGACGGCGCACACGGCTGCCTGTAGCTCAGTTGGACAGAGCGGCGGCCTTCTAAGCCGCGGGTCGGGGGTTCGAATCCCTCCAGGCAGGCCAAGTCTCTTTCTCACCGCGGGAGTATCTCAAGCCCCGCACCGCAAGCGCCCTTAGCTCAGCTGGATAGAGCGACAGCCTCCGGAGCTGTAGGTCAGAGGTTCGAATCCTCTAGGGCGCACCATGGAGTCCCATAAAATCAGATGGTTACGGTCAGGGCTCGAAGCGGCTCCGGGGTGCTTTCACCCGCCTTACCTACCAGAGATGCAGTTCTGCACGTGGGCTGCCGAGGTCTTCGCTGAGTGCCGAAAGGCGCACACCTGGAACGTACCGGGGAACAGCGCCGGATTGCCCGTTGAATCCCACGATTGGATAAAGGATGTTCCGGTTAGAGTGAAAATCATCAGTGAATGCACACCATCGTCGACATAGACTGAGAATACAACTGAGGCATCAGAACTTCCAGTCACGGTTGCGTACGATGAAACCAAAAGACGGGGGCCACAAAACGCGGTCCCGGGATCGACGGTTTCACCCTGGCAGGTGCTGGTTTGTGCAACCCCAGCTTGGGGCAGAAACAGGAGGCAGAGCAGTGCGAGAAGAGTTGGGAGAGAGGTAACGAGCGGATAGGCCGGTGTTTTGGATTGCATGGATTGCTCCTTCCTCAACCGCAGAGGGTTGGGTACAGGATTATCTTAATGTATGTTTGTGTTCTGTTGCAAGCATGGCTCTACAGAGCGCTGCCCGTGGATCCCAGCGTCTGAAGTCCGCCCGAGTCTCGTCGTACTCGTCGTTGGATCTCCCCGATCCAGAACCGTTGCACCCACGCAGGCACAGCTCTCTGAGGTGGGGCGCCGGACGTGAACTACAGCTCGTTCAGAGCTTCTTTCCTTTCGCCGGTTGTCCTGCGAGCAGAAGGGTCTTCGGGTACTTCCCTTCGTCGTAGCTCTTGAACGAGCCGAAGTCCCTGTATCAGAGCCCGTCCGGAGCCTCGGGGTCGGACTCTCGCCACAGCTTCAACTGGTAGAGGTCCGGCGGTGATCTTCCGCTCGCGAAGCCGCTCGAACAGATGATCCCGCAGCGCGACGGGGCAAGCCGGTCCACTGGATCTTCGGCATCATTCACCGAAGGTCATGCGGGCCAACTCCTCCTTGAGGCGGCATTGCTCACCCGGATCTGGGGTGCGCGCCAAGCGATCTTCCAGCGAGGCCCAAAGGGTCGTCATCCTTCAGCCCAGGGCAACGCCCTGGGTTTGGAGGGGTGTGTGGGCGATGCGGCCTGAAGGGCCGCGCTACGCTACATCGAATTATCGCGCCCCGTTGGGGCTGGGGTTCTGTGGTGTGGTTGCTGACCCAGCCCGTTGGGCTGGGCTTAGGGAGCCCGGACCTTCGGCCCGGAACAGCCGGTCTATTTCATCCCCTTGAGTTGCCCTTGCCCCCGCCATTCCGTAACTGACATGCTGCCCCCGAGAAGGAGGAAACGCATGCGGATCATCGTGGTCGGAGCGACGGGGACCATCGGCACGCCGCTGGCGGCAGCGCTGGCGGAGCGGCATGAGGTGGTCGGAAACCGGAATGGGGATTATCAGGTGGACGTCGCGGACCAAGGCTCGATCGAGCGGCTCTTCCGGGACGTCGGGCCGTTCGACGCCCTGGTCTCGCTCGCCGGGGGAGCGCGGTTTAAGCCGGTCGGCGAGCTGACGGACGAGGACTTCGCGTTTTCGCTCGCTCACAAGCTTATGGGGCAGATCAACTTGGTGCGCGCCGGCTTGGCCCAGGTCCGCGACGGCGGAT
The DNA here is from genome assembly GCA_036264085.1 of Thermoanaerobaculia bacterium. Taxonomy (GTDB): domain Bacteria; phylum Acidobacteriota; class Thermoanaerobaculia; order Multivoradales; family UBA5704; genus DATARR01. Next base: position 29,968 of record DATARR010000106.1, on the reverse strand, counting down.
CGTTCACGCTCACTTCCGGCGTGCTGTCGCAGGAGCCGATGCCGGGCAGCTCGGTGATCACTCTGGTCAACCGCGGGCTGGAAGGGTTCGCCCGGGCGGCGGCCCTGGAGATGCCGCGGGGCGTGCGCATCAACGTCGTGAGCCCGCCCTGGGTGACCGAGACGCTGGCGGAGCTCGGCTGGGACACCTCGGCCGGCATGCCTGCGGCCCGGGTCGCGCCGGCCTACGTCGAGTGCGTCGAGGGTAGCCGGAATGGCGAGACCCTGGATGCCCGGGACTTTGTCTAGCTGCGGCGTAGCTCATGCTAATCTGACTGCGGCCTTCTGTGTTTCTGCATTCGAAAGGAGCGCGTGATGAAGATGAAGAAGCTGCCCATGTTGCTGGCGGCACTCTGGGTGGCGCTTGTCGCGGCCACCTCCGCCGCGCCGAAGTCGTCGCACGGCGTCGCGCCCAAAATCCTCTGTCCCAACTGTCCTCCCGGCTGGGTCAGCACCGGGCCCCCACTGTGCCGGTGCATCCGGGGCAACAACTGATCCGGGCAGCAAAAGGCAGCGTCTCCTCTGGAGACGCTGCCGGAAGCAGGGCACACCTCTCCTGACCGGGGGAAACTAACTACCCGGACAGCTCAGAGCCGGCGATCGACGCCGCTTTAGCGCTGGCGCTTCATCGGGGTTGGCGGGGGCGGAGGCGGCACGGGCTCGCCGCGTTTCTTGAAGACGTCGAAGTAGGAGTTGGAGAGGCTGCGCCAGACGGCGTCGTCCCCTGCCTGGAGCTCCAGCGATTCCCGGAGCTCGGCGGGACCGGCCGGCTTGCCGGGGAAGGTGAAATTCTTGACGTGGACTGCAAATTTCAAGGTGTTCCCCTCGACCGTGTAGTCCGTCGCCGGTACGACCAACTTCTGCGAGCTCACCCTGCCATCCGCCTCCTTGTGGTACTTGTACCAGGTCTCTACGATGCGGCCGTCGGGGTGGATCTCCAGGTCGAGGGCTCGCACCTTCTTGCCGCCGTTATCCTTGGGATCGGGGGTCCAGTCGGCGCTCCAGGTCCCGACGAAGGGGCCGAGGGCGCCGCCGCGCGCGTCGTCCGCCGCCAGCGCCGCCACCGGCCGGACGGTGACCTCCGAGGTCGCCAGGGAGATGCCGCCGAGGAGCAGCAGGGCCGCTCCCAGCGCCGCACGGGCCGGTCTGGCGCCCGTGCGAGGTTTGCTGTCCAGAATCCTTTTCATACGCACCTCCAGAGTGTGGGCGTCGAGGGCGCCCAGGGTGGTGGAGGGCCGGGGGAGGCCGGCGCCGGCCGCGGCCAGGGCGAGCAGCGACCGCGCGTAGGCCCGTGGCCGGACGAGGCCGCTCACGACCGCCTCGTCGCAGGCCATCTCCCGGGTCTCCGTGAGCCGGCGGCGCAGCAGCCGCGCCGCCGGATGGAACACGATGGGAAGGAGCAACGCCTCGCAGAGCAGGCTCGTGGCATAGTCCCGGCGCCGGATGTGGGCCAGCTCGTGGCCGAGCGCCGAAGCCACCTCCTCGGGCGAGGCGGTGTCGAAGAAACGGGACGGCAGGAGGATCACCGGCCGCCAGGCCCCGACGGTGACCGGGCCGGGGAGGCCGGGCGAGCCGAGGATCTCACCGCGGACGCCCAGCGCCGCGCGGCAGCGGTCCACGTGCGGGACGAGAGCGTCCGGGATCTCCAGCGGCCGGGCGCCGCGGACGAGCCGGCGCGCCCGGACCCAGGCGCGGCCCAGCCTGAAGCCGCAAGCGAGGACGGTGAGAGCCCAGAGGCCCGCCCCCACCGCGGCGGCGCCGGCCGGAAGCCGTTGCTCCTGGGTGGGGAGCGCGGCGCGCCAGGCCGTTTCCGGAGCCGTCTGGGCGGGAGCTGTCACCGGGGGCGCCGCGGCGCGGCCGGCGGGCCGAGGGAGGAGAGGCCCGAAGCCGGCCGTCAGGGGGAGCGCCACGGCGACGCCCAGGACCGCCAGCCAGAGGAGGTGGCGCAGGCGGGCCGGCGAGCGGCGGAGGAGCCGGTCCCCGGCGAGGCCCGCGGCCCCCGCGAGCGGCACCTGCCAGAGGGCATTGAGGACGAAGGTGAGGACCAGCCATTCAATCTTCATCGCGCTCCTCCTCGCTCTTCTCGCTTTTCTCGATCAACGCCGAGAGCTCGGACAGCTTCTCCGGGGTGAGCTGGCGGGTCTCGACCAGGCTCAGGACCAGGCTCTCGGCCGAGCCCTCGAACATCCGGCTCACCAGGTCCCCCAGCGCCTGGCGGGCGGCCTGGACGCGGCTCACCAAGGGCTCGTAGAGGTAGGCGCGGCCGGAGAGCTCGCGGCGAACCTTCCCCTTGCGGTGGAGCACGTTGAGCATGGTCTGCACGGTGTTGTAGGCGAGCTTGCGTCCGGGGGCGAGCCGCTCCTGCACGGTCTGCGTGGCGGCGGGCCCGGTCTCCCAGAGCACCTTCATGATCTCCAGCTCCAGCGGGGTCAACGGGTCTGAGGTCTTGCGGGACATCGGTATCTCCTAACAAATTAGGATGATAGCCGGTGCGGGCGGGGATGTCAACTAAGAATTTAGGAGATCGGGCGTGAGGATGAGCAGGAGAGGGCGTGGGTGACGAACGTCCCTCCCGTCTTCGGGTAGTGGACGAAGACGAAGTCAGGCGTGATGATCATTGCTCGGTGCTCGGCCCGGCATTCTAGTCGACCTCATTCCCCTATGTAAAGGTGGCAATTGAGCTACCATGAGGCCGCGATGGCGACGCTCGGCATCCTTGGCGGTATGGGGCCCCTGGCCTCCGCCGCCTTCCTCGACACCCTCTACCGGCTCAACACCGCCGAGCCCGAGCAGGGATCGCCGGTCTGCGTCGTGCTCTCGGACCCGACCTTCCCCGACCGCACGACGGCGATCCTGAAGGGCGAGACGGGTCCGCTGGCCGCGCGGCTGGCCGCGGCGCTGGAGCGGCTGCTCGGCATGGATGCGGACCGCATCCTGATCGCCTGCGTGACCATTCACCATCTGCTGCCCGGGCTGCCCGCCGCCCTGCGCGAACGGGTCATCTCCCTGATCGACCTGGTGGTGGACGAGGTGCTGCGGTCTCCCCGCCCGCTCCTGCTGCTGACCACCAGCGGCACGCGGGCGGCGCGGATCTTCGAGAGCCACGAACGCTGGCGCCTCGTCGAGCCGTGGGTGGACTGGCCTGACGAGGCGGACCAGGGGGAGCTCCACGACTGGATCTACCGTCTCAAGGCCAACCAGCCGCTCGACGGCTGCCTCCCCTGGCTCGCCGGCCTCGCGGCGAAGCACCGCCGGGACGGATTCATCTTCGGCTGCACCGAGCTGCACCTGCTCCACAAAGCGCTGGCGAAGGACTCCGGAGCCGACCCCCGAGTCGTCGATCCGCTGTGGATCGCGGCGCGCGACCTGGACCGGCTCCTGGGCTGACCGGCCTCAATCGTCGTCCGGATCCAGCTTCGGCCTCTTGTCCTTCAGGAAGAAGGCTGCGCTCTTGGGGGCGGCGACGGTGAGGAAGGGGCGGGGCGTCGCGGTGAGGTCGAAGAACGCCGTGAGATCGCCATTGGCCCGGGCGTCCGCGAAGCTCAGCGCACCCTCGTGGATGCCGAAGTTGTGCTCGACGAACCGCAGCATGGTGCCGAAGTCATGGCGCGCGTTGTTGATGTAGCCCGCAGGCGTGTAGGCCGAGACGACGATCAGCGGCACCCGGAAACCGTACTGGTAGTCGCCTTCCGGGGAGGCCAGGATCGTCGTCGGCTCGTGGTCGTACCAGCCGCCCCAATCATCCCAGGTGATGAGGATGGCGGTGTCCTGCCAATAGCCCGAGCCGTTGTCGCACGCCGTGCTGTGGCCGATGGCGTTCACGATCGACGCCACCCAGGAGGGGCCGCCGCCGTCGGTGCTCTTCGCGTGATCCGAATTCTGGGCGGTGGGCACGACCCAACTGACGGACCGCAGGTTGCAGTTGGCGATGTCGGTCAAGACGTCCGACGGGTTGAGGTCGACGTTCTGCGTCCACTGCGACCCCACGCATTGTCCGCCCGGTCCGGTCGACTGGCAGATGTGTTGAATCGCATTGGGCGCCGTCCAGATGCTGCCGGCGCTCGGCGTGTAGTACCGCCAGGTGACGTTGGTGGGGAACAGGTCCGGCATGGTCTGATGCTCGAAGCACGGATAGATCGTCTGGTTCTCGGTGCCGTCGGGTTGGATCAACTTGACGGTCGTCCCTGCGGCGGCGATGCAACCCGCGCCCGGACCTGTTCCTCCCATGTTTTCGGCAGCGAAGATGCCCGCCGCGTCGTCGGCGGCGCTGGGCGCCGACGTGCCACCGAACAGGAATTGATGGGCGGGGAAGCTGGGTCCCTGGTTGGTTTGGAACATGTAATTGGCCCACCCGTACTGGGTGGCCAGGTTGAGGTAGGGGTTCAAGATGCCGTTCGTGTTGGCCACGAACTTGAACTGGGGGTTCGCGGGGCAGGTGCCGGAGCAGTTGACGCCGGCGGCTCCGTCCATCAGACAAGCTCCCGCCGTCAGGTCGCACTGGGTGACCCAAGCCGGGTGAGCGTGGCTGAGGTCATAGGCGTTGGCCAGCGCCACGGACGTCGGCTGAATCACGCCGCCCGGAGAGGTCTTGTCCTTCCAGTTGCTCGTCTGGATGTTGTATTGCGAGGAGGTCGGGGTGATGCTGCACTTGGTCGCCGAGCCGAACGGCGAGACGCACAAGCCATGGAAGAGGTTGTCCGGCGTGCGATTTTCCTGAATGATGACGACGACGTGGCTGAATCTCTGGATTTGCGCGTGGGCCACGTTGGTTCCGAGCCAGAGCAACAGCAGGCTGCCAGCGATCTGTTTCATGGTCTCCTCTGCTTTCGAGAGCCTCGTTGAAGGTCTAACCCTGAGCGCCCTGAAATCAGTCCACAGGCTGCGGCCTCGTGAGGCGGGAGAACCGAGGCTCGCGGCATGCCCTGTCGAGCGCCTTCCCGTGGAACCCTCGGCCGGCGCGTTTCCTTCGGCGGCGCTTGACCAGACTTGCTGTTTCGAGACCCGCCGGCAACGGAGCCGCGCTATACTCTGTGCCGGCATGAGCCTCTCCGCCCTGGCGGAGCCGCTAAAGCTGAGCGCGGAATTGATTTGAGGCAGACCCATGCAAGACGCTGATTTCGACTGGAATCGCCCGTACGTCATCCCTGCGAGCCTGTGTTTTCGCCCGATCCCTTCCGGGGGCTTGCAGGTGGACCTCGGGGGAGGAGAAGCGACCGTCGAGGTCCCCAGAGACTGGGTCGCCCTCCTGCTCGCTTTCGCGCGATCTCAGACCGCGGAGGCGGCCTACGAAGCCGCGACCCGCGAATGGGAGGTCGAGCGGGAGAGCTTCCAGGAGCTTCTCCAGGCGTGCATCGCCAAAGGGCTGCTGCAGGCTTCCGATACGAATCCGGATGCACCCTCGCGGCTCGCTCTCTTCGCGCAGGCGCAGGCCGGTGCCCCGCTGCGCTCCCATTTCCCGCTGCAACGGCCGGTGGAGCTCTATCCCGGGCTCGATACCCGCGAGATCCACGATCGCGAGCGCTTTCCCTGGGTCGCCGCGCTCGAAGGCTCCTTCCCGGTCATCCAGGACGAGTTCGCCAGGCTCATGGCTGCCGGTTCCGGCTTCGCCACCGTCTATCGCGCGCAGACCAGCACGGGCGAGTGGGCCGCCTCCTATCTCTGGGCCTACGGCAAGAAGGTCGAGGAGACGTGCCGCCTGTGCCCGGAGACCGCCCGCATCCTGAGCTCGATTCCCGGAGTCGCAGAATTCGGCACCACGCTCTATTCGGCGCTCGCCCCCCATACGCACATCTCCCCGCATTTCGGATACACCAACGCGAAGCTGCGCTGTCAGTTGCCGCTCAGGGTTCCCGGTCATTGCAAGCTCAAGGTCGGAGGGCACGAGATCGAGCAGCGAGAGGGAAGGTGCATCGTGTTCGACGATTCCTTCCTCCACTCCGCGTGGAACGACAGCGACGAGCCTCGCTTCGTCCTCGTCTTCGATTTCTTCCATCCTGATCTGACGCCCGACGAGGTTCAGTACCTCTTGCGCCTCGCCAGCCAGAGGGAGTTGGCCAAGCCCCTCCTCGATCAGGTGGCGGCCAGCGAGCGAGTGGATTGGGCGGCCGCGCGCTAGACTGCTCGTGGATCTCTCCGCCGTCCTCCACCGTCTCTACCAAGGCCCCCGCGGCTCCGCCTCCGGGGTGGTGAACCCCTACCGGCAGGCCTCCCCCGAGTTCGACGGCCCCGCGGCGGCGCGGCGCCGGCGGGCGAACCTGGAGGCGTATCTGGAGCGGGTGGGGGTGCCCCGGGTGGTGCTGCTGGGGGAGGCCCTGGGCTTCCGCGGCGGCCGCTTCTCGGGGATCGCCTTCACCGGCGAGCGCCAGCTCGTGGGTCCCGAGGAGCGGCGGCTGCCCTGGGCGGGCTCTCCTTTCCAGGCCACCAGCCGCAACCCGGACTACTGGCTGGAGCCCTCCGGCAGCGTGGTCTGGGACGCCCTGGGAGGAGACGCCCGGGGGGTGCTGCTGTGGAACACCCTCCCCTGGCACCCCCACGGCGAGAAGGGTCCCTTGAGCAACCGTACGCCGGAGCGCAGCCTGGTGGCGGCGAACCTGGACGTCCTCGAGGCGCTCCTCGCCGAGGTGGGCGGCGTCCGCCTCCTCGCCGTCGGCCGCACGGCCCAGGCGGCGCTGGCGACGCTGGGAGTGGCGGCGCCCGCCCTGCGCCACCCGGCCCACGGCGGCGCCGCTATCTTCCGTGCGCAGCTCCGGGAAGAGCTCCGGGACCACCTTTCCCTCCAGCGCTTTCGGTGCTAAGCTGATGGACAGCTTTCAATGCGGCTCGCCGCCGCAGGAGGTTGTCTCATGTCCCGATCTCTGAGCATCTGGACGTTGGCGCTGGTTCTCGCGTTCGCGTTGCTCGCCGCGCCGGCGACGGCCGAGGTGTTCCACGTGACACTCACCAACGGCACCACGGTCGACTCCTCGGTCCAGCCGCAGCAGGCGAGTTGGGATCCCAACATGGTCATGCTGTTGACCGAGGTCGGCAACTGGGTCGGCTTCCCGAAGGCCGAGGTGGCCAGCATCAAGGCCGAGGATCCCACCGCGGGCTTCGGCGTGCGGATCAGCAGCACGGCCATCGCCCTCGGGCAGTTCTCGAACGACCTCCCCGAGGCGGGCAAGGGCAGTACCCAGGACGACCTGAACAACCGGTATCTCTCGCTGGCCAACAAGATGTTGGAGCAGCAGGAGCGGCAGCAGCACTACTCGGTGCAGCAGTTCGTGGAGCCGGGCCAGACCCAGGGGATCCCGGCCGCCTTCGCCGGCTACGGCAGCGGCGGCCTGACCGCTGGCGGCGGCGGCCTCGGCGCGACGGCAACGGCGCCGAACACGGGCCCGCCACCGCTCAGCAGCAACCCGATGCCGCCGAACCAGAACCCGAACCAGTAATAGTCAGCAATAGTCGTTGCCAAGTCCTCCGCCGTGGGGGACCTCTTTGACAGACCAGACGGTGTGGTGACGCTTGCCACCTCTCCCAGAGCGGGGAGGCGGTCCGCGTCTTGGAAAGGGAAGCCGGTGAGAGACCGGCGCGGCCCCCGCCACTGTAACCGGGTACGAAACCGGAACGAGCCACTGCACGGGTGTATCCCCACTGATTCCAAGGGGGTTGCCCGTGTGGGAAGGTCCGGGAGTAGGAAGATCCGGGAGCCAGGAGACCTGCCTTGCCGTCCAACGCCTCCCGCGGGGAGCGGGCGAAGGCTGGTGCGGGATCGCCCCGTGCTCCTGACGCCCCATCCTTTCGGACATGGGGCGTTGCTTTTTGCGCTTGCGAAAGGAGCACGCAAATGCGTCGGATCCTACTGATCCTGAGCGCCGGCCTCCTCGGGGGTGGATGGCCGGCCGGAGCTCAGGCGCCGGTTCCCGTCCCCGTCCCCGTCTTCCAGGACGACGTCGTGGTCACCGCCTCCGCGGATGCCGAGGTGCGCGACGACGTCCCCGCCACGGTCACCGTGATCGACGGCAGGGAGATCGCCGCCCGCCAGAGTCGCGACCTCGCGGACCTCCTCAACACCGTTCCCGGCCTCTCGGTCGTCCAGGCGGGGTCCCCCGGCCAGCAGACCTCGCTGTTCATCCGTGGCACCAACTCCAATCAGACCCTGCTGCTGTGGAACGGTATCCCCTTGAACGACCCGTTCTTCGGCGGCGCCAACTGGCAGTTCGTTCCGCTCGACGGCGTGGAACGCGTGGAGGTGGCGCGCGGCCCGTTCAGCGCGCTCTATGGCAGCGACGCCGTGGGCGGCGTGGTGCAGGTGATTACCGGCACTCGGCAGGGCGGGACGGTGGACGTCGAGGGCGGGGACCACGCCTACAAGCGGGGCGGGCTCGCCGCCGGCTTCAACCTCGGCCGGGCGCGCCTCGACCTGACGGGCCACGTGCGCCGGGGGGATGGGGAGTTCGCCAACGACTCCTTCGACAGCGAGGAGGGAGTGGCGCGGGTCCTCTTTCCAGTGGGCACCGGCTCCAGCCTGCGGCTGCTGGTGCGGGCTGACGACTCGCAGACCGGCATCCCCTTCTCCGGCGACCAGCCCACGCCGCAGCGCCGCATCGCCTGGCAGGAGCGGGAGGTGGCGGTGCCCTTCCGCTCCGAGCAGGGCCCCTGGGGGGTGGAGGCCCAGGTCTCGCGGACCGATTTCGACAGCGCCTTCCGCGACCGGCAGGACACCTCCGGCTTCGGCACCTCGGACACCCAGTCCCGAGCTCTGCGCGGCCGGGCGGTGGGGTCCTGGCACGCGAGCGGCGACCTGCGCCTCTCCTTCGGCGCCGAGGCGCAACGGCTGGAGGTGACGAACCGCTCGGGCGCCTTCACCAACCTCGACGGCGCCCACCAGCGGACGTGGGCGGCTTTCGGCCAGGCGGCGTGGGGCACCGGCCCCCTCCACCTCGAGCTGGGGCTGCGCCGCGACGACAACGACGTCTACGGCGGCCAGACCAGCCTGCGCACCGGCGCCGTCGTGAAGCTCGGCGAGAACACCCGGCTGCGGGCGAGCTACGGCGAGGCCTTCCGGGCGCCGGCGCTGGGCGACCTGTTCTTCCCGGGCAGCGGCAACCCCGACCTCAAGCCGGAGCGGGACGTGAGCTGGGAGGCAGGGCTGGAGCACACGGCCGGCGGCTGGCGCTTCGCCGTGACGGGGTTCCAGAACCGCCTGCGCAACCTCATCGACTTCGATTTCGCCACCTTCCGCAGCGTCAACGTCGGCCGCGCCCAGACCCGGGGCGTGGAGGCCGAGGTGGGCGTTCGGAAGGGGATCGTCACGGCGACTCTCGACGGCACCTGGATGGATCCCAAGGACCTGGACACCGGCCTCGAGCTGCTGCGGCGGCCGAAGAAGGCCGCCCACCTCGCGCTGACGGCGCGGCCGGGCCGCTGGACGCTCAGCGCCGTGACGCGCTGGATCGGCGAGAGGGCGGACGTCGATCCCGTCACCTTCGCCAATGCCGTCAATCCCAGCTACACGCGGGTGGACCTGGCGGCGAAGTGGCGGGCCCGCGACTGGCTCTCCCCCTACGCCCGGGTGGAGAACGTGGCCGACGAGAAGTACAGCGCGGCCCTCGGTTTCCCCAGCCCGGGCAGGACCCTCATCGGTGGCCTGGCGTTCGACTTCTAGGGCGCTCGCCCTCCTGTGGCTCCTCCTGGCAGCGGTCGCCGGCTGCCGGGGGGAGCAGTTGTCCGCGAAAGCGGGAGTCTCCCAGAAGGCGCCCAGGCGGATCATCGCCCTCACGCCGAGCCTGACGGAGACCGTCTTCGCCCTCGGCCTGGGCGACCGGGTGGTGGGCGTGGGGGACTACACCCGCTGGCCCCCGGAGGCGGTGCGCAAGCCGCATCTCGGGGCGCTGTTCAACCCCAATCTGGAACGGATCGTGTCGCTGAAGCCGGACCTCGCCGTCCTCCTCCCCAGCGAGCAGGGGCTGGGGACCAAGCTGAAGCCGCTGGGGGTCGACCTGCTGGTGGTGCCGGACGAGACCCTGGCGGACGTCCAGGCGTCCTTCCTCATCATCGCCCGGCGTTGCGGCGTCCAAGAGGCCGGGGAGCGGCTGCTCGCCGAGTGGCGCGCCGGACTGACCCTCCCGCCGCTGCCGGGGCCGCCGCTGCGAGTGCTGATCTCGGTGGGCCGACGGCCGGGCCAACTCGGGGACGTCACGGTGGCCGGCCCGGGCACCTTCCTCGACGAGCTGCTGAAGCGCCTGGGAGCGGAGAACGTCTTCGCCGACGCGCCGACTCTCTACCCGCAGATCGGGCTGGAAGAGATCGTGGCCCGCAAACCGGACGTCATCCTCGAGCTGCGGGCCGATCCCTTGACGCCGGACGCCGTGGCGTCGATCATCGCCGACTGGCAGGCGCTCCCCCAGGTGCCGGCGGTGCGTCGCGGGCGGGTCGAGGTCATCGCCGGCGATCACGTGCTGATCCCCGGGCCGCGTCTCCCCCGGTTCTACCGCGAGATGCGGGAGGCGCTGGCGAGAGAGAAGAGATGACCATGACCGTCCTGCTCACCGCCCGGGAGCTGGAATGGCGGGCCGGCGAGCGCACCATCCTGGGGCCCCTCGACCTCGACGTGCGGCGCGGGGAGTGCCTGGCGGTCGTGGGGTCCAACGGCGCGGGCAAGACCACCCTGCTGCGCCTCCTCACCGGCGTGCTGCGGCCGTCGCGCGGCGAGCTGCGCTACGGCGACCGCCCGTTCGCGGCCCTCTCCCGACGGGAGCTGGCCCGGCGCATCGCCTACGTGCCTCAGATCCGGCCCTCGCGAGTGCCGCTCAAGGTGGAGGAGGTCGTGCTCCTCGGCCGCTACCCCCACCTCTCGCGGCTGCAGATCGCCCCCCGGACCGCGGATTTCGCGGCGGTCGAGGAGGCTCTGGCGGTGGTGGGGATCGCGGCGCTGCGGGGGCGGGCCGTGGACGAGCTGTCGGGTGGCGAGCGCCAGGCCGTCTACATCGCGGCGGCCCTGGCGCAGCAGTCCGAGCTGCTGGTGCTGGACGAGCCCACCCTCCACCTCGACGCCCGTCACCAGCACGATCTCGCCTCCCTCCTGCTGCGCCTGAAGGGCGGCGCGGACCGCACCGTCGTCCTGGCCACCCACGACCTCAACTTGGCGTCCCTGCTGGGGGACCGGCTCCTCGCCCTCGTCGCCGGCCGCCCCCTCGCCTGCGGCCCGCCGGCGGAGATCCTCCAGCCGGATCTTCTGGACTGCCTCTTCCAGGCTCGCTTCGAGATCGTCCGCGGCGGCGAGCGGCCGGTGACCATCCTGGACCTCGGGGCATGAGCGCCTTGCGGCCGCGCCCCCGGGCCGCGCTGCTGGTCCTCTGCGGGCTGTGGATCGCCACGGTGCTGGTGGCGCCGCTGGTGGGGAGCCAGGCGGTGTCGCTCCACGACGTGCTCCGCGCCGAGCCCACGGCAGCGTCGATCTTCTGGCAGATCCGCCTGCCCCGGGTGCTGCTGGCGCTGCTCGGAGGCGCCGGGCTGGCCGTCTCGGGACTGGGGTTCCAGACCCTGTTCCGCAATCCGCTGGCCGAGCCCTACACCCTGGGGGTCTCGGGCGGCGCCGCCCTGGGTGCCGTGCTCGCCCTGCGCTTCGAGGGCGGGCAGCTCCTGGGCCTCTCCCTGGTGGCCCTGGCGAGCTTCGCCGGCGCGCTCGGGGCCACGGCGCTCATCGTCGGGCTGGCCCTGCGGCGCGAAGGGGTCGAGACCTCGACGCTGCTCCTGGCCGGCGTCGCGGTCTCCCTCTCCTGCTCGGCCATCATCCTCTTCTTACAGTACCTGGCGGATTCCACCCAGACCTTCCGTATGGTGCGCTGGATGATGGGGGGCCTCTCCGTGGTGGGCTACACCGAGGTGCTCTGGCTCCTCCCCTGGGTGCTGGGGGGGAGCGCCATGCTCCTCGCCCTGCGCTGGGAGCTCAACCTCCTGCTCCTGGGCGAGGAGATGGCATCGAGCCGCGGCGTGGACCTGGCCCGGCTCCGTTTCCAGATCCTCCTGGCCACTTCGCTGATGATCTGCGCCCTGGTGGCGGTGGCGGGGCCGATCGGGTTCGTGGGGCTGATCGTCCCCCACATTCTCCGCCGCTTCGTGGGGCACGACCATCTCTTCCTCGCGCCGGCCTGCATCCTCGGCGGCGGCGCCTTCCTCACCCTCTGCGACGCCGCGGCCCGCACTCTGATGGCTCCGGCCGAGCTGCCGGTGGGCATCCTCACGGCGCTGCTCGGCGGGCCGTTCTTCCTCTGGCTCCTGGTGTGGGGGCGGCGGGATTGAGGGCTTGAGCGACGTCAGGACCGGAAGAGCTCGATCGGCACGCCGGTGCCGGCGCCGAAGTAGGGGCGCGAGTTCGCCCCGGGAAGCGCAAAGCCGTTGATCGCGATGCGGCGCGGGGCGGTGCCGCGGTTCTCGGCGCTGCGATGGACGACGTAGGGGCCGAAGAAGGCAGCGCTTCCCGCCGCGAGGAGCGCGGGGACGCCGGGACGGTCGCGATAGGCGCGCCGCACTGCGGCGGGATCGCGGTGCCCCCGCCGACCGCTGCGCGGATAGAAGATGAGCGGGCCGTTGTCGGGCGTCGAATCGTCGATCGCGACGACGGTCTGCACGTAGCTCCCGCGTCCGTCCACGTCGTGCCACTCGGGGGTGCCGTAGCGGCGGTGCTCGCTGTCCTGGTGGGGCTCGAACTCCAGTCCGTCGTTGGGGTACTTGGCGTGGAGCTGGTTGAGGAGCTGGACCGCCGTGGCGGAGCCGAGGAGCTGGCCGACGACCGCGGTGAGCCGCGCGTCGCGCCCGCAGTCCAGGAACGCCGGCTCGCAGCCGCCCGCCCAGACGACCCGCAGCAGCCGGCACGAGCCGTTCGAGCCGCCGAAGACGAACTGGCTGCCGGCGTGCTCGACCTTGCGCTCGCCCTCCACGTCGCCCGCCGGGAGCGCCGCGGCGATCTCCCGCCCCACCGCGCGCAGCCGCTCCGCAGCCGCGGCCATCTCCGCCACCTCTTCGCGCGAGAAAAGGCCCTCGAGGATAAGGTAGCCGTCGTCGTGGAACCGACAGAGGTTGGCAGGGGAAAGCTCTATGGACATGACGTGGAGGGATTATAGCCTAAAATGGAGCGCCTATGCTACCAGCCCATAGATCTTTGGACGATTGCACGGCGTCTCGGCGAATCACTATGCTGCTCGGCGGAGGTCTGGACATGCGACTTGGTGGAGCCTGGCTGCTGCTGACTTTGATCTTCACGCTCGCCTGCGGCTTGGCGCTCGCGGCGCCACCGCCGGGGCTGGTGCTGACCCTCAAGCCCCTGGGCTGGGGGAAAGAGGGCAATCACTACCCGGCCGGCCGGCCGATCCCCCTTCAGCTCGTCCTCACCAACAAGGGGACGGTGTCCGCGGAGGTGCGCCTCAAGGATCACGGCAAGGACGGTGGACAGGAGCCGCTCTGGGGCCTCGCTGCACGCGTCGCGGACAAGGCCGGCAAGCTCCTGACGCGCGACGAGCACGACATCCACGCCGACGACTGGTGGAGCTCAGGGCTCTCCGCCTCGGACTGCGCGGGGAAGGAGTGCGAGATGCCGGGCGACCGGGTGACCCTCCCTCCCGGCCAGACCGTGCTGAGGACGACCGAGCTCGGCGCCCTCATCGCCAACTGCCCCGGTCTCGCCCGGGGGCTCGATCACGTCCAGCTTCCCGCCGGGACCTACACCGTGCAGCTCGCCCTGAACGGCCTGACCTCGGCGCCGGTCCAGATCGTGGTGGATTAGGACCCCAAGTGTAGAATCCCGTCCCATGCTCCTCTACCGCATAGCTCCCGAAGGCTCCTGGGCCGTGGCCGAGTCGGCGTCGGACCCGCGGCTGCGCATCCTCAAGTCCGCTCCGTTCGAGGTCTCCCCCGGCGACTGGGAGTACGGGGGCGAGGTCTCCCGCGAGGGTGCTTCGCTGTTGGCGCCGGTCCGCCCCACGAAGATCGTCTGCGTGGGGCGCAACTACCGCGAGCACGCCAAAGAGCTGAACCACCCCATGCCCGCGGAGCCGCTGCTGTTCCTCAAGGCGCCGTCGTCGCTGAACGATCCCGAGGGGACGATCGTCCTGCCGCCGGAGAGCCAGCAGGTGGAGCACGAGGGAGAGATCGCCGTGGTGCTGCGGCGCCGCCTGAGCCGGGGGGCGACGCCGGAGGAGGCGCGCGCCGCGGTCCTGGGCGTCGTCTGCGCCAACGACGTCACCGCCCGCGACCTGCAGAGGAAGGACCCGGTCTTCGCCCGCGCCAAGTCGTTCGACACCTTCTGCCCGGTCGGGCCGGCCGTCTGGGTGGGAGCGGATCTGGAGGACCTCGCCGTGATGACGCGGGTCAACGGCGCCGAGCGCCAGCGCGGCCACGTGCGCGAGATGGCCTTCCCGCTCCTCGACCTGCTGCTCTACAGCTCGCGGATGATGACCCTGGAGCCGGGAGACCTCCTCCTCACCGGCACGCCGGCGGGCGTCGGCCCTCTCCTGGACGGCGACCGGGTGGAGGTGGAGATCCCCGGCCTCGGGGCGCTCGCCAATCCGGTGGCGGCCTGGCGAAGCTCCTAGTGTTTGTCCCTGTACGTCCGTGTTTGTCCGTGTTCGTCCCTGCTTCAAAGCCTGGCAACCGTCCGCCAGGGGAACACTGCCAGGCCGCCCACGAGCAGCAGGTGGATCGCGCCGCCGAGGGCCAGCCCCAGGAAGAGGAGAGCCAGCCAGGAGGAGAAGAGGACCAGGCCGAGCACGGCGCGGACCGTCGTGGAGCGCATTCGAGCAAGCTATCACAGCCCCGTGTCGGGTATCCTCCCTCCATGATTCAGGCCGTGACCTTCGACGTCACCCATACGCTGATCCACGCTCCCCACCTCGGCGAGATCTACTCCGAGGTGCTGCGGCGGCACCGCGTGGACGTCGATCCTCCGGCGGCGCGGCGCCTGGTGGGCGAGGTGTGGCAGGAATTCGCCTGCAGCGCCGACCCGGGCCTGGACCGCTTCGCCGCCCATCCCGAGGGGGAGCGCGGTTGGTGGCGGCGGTTCCTGGAGCGGATGTGCGAGCACCTGGAGGCGCCGGTCCCCTCCCGCTTCGCGGCGGCGGAGCTCTTCCACCGCTTCGGCACGGCGGCGGCGTGGGAGGTCTATCCGGAGATCCCGGAGGTGCTGGCGGCCCTCGCCGGCCAGGGGGTGCGGCTGGGCGTGGTCAGCAACTGGGACCACCGGCTGCCGGCGGTGCTCGAGGAGCTCGGGCTCGCCCGCTTCTTCGGCACCGTCACCTATTCCCAGAAAGTCGGGCTGGAGAAGCCGGACCCGCGGATCTTCCTCCAGGCCCTGGACGAGCTGGAGGTGGAGCCCTCGGCCGCTCTGCACGTGGGGGACGGCCCGCTGGAGGACGTCGAGGGCGCCGTGGCCGCGGGGATGGCCGCCCTCCTCCTCGTCCGCCCCGGTGCGGGCACCGCGAGCCCTGCGGGCACCGCGGGCGGCGACCTGCGCGACCTCTCCAGCCTGCCGGAGCGGGTGGCGTCGGGCCGCGCCGGGTGGACGGGACGGCGGCCGCCCGACCCTGTGCTAGACTTCTGACCGACCGGGGCTGACATGAAGATATCCACCAAGGGCGAGTACGGCATCCGCGCGATGCTCTATATCGCGATGCACTCCGACCAGGGGCCGGTGACGAGCCACGAGATCGCCCAGCATCAGGGGATCCCCGAGCCGTACCTGCGCCAGATCCTCGCCCTCCTCTCCAAGGAGCGTCTGATCCTCTCCAACCGCGGCCCCCAGGGCGGCCACGTCCTCGGCCGTCCGGCGTCCCAGATCAGCCTGCGGCACGTCCTGATGACGCTCGAGGGACAGACGACGGCGATCGACCAGATCCTGGCGCTCCCCTGTACCATCGACGTCGGCACCGAGCACTGCGCCATCCGCGAGGTCTTCCTGGAGGTCAAGGAGGCGATCGAGCGCATCCTCTCCGCCACCACCCTGGAGGAGATGGTCAACCGCCAGCGCGAGATCCTCACGCGGCAGATCTCGGTGCCCCTCGATCTCCCCTCGCCCACGCCCTCGCGCACGGCGGCGCTGCTGCCGGTGATCACGGATTGACCCCGTCGATTGATCCCCCTGAAAAACCCCCGCCGGACGCTTGTGAAAGGTCGCACAAGCTGCTATGCTCCGCCCGCGTCTGAGGTAGGTGGAGTGGCGATCGGCACGCCTTGTGATGGCTGAAGAACCCGAAACAGGGGGGCGCTGGCAAGGGCTGTCCGGCATCGGCTTCGAGCTGGTCGCGGCAGTGGTGGGTTTCACGCTGATTGGATACTGGTGGGACCGGCACTTCGGCAGCAGCCCCTGGGGCCTGCTGACCGGCGCCGCCCTGGGTTTGATCGGAGGAATGTACAACCTGATCCGCCGGTCGCTGTCCGCCTTCAAGGATGCGGATGGCGGCGGCAAAACGTCCGACGGTGACCCGAAACGATGAGCGTCACCCGGCCCGCGGTCGCGGAGTACCTGCGGTTCCTGGGCTGGGTGGTCGGGGTCGGAGTTGCGCTGGCCCTCCTGGGGTATGCGCCGACCCGGCGACTGGGAGGCGAAGGCGCGCTCCCGGCCATGGTTGCGGGGTGTGTCATCGGAGTTGTCGCCTCGGCGGTGGGTGCCCTGACGGTTCTCAGCGCCCGGCGATCGGGCGCTGCGCTGCCGCTGCAAGGCATGCTGGCCGCGCTGGCGTTGCGCTTCGTCACGGCTCTGGTTTTGGGGTTGGTCGCCGGACTCTCGGGCTGGTTCGAGACCCGCCCCTTGTTGATCTGGATCGCTCTCGGGTACGTGGCGCAACTGGCGCTCGACACCCGGTATGCGACCCGCGGCTTTTGAGCTTGGAGAATGGGAGAGGTCGATGCTCGCTTTCCTGATTGAGAACCCGCTGGAGCACATCGTGCGGCATCCGATGATCCAGCGGAACGGGATCACGCTGCTGGACAGCCACATCGTGATGATGATGCTGGCGGCGTTCCTGCTGATCCTGCTGCTGCCCATCTGGGTGCGCCGCCGCCGGGGGACGGACGAAGTCAGCGCCCTGGTGCCGGCGGGGGCGGGCAACGCGATCGAGGCGATCTGCGAGTACCTGCGCAACGAGGTCGCACAGCCCAACCTCCATCAGTACACGGATCGCTTCATAAAATTCATCTGGTCAGTGTTCTTCTTCGTCTTCGCGGTCAATCTGCTGGGGTTGCTGCCGCTCAGCGGCATCCGCGTCCTGGGTGCGCACATCGGCGGCTCGGCCACGGCCAATCCCTGGATCACGGGCACCCTGGCCCTCATCACCCTGGGCATGGTGGTGGTCAACGGCCTGCGGCTGGGCGGCAAGCAGTTCCTGGCCCACTTCAATCCCGGCCCCATCTGGCTGTCGTGGCTGCTGATCCCCATCGAGATCATCGGCTTCCTCGCCCGCATCTTCGCCCTGATCGTCCGTCTCTGCGCCAACATGATCGCCGGCCACGTGCTGCTGGCCGTGCTGCTGAGCTTCATCCTCTCGGCCGGCGTCAAGAGCATCGCGACCGGGCTCGGCGTGGCGGTGCCGGTGGTCCTGGGCAGTGTCGCGATCACCCTGCTGGAGCTTTTCGTCGCCCTTCTCCATGCTTTCATCTTCACCTTCCTGACCACCCTGTTCATCGGCCAGGCCGTGATCTTCCACCACGACGGCCATCATGAGGAGGCCGAGGCGCACTGATTGAACCGGCCGTTACGGCCATTTGAATACGGCCCTTAAAACCCTAAGGAAAGGATTCTTTTCGATGAGCAAGAGATCTGCCAAGTTCGCGTTGACGATGATCGCCCTCGGCTTCGTGCTGATGTTCGCCTCGGTGCCGGCCGCGCACGCGCAGCCTGCCGCCGGGGCCGTGGGTGCGGCCGAGCACTCCTACTTCCTCACCACCGACGGCGCCCGCAAGCTGGGCGGCGCGATCGGCGCCGGGCTCGCCGTCATCGGCGGCGGCGCCGGCATCGGCCGCATCGGCGCCAGCGCCGTCGAGTCGATGGCGCGCCAGCCCGAGGCCTCCGGCCAGATCAGCACCGCCATGATCATCACCGCGGCGATGATCGAGGGCGCCGCGCTGTTCGGCGTCGTCGTGGGCCTGCTGGCCTCGTTCTGAGGCCCATATGACGAGAGCACTGAAGAAAGCACTACTTCTGTGGTCCCTGCTGGCGCTGGCGGTTCCAGCGCTGGCCGTCGCGGCGGAGGAGGGCGGAGAGTCGCCGAGCCTGTTCGCGGGCGATCTCGGCAACTCCGTCTGGACGCTGCTGATCTTCGTCCTCGTGCTGGTGGTCCTCGGCAAGTTCGCCTGGGGGCCGATCCTCAACACGCTCCAGACGCGGGAGAGCTTCATTCGCGAGGCCCTGGAGAAGGCGAAGCACGACCGCGAGGCGGCCGAGGCGCGGCTCAAGGAGTACGAGCAGAAGCTGGCCGCCGCCCGCGGCGAGGCTTCCGCCATCGTCGACGAGGGGCGCCGCGACGCCGACGTGGTGAAGCGGCGGATCGAGGCCGCGGCCAAGGAGGAGGCGGACCGGATGATCGAGCGCGCCCGGCGCGAGATCCAGATCGCCACCGACACGGCCACCAAGGAGCTCTACACCCTCTCGGCCAGGCTCGCCACCCAGTTGGCGGCGCAGGTCATCGGCCGCGAGCTCAACCCCCAGGACCACGCGCGCCTGATCGCCGAAGGGATCGACGGCATCGAAGGCGCGAGCCGGAATTGAGCCTATGGCTAAAGTGGATGATCGCGACCTCGCCGTGGGCCGGCTCTATGCCGAGGCCATCCTCGCGCTTGCCGAGGAGCGAGGCCAGAGCGACGCGCTGCTCGGCGAGTTGAAGGAGCTGACGGAGTTCCTCGACCAGAACCCGAAGGTCGAGCACTTCCTGGCCAGCCAGATGGTGGACGAAGAGGGGCGCGCCCGCGTGCTCGACGAGCTGTTCCGGGGCCAAGCGAGCGAGCTGCTGCTCGACTCGCTTCAGGTGATCAACCGCAAGGGGCGGCTCGGCCAGCTCCGCGCCATCGCCGAGTCCTACCGCGCCGCTCTCCACGACCTGCGGGGCTGGGTCGACGTCCACGTGCGCACCGCGGTGCCGCTGGACGACGCGCAGCGCACCCAATTGCTGAGCACCATGGCCGCGTCCACGGGCAGGAAGCCGACGTTGATCGAGCGCGTCGATTCAGGCCTGATCGGCGGCCTGGTGGTCGAAGTCGAAGGGAAGAAGTTCGACGCCAGCGTGGCGTCTCGCCTGCAGGATTTGAGCGAGGCGCTGCTGGCTCGGGCCTCGCGCGAGATTCACAGCGGCACCGCCTACGTTGCCGAGTCATGATTGAGGCAGGAAGCCGAGGCAAGGAGCCTTCATGAGATTCAAAGTCGACGAGATCGCGTCGGTCATCGAAGAGGAAATTCGCAAATATCGCACCGAGGTCGACTTGAGCGAGGTCGGCAAGGTGCTGGAGGTGGGCGACGGCATCGCCCGGATCTACGGCCTGACCGGGGCCATGGCGGGCGAGCGGCTGGAGTTCGCCAACGGCGCCCAGGGGCAGGTGTTCAACCTGGAAGAGAGCTCGGTGGGCGCCGTCGTCCTCGGCGACTACTTAGGGATCAAGGAGGGTGACGAGGTGCGCCGCTCCGGCGAGCTGCTCTCGGTGCCCGTGGGCCCGGCGCTGATCGGCCGCGTGGTCGATCCCCTGGGCCGGCCGCTCGACGGCAAGGGCGTCATCGAGACCCCGCACCGCCGGCCGCTGGAGTACAAGGCCCCCGGCATCGCCGAGCGCCAGCCCGTCACCGAGCCGTTGCAGACCGGCATCAAGGCCATCGACAGCATGATTCCCATCGGCCGCGGCCAGCGCGAGCTGATCATCGGCGACCGCAAGACGGGCAAGACGGCCGTCGCCATCGACACCATCGTCAACCAGCGGGGCGGCGACGTGGTCTGCGTCTACGTCGCCATCGGCCAGAAGGAGTCGACCGTCGTCGGCCTGGTGGACCGGCTGCGCGAGGTCGGCGCCATGGACTACACGATCGTCATCTCGGCCGGCTCCTCCGACCCGGCGCCGCTCCAGTACATCGCCCCCTATGCGGGCGCGGCGATGGCCGAGTACTTCATGTACCAGGAGGGACGCGCCACCCTCTGTGTCTACGACGACCTGTCGAAGCAGGCGCAGTCCTACCGCCAGCTCTCGCTGCTGCTGCGCCGGCCGCCGGGCCGCGAGGCCTATCCGGGCGACGTCTTCTACCTCCACTCGCGCCTCCTGGAGAGGAGCGTCAAGCTGCGCGAGGAGTTCGCCGTGGTGCCCAAGGACACGCCGGCGGACAGCCGCGACCGCGGGGCCGTCCGCAAGCACCCCGAGGGGCTGGCGGCGCCGGCCGAATTCCGGCCGGACGACGTCGACGGCACCTACCACCGGCCGCACGGCCGCCACAAGGCCGAGGCGTGGCTCGCGACGCTTCCCGACAAGGACCAGCTCAAGGTGCACCGCTTCCCCGACACCGGCGGCTCGATGACGGCGCTGCCGGTGATCGAGACGCTGGAGGGCGAGGTCTCGGCCTACATTCCGACCAACGTGATCTCGATCACCGACGGCCAGATCTACCTCGAGCCCGACCTCTTCTTCGCCGGCGTGCGGCCCGCGATCAACGTTGGCATCAGCGTCTCGCGCGTCGGCGGCAACGCCCAGCGCAAGGCGATGAAGAAGGTGGCCGGCTCGCTGCGCCTCGACCTCGCGGCCTTCCGCGACCTCGAAGCCTTCTCGCAGCTCGGCACCGAGCTCGACGCCGCCACCCAGCGCCAGCTCGACCGCGGCCAGCGCATGGTGGAGCTGCTCAAGCAGCCGCAGTACCAGCCCTACAACGTCAACGAGGAGGTGCTGTCGATCTTCGCCGGCACCCGCGGCTTCCTCGACGACGTGCCGGTGAAGAACGTGGCGCAGTTCGAGCAGGCGCTGCTCAAGCACTTCCGCGACGAGCACCCGGAGATCATCGAAGAGCTGGACCGCACGCGCGACCTGCCGAACGACCTCGCCGACAAGATCGGCGCCGTGATCCGCGACTTCAAGACGCAGTGGAAAGCGTAGGGAGAGCCGGGGATGGCGAATCGGCGAGTCCTCGTCAAGCGGCGCAAGGCGGTGCGCAACATCCGCAAGATCACGCGCACCATGCAGCTCATCGCGACCGCCCGCTTCCAGGCGGCGTTCAACCGGGCGGTGGCGACCCGGCCCTACACCGAGAAGCTCGCCGAGCTGGTGGCCGACCTGTCGCGGGCGGCCGGCGACGTCGACCACCCGCTGCTCAAGACCCATGACGAGGTGAAGCGCACCGCCGTGCTCGTGCTCACCAGCGACCGCGGCCTCGCCGGCGGCTACAACGCCAGCGTGCTGCGCACCGCCGTCACCCTGCTCGACCAGCAGGCCGAGCAAGGACTGGCGAGCGACGTGCACATGGTGGGTAAAAAGGGGATCGGCTTCTTTCGCTTCCTGCGCCGGCCGATCACCGAGCAGACCTCGGGGATCGGCGACAAACCCCGCTTCGAGCAGGTCGAGCCCATCGCCAACGCGCTGATCGACCGCTTCACGCGCGGCGAGATCGCCTCGGTCCACGTGGTCTACATGAAGTTCCTCTCCGCCGGCCAGCAGCGGCCCGTGGCCGTGCAGCTCCTGCCGCTCAAGCCCGAGGAGGCGGAGGGCAAGGAGGCGGCGAAGCCGGTCGAGTACGAGTTCTCGCCCGACCCCCGGCAGCTCCTCGACGAGCTGTTGCCGGCCACCGTCCGCGTGCGGTTGTTCCAGGCCTTCAACGACGCCGCGGTCTCCGAGCAGGTGGCGCGCATGGTGGCCATGAAGGCGGCCACGGACGCTGCGGCCGACATGATCAAGGCGCTGACGCGAGAGTACAACCGCGCGCGGCAGACGCAGATCACCATGGAGCTGCTCGACATCGTCGGCGGAGCGAACGCGCTGAGCTAAATCTTTCTTCGGCTTCCTTCAGATATTCGGAGTCATCATGGAAAACAGCAATACCGGTAAAGTCACCCAGGTCATCGGCTCGACCCTGGACGCCCATTTCTCCGAGGACCGGCTGCCCGGCATCTACAACGCCCTGCGCGTCGAGGTGCCGCGGACGGTGCTCGGCAAGACCTCGACCGACACCCTGTGGTGCGAGGTGGCGCAGCATCTCGGCGGCGGCCGCGTGCGCGCCGTCGCTCTCGGCTCGACCGACGGGCTGCAGCGCGGCGTCGACATCCTCGACACCGGCGCGCCCATCACCGTGCCGGTCGGCGTCGAGACCCTGGGCCGGGTGTTCAACATGGTGGGCGAGACCATCGACGGCCTCGGACCGGCGGCCACCCACGAGCGGCGGCCCATCCACCACGAGCCGCCGGAGTTCGACGACCTCTCTTCGAAGACCGAGCTGTTCGAGACCGGCATCAAGGTCATCGACCTGCTCTGCCCGCTCGTCCGCGGCGGCAAGGCCGGCCTCTTCGGCGGCGCCGGCGTGGGCAAGACGGTCATCATCCAGGAGCTGATCGCCCGTCTCGCCCGCTTCCACAGCGGCTACTCCTGCTTCGCCGGCGTCGGCGAGCGCACCCGCGAGGGCAACGACCTCTGGCTGGAGATGCAGGAGGCGAAGATCGGCGACACCGGCAAGAGCGTCATCGACCAGACCGTCATGGTCTTCGGCCAGATGAACGAGCCCCCCGGCGCCCGCCTGCGCGTCGCCCTCTCGGCGCTCACCATGGCCGAGTACTTCCGCGACCAGACGGGCGTCGACACCCTGCTCTTCATCGACAACATCTTCCGCTTCTCGCAGGCGGGCTCCGAGGTCTCGGCGCTCCTCGGCCGCATGCCCTCGGCCGTGGGCTATCAGCCGACCCTGGGCACCGAGATGGGCGAGCTCCAGGAGCGCATCACCTCGACCAGCCACGGCGCCGTGACCTCGATCCAGGCGATCTACGTCCCAGCCGACGACTACACCGACCCGGCGCCGGCCACCGCCTTCACCCACCTCGACAGCACCGTGAACCTCGAGCGCAGCATCTCCGAGAAGGGCATCTACCCCGCGGTCGATCCGCTGGCGTCCAGCAGCCGCATCATCGCACCCGAGTTCATCGGCGAGGACCACTACCGGGTGGCCCGCCGGGTGCAGCAGATCCTCCAGCGCTACAAGGACCTCCAGGACATCATCGCCATCCTCGGCGTCGACGAGCTGTCGGAGGAGGACAAGGTCATCGTCCGCCGGGCGCGCAAGATCGAGCGTTTCCTCTCGCAGCCGTTCTACGTCGCCGAGCAGTTCACCGGCTTCCCCGGCGTCTACTGCTCGCGGGCGGACACCATCCGCTCCTTCGACGAGCTGTGCGACGGCAAATGGGACCACCTCCCCGACCAGGCCTTCATGTACGTCGGCACCATCGAAGAAGCGGCGGCCCAGGCGGAGCGGCTGGCCAAGGGCTAGCCCAGGGACGACCGGCCATGGCGAAAGACACCTTCCACTGCAGCGTGATCACTCCGGAGCGGGCGGTCCTGGAGACCGAAGCGACCTTCGTCGCCTTCCCGGCCTGGGACGGCGAAGTCGGCATCCTCCACGACCGCGCGCCCCTGCTCTTCAAGATGGGCGCCGGCGAGCTGCGGGTGGAGTCGCCGGAGGGGAACCAGCGGCTGTTCGTCGACGGCGGTTTCGCCCAGATGGTCGACAACAAGCTGACGCTCCTGACCGAGCAGGCCAAACGGATCGAGGAGATCGATGCCGCCGCCGTCGAGCGGGCCCTGGCCGAGGCGCGCAAGCTGCCCATGGTGAGCGACGCCGCCTTCGCCGGCCGCCAGCGGGCGGTGAAGAGCGCCCAGATCCAACTGCATCTCGCCGCCAGGCACGGCGCGGGAAGCGCGAGACACTGAGACGACCGAGTACGACCCGCTCTTCGCTCCCACCCGGACCGGCGTCGACGACCTCGAGCCGGTCCGCGAGCACTTCCGGGCCGCCAGCCGGCCGTTCCTCCGCTCCCCGTGGCCGTGGCTCGGCTGGGCCGTCCTCCTCCCGGCGGCGGCGCTGGCCACTCCCATGGCCCTGCACCGCTTCGGCTTCTCGGGAGTCCTCTTCACCTGGTCGGCCGTGATCCTGCTCGGCGGCGCGGTCGAGATCGTGGCCATTCGCCGTGGGCAGCAGTCGGGAAGGAGCACGCTCGCCGCCTGGGTGCTGCGCCTCCAGGGCAACCTCTCGATCGCCGCCCTCGTGCTCTCCGCGGTGCTGATCTGGCAGGACCTCGCCTGGGTCCTCCCCGGCCTCTGGCTCCTCCTGCTCGGCCACTCCTTCTACATGCTGGGCGGCTTCGCCTTCGAGCCCTTTCGCATCTGCGGCCTGATCTACCAGGTGGGGGGAGCCGTGGCGCTGTGGCCGGGGCTGCTGGGGAACGACTCACCGCTGGTGGTCTTCGCCGTCGCGACCTTCCTCGGCAACCTGTGGATCGCGATTGGCGTCTGGCGGCAACCCAACGGCGTTTTGCGAGGTCGCAACGGCGAGGGGCGGGAGCAGAGCACCCCTCGCTAGCTCTACGCCTCATGGTGCCGGCGTGGCAAAGACCTCAGCCCAGCCCCAAAGCCGCCAGGGACGGGGCCGTCGCGGACGCGATGCTTAATGCCACGATCTTCTCGGCTGTATCGAGCGACTCCACGCTCTGCCGGGCTTCTGGTGGAAGAGGCCCGAAGTGCTTCTCCAATTCCTGGATCAAGGCGGTGCGCACCTTGGCAAGCCCCTCTTTGAGCCCCTCCTCCTTCCACTCTTTCGGCCATTCCTTGACGCGTTCGGCCAGCATCGACTTGACCTCCTCTAGTTTTGTGACCACGCCAATCTGCGATCCCGGGCTCCTGGAGAGCAGTTGAGACACCCAGGCAGAGAACGTGCTCTTCAGCTCAGACTGCTCTGGGGCCTGCAACCACCCGAGCAGGGCGTCCACGACTCGCGCGATCTCAACGGGCCCGCTGCTCTGCTCCAGCCGGAACAGGGCCGCCGCCAGGTTGCGCAGCGGCTCCAGCTCCCCGGTCGCGATCCGCCTCTCATCCAGCAGGCAGTAGCCCATCCGCGGCCGGTAGCGCTCCAGACCGCCCGGCACCTGCTCGATCAGCTCGGCAATATCCCGGAGGGCGTTCCAGGGCGCGACTCCATTATAGAGAAGCAGGGGCAGGACCGGTGGCAGCTTCTCCCCCCTGGAGATCAGCTTCTGTCGGAGGAGGTGCTGATAGAGCAGGCCCACGTAGACCATCATCCGCAAGGCCATGAAGGGATCGACGGTGGACTGGAACTCCAGCAGCAGGTAGACGTAGAGCCAGCGGTCCCCTCCCCAGCGCAGCCGCCAGACGACGTCGCTCTCCCGGCGCTGGAGGCGGCGAGTAACGAAGCGTCCCTCGACTCTCTCCAGGGTGGAGAAGTCGAGGTCCCGCACCCAGTCCTCATGGACGAAGCCGCGGATCAGGTCCGCCACCATCTCCGGATGGGAGAACAGAGCCTTGTAGCCGTTATCGTGGTCCATCACCGCCCCTCGCCTTGGCGCTCCTGTAAGGAACGGGCGGCATTGTCGCAGGTTACGAGCTTGGTGGCAAGCTCGTGACCGGCGCAGGTGTGGAGGTCAGTCTCAGGTCTCTCTTCCAGAGGACGCGCACCTGTGTTGGGAGGTTCGCGAACAGCCAGTCGGTCATTGGGCGGAGAGTCAGAGCTCCGAGCTCAGCGTCGAGATCGCCCGCGGGCTGGGCCCTCTGTTCTCCCGCCTCCGAGACGACGCCCGCCGTCACTGGATGAACCCTGCCGTGCTCAAGTAGCGAGGCACTGAACTCGCGAATCAAGTCATTCGCAACTCGGATCAGGTCAGTCACTTCGCGAATGGGGTGACCTGCAACTGGATGAGATGGCCTGCAACCCGGGGCAGGTCACTCGCCCCGCGAATGCGGTCACTCAATCCGCGGATGAGGTGATCCGCAACTCGGATGACGTCAGCTGCAACTCGAATCAGATCATCCGTCCGGCGATGTTCTGATGCGCAAGCGCGGTAGGCCAGGGAGACTGCCTTGTGGGATGCTTCCCGCTATCCCGCATTCATTTCCCAGAACCTGATCGTGCGGCGCTCACGCGCTCTGCCTTACAACTCGGTACGAGGCAAGAAAGAGCGGAGCACCGTGCTCTTGCCGCTGGAGAGTATGAAATCGCGCACTGTCTTGGCTACTGCCAAGTCGAGTATACCAAGGCCAAACGCACTGAACACTGCAACTCCCCTAGCATCTGCGCGGGGTGCTGCCCTGCCTTGCAGAATGTCGGCCAGTGTGCACCGGATATGAGCGCGGGACCCTGTCATCTGCTCGGCAAGATGGATCGAGGTCTGGGCTCGACAGACGTGGTCGGGGTCGTCGACAACATTGTCGGCCGCGAGAATTGCCCGCGGTGTGAGATCGCGCAGAGATATATGCAGGATGACGGTGCCTGGCAGGCAAATGGAGAGGTCGTCTACATAGGGTCGGACCGCTGTCGTGGCGAACGAGACTAGGCGGCACCGGCGCAAGACCTCCTCGAGGTTCTGTGCTACATGAACCTCTATCTCCGCACCAGTCGCGGCGCCCAGACTACGCAGCGCCATGGTGGCTCCAAAGGCGCGGTCCGCATCTAGGTCGTAGACGAGGAATTGCACAGTGTCGGCAAGCACCACACGTAAGAATCGGGCGATCTCAAGATTGATGAGACCTGTGCCGATTAGTCCTATGCACTCAGGCCGGTCACCCGCAAGTAGCGCATCAGCTGCAGCGGCGGCGCTTGCGCCGGTGCGCGCGCTGCTGATCAATGATCCTTCGAGGATCGCCTCCGGCAAACCGGTCGACGCAGAATTGAGGATCAGGACCGCAGAAGCGCGAGCCAAGCCCTGCTTGATATTAGCTGGAAACGAAGCTATCCATTTGAGCCCAGCGACATCGAAGCCCTGGCCGAGATAGGCCGGCAAGGCAATGATGCGGTTAAGGTTGTCGCCAGGGAACCGCAAGAAGGTAGAGTACGGGAGGGAACTCTGACCTGTCGCATGCGCAAGATAGGCTCGACGCACGGCCGCCAGCACCTCCGATTCGCGGCCTGAGAGCGCCTCGCGAACCTCCTCTCCCCCTACGACGAGGATGCCTTGGTCCTCTATTCCGCCACTTTCTCCAGAGAGTCCCGCTTGACGAAGTTCCTGACTATTGGCAGCACCAGGCTCGCTCTGATTCATTGAGTTCCCAGGTCGTTTGACCTGCGAATCGCCTAGGGTCGCACTTCCTTGTGGCGATGCGGACGGCACAACCGGCCATTCGCTTTGGGTTGCCCCTCCTTGCAGCAGCAGGACTGGTGAAGCCCAGCCGAGATCGTTCGGGCTGAGCACAGCGTCACGACAGACGCGCCTCGCTTCGAGTGTGGCCTCTCCGGCTGACAGTGTTCGCCACAGAGCGCGGTAGAATACAGAGGCGAAAAGCTGCGCCATCGGCCTGGACATAGGCCAGCGGTTACCAAGGATAATGGGGATTCCCTTGCTCGCGAGCCGCTCAAAAGTCAATAGCCATCCCGCACTGTCAGGAGTCCACGGATAGTGGCTCAAGAACACGAGGCGCAGGCCGCATTGGTCGGGGAGGCGCAGCAGGCCGCTTTGAGGCTCGGAGTAGTGAAGGATGTGAGGTCGCTGCTCCAGCAGTGCTCGCTCCACACTGCGGCTGCCATACAGGCGCTTGATCTCATAGGCAACTCCGAGTTGCCCGAGATCCTCCTCGAAAAGATCAGCGACCTGATCGAGCTCTTGCTCGCCACCGGCCTTGCTCCCGGCGGCGAGCACAACCCGCAGAGGCTCTTCATTCTTATGAAGCCGCGCCATTAGTTCGGCAAAACTCTCTGGGAACTTGGCAGCAGAGGTCGGTAGCGCCAGTTGTCTGGCGATCTCGTGCCGCTGAGCGAAGTACTCTGTCTCAGAGCGCAGAAGTTCGAACGGAATGCACAGCGCAGCGATTGGGCCCTCACAACGCAGCGCTGGTCTGGTGGGCGGATCGGACGACGCATCCACGGCCAGCAAGGCGGCGAGGATGGATTCGTCTTGGGTTATTAGCTGCCAGAGAACACGTCCTATGTCGTGCATCTCCCGCCCCCAGGTATCGAGGGTGTCGCTGTCCACACCAGGCCCGAGCTGCGATGCCCGATTCGCCCAGGAAAGCCACGCCGTGTCAGACTCGGGTGTGGCCCGATAAAAGGTCTGCGTTTCCGAGTTTGACAAGGCCACCACCAGGTGCCCTTCGGGATCAAAGGCGATCGAGAGCTGAGGACGTCTCGCTGCCCGTTGGGCTCTCTCCCGGCGGGCGGCTATGATTGCGGCGCGAGCTGCCATAACGAGAGCGTTTTCGTCGAGTTCAGCCTTGAACATGAATCGGAAAGCTGTGCACTGCGGCGCCCAGGTTTGACCCTGGGTCGAGAGATGGCTTGTGAGGAGGATTACCGCACAGTCACGGTTTAGAGGTCTCGCCCTAACTGCCGCGAGAAGGTCAAGACCGCGTTCGTACACACCCTGGGGTGAAGAGGCTTCGGTAAATGGCATAAGGTCAACGACAGCGAGGTCATAGCGATGCTGCGAGAGTAGCTCCAGCCCTGCAGCGAGCCCATCCGCACGATCCACCAAAATGGCGCCTCCGAAGCCGTTACACACCGTGTTCAGGGAATCATATCCATGCGCCTTATCGTCGATTATTAGTATGCGCAGACCGATCCACCGAGCGCCATTTGATCGTGGGTCGAGTGGACCCACAAGCCCAGCGGATCGGGTACCGCGGGACCTCTGTTGTCCCAACGGCGGAGGCGTCACCTCCGGCTGCCCGGTCAGCTGGCCATAGAGATCCTCGTACTGAGACGGGACGCGATAGCGCGTAAACGGCCTCAACGGAAGAGGTATCGATGCTTCCGGCTCTCGATCCGGCAGCAGGGCAATAATCTTGCCGTTTCGTGCACCGGCCTCGTAGAGGATCTGTTCTGCGAGTAGACCCTCAAACGTCGCACCCTTGCCGACACCTTCGACCTCATTCCCCGAGAAGCGGCGAGCGTAGGTGGCAGTGCAGATCAGCAGCAGGAAATCGGACTTTTCGATTTGGGTCTGCATCCAGCGCGGCCAACCCTCGGAGGGTGCGACGATATAGCGGTCAATCCAGGCGTCAACTCCGTCGCCGCGAAGCCTGGTAGCAAGAGCGAGGACCAATTGTCTATGGGCCTCGGAGTCGTGGCTGTAGCTGATGAAGACCTTAACTGGCGTCATGCGCATGCGTCCCCCGTAGGAGCTGAGCCAGCCTCAAAGTTCGGCGCGCTCGTTTACTTCAAGTATGCCCTCGACCTCAAGCGCTAAGTGTAGCAGCTTGGCTTCGTAGTAGCCGAGATAGGTGCCTCGCGCCAAGCCAGGGGGAATAGGCTCCAGGCTCCTAGTGTAGTGCGTCTGATTTGGTGAACCGTAAGCGCGTCTCGCCCGTAGAATCCAGTAGGAGGGCTTGAGGATGCGAGTCGCGCCTGAGATTCGGCTTTCATCGGAGGAGAAGGGGCAGTTGGAGAGCTTTGCGCGCGATACTGAGGATCCCACGAGCGGATCGAGTCCACACCCTCGCTTGGCCGTCCCCGTTTCGCTCCGCGCCAGCGCGGATCGGCGATGACGGAATCCACCAGGGCCTGGATGTGGGCTCGGTAGAGCTCCGGCGGCAGGTGCGCCCAGCAGGGGATCGGGGAGAGGACGCCCCCCACGCAAAAGATAGCCGGGCGTCCCTTCGGACCGGGGTAGTGGAATGCAGTGCCGGATCACCACCCGCTCCAAGTCGAACTGAACCTCTTTGACCAAAAGGCGGACAACACGTTGCCGCTCCTGAATCGAGGAACTTGAAGTGGCTTCGCGCAGCCGAGCAAGGAAACTATCGAG